>NZ_WFGV02000006.1 GCF_010095445.2 Pseudomonas sp. TNT3
GGAGCGTTGGCGCGGGCCGGCGCAGTCTTGACCGCGGCTTCCTGGCGAACCAGGGTGCGGGTCGCAGCGGCTGGCTGGACTTCTTCGACTTCGGCAGCGGCAGCAGCGATTTCATAGCTGGACTGGCCTACTGCGGCTTCCGGGCTGTCATCGCGCAAACGCTGAACTTCGAAGTGCGGCGTTTCGAGGTGATCGTTCGGCAGGATGACGATGCGGGCGCGGGTGCGCAGTTCGATCTTGGTGATCGAGTTGCGTTTTTCGTTAAGCAGGAAAGCAGCCACCGGGATCGGCACTTGTGCACGAACTTCGGCGGTACGGTCTTTCAGGGCTTCTTCTTCGATCAGGCGCAGGATCGCCAGGGACAGCGATTCAACGTCACGGATGATGCCGGTGCCGTTGCAACGCGGGCAGACGATGCCGCTGCTTTCGCCCAGGGACGGACGCAGGCGCTGACGGGACATTTCCAGCAGGCCGAAGCGCGAGATGCGACCGACTTGCACGCGAGCGCGGTCGGCTTCCAGGCATTCGCGGACTTTCTCTTCCACGGCGCGCTGGTTCTTGGCAGGGGTCATGTCGATGAAGTCGATGACGATCAGGCCGCCGATGTCGCGCAGGCGCAACTGACGGGCGATTTCTTCGGCGGCTTCAAGGTTGGTCTGCAGGGCGGTTTCTTCGATGTCGCTGCCTTTGGTGGCGCGCGCCGAGTTGATGTCGATGGACACCAGGGCTTCGGTCGGATCGATAACGATGGAGCCGCCGGAAGGCAGTTCAACAACGCGCTGGAAAGCGGTCTCGATCTGGCTTTCGATCTGGAAACGGTTGAACAGTGGAACGCTGTCTTCGTACAGCTTGATCTTGCTGGCGTACTGCGGCATCACCTGGCGGATAAAGGTCAGGGCTTCGTCCTGGGCTTCAACGCTGTCGATCAGCACTTCGCCGATGTCCTGGCGCAGGTAATCGCGGATGGCGCGGATGATCACGTTGCTTTCCTGATAGATCAGGAAAGGCGCGGAGCGATCCAGCGAGGCTTCTTTGATGGCGGTCCAGAGTTGCAGCAGGTAATCGAGGTCCCACTGCATTTCTTCGCTGCTGCGGCCCAGGCCGGCAGTGCGAACGATCAGTCCCATGTCAGCCGGGGCAACCAGGCCGTTCAGGGCTTCACGCAGTTCGTTGCGCTCTTCACCTTCGATGCGGCGGGAGATACCACCGGCACGCGGGTTGTTCGGCATCAGCACCAGGTAACGACCGGCCAGGCTGATGAACGTGGTCAGGGCAGCGCCCTTGTTGCCGCGTTCTTCTTTTTCGACCTGAACGATGACTTCCTGGCCTTCGCTCAGGACGTCCTTGATGTTGACGCGACCTTCCGGGGCTTTCTTGAAGTATTCGCGGGAGATTTCTTTAAGGGGCAGGAAGCCGTGGCGCTCGGAGCCGAAATCGACAAAGGCAGCCTCAAGGCTTGGTTCGATGCGAGTAATCCGGCCTTTATAGATGTTGGCCTTCTTCTGCTCGCGTGCACCGGATTCGATGTCCAGGTCGTAGAGGCGTTGGCCATCTACCAGTGCAACACGCAACTCTTCGGGTTGAGTTGCGTTAATCAGCATTCTTTTCATGTAGTACCGTCGGTTTCCGGGCTGCCGGAAACGGCGTTCGGCACACACGACTTCTCACGGTCGGTGTCAGGTGCGTCAGGAGTGGTTGGACACTCCAGTGTCTAGCGAACCCGGCCAATTGGGCCGATGTCGCGACGTACGCGTCCTGCTTGCTGTGGCTACTTAAGCACTCAGTCAGGAGGAGGAATCAACCAGTGGCTGTGGACGAGATGAAGCGTCTTGATAAAGCCTATTGCTACACAGTCCAGCGGTTGTGCATCTCCACCCTACACGTATCCCTGATAATTCGGGTGCTGCCGCGCGCAGAATCCGCAGCGGGTTGGCATTTACCGTGAGCTCCAAAAGGGGAGGTCACGCATCATGGCTAATTTAGGCGGTGTTTCCGAAGCGTTCGCTCGGGGTCATTCGCAGCTGACTGCACTTTGTGAACTGGCCATGAATATTGGCTCGCAAGGGGGAGTGAAAACTCGGCTTTGCGGCTTGATTCAGGCCTCATGTCACCTGCGCTCGTTACACCTGCAAACTCCACCGTTACGTAGCGAAAGCTCCGTAGGACGGCCTCGCGTCCTGGTGAATTGCGTTGGTCAGGGCCGGTTTTTGACCGTTGGTCCACTGTCCAGGCCGCTTTTGGCGGCGTTCGCGACTATAGCAGTAATGATTAAGTGCTTCAATTCCATAAAAATTGTTATCATCCGCGACATGACGACTACTGCCCCTTCGACCCCAGCCGTACAACTGCTGGAGGTCTCGCCGGAATATGCCGGCCAACGTATTGATAACTTCCTTCTCGCTCGGCTCAAAGGCGTGCCCAAGACCTTGATTTATCGCATTTTGCGCAAGGGCGAAGTGCGGGTGAACAAAGGTCGGATCAAGCCCGAATACAAGCTGCAGGCGGGTGACATCGTGCGCGTTCCGCCCGTTCGCGTGCCTGAGCGCGATGAGCCGGTGCCGCTGGCACAAGGCCTGCTCCAGCGTCTCGAAGCCTCGATCGTGTTCGAGGACAAGGCGCTGATCGTGATCAATAAGCCCGCCGGCATTGCCGTTCACGGTGGCAGCGGCCTGAATTACGGCGTGATCGAAGCCTTTCGTCAGTTGCGTCCCGATTGCAAAGAGCTTGAGCTGGTTCACCGGCTCGATCGTGACACGTCCGGTCTGCTGATGATCGCCAAGAAGCGCAGCATGCTGCGTCACTTGCACACGGCGTTGCGCGGTGATGGCGTCGATAAGCGCTATATGGCGCTGGTCCGCGGTAACTGGGCGGCCTCGATCAAGCAGGTCCGGGCGTCGCTGGGCAAGAGCAATCTGCGTTCCGGCGAGCGCATGGTCGAGGTCGACGAGGAGGAGGGCAAGGAGTCAGTGACCGTGTTCAAGGTCCTGCGTCGTTTCGGCGACTTTGCCACCATGATCGAAGCCAAGCCAATCACCGGCCGCACCCACCAGATCCGCGTCCACACCTTGCACGCCGGGCATTGCATCGCCGGCGACACCAAGTACGGTGATGACGATTTCAGCAAGGAAATTCGTGATCTGGGCGGTAAGCGTCTATTCCTGCACGCCTACATGCTGACAGTACCGCTTCCAGATGGCGGTGAGCTGAAGCTGCAGGCGCCGGTGGATGAAATGTGGGCCAAGACCGTGGAGCGCCTGAGTGCACCCCTCTGATTACAAGCTGCTGATATTTGATTGGGATGGCACTCTCGCTGACTCCATTGGTCGGATTGTCGAAGCGATGCATGTGGCGTCCGAGCGGTCCCGGTTCGAGTTGCGCGATGATTTTGCCGTCAAGGGCATCATCGGCCTCGGGTTGCCTGAAGCGATTCGCACCCTGTACCCCGACATTACTGACGCCGAGCTGATTGCGTTCCGCGAGCATTATGCGGATCACTATATTGCGGCGGAGGCCGTGCCTTCGCCGTTGTTCGAGGGTGTGGTCGAGTCGATGGAGGCGTTTCGCGCCCAGGGCTATCGCCTCGCGGTCGCCACCGGAAAAGCCCGTCGCGGGCTGGATCGGGTGCTGAAGGCTCACGGTTGGGAGGATTATTTCGATATCACCCGCGCGGCCGACGAAACCGCCAGCAAGCCCCATCCGCTGATGCTCGAACAGATTCTCGCGCATTGCGAGGTTGGTCCAGAGCAGGCGCTGATGGTCGGCGATTCGTCCTTTGATCTGCAAATGGCGCGTAACGCCGGCATGGATTCGGTAGCGGTCAGCTATGGCGCTCAATCGATCGAAGCGCTGAACGCGTTTGAGCCGAGACTGGCGATTGACCGTTTTTCACAATTGCATGCCTGGCTGAATCAGCAGGTTTAATAGTTTTTTGCTGGGGTAGTGGTCATGACCGACGAATGGAAAGCGCCCGAAAAGTCGAGCGCAGAGAGCGGTGACGAAAAAAGCTGGAAGCTGCTGGAAAAGACCCTGCTGGCAAGTGTCCAGGAGCAGCGTCGGTCCCGTCGCTGGGGGATTTTCTTCAAGCTGCTGACCTTCGTGTATCTGTTTGGCGCGTTGATTCTGTTTACGCCGCTGATGGACATGGAAAAAAGCGCGACTCGCGGCTCCCACTACACGGCGCTGATCGACGTGACCGGTGTGATCGCCGACAAGGAGCCCGCCAGCGCCGACAACATCGTGGGCAGTCTGCGTGCAGCCTTCGAGGATGAAAAGGTCAAGGGTGTGATCCTGCGAATCAACAGCCCGGGTGGCAGTCCGGTGCAGTCGGGTTACGTCTATGACGAGATCGGTCGTTTGCGCGCGCTGCATCCGGACACCAAGGTTTACGCGGTGATATCCGATCTTGGCGCTTCTGGTGCGTATTACATCGCCAGTGCTGCGGATCAGATTTATGCCGACAAGGCGAGTCTGGTGGGCTCCATTGGTGTTACGGCGGCCGGGTATGGCTTTGTCGGCACCATGGAGAAGCTGGGTGTCGAGCGGCGTACCTACACGTCCGGCGAGCACAAATCTTTCCTTGATCCGTTCCAGCCGCAGAAGCCTGAGGAAACTCAATTCTGGCAGGGTGTGCTTGATACGACGCACCAGCAATTCATTGGTAGCGTGAAGAAGGGGCGGGGCGATCGTCTGAAAGACAAGGAGCATCCGGAGTTGTTCTCCGGGTTGGTCTGGTCTGGTGAGCAGGCTTTGCCGCTCGGCTTGATTGATGGTCTGGGCAGCGCCAGTTCGGTTGCACGTGATGTGATCGGTGAGAAAGAACTGGTCGACTTTACCGTTCAGGAGTCACCGTTCGATCGCTTCTCGAAAAAGCTCGGTGCCAGCGTGGCTGAGCAATTGGCAATGTGGATGGGTTTTCAGGGTCCGTCGCTGCGCTGATTGTTTGAGTGCATAAAAAAACCGGCCCAAGTGGCCGGTTTTTTTAAGTCAGGGAATCTGCACACTTTCAGCGAGCAGCATGTCGATCAGGCGAATCAGTGGCAGGCCGATCAGGCTGGTGGCGTCCGGGCCTTCAGTGCTTCTGAACAGGCTCACCCCTAGTCCTTCCGCTTTGAAGCTGCCAGCGCAGTCGTAGGGCTGCTCGGCGTGCAGATAACGCTCGACGCGTTCGCTGTCGAGTGTGCGCATGTGGACGGTGAAAGGCACGCAGTCGACCTGGCAAACCCCGGTTTGACTGTTGAGCAGGGCCACGCCCGTCAGGAAGGTCACGCTTTTACCGCTGCAGGCCAGCAGTTGTTCCCGGGCCTTATCAAAGGTATGGGGCTTGCCGATAATGTGTTCGCCGAGGACGGCTACCTGGTCGGAGCCGATAATCAGATGAGCGGGATGGCTCTGCGCAAGTGCCTGGGCTTTCTCCGTGGCGAGTCGCTTCACCAGCGCTATGGCGGACTCACCCGGACGATGGCTTTCGTCGATATCCGGCGAGCTGCAGGTGAAGGGCAGCTGTAAGCGGGTCAGCAATTCCCGGCGGTAAACCGAGCTGGAAGCGAGTAATAAAGGCAGCATGCGCAACTCCAAAAGTCAGGCGCGAATTCTAGCGAGGCTTCCAAGTGACGGACAGGGCTGAATTTCCTTTGACATGGCTGGGTGCATCCCTATAATGCTGCGCCTATGTTGAATGACCCGATTCCACCTCACGTTGACCCGCGCAAATTGGCTGACCGTGGCACCACCCTTCAAGGTGAACTGCTGCTGGCCGATTTGGAGAGACTCTGCGACCCGCTTTCCGATACTGTCGGTACGGTGCAGGCTAAATTCGTTTTTGAACGAGATGAACGTAAATCTGTGGTAATTCACAGCTTTATCGACACCGAGGTCAAAATGGTTTGCCAGCGTTGTCTTGAGCTGGTCACCCTGCCGATCCATAGCGAATGCAGTTATGCTGTGGTGAAGGAGGGTGCGAATACCCAGTCGTTGCCGAAAGGTTATGACGTGCTGGAACTGGGCGAAGATCCATTGGATCTGCAGTCACTGATCGAGGAGGAGCTTTTGCTCGCCTTGCCCATTGTGCCTGCTCATCATCCGGAAGAATGCCAGCAGCCGGCGGGTCTCGATGAGCCCGAACCGAGCGAGGACGAGGTAACGCGGTCCAACCCGTTCAGTGTATTGGCGCAGTTAAAGCGTGACCCAAACGTTTAGGAGTTAATCAATTATGGCTGTTCAGCAGAACAAAAAATCCCGCTCTGCCCGTGACATGCGTCGTTCGCACGATGCCCTGACGGCAAGCACTCTGTCTGTAGAAAAAACCACCGGTGAAATTCACCTGCGTCACCACGTATCGCCAGAAGGCGTATACCGTGGCCGTAAAGTGATCGACAAGGGCGCTGACGAGTAATCACTTGTCTGCTCAAGTCATCGCGATTGACGCAATGGGCGGGGACTTCGGTCCCCGCAGCATTGTTCAGGCCAGCCTTGCTTGCCTGTCTGCTACACCCTCGCTGCACCTGACCCTCGTCGGTCAACCCTCCCTCTTAGAAGAGTTGCTCTCCGGTCATTCGGCTGTGGACCGCGCGCGCCTGTCAATTACACCGGCCTCCGAAGTCATCACCATGGACGAGAAGCCCGCCCAGGCATTGCGCGGCAAGCCGGACTCGTCGATGCGCGTGGCGCTGGAACTGTTGCGGGATGGCAAGGTGCAGGCTTGCGTCAGTGCGGGTAATACCGGTGCGCTGATGGCGTTGTCGCGCTTTGTGCTGAAAACGTTGCCGGGTATCGATCGACCGGCGATGGTGGCGGCAATTCCGACGCAGAAAGGTTATTGCCAGTTGCTCGATCTGGGGGCTAACGTCGATTGCAGCGCCGAGCATCTGTTGCAGTTCGCTGTGATGGGGTCGGTTGCGGCGCAAGCCCTCGGTATTGTTCGTCCACGTGTTGCGCTGTTGAACATCGGCACCGAGGACATCAAGGGCAATCAGCAGGTCAAGCTGGCAGCGACCTTGCTGCAGGCTGCCCGTGGCATCAACTACATCGGCTTTATCGAGGGTGACGGCTTGTACCGCGGCGAAGCGGATGTGGTTGTGTGTGACGGATTTGTCGGCAATATCCTGCTCAAGTCGAGCGAAGGCCTCGCGACCATGATTTCGGGGCGCATCGAAGCCCTGTTCAAGAAAAATATCGCGTCACGAATGGTCGGCGCACTGGCGTTGCCCCTGATGAGGCGCCTGCAGGCTGACCTGGCTCCGGCGCGACATAACGGTGCCAGTTTTCTGGGACTGCAGGGAATCGTGGTGAAAAGCCATGGGTCGGCGGGGGTTCAAGGTTTTCAAAGTGCCATTTCCCGAGCGCTGATTGAAATCCAGGAAAATCTCCCTGAACGCATACACGGTCGTCTGGAGGATTTGTTGCTTTAGGCGTTTTCGTCGGACAATGCTTAAATGTGACCGCTCAGTTCAATTGGCCATCCAACTGTCAGTTTCTTGCGTCCCCCAGGCGGGACGTCAATTCTTCGACGACAAGATCATTAGGGGCTTGTTACATGTCTGCTTCCCTCGCATTCGTCTTTCCAGGACAGGGTTCGCAGTCCCTCGGCATGCTGGCCGAGTTGGGCGCACAACATCCAGTTGTCCTTGAAACATTCAAAGAAGCTTCCGATGCTCTGGGTTACGACCTCTGGGTGCTGACCCAGCAAGGGCCGGAAGAGCAACTCAATCAAACCGATAAAACCCAGCCGGCCATCCTGACCGCCTCGATCGCCTTGTGGCGTCTCTGGCTGGCAGAAGGCGGCGCGCGTCCGTCTTATGTGGCCGGTCACAGCCTTGGCGAATACAGCGCCTTGGTGGCGGCCGGCAGCCTGAGCCTCGGTGATGCGGTCAAACTGGTCGAAACCCGTGGCAAGCTGATGCAGGAAGCCGTTCCGGCCGGGCAGGGCGGCATGGCTGCGATCCTTGGTCTGGAAGATGCCGATGTACTGGCGGCCTGTGCCGAAGCGGCGCAAGGCGACGTAGTCAGCGCGGTCAACTTCAACTCCCCTGGCCAAGTGGTCATCGCGGGCGCCAAGGCGGCGGTTGAGCGTGCCATTGAAGGATGCAAGGCGCGTGGTGCCAAGCGCGCCATGCCATTGCCGGTCAGTGTGCCGTCCCATTGCGAGTTGATGCGTCCGGCAGCCGAACGTTTCGCCGAGTCAATCGCAGCGATCGACTGGCAAGCGCCCCAGATTCCTGTGGTTCAGAACGTCAGCGCCAGCGTGCCGGCCGATCTGGAAACACTGAAACGCGATCTGCTGGAACAACTCTACAAGCCTGTGCGCTGGGTCGAATCGGTCCAGGCACTCGCCGCCCAAGGCGCAACCCAGCTGGTCGAATGCGGGCCTGGCAAAGTGCTGGCCGGTCTGAACAAGCGTTGCGCAGAAGGCGTGTCGACATCCAACCTCAATACCCCAGATGCTTTCGCTGCCGCCCGTGCAGCGCTGGCCTGAATCAGGAGAAACTTGCATGAGCCTGCAAGGTAAAGTTGCATTGGTCACCGGCGCAAGCCGCGGTATCGGCCAGGCTATCGCCCTGGAACTGGGTCGTCAGGGCGCCATTGTTGTTGGCACCGCGACCTCCGCGTCGGGTGCTGAACGCATTGCCGCTACCCTGAAAGAAAACGGTGTTCAAGGCACTGGTCTGGAGCTCAATGTCACGAGCGACGAATCTGTCGCGGCAGTGTTGGCAAGCATTCAGGCGCAATTCGGTGCGCCGGCGATCCTGGTCAATAATGCCGGTATCACCCGCGATAATTTGATGATGCGCATGAAAGATGACGAATGGCATGACGTCGTCGATACCAACCTGAACAGTCTGTTCCGCCTGTCCAAGGGTGTTTTGCGCGGTATGACCAAGGCCCGTTGGGGACGAATTATCAGTATTGGCTCGGTTGTGGGTGCCATGGGCAACGCAGGCCAAGTAAACTACGCCGCAGCCAAGGCCGGTCTGGAAGGTTTCAGCCGTGCACTGGCCCGTGAGGTCGGTTCGCGTTCGATTACGGTAAACTCGGTGGCCCCTGGGTTCATCGACACCGATATGACGCGCGAGCTGCCCGAGGCACAGCGTGAAAGCCTGGTAACACAAATTCCGCTGGGCCGTCTGGGACAAGCACAAGAGATCGCGTCTGTGGTCGCTTTTCTTGCATCCGACGGTGCGGCTTACGTTACTGGGGCTACAATCCCGGTGAACGGCGGGATGTACATGAGTTAAATGTGACGGGTTGCTTCAAAAAAATGTCATACGAGCTGTCTAAAATCCGTTATAAAGCTGCAATCTATTTATAGGCAGAGGGCTACCGGGTTTGAGGAGTGAAGCTTTCAGTTGAAAAACTGAAAAGTCTTTCTATACACTTACCCACTGGCCAGCTGCCTGAATTTGTCCATTAGGAGTGAAAACAAGGTATGAGCACCATCGAAGAGCGCGTCAAGAAAATCGTTGCTGAGCAACTGGGCGTTAAAGAAGAAGAAGTGGTCAACACTGCTTCCTTCGTTGAAGACCTGGGTGCCGACTCCCTTGACACCGTTGAGCTGGTGATGGCTCTGGAAGAGGAATTCGAGACCGAAATCCCTGACGAAGAAGCTGAGAAGATCACTACCGTACAAGCTGCAATCGACTACGTTACTAGCCACCAGGCGTAATAGTTTGTAATCGTTGCTTGCTGTCATGGAAAAACCGCACTGCCATCATGGCGTGCGGTTTTTTCTTTAGGCCTCATGCAAAGTCGTCATTTGAAAAAGGAGAGTGCTGTGTCGCGTAGACGCGTCGTAGTCACCGGTATGGGTATGTTGTCGCCACTGGGCACGGATGTGCCGAGCAGTTGGCAGGGCATTCTGGCTGGCCGCAGTGGCATTGGTCTGATCGAACACACCGACCTTTCTGCCTATTCCACCCGTTTTGGCGGCTCGGTAAAGGGCTTCAATGTCGAGGAATACCTTTCGGTCAAGGAAGCGCGCAAGCTCGACCTGTTCATTCAATACGGCCTGGCTGCAGGGTTTCAGGCGGTACGCAACGCCGGCCTGGAAGTGACTGATGCCAATCGTGAACGCATCGGCGTAGCCATGGGTTCGGGTATTGGCGGCCTGACCAATATCGAAGAAACCAGCCGCACACTGCATGATTCCGGCCCACGACGGATTTCTCCGTTTTTCGTGCCTGGCTCGATCATCAATATGATTTCCGGCTTCCTGTCCATCCACCTTGGAGCACAGGGGCCTAACTACGCCATTGCCACGGCCTGTACCACCGGTACTCACTGTATTGGCATGGCGGCGCGCAACATCATGTACGACGAAGCTGATGTGATGATTGCCGGCGGCGCCGAGATGGCCGCGTGCGGTCTGGGCATGGGCGGTTTCGGTGCCTCTCGTGCGCTGTCGACTCGCAACGACGAGCCGACCCGTGCCAGCCGTCCGTGGGACAAGGGCCGTGACGGCTTCGTGCTGTCTGACGGTGCCGGTGCTCTGGTTCTGGAAGAACTGGAACACGCCAAGGCCCGTGGTGCGACGATCTACGCCGAGCTGATCGGTTTCGGCACCAGTGGCGATGCCTACCACATGACGTCGCCACCGGCTGACGGCGCGGGTGCTGCCCGTTGCATCACCAATGCGCTGCGCGATGCCAAGATCAATGGCGATCAGGTTCAGTACATCAACGCCCATGGTACCTCGACCTCCGCCGGTGACCTGGCGGAAGCTTGTGCCATCAAGTCGGTGTTCGGCGATCACGCCTACAAGCTGGCCGTCAGTTCGACCAAGTCCATGACAGGTCACCTGTTGGGCGCCGCGGGTGCGGTCGAGGCGATCTTCAGCGTCCTGGCAATCAACAGCCAGGTAGCGCCGCCGACCATCAACCTCGATGAGCCGGACGAAGGTTGCGACCTCGATTTTGTGCCGCACACGGCGCGCAATATGGATATCGATGTTGTCCTGTCCAACTCCTTCGGGTTTGGCGGTACCAACGGCTCGCTGGTGTTCCGCCGGTTCGCTGAATGATGGACAGCTGGGTCGACGGTCAGCCGGCTGACGCTCTGTCGCTGAAGGATCGCGGCCTGGCTTACGGCGATGGTCTGTTTGAGACCATTGCCGTGCGACGCGGACAACCTCTGTTACTGGATCGGCATCTGTCGCGCCTGATGGACGGTTGTTCGCGTCTGCGCATCGCTACCGACCATGATCTGGTTCGCGAGGAGCTGGTGGCCTTTGCCGCGATGCTGGGCGAGGGCGTGCTCAAGTTTATCCTCACCCGGGGCGACGGTTTGCGCGGTTACGCCGCTGATCCCTTGGCCCAAGGCCGACGCATTCTGCAAGGCAGCGCTGCGCCAGCTTATCCGGTCGACAATGCCGAGCAGGGCATTCGTCTATTCCCTTGTGTGACTCGCCTCTCCAGACAACCTTTGCTCGCCGGTCTCAAGCACCTGAATCGCCTTGAGCAGGTGATTGCGCGATCCGAATGGCAAGACACCGGGCATGCCGAAGGCCTGATGCTCGATCATGCCGGACGTGTCATCGAGGGTGTGTTCAGCAACCTGTTCCTGGTGCGTAATGGTGTACTGATTACCGCCGATCTCAAGCGTTGTGGTGTCGCCGGCGTGATGCGTGCCGAATTATTGTTTCAAGCCGAGTCATTGGGGATGCCTACGCAAGTCACCGATATCACCCTCGAACAGCTGCAATGGGCTGACGAAGTCTTTGTTTGCAACAGCGTTTATGGCATTTGGCCGGTGTGTGCCTACGCTGCACTGAGCTGGCCGGTTGGGCCGCTCACCCGTAAACTCCAAACCATTGCCCGCGCGCTACTGGATGCTTGATTCGTGAGACGTAAATTCTTGCTACTGCTGGAAACCGGATTGGTTCTGGCAGGGCTGCTGTTGGGCGCTTCTGCCTGGAAAATCCATTCGGCGCTGGAACAGCCGCTGAACATCACCCAGGAAGAAATGCTGGAAGTGCCAAAAGGCACGACACCTACCCGTACCCTCTACCGACTCGAAGCCGATGGCGTTATCAAAGACGCGTTCTGGCTTCGTGTCTATTGGCGCTTCAATCTCGCTCGACAACCCCTGCACAGTGGCGAATACCGCATGTTGCCCGGCATGACCGTAGAAGGGTTGATCGACCTGTGGAAGCGCGGCGAAGTTGTTCAGTACAGCGTGACGCTGGTTGAAGGCTGGAACTTCCATCAGGTTCGCGCGGCATTGGCCAAGGATGAAAAACTCGAGCAGACCCTCGATGGTTTGAGCGACGCCCAGGTGATGGAAAAACTCGGCCACGCCGGGATCTTTCCGGAGGGGCGCTTTTTCCCTGATACCTATCGTTTCGTTCGAGGAATGTCCGACGCCGAGCTGCTGAAGACGGCCTATGAACGCCTGGACGAAGTGCTCGCCAAGGAGTGGGAGCAGCGCGCCGCTGACGTGCCTTACACCGAACCTTATCAGGCGCTGATCATGGCCTCCCTGGTGGAAAAGGAAACCGGTGTGCCACAAGAGCGCGGGCAGATCGCCGGCGTATTTGTCCGGCGCATGGCCATGGGCATGCTGTTGCAGACGGACCCGACGGTGATCTACGGGCTTGGCGACCGCTACAGTGGCAAGTTGACCCGCGCCCATCTCAAGGAAGCGACGCCTTACAATACGTACGTGATCTCGGGTCTGCCGCCGACTCCGATTGCAATGGTCGGACGCGAAGCGATCCATGCGGCGTTGAATCCGGTGGCCGGCAACAGTCTGTATTTCGTTGCGCGTGGCGATGGCAGCCATGTGTTCTCTGACGATCTGGATGCGCACAACACCGCGGTGCGTGAGTTCCAGATCAAGCGCCGCGCAGATTACCGTTCAAGTCCGGCGCCAGCTTCAGGGCCAGAAACGCAGAGTGCTGAAACGCCAGCGGGTGAAGCTCCGATCCCCGCCGCTTCACCCAATCCCGATCCCGAGGCATTGCCGCCAGAAGCGCCACAGCAGGTAGAACCCAATGAACCGGTACCTGCTCCCGCTTCCGAGCCGGATGCAACTGCGCCGCAAAGCCCGCAATGACACTGATTAAGGACTGCCTGTGACTGGCTTGTTTATCACCCTGGAAGGCCCCGAAGGCGCTGGTAAAAGCACGAATCGTGAATACCTGGCCGAGCGCTTGCGCGCCGCCGGCATTGAGGTCTTACTGACCCGCGAGCCGGGCGGTACACCGCTGGCTGAACGAATCCGCGACGTGTTGCTGGCGCCGGTCGACGAAGTCATGCACCCGGATACAGAGTTGCTGCTGGTGTTCGCCGCGCGAGCCCAGCATCTGGCTGAGGTGATACGTCCAGCGTTGGCACGTGGCGCGGTGGTGTTGTGTGACCGCTTTACTGATTCCACCTATGCCTACCAGGGCGGCGGGCGCGGCTTGTCGCTTGAGCGTATCGCGGCACTGGAAACGTTCGTTCAAGGTGATCTGCGCCCGGACATCACGTTGATTTTCGATCTGCCCGTGGAAATCGGCCTGGCGCGTGCAACTGCTCGAGGACGCCTCGACCGCTTCGAGCTCGAAGGCCGCACATTTTTCGATGCCGTGCGCGGTGCGTTTCTCAAGCGCGCGGAAGCCGACCCGGCGCGTTACGTGCTCGTCGATGCTGCCCAGCCGCTGGCGCAGGTTCAGCAGTCTCTGGACGCCTTGCTGCCGCGCTTGCTGGAGTTGACCCGTGGCTGAAGCCTATCCGTGGCAGGACGCACTCTGGCAGCAATTGGCCGGTCGCAAGCAACATGCGCACGCCTACTTGCTGCATGGTCCGGCGGGAATCGGCAAGCGCGCCCTGGCGGAACGTTTGATGGCCAGTTTGCTGTGCCAGCGTCCCAGTGCTCAGGACGCTTGCGGCGAATGCAAATCCTGCCTGTTGCTGAAGGCCGGCAGTCATCCCGACAACTACATCCTGGAACCGGAAGAAGCCGATAAGGCGATCAAGGTCGATCAGGTTCGTGATCTCGTCAGCTTCGTGGTGCAGACCGCGCAAATGGGCGGGCGCAAAGTGGTGTTGATCGAGCCGGTAGAGGCGATGAACATCAACGCCGCCAACGCCTTGCTCAAAAGCCTCGAAGAGCCTTCGGGCGATACCGTGTTGCTGCTCGTCAGCCACCAGACCAGTCGGCTGTTGCCCACCATCAAGAGTCGCTGCGTACAGCAGGCGTGCCCATTGCCCAGTGAGGCCATGAGCCTTGCATGGCTGGCAAAGACATTACCGGATTGTTCCGAAGAAGAGCGCGTCGAACTGCTGACCCTGGCGGCGGGTTCGCCACTGGCGGCGGTCAACTTGCAGGCGCAAGGCGTGCGTGAGCAGCGGGCGCTGGTGGTCGATGGCGTGAAGAAGCTCCTCAAGCAACAGCAATCGCCGACCCAACTGGCGGAAGGCTGGAATGCGATTCCTTTGCTGCTGTTGTTCGACTGGTTCTGCGACTGGTCGAGCCTCATATTGCGCTACCAGTTGACCCAGGATGAAGAAGGGTTAGGGCTGGTGGACATGCGTAAGGTGATTCAGTACCTCGCGCAAAAGTCCGCTCAGGATAAAGTGCTGAATATTCAGGACTGGATCCTTGCCCAGCGCCAGAAGGTCATGAGCAAAGCTAACCTCAACCGGGTGTTGCTCCTCGAGGCGCTGTTGGTGCAATGGGCGTCTTTGCCTACCCAGAAGTGATCGAGTGTGCCTAGACTCTGAACATCAGCAGTGGAGGTCAGCATGAATGAACCCATCAACTCTGGACCGCGAAACGGCATCCTGTCCCTGACCATCAAGGACAAGTCGGTGCTGTACGCCGCCTACATGCCCTTCATCAAGAATGGCGGACTGTTTATCCCGACCAACAAAAACTACAAGTTGGGCGATGAGGTATTCATGTTGCTGAACCTGATGGATGAGGCCGAGAAAATTCCAGTCGCCGGCAAGGTGACCTGGATCACACCCAAAGGTGCCCAGGGCAACCGGGCTGCCGGTGTTGGCGTTCAGTTCAACGACGGCGACAACACGGCGCGAAATCGAATCGAAACCCATCTGGCCGGAGCGCTTAAATCCGACCGTCCCACCCATACGATGTAAGTTGCAGCCTTTTTTATGCTCGTAGATTCCCATTGTCACCTTGATCGCCTTGACCTCGCCGCTCACAACGGCTCCCTGGATGCAGCACTCGATGCGGCCCGCGAGCGCGGAGTCGGACACTTTTTGTGTATCGGTGTCAGCGTCGACAACGCCGCCGACGTCAAAGCGCTCGCTGAGCGCTATGACGATGTCGATTGTTCGGTAGGCGTGCACCCGCTGGATGTACAGCCGGATGCCGCGCCAGCGCTCGATTGGCTGTTGCGCGAGCTCAATCATCCACGTGTGGTCGCGATCGGGGAAACCGGTCTGGACTATCACTACGAGCCGGAAGCGGCAGAACTGCAGCAAGCGTCGTTCCGCCTGCACCTGCAGGCGGCGCAGCAAACCGGCAAGCCGGTCATCATCCATACCCGGGGTGCACGCGCCGACACCTTGAACCTGCTGCGAGAAGCCGCGCTGCCGCAAGCGGGCGTCCTGCATTGTTTCACCGAAGACTGGGACATGGCGAAAGCTGCATTGGACATGGGCTATTACATTTCCTTGTCCGGTATTGTCACTTTTCGCAATGCCGACGCGCTGCGCGATGTGGCCAGTAAGGTCCCGGCAGACCGTTTGCTGGTGGAAACCGATTCTCCCTACCTTGCGCCGATCCCGCATCGCGGCAAGCCGAACCTGCCGCAATACGTGCGTGAGGTAGCGGAATTTCTGGCAATGTTGCGTGGTGAGACTTACGAGCGATTTGCCGAGCAAACGACCGAAAATTTCAAGCGGCTGTTTCCGCTGGCGCACGTGAAAGGTTAAATCGCAGGCAAAAAAAACCCGGGTTCTGGGGGGTGAATCCGGGTTAAGACCATTAGGAGTAAAACAAAGATACGCGGTCCGTTGGTACCTTTATCAGCGTGACACTTGGGGGAGATGTCCCGCCGACAGTTGAAGTATTGATCAGTATTGCGCCGAGTCCAGTTTAGCCCGTCGGGTTTTTAAACAATTTTGGAATACGGGCGCTTCGGAAGAGTTCTCATCAACGTACGACCCTGCAGGAAATCTACAAGAAACATAGATATGGTCGGATGATCCGTGCATTTTTGCGCAAGTTAGGCATAATACGCGGCTTCGAATTTTGACCCCTACAGACCTTTTCTTATGCATAAAGAACCTCGTAAGGTCCGTGAGTTTCGTCGCCGCGAGCAAGAAATTCTCGATACCGCGCTCAAGCTGTTCCTCGAACAAGGTGAAGACAGTGTCACCGTCGAGATGATTGCTGATGCCGTCGGTATCGGCAAAGGCACGATCTACAAGCACTTCAAATCCAAGGCCGAGATTTACCTGCGCCTTATGCTCGATTACGAGCGTGATTTGAACGAGCTGTTGCATTCGGCTGATGTCGACAAGGACAAGGAAGCGCTGTCTCGCGCCTACTTCGAATTCCGCATGCGCGATCCGCAACGCTATCGATTGTTCGATCGCCTGGAAGAAAAGGTGGTCAAGGGCAATCAGGTGCCTGAGATGGTCGAGGAGTTGCACAAGATCCGCGCCTCGAACTTCGAACGTCTGACCCTGCTGATCAAGGGCCGGATCAGCGAAGGCAAGCTCGAAGACGTGCCGCCTTACTTCCATTACTGCGCCTCCTGGGCGCTGGTGCATGGCGCGGTGGCGCTGTATCACTCGCCGTTCTGGAGCAATGTCCTGGAAGATCAGGAGGGTTTCTTCCAGTTCCTGATGGACATCGGCGTGCGCATGGGTAACAAACGCAAGCGCGACCCCGACACTTCTGGTAGCTGAGCCATTCATTCGCCTTATTGCGCCATGATTTTGCTACATGGCGCAGTACCGCAGGAATATACTCAGGTTTGGGACTTGCTAAAACTTGATTTGTGAGTCAAGTTTTACGCGTTCTAATATCCCATTGCCGGAGTGATCCATGATCGTTGACCGTCAAGGCAGGCGTTTTCGCAATTTGCGGATCAGCCTGACCTCAGCCTGCAACTACGCGTGTACTTACTGTGTGCCAAACGGCAAGCGGCTGGTCGCTGCGCAGGATGAGCTGTCGGCAGAGGCCATGGCACGCGGCGTGGCGTATTTGATCGAGGCCGCCGGAATCGAGCGGTTACGGATCACCGGCGGCGAACCACTGGTCAGTCCCAAGCTCGAAGCCTTCATGACAGCCGTAGGGCAGATGGGGCTGGACGATATCAGCCTGACCACCAATGGCCAGTTGCTCGCGAAAAAACTCCCGCTTTTGGTTGATGCCGGAATCCGGCGCATCAACGTGTCACTCGATACCCTCGATGCCAGCGCATTCCGCAGTATTGCTCGCGGTGGTGATCTGGCGACCGTGCTCGACGGCATGGATCAGGCCAGTTCAGCCGGCATCAAGATCAAGGTCAACATGGTGCCCCTGCGTGGACAGAATCTTGACCAGGTAATGCCGCTGCTCGATTACTGCCTTGAGCGCGGGTATGAGCTGCGGTTTATCGAACTGATGCGCATGGGACATCTGGCCAGCGACTCCAACGCCTTTCTGCAACAATTCGTCAGCCTGCAACAGTTGCTCAGCCTGATTGGTGAGCGCTACGAATACCTGCAAGCCGATGCGCCCGTTGATGCCACTGCGGTGCGCTATGAGGTTCCGGGGCTGGGCCACTTCGGCGTCATCGCCAACGAAAGCGTACCGTTCTGCCGCACCTGTTCGCGACTACGTCTGTCGTCGACGGGGTGGCTGCATGGCTGCCTGTCGTCGAGCAACCGTCACTATGTCGGCGACCTGCTGGATAAACCTCGTCATCAAGCGCTCCCAGCCTTGCAGCGACTTCTGGTGAAAGCCTTGGGCGACAAGCAGGAGGTGGCATTCTCAGGTGGTGCGACCGTCATGAAGATTATTGGTGGCTGATCTGCCTCAGGTCCGCATTTTATTTGAAAGACCCGTCATAGCCTCTTCGTGCTGGCGCGGAAGCTGCATCCAACGCCCATTCGCCGGTTTTCCGTCACCGGCCTCTGGAGGATAGGATGCGTAGCCTGGTTTTGCTGCTGGCCATTTTGGCGCTTGGTGGCTGCATGAACGTCAGCGATATGGCCGAAGGGACTCGCTACCACATGAGCGACGCCGGTCTGCTTGACCATAGCGACAGTCGCCGCGTGAATAACCTGCGTATTCAGCCGGACTCCTTCATCTACATCGCCCAGGGCGCCTTCGCGCCGCCTGGCAGCACCACCTACCCACGACCTAACGTGATTGCCGAGGTCGCCTTCGATGGCTTCATCGAGTATTTCCCCATGGTTCGCCGTGCCCGCATGCCTGAAGGTCTTGATGAAGCCATGGGCGAAGCCCGGGCTGTCGGCGCGCACTATCTTCTGTACACGCGTTTCGCCAAGTCCGATGACCGTATCGGCAACTCGGACGAATGGCTCGATCAAGAGGCCGTGGATCGGCTGGGCGTGGACACTGGCGTCATTCAGATCATGTTGATCGAGACCAGCACCCAGTATTTGATTGATACTGCACGCATCAAGAGTCGTGGCGGTTTGCTGACATTCCACGACACCAAGCCGGAAGACCTGATGGGCCCGCCACTGGAGCAATACGCGCGCAGCCTGCTGGGTCTAAGTGACCAATAATTCATAAGGAGATCGCCATGAGCGGCCCGCAAAAAGCCAACGACCTGTTGGGGCAAATCCCCAAGACCAAAGGCTTGCCGCCGGTCCACCTGTGGAATCCCGACTTCTGCGGCGATATCGACATGCGCATCGCCCGGGACGGCACCTGGTATTACCTGGGCACGCCGATCGGACGTAAGCCGATGGTCAAGCTGTTCTCCACCATCATTCGCCGCGACGGCGATGATTACTTCCTGATTACCCCCGTCGAAAAGGTCGGTATCAAGGTCGACGATGCGCCGTTCGTGGCCATCGCCGTAGAGGTAGAAGGCGAGGGCGAGTCCCAGGTGCTGCGCTTTACCACCAACGTCGATGAGTTCGCCGAAGCGGGCGCCGAACACCCGATTCGCGTTGTCACAGACCCCGTCACCCAAGAGCCGGCGCCTTACGTGCACGTGCGCACCAACCTTGAAGCACTCATCCATCGCAATGTGTTTTACCAACTGGTGGAGCTGGCCGTGACCCGCGAAATCGATGGGCAACATTGGTTGGGCGTGTGGAGCGGCGGAGAATTTTTCCCTATCGGTCTCGAACCCTGATCGCTCCTGTAAGGCGCTCTGCGATTTCGAAAAAATCGAATTGACACCCAATCATGTGATGATTAGCGTAGACCTCCTTAGCGAACGGTTCCGGGGTCCCCATGTCCAGCAGCTTTCACGCATCGACGGTCGACTGGCTGGGTAGCTGGATCGCCGCTGGCCAGGTCAAGCCCGGTGAAACCCTCAAGGTAGAAGCCGACCTTGGCGAGCAGCTCGGTGTCAGCCGTACCGTCATCCGCGAGGCCATCAAAACCCTGGTCGCCAAAGGCCTGCTCGAAGTCGGGCCCAAGGTGGGGACGCGGGTTCTGCCAGTGCGGCGCTGGAACCTGTTTGATCCGCAAGTCGTAGGGTGGCTTTCGCGGAACGGGTTACCGGAAAACTTTGTCGACGATCTCCTCGACCTGCGCCGAACCATCGAGCCAATGGCCGTGCGTTGGGCGTGCGAAAGGGCCACGGTCGACCAGGTGCAAGCCATCCTGCAGGCCTACAACGCGCTGGAACGTGCGGTGGAAAGCGGCATCGATTACAACCGCGCAGACCAGTTCTTTCACGAATGCATCCTCGCCGCGAGCCACAACCAGTTCATCGAACAGATGGTCCCCGCGCTCGGCGCATTATTGGCTGTCTCGTTCGAGGTGTCCGCAGCCGACCCCGACGAATTGCGCCGCACCCTGCCGATCCATAAAGACATGGCCGACGCTATCGCCGCGCGGGATGCGGCGCGCGGTGTCTGGGCCTGCATGACCCTCATCGACAATGCCGATCTGGCTATCAAGCGGTTCTACCCACAAGTCATGGCTGACCGAAAAGCCAGCTGAAAAAATACATTCTCCCCGTGGGAGCGAGCCTGCTCGCGATAAGGCCGGCAAATCCAGCAATGATGTTGACTGACACACCGTCATCGCGAGCAGGCTCACTCCCACCTAAAACAAGAACAATGCAGGAGGTTTCATGACGTGGACCGCAGTGACCGGACACCGCGCGCAGCTCGGCGAAGGCCCATTCTGGGACGTCCCCACCCAAGCGCTTTACTGGGTGGATATTGCTGGCAAGCAAGCGCTGCGGTTGATCGGCGCCAATGTGCAGATCTGGGAGATGCCGGAACACGTATCCGCCTTCATTCCCTGTGAAAGCGGCGATGCGCTGGTGGCATTGAGCAGTGGCGTGTATCGACTGGACCTTGACTCCCCGGGCCTTGAGCCGCGTCTGACCTTGTTCTGTGTCGCTGATCCGCAGCCGGGTAATCGTCCCAACGAAGCGCGTTGCGATGCTCAGGGCAGACTCTGGCTCAGCACGATGCAAAACAACATCGGCGAGCAGGGCGAGGACTTGCCCGTCGTGCGACGTTCCGGTGGCCTGTTTCGTATCGATCGTGATGCGCGGGTCATGCCGTTGCTCCGCGGACTGGGCATTCCCAACACCTTGCTGTGGAGCGATGACGCAACCACCGTGTATTTCGGCGACAGCCTCGACAGCACGCTCTACCGGCATTTCATCCGCACCGATGGCAACCTCGATGCCGCGCAGGTCTGGTTCGGTCCCCATGAGCGCGGCGGCCCTGACGGCTCGGCGATGGATGCCGAGGGATTCATCTGGAACGCCCGATGGGATGGCAGTTGCCTGCTCAGATTGACGCCGGACGGCACAGTCGACCGCGTGATCGAACTGCCAGTCAGCCGCCCGACCAGTTGCGTGTTTGGCGGTGCAGACTTGAAAACCCTCTACATCACCAGCGCAGCCAGCCCGCTAAAGCATCCCCTTGACGGCGCTGTTCTTTCCATTGAGGTCGAAATACCCGGAAAACCTTGTCAGCGTTTTGTGGGGTGAATCCCAAAATATGGGATGTAAAATTATATATTGAGATTGTTGCGTCGTCAGGTTTATAGTCGGCCATCAGTTACACGCACTCACACTTAAAAAAATAAAACAGGTGAAGTGATGCAGCGATTTTCCAGAAAAGCTTTCGGCCGGACATCCACAGATGCCCGGTTTTTGTCGTGCCTGCGAAAAGGAGTCTTGATCCATGGCTGAACCTTTATCCCTGCCGCCAGTTCCCGAGCCGCCAACGGGCGAGCGACTGAAAAACAAGGTCGTGCTGTTGACTGGCGCCGCCCAGGGCATTGGCGAAGCCATTGTCGCGACCTTCGCCTCGCAGCAGGCCAGGCTGGTCATCAGCGACATCCAGGCGGAGAAAGTCGAAAAAGTCGCGGCGCACTGGCGTGAAAAGGGCTTCGATGTCCAGGCCATCAAGGCCGACGTTTCACGCCAGGACGATCTGCACGCCATGGCCAGATTGGCCATCGAGTTGCACGGTCGAATCGACGTGCTGGTCAATTGTGCCGGGGTCAACGTATTCCGCGATCCGCTGGAAATGACCGAAGAGGATTGGCGCCGCTGCTTCGCCATCGATCTGGATGGCGCGTGGTATGGCTGTAAAGCGGTGCTGCCGCAAATGATCGAGCAGGGCATCGGCAGCATCATCAATATTGCCTCGACCCATTCCACCCACATCATCCCGGGCTGCTTCCCGTACCCGGTCGCCAAACATGGCCTGCTCGGCCTGACCCGAGCGCTGGGCATCGAATACGCGCCGAAGGGTATCCGCGTCAACGCGATCGCGCCGGGCTACATCGAAACCCAACTGAATGTCGACTACTGGAACGGTTTCGCCGATCCCCACGCCGAGCGTCAGCGCGCTTTCGATCTGCATCCACCGCGCCGCATCGGGCAGCCGATGGAGGTGGCGATGACGGCCGTTTTCCTGGCCAGCGATGAAGCACCGTTCATCAATGCTTCCTGCATCACCATCGATGGTGGCCGCTCGGTCATGTACCACGACTGAGTAAAACAGGTCTCAGGCGCACGACTTCGCCTGTAATCCAATCATCATACGATATGACTATTTCTCGCTTTATCGAACTCTACAAAAATAACAAGGAGTCAGCTTATGAATCGTCGTCGTGGGATCCGTTCCCTGTGCTGTGCCGCCTTGGCGGTCACTGCGTTCAGTCTCGGCAGTACGTTAATGGCGGCCGAGGAAGTGAAGATCGGTTTTCTGGTCAAGCAAGCGGAAGAGCCCTGGTTCCAGACTGAATGGGCGTTCGCCGAGAAGGCGGGTAAAGAAAAAGGTTTCACGGTCATCAAGATCGCCGTGCCCGACGGCGAGAAAACCCTCTCGGCTATCGACAGCCTGGCTGCCAATGGCGCCAAGGGCTTCGTGATTTGCCCGCCGGATGTCTCCCTGGGCCCTGCGATCATGGCCAAGGCCAAACTCAACGGCTTGAAAGTGATCGCCGTCGATGACCGTTTCGTCGATGCCAGTGGCAAGTTCATGGAAGACGTTCCGTACCTGGGCATGGCGGCATTCGAAGTCGGCCAGAAACAGGGCAACGCGATGGCCGCCGAAGCCAAAAAACGCGGCTGGGACTGGAAAGACACCTACGCGGTGATCAACACCTACAACGAACTCGACACCGGCAAGAAACGCACCGACGGCTCAGCCAAAGCCCTGGAAGATGCCGGTCTGCCGAAAGACCACATTTTGTTTTCGGCACTGAAAACCCTCGACGTGCCGGGCAGCATGGACGCCACCAACTCGGCGTTGGTCAAACTGCCAGGCGCAGCAAAAAACCTGATCATCGGCGGCATGAACGACAACACCGTGCTGGGCGGCGTGCGTGCTACCGAAAGCGCCGGGTTTGCAGCGGCCAATGTCATCGGCATTGGCATCAACGGCACCGACGCCATCGGCGAACTGAAGAAAGCCAATAGCGGTTTCTTCGGCTCGATGCTGCCTAGCCCCCACATCGAGGGCTACAACACCGCCAGCATGATGTTCGAGTGGGTCACCACTGGCAAAGAGCCGCCCAAGTACACCGCGATGGACGACGTCACCCTGATCACTCGCGAGAACTTCAAGCAGGAACTGGAAAAGATCGGCCTCTGGAATTGAGGGTTGATTGATTTCGCTGGTGGCCCTGGCGACGGGGCTGCCTGATCTGTGTGATGAGGTGGTTATGCACGCGCAAACACAACTGCAACACAGTGCCGGCGGCAGCTTGCGCTTCAACGGGATCGGCAAGACCTTTCCCGGGGTGAAGGCGCTGGACGGCATCAGCTTCGTCGCCCATCCGGGACAGGTTCACGCCTTGATGGGTGAGAACGGTGCCGGCAAATCCACGCTGTTGAAAATTCTCGGTGGCGCATACACGCCAAGCAGCGGCGACCTGCAAATCGGCGATCAGACGCACGTCTTCAAGTCGACGGCTGACAGCATCGGCAGTGGCGTCGCGGTGATCCATCAGGAGCTGCACCTGGTGCCGGAAATGACGGTCGCGGAAAACCTGTTCCTAGGTCATCTGCCTGCAAGCTTCGGCCTGATCAATCGCTCGGCATTACGGCAACAGGCGCTGGCTTGTCTCAAGGGGCTGGCCGACGAAATCGATCCGCAAGAGAAAGTAGGGCGCCTGTCCCTCGGCCAACGGCAACTGGTGGAAATCGCCAAGGCGTTGTCACGCGGCGCTCATGTGATCGCGTTCGACGAGCCCACCAGCAGCCTGTCGGCACGAGAAATCGATCGCTTGATGGCGATCATCGGCCGCCTGCGGGATGAGGGAAAAGTGGTGCTGTACGTCTCCCATCGCATGGAAGAAGTCTTCCGCATCTGCAATGCCGTCACCGTGTTCAAGGATGGTCGTTACGTGCGCACCTTCGAGGACATGAGCGCGCTCAGCCACGACCAACTGGTGACGTGCATGGTCGGTCGCGATATTCAGGACATTTACGATTACCGCCCTCGGCAGCGCGGCGCCGTGGCGCTCAAAGTGCATGGCTTGCTCGGCCCTGGATTGCGCGAACCCGTAAGTTTTGACGTGCACAAGGGCGAGATTCTCGGGCTGTTCGGTCTGGTCGGCGCCGGTCGCACGGAGTTGTTGCGCATGCTCAGCGGGCTCGAACGCAACACCGCCGGACGCCTGGAACTTCGCGGCCACGAACTGAACCTGCGCTCGCCCCGGGACGCCATCGCGGCAGGCATTTTGCTCTGCCCCGAAGACCGCAAGAAGGAAGGCATCATGCCGCTGTCCAGCGTCGCCGAGAACATCAATATCAGTGCTCGCGGCGCGCATTCCACGTTCGGTTGCCTGCTGCGAGGGTTGTGGGAAAAGGGCAACGCCGACAAACAGATCAAGGCCCTGAAGGTAAAAACCCCCGATGCGGCGCAGAAGATCATGTACCTGTCCGGAGGCAATCAGCAGAAGGCCATTCTCGGTCGCTGGTTGTCGATGCCGATGAAAGTACTGCTGCTTGACGAGCCCACACGCGGCATCGACATCGGCGCGAAAGCCGAGATCTACCAGATCATCCACAACCTTGCTGCCAGTGGCATCGCAGTGATCGTGGTGTCCAGCGACCTGATGGAAGTGATGGGGATTTCCGACCGCATTCTGGTGCTGTGCGAAGGCGCGATGCGCGGCGAACTCACCCGCGAACAGGCCAATGAATCCAACCTGCTGCAACTGGCTTTGCCACGCCACCGCGCTGACGGCGTGGCGAACTGAGAGGTGACTATGATGACAACCCAAAACAACGCTTTGCCTACCGAGCGCAAGCCTTTGGACCTGCGCCGGTTTCTCGATGACTGGGTCATGTTGCTCGCGGCCGTCGGGATCTTCGTGCTCTGCACACTGTTGATCGACAACTTCCTTTCACCGTTGAACATGCGCGGCCTCGGGCTGGCAATTTCGACGACCGGGATCGCGGCCTGCACCATGTTGTACTGCCTGGCGTCGGGGCATTTTGACTTGTCGGTGGGCTCGGTGATTGCCTGTGCCGGTGTCGTGGCGGCGGTGGTGATGCGCGACACCGACAGTGTGTTTCTCGGGGTCAGCGCAGCGCTGCTGATGGGCCTGATAGTCGGGCTGATCAACGGCATCGTCATCGCCAAACTGCGGGTCAATGCGTTGATTACCACGCTGGCGACCATGCAGATTGTTCGCGGCCTGGCTTACATTTTTGCCAACGGCAAAGCGGTCGGCGTCTCCCAGGAGCAGTTCTTCGTGTTCGGCAACGGTCAGTTGTTCGGCGTGCCGGTCCCCATCCTGATCACCATCGTCTGCTTCCTGTTTTTCGGCTGGCTGCTCAACTACACCACCTACGGACGCAACACCATGGCCATCGGCGGTAACCAGGAAGCGGCGCTGCTGGCCGGGGTGAATGTCGATCGCACCAAGATCATCATCTTTGCCGTGCACGGCGTGATCGGTGCGTTGGCCGGGGTGATCCTGGCGTCGCGAATGACCTCCGGGCAACCCATGATCGGCCAGGGTTTCGAGCTGACGGTCATTTCGGCCTGCGTGTTGGGGGGCGTGTCGCTCAGCGGTGGGATCGGCATGATTCGGCATGTGATTGCCGGGGTGTTGATACTGGCGATTATCGAGAACGCGATGAACCTGAAGAACATCGATACGTTTTATCAGTATGTGATTCGGGGCTCGATTTTGTTGTTGGCGGTTGTCATTGACCGGCTGAAACAACGCTAAAACTGATGTCTGTTTCTTCTTTGATTTCAGTAAAAAAGGAAGCGTCCTACATACAAACTATTTCATACGCGCCTTAATTCGCCTTGTTTGGATTCCGCCCAGAGCAGAGGCTCTCGGTGGAATCCCGGTCGTTTATGCCGTAGGAAATCTGTTAATGGAACTAACAAAAATATTTTCGCCACAGAACCGGCGTCTGATCAGGTTCACGTCGGCAAATAAGGGGGAGCAGGAACTGCTCCTTGAACAACTCTCCGGCACTGAAGGGTTGTCGACATTATTCAGTTTCGAGTTATCGCTGATCAGCCAGGATGCGCGACTGGAACTCAAATCGTTAATAGGGCAACCCGCGCTACTCGACGTCGAACTGGCCACCGGAGACGCCCGATACATTCATGGCTATATCAGTCGTTTCAGCCTGACGAACAGTGACGGGGGGCTTGCACACTATTCGGCCACATTGAGTCCCTGGTTGTGGATGCTGTCGCGCCGTTTCGACTCACGGATCTTTCAAGAACAAACGATTGAGGACGTCATTCGTACTGTGTTTGCACACTACGGTGCGTTGCCCTGTTTCGAGTTCCGTCTGGGTCAGCCGCTTAAATCCCGTAGTTACATCACGCAGTACCGCGAGAGCGATCTGGATTTCGTTTTGCGCCTGCTGGAGTGTGAAGGGTTGTTCTTTTACTTCGATCATACGAAGCAAGGGCATCAGCTGATCATCACCGATCACTCTCGTCATCTGGAACCGCTGGCGCAGCAACCGCAGATCCGCTATCACAGCGCCTCGGTCACCGAGACGGCCGACTCGATCACGCACTGGAGCAGCTACCGTTCTTTGCAGTCCGGCAGCATGGCGATCCAGACATTCGACTACCGGCAACCGCGCAATCCGCTGCCGGTCAGCATGCCCAGCCTCAATGATCAGGGTGAGGTCTCGCGTTACGAAATCTACGACGTTGCCGGTCATTACAGCCACGGTCTGCCGGAGGGCGGTGAGACACTGGTTCGTCATCGGCTCGAAGCACTGGAAGTGCAGGGCAAGACGTTTCACGGCGCCAGCAACTGTCGCGCGATGTTGCCCGGCTACACCTTCGAATTGACCCAGCATTTTGATCACGACCGCGACCTGATCGACGATCGCCGTTTCCTGCTGATGAGGGTCGAGCACCACGCGCGTAACAACTACCTGTCGGATCAACCGGCAGGTTATCGAAACAGTTTTGTCTGCATCCGCCAAAAGATTCCCTATCGCCCCCCGATCACTACACCGCGCCCGTCGCTGGCGGGTTCGCTCACTGCCATTGTGGTGGGTCCCGAAGGCGAAGAGGTGTTTACGGATGCGCTGGCGCGGGTGCAAGTACGCTTCCACTGGCAGCGCGAGCAAGATCCCGCGGGCGCAACCACGTGGCTGAGGGTGGCCATGCCCAGTGCGGGGGCCGGTTTTGGTCATCAGTTTTTGCCGCGGGTGGGGCAGGAAGTGCTGGTGACCTTTCTGGGCGGCGACATCGACCGACCGCTTGTGACCTCGGTGCTCTACAACGCCGATCATTTGCCGCCGCGCTTCAGCAATGCCACGGGCTTGCCGGGTAACCGGGCGCTGTCGGGCATCCAGACCCAGGAACACAAAGGCAACGGCTTCAACGAACTGCTGTTCGACGACACGCCCGGTGCGCTGCGGGCCCGAATGGCCACGACCCATCACGCCACGGCGCTGAACCTTGGCAAACTCACCACGCCCCGAACCGATGGGCAAGCCCAGCCGAGAGGCAACGGTGCCGAACTGCGTACCGACGCTGCGATTGCCCTTCGAGCGGCCCAGGGCATGTTGTTGACCACCTATGCCCGTCACGGTGCGCAGGGTTCGCAGCTGGACCGCGATGAACTGCTCAAGCTGCTGGGCGAGTGCGGTGAACTGTTCCAGTCCCTCGGCCAGACCGCCGCGGCCCGAGGCAGTCAGCAGGTCGACACCCAAGGCATTGAAGCGCTGCGCCAGTCCCTGAATGAATGGCCTGATCCTGGCAGCAACAGTTCAGGAGAGCCGGTTGTTGCAGTGGCCGCCGAGGCGGGCATCGCCAGCGCGACACCGCGTTCACAAGTGCACTACGCCGGCGAAAACCACGACACCACGGCTCAGGACCACCTGCAACTGACCAGCGGAGCGGCGATGCGGTTGAACGCTGGCCAGGGGATTTGCGCTTTTGCCCAGGATCAAGGCATCAGCGCCATCGCCAATCGCGGCAAGGTGCTCGTGCAGGCCCAAGAGGATGACATCGCGCTCAACGCGCAAAAGAACCTGCATTTGTCAGCCGCTGAAGGTGAGGTGGTCATCACCGCGCCGACTATCCGCCTGGTAGCCGATGACGGCAGCTTCATCAAGATCGGTGGCGGCGTCGAGATTGGCACGCAGGACAAAGTCAGGGTGCATGCCAGTGACCACGACTGGGTGGGACCGAAAACCGACAGCGTTGCCATCCCGACCTTCAGCCGTGATCCATCGGCAAAACGCCTGGCTTTTCACTACCCCGGACACGTCAGCGACAGCCCGCGGATGGCGGCTGATCAGGCGTATCAGATTGAACTGGGGGACGGCAGCGTGGTGCAAGGTTTGACAAGCGCGACGGGATTGACGGAGCGAGTAAAGCGAGAGGCGATGCATCGTGCGCAGGTAACGGCGACCCGTAAACCGGACCCGGCAGGAGGGGAGCAATGACGGACTCACGCGTGTACACGGTGGCACAGACGACCACACGATTAATTCCCAACTGCTCTGCTGACCACCTGTTGGAAGTACCTGGGGATCTGCCCGGCGTGGTGATTTTCTTGCATGGGGTCAATGATCCGGGGGCGTCGTATGAGTCGGTAGAGACGGGGCTGTGCCAAGGGGTGAATGAACGGCTGGATCGGCCTGATCTCAGGGCGGGGCGGTATGGGGCTGAATTCAGTGCGGCCAAGGCTTTACCGCAGGAGCAGAGAGGGGATGAGCAAAAATTTGCACTCGATGATCCTGACACCTACCTCTACCAGCGAGATACCACTGATCCCAAAGTACGGAGTCTGATGATCCCGTTTTACTGGGGTTACAGGGCCGAACCGGGAGAAATCAAGCGCGATGTGAATGGCGATCCAGCAAGATTGCGTGATCAGTTCCAGGACCTATTCAACAACCGGTTGGACCGTCACTTCGCAAAGGGCGGTGGTTTCTTTGCAAATGCCACGAACAATTTGCTGGATATGTATGAGGCTGGGTTCGCAGATAAAGTGCGCCATGTGGCTCAAGTGGCATTACCCAACTCCCTGTACATGGGTAAAAGTCCTCATCGACGTTATTTCGTCTTGGCCGCGACCCGGTTAGCAATGTTGGTTAGCGAAATCCGCCGCGTCTCACCGGATGAAACCATCACCATCATGGGCCACAGTCAGGGCACGCTGATCACCTTGCTCGCTCAAGCCATGCTGGTGGATCGGGGCGAACGCTGTGCGGACTGCGCAATCATGGTCGCCTCGCCCTATTCAGTAATGCCCGGGAAAACACCGAAAGACTCCAACACCCTTAAAGTGCTGATCGACCTCGTGCAACAAATTACCCAATCGCCCCATACGCAGCCGCCCCTGAGCGACGTGCGTTGTGGCGTGCCGGGCTATGGCGGACGCACCGGGCCACGCTGGTCACCTGAACAGGGGCATCGTTTGGGGGCTGACGGCCAAACCGTGGTATTCCCCGAGCGCGACAATCGCGGCAAGGTTTATCTGTACTTCTGCCCGGACGACACCACGGTGGCGCTGAGGGATGTGCACGGTATCGGTACTTACGGCGTACCGGACATGCTCCCTGATGGCCGGCCAGCCATGAACGCTTTGCAATCCTTGCGCTTCTATCAGCGTTTATGGACCAAGCGTGTGCGCGAAGGTGAACCCGTGCTGGTCGGCAAGGCTCCGCAACAGGATTTTATTAGAGCAAAAGGCGAAGCGCGTTATCCCGGTGGTTGGTCTGCCGCAGCAGTTGCCTCGCGAGCACCGATTCAGGACGGCCAGGAGCGCAACATCAACGCAGAGCAACTGCACCCGCCTCATGAGCCGCAGATGTTCGGTGGCGAAGCACTGACAGGCTCGACTCACAAGGCGGGCATGGATCGCCCTGATGCTGTGTCGCAAAACGCTGCACTGGGCAACCCAAGCGCAACCTTCAAATGGATATTCGTCCAAAACCTCTCCGATCGAATCGACGTGGAAGGCGTGCGCGACCGCTGGAACCATGGCAAAGAGCCGGACGATCAGACCCACGCCTTCCGCCGCACTGCTGTGTCCGGTATTGCATTGCTCGACACCAAGGACCACTACCGCTACGAACGTGAGGAAACGCCAAACGAAATTCGTGCGCGCATGGAAGTCGACCCTAAGGAGTGGAGTGACAACAGCTATCACTCGGCGGTGTTACGCAGCCCGGAAAACCATCGCTGGGTAACAGCGATGGATATCGCGATTGGGCAGGCGAAGTGTCTGGATGATCCGGTGATGCGCGAGGTGTTGGTGGCGATTGCGGATTGGAAGATGGACACAAAAAGGTACTTCGATGAGGTCACAAAAATGGAGGGATGGTCGCGCCTGGCTGCACATACGCGGACATTGGTGAATGCCTGCTACTTGTATTACCAAGAAGGAACATTCCCTCCCAAGGATCTGGTATCGCTTACCCCGCCAACCATTGTGTCGTCCTCTTCGGTAGAAGGTGTAGGCAAATGATGGAATGTCAAAAGAACACATCACAACGACCTGAACTCAAGCCCTATTTCCGGGGTGTAATAATACTGATAGCAATCTTGTTGGGCTTTTTACTGTTCGTCATATATATAACGCCAGCTGAAGATTTGAAACCAAAGGAAATGGGGGCTTTTATGCGCTGGGGAGTTGTGAGTGTTTTGATTGGCTCCGTGTTGGCCTACAGCGGGCATTGGTTTGCCAAGCAGGTAATTCATGAAAAGGAACAACTCTCAACCTACAGAACTAAAGTCATCACAGACTCAGTCGAGCAAAATGCGACAAAAAAACGCACGTATTCGCTTGAAATACGAGGGGTGGGCTTGGCGGTTCATGGGTGGTATCAATCATCGGTGTGGCGAAAAGTTGGAGAGAGAGCAGACAACTTTATATCAATATATTCGCGAGATCCCAAAGATTACAAAGCCTCCCTAACGTCCAGATCAAATTCTAATCGGCTCGCTACTCGTGCTGCTTTCACGTTTTCGGCCAGCGATTCGGTCGCGTACTGGCCATTACCTGTGTTTGCTATAGCGCCGCCCAAACAGCCTGAAGATACGGGAGCTGCCGCAAACATTCTGGATGGGCGCAATGCCGCCACATTGGGTGTCACTCTGTTCCTATGGCAGGACGCGGAAAATACAACCCATGCCCAAAGCATGATTGAGCGCTTATTCAAGTTCTTTGACGACAATCCCATGGTGCCGCAAGCATTGATCGTGAGCGAAGACGGTGATATCACCCGGAACGGATATCGAGTGGCCGGCACACCTGGACTGCAAAATGTTCAGGTCGTACCGACCATTTACACAAGCGTTACTGGCCTGCTGGTCACGCGTTCAGATCGCGTAGACCGTTTTATCCGTCCCTTTGCCACAAACGAATCCGAGGACAACCAAAACAAAAACACCGACATGGGCAAGTTGTGGGCTTTTTACTGGAAGCATTCGCCGCTGTTCAGAACAGTATATGAAGACGCCAAGCGTGCCGAGGGAATCAAGGACCCTTATGGCCCCGGCACCATGTCCACCGCCTACTGGCAATCTCAACTCCCCACCCTCTGGAAAACACTGAGCAACCGAGGCCCCGGCCACTTCGAACCCTCTCCATGGCTCCCGGTACGCTGGGCCAACCATCAAGTCAAAGAGTTCGACAAAGCCCCTATCCTCGGCTACCTGCACCGCCCCATCAAAGTGCCGATGCAGGACGAAAACGGCAAACTGCTCAAGCCGGCACTTCAGGCCAAAGCCCTTCAAGCTGGCTGGCAACAGGCGCTGGAAACCCTACCCGAAGGTGAAAAGCCGGTCCGCGTGTTCTACGACAGCACCGACAACACCCACGGCGAAATCGCCCTGACCCTCGCGCTGCACAGTCTCAATACCGACGGAACGGGACTCGAAATCGGCAACGTCGAAGAGGGGTACGACATCGGCCGTCGCCTGGGTAACACCGGTGTGAGCAGTGCCTCGGTCGAAATCAACCTAGCGACCATTGCCAGTTACAAGGACGGCGGCGTCAGTGCAGTGGTCTACACGGGAGATGACGGCAGCGTGACGGTGCAAATGGTCCGCCCGCCGGACGAAGCCCGCAAACTAAAAAACCAGCAAACCCACGGCGTCGACCCCTTCACATTTCGCATGCCGGGGCGAACGCCATGACCCATCCCATCTGTCTAGGCGATTCCACCAGCAGCGGCGGCACGGTCGTGTTCTGCCAGTTTGAAAGTACTCATTGCATTAACGGCAAAACACCGGCGGTCGTGGGGGACAAGGCTACATGCCCATTGCATAAGGGCGAATTCGCCTTCATCGAAGGGCATTCGCACCGGCGTATGAAGGGCATACCTGTCGTATTGCAGGGGCATCTCCTGGCTTGTGGCTGTCATGGTGTTGCGAGTAATGCGCTGAACGTGAGAGTGACTTGAGCGGTAATCCCGGCGTTTCGGCCCTACAAAATAAACGCGAAAAATTTTGTTGTTTAGGCTGGCGTCATCGCGGGCAAGCCTTGCTCCCACAGGTTTCATGTCGGCCGCATAAATTGGCGTTCGACGCATGACCTGTGGGAGCAAGGCTTGCCCGCGATGGCGGCTGATCTGACCCATCCCGCCATCATGAAAAACTCCAACCTCCCGTCACCTCCCTGAAATATTCCTTGCTGATCCAGACCCGTTTCGGTTATCACTTTGTACATGATTAGACAGGTACGATTTGACAAGAAACAACGGGTGGTCGACGAACTCATTCGGCGGATCGAAAGTGGCCTCATGGAGGACGGCTTTCTGTTGCCGGGCGAGCATCAGTTGGCTCAGGAATTCAAGGTCAGCCGAGGGACGCTGCGCGAAGCCCTGGCCGAGCTGAAACGGCGCAACTACATCGCGACCCAAAGCGGTGTCGGTTCCATCGTCACATTCGACGGTGTAGTGCTCGATCAGCAGAGTGGCTGGGCGCAGGCATTGGCCGACAGCGGGGCGCTGGTCAATACCGAAGTGCTGCGGCTGGAGGCGGTGGACCGGCCTGATTTGTTGTCGCGTTTCGGCACTGAGAAGTTCATCACCCTCGACCGTCGCCGTCGCTCCAACGATGGCACAGTGGTCTCTCTCGAACGCTCGTTGATGCCCGCCACTGGAGGCCTGGAAAGCCTGCCGCGGGTCGGCCTGATCGACAATTCCCTGACCATCACCCTGGCCGCCTATGGCTACATCGGTGACCGTGGTGATCAATGGATCGGCGCCGAACCCTTGAGCGCGGAGGACGCCGAGTTGTTGGGTCGTCCGGTTGGCACCGTCTTTCTCAAGGCGCTACGCACCACGTACGACCGGCAAAATCGCTTCATGGAACAGGTCGAAAGCCTGCTCGATCCCGTGCACTTTCGCCTGCACCTGCAATTTGGAACTTCAAAATGACCACGCTCAATCGTGCCCTCGGCGCGTTTTATGGACTGGCCTTGGGCGATGCACTGGGCATGCCCACGCAATCCTTGAGCCGTGCTGATATCAAGGCGCGCTTCGGCCAGATTACCGACCTGCAAGACGCAGGTCCGGATCAACCGATCGCAGCGAATATGCCGAAAGGATCGATCACCGATGATACCGAGCAAGCGATTCTGGTCGGTCAACTGATGATCGAGGGTCGGGGCACTATCGAGCCGGCGATGCTCGCTCAGCGGCTGATCGAGTGGGAAGCCGAGATGCAGGCCAAGGGCTCGCAGGATTTGCTCGGCCCTTCGACCAAGCGTGCCATCGAGATGATTCTTGCCGGCCATTCGCCGGAAGAGGCGGGACGCTACGGCACCACCAATGGCGCGGCGATGCGCATTACCCCCATCGGGATCGCGGCAGACGTTGCTGATCCTGAACGCTTCATTAACGCAGTGGTGCAGGCCTGTCAGGTGACCCACAACACCACGCTGGGGATTTCCAGCGCGGCGGCGGTGGCGGCGGTGGTTTCCGCCGGGATCAATGGCACGGACCTTGGCGAAGCCTTGAACCTCGGCCAGCAGATGGCTCAGCAATCCGAAGGTCGCGGCCACTGGGTGGCGGGTGGGCGTATTGCTTCGCGTATCAGTTGGGCGCGGAGCATCAGTGTCGACAGCGACAAGGCCTTGCTGGCTGACCTGCTGTACGACGTCATCGGCACCTCCGTTGCTTCGCAGGAGTCGGTGGTCGTGTCGTTTGCCCTGGCCCAACAGGTGGCGATCGGCGAAATGAGCGCCTTTGAGTCGCTGTGCATGGCGGCCAGTCTGGGGGGCGACACCGACACCATCGCGGCTATCCTCGGCGCGATGCTGGGGGCCTGCCTGGGCCTTGAGAGCTGGCCGGTGGCGATGATCGATCAGGTCAAAGCCGTCAACGGGCTGGAGCTTGAGCCGTTGGTGCAGGGTCTGTTGGCTCTGCGCAGACAGGACTGACTCCATCGTCGGAGTGCCGTCTATTCGAATCATTCACCCGCAATGGATCGCGCAAACACGGCCCGGATGGCCGGATGTTATGTCGACTTCCGTCATTGCCGACAACCACAAAAATGGCAACAGGAGTATTTCACATGAGTTCATCAACCGCCGGGCAAAGCGCCGGCCAGCTGGAAACCCGGGGCATCGAACCGGTGCCGGAAGCGGAATGTAACGGTCATCCGCTGCAACTGTTCTGGGTCTGGTTCGCGGCCAACATTTCCATTCTCGGCCTGCCGCTGGGCGCCACGCTGGTGGCGTTTCGCGGCCTGGCGATCTGGCAGGCAATCATCGTCGCCATCCTCGGCGCTGCCGGCTCCTTTGCGGTGGTTGGCATCATTTCCATCGCCGGTCGGCGTGGCCGCGCACCGAGCCTGACACTGTCGAGGGCAATCTTCGGCGTGCGCGGCAACATCGGCCCGACGCTGGTCTCGCTGATGTCGCGCCTGGGATGGGAAACCGTCAACACCACCACCGCAGCGTTCGTCTTGCTGTCGCTGTGCTCGATCCTCTTCGGCTCGCCGGTGGAAGCCAAAAGCGCCCCCGTGCTGACCCTGATCTTCATTGCGATTTTCGTGCTGCTGACCTTGTCGGTCTCCGGCCTCGGTCACGCCACGCTGCTGGTGATCCAAAAGTGGGCCACCTACGTGTTCGGCGCGTTGAACATTGTGGTGGGCGGTTTTCTCTGCGCCACCATCGACTGGAGCGCAGTGTTCAACGCCACGCCGGCCCCGCTGAGCGCAATGATCATCGGCGTCGGCACCATGGCCGCCGGTACCGGGATCGGCTGGGCGAACGCGGGTGCGGACATGTCGCGCTATCAGCATCGCAGTGTCAAAGCCGTACGCCTGGTGGCTTCGGCCGCCTTCGGTGCGGGGATTCCGTTGGTGTTGCTGATCACCCTCGGCGGACTGCTGTCGGTGGGCAACAACGACCTGGCCTCGGCCACTGACCCGATCGTTGCGATCCGCGACATGTTGCCGACCTGGATGGCCGTGCCCTACCTGATCACTGCGTTCGGCGGTCTGCTGCTGTCGAACAACCTGTCGGTCTACTCTGCTGGCTTGACGACCCTGACCCTTGGCCTGAAGGTCAAACGGGTCTACGCCGTGGTCGTCGATATCGTCGCGATCTTCGCGGGTTCGATCTATTTCATGCTGATTGCCGACAGTTTCTACGGCCCGTTCATTACCTTCATTTCGCTGTTGGCGGTGCCGATCACTGCGTGGGTCGGGATCTTCGTAGTCGATCTGATTCACCGTCATTACTACAGCCCCAAGGACTTGCTGGACGTCAGCCCGAGCAGCGCCTATTGGTATGCCGGCGGCGTAGAGTGGCGCGCATTCGGCGCCTGGGCTCTGGCGATCGTGTTGGGCTTCAGCTTCACCACCATCGGCACCACCGAGCAAACGCTCTGGTTTCGCGGGTTCCTTTCCGACTCCTGGCTGGGACATAACGGTCTCGGCTGGATCGTGACGTTCCTGGTGGCGGGCGGAATCTACTGTGTATTGGGCGGTGCGAAAGATCGTCGCCCTGGTTTGGTCGAGAACGCTCATGCCTAGATTGCTGCATACCGGCCAGGTCATGATCGACCTGGTCATGTCCGTCGACGCGTTGCCTCTATCGGGTGGTGATGTACTGGCGCAGTCCGCCAGTTTCGAAGCAGGCGGTGGCTTCAACGTCATGGCGGCGGCCCAGCGCAATGGTTTGCCGGTGGTGTACCTCGGTCGTCATGGCACCGGTCGATTCGGCGATCTGGCGCGGGAGGCCATGAACGCCGAAGGCATTCGCATCGGCATTGCACACCCTGCCGAGCGCGACACCGGCCTGTGCGTCGCAGTGACCGAAGCGTCCGCCGAACGCAGTTTCATCTCTTATATCGGTGCCGAGGGCGAACTGACGGCCGAAGACCTGGCCAGTGTGCCGGCCGAGGCGGGGGATTATGTCTACGTCAGCGGCTACAGCCTGCTGCATGGCGGCAAGGCACAGGCGCTGGTGGATTGGGTGCTGGCGTTACCGAAAGGCATCAATGTGGTCTTCGATCCAGGGCCGCTGGTGGATTCGCCGGAGGCTCCGTTGATGCGGTCGTTGTTGCCGCGCATTGATCTATGGACCAGTAACAGCGTCGAAGCGCTGCGGTTCGCCGGAGTGTCAGAGATTGGCGAGGCGCTGACTTCGCTGGCCGACCATCTGCCACCCGATGTGCTGATGGTGGTGCGCGATGGTCCGCAGGGATGCTGGGTCGAACAGCGTGGCGAGCGTCGGCATGTCCCGGGCTTCAAGGTCGAGGCGGTGGACAGTAACGGTGCTGGCGATGCCCATGCCGGGGTGTTTGTGGCGGGGTTGGCACAGGGATTGTCAGTGGATGACGCGGCGCGGCGCGCCAATGCTGCAGCCGCACTCGCAGTGACCCGATGGGGGCCGGCGACTTCACCCGGTGCGGCTGAAGTGGATGCGTTAATCCGAGAGACTTTCGCCTGTTGATCTGGCCCTTCGCGGGCAAGTCGCTCCCACAGTGATTTGTGTTGAAAAGATCGCAGTGGCGGCAAACCCTGAATCAGCTGTAACCCGCTGCGGGCACCGACCCAGCCTGCGATCTTTTGATTTTCAGCGAATTAAACGTCCAGCTTTCGCGCCTCTTCCACGCCCGCAGCGCTGAGTTTGATCGGCAGGTGCAAAGAGTGTTCGCCGGCCTCGTTACAGGTCACATGCCCGTGGTGAATCAGGCCACGTTCCTGCAAGGCGGCGAGGGTACTGGCCACGACTTTTTCCCCTCGGTAATTGTCCAGGACCTCTTTGCCCAGCCCACTCGGGTGGGCGTGCAGCAGGCGGGTCAAGACTTCTTTTTCAAGGTTTTTATCGACGTTCATGCTTACCTCTTCATGGATGTGGATAGGTCGCTCGCGTCGGCGAACTATTGGCTGGCGCCCCCTTCGGAACCTGAACCTCCTGTGGTGGTTTTCGAACCGGTGCCAGTGTCTGCGTTGTCAGGTGTTTGAGTGTCCGGCATGTTCATTCCCCCTTGACGGCCCGCGTCGCTGCCCTGAGTCCGAGGGTCGGTGCCCGTGGAAGGCGGCAGACTGCTGTCCACGCCCGTGCCGTTGGTATTGATACCTGGGGCGCTTTGGATGGCGGGGGATTTTGGGCTTTCAACCGGGTTGGTCGGCCCCGTGCCGGTGGCGACGGTGGCGGCAAAAGCAGTAGAAGACAGCAGCGTAGCGAGTGTGAGGGCGGTCAATTTGGACATGATCATGGTGTCGTCTCCATTTGTTTAGAGTCCTTACCTGATATTGGTCCGCCCTCGATTTGGATTGGTGCCTGATGAACGACGAACGGTCTACGCGCGCTCCAGGGCTTGTGCGCTGACGAACCGGCGCCAGAGCAGGCGTCCCGCGGTGATCAGCCAGTTCAGCAAGGCCACACCCAGAACTGTGTATAAAAGTGTCGTCATCCCGTGTTCGACGATGATCTTCCCGGCGAGCAGGGGAAAACCAAACACGCCGATGAAGTACGACAGGCTGAACAGCAACAAAGCCTGCGAAGTGGTGCCGGCCGGTGCTTCGTTCGCTGCCAGACCGTTGATCACTGAATACGTCAGCCCATAGCCGATGCCGAGTATCGCCGCTGCCAGGAGGTAGCTGAAGGCGTCGTCGACGACAAAGCTGAACAGTCCGATCGAAATCAACGTCAGCGCTGATAACAGGCAGGACGCGATCAGCGGGTCGCGCTTGACCACGAAACCGGCGATCAACATTCGGCCGCTGATCGCCGCGCTCATGAACCCGAGGAAAAACAGCGAATAGTCCAGTGACCGCGCGGCTGCGTAGCTGGTTTGAAAGCTCGAAAGACCGCCGAAGATGCAACCGCCCAACCCGACCATGATGATCGGCAACACCGCGCTGGACGACAGCACTCGAGAAGTGGTGCGCCACGAGATACGCGCGGCGGGCGCTGAGGTAGCGTGAGCATTTTCGAGCTGTGCGCTCAGTCGCCAAAACATCAAGACCCCAATCAGACTCGCCAGCGCCGCGAGGTAAAAAGCAGTGGTCACGGGGTAACCCAGGGCACTGGCGGCACGACCCAACAACGGACCGCTGCCGATGCCGCTCAGCATGCTCCCCGACAACAGCGCAAAGTATTTGGCCCGTTGGGACGGTGTGACCAGGCTCGCCACGATGATCGGTCCCAGGGTGTAAAACACACCCCAGCCCAACCCCAGCAACAACCCGAAAAACAGCAACAGATTGCCAAACCCCGGCGTCAGCGCAAAGCCCAGGCTCGCAGCGACCAGCAGTACGCCGAATAGCGCAATCGAGCGGGCCGCGCCGAGCAGATCGGACAGGTGCCCGGAAACAATCACCGCCGCAAAGGTACTGAGCATTGCCGCCGAAATCACACTGCCGGCGTCATGCTCATTGCCACCGCGGGCACTGATCAGCAGCGACAGTAAAAAGGTCGAGCCGTAGGAGAGCGACAGCAGGTAACTGGCGACGCAGAACAGGCCGAATGACTTGCTGGAGACCGATGGTGTTGCCGTAGACATGTGGCTGTTCCTTGTACTTATAAACGCACTGCTCGACGTTCTACCACGCAAGGGGTTTGCGTTAGGTCCGAGGTTCACGATTTCAGCGTTAGTGCGGGCCGGAGTAACGCCAGTTCAATCGCGCAGCATTAGCCGGATACGCTCTTGTGGCGAGGGAGTTCACTCCCGCTGGGCTGCGCAGCAGCCCTTGTCATGACCAACCTTGTTTACCGGAAAACGTAGGTCGCCTTTTTTGGGGCTGCTACGCAACCCAGCGGGAGTGAACTCCCTCGCCACAAGTAATCTCCCAGCGCTCCATGGTTTTTGTAATCCCATGTGACGCGCGCGTCGAGCCGACTTAGTATGGCGTTTTCAACTTTTGACAAGGCACGTCCATGACGATCGAAATCCGCCCGGCGACCCCCAGCGATGCTCCGCAAATCCTCGCGTTCATCACTGAGCTGGCCGACTACGAACGTGCCCGGCACGAAGTCATTGCCAGCGTCGCCGACATCGAACGCAGCCTGTTCAGCGAAGGCGCCACCGCCCATGGCCTGATCTGTTTGCGTGAAGGTTCGCCGATCGGTTTCGCGGTGTTCTTCTTCAGCTATTCCACGTGGCTCGGCAGCAACTGCCTGTACCTCGAAGACCTCTACATCACCCCCGAACAGCGCGGTGGCGGGGCAGGCAAGACGTTGTTGCGCCACCTGGCAAAAATCGCCTGCGCCAATGACTGCGGACGTTTTGAGTGGAGTGTCCTGGACTGGAACAAACAGGCCATCGAGTTCTACAAATCCTTGGGCGCACAGCCACAGGAAGAGTGGGTCCGGTATCGGATGGACGGGGCGGTGTTGCGGGAGTTTGCTGGCGGTAATTAACACCGTCTAAAAGATCGCACCGTTCGGCAGCACCTGCACCCATGCAGGAGCTGACGAGGCTGCGATCTTTTTTTGCATCAATCCCTATATATGGGAGTGATATTTATATATTGAGATTTGTGTCCATCCAGGTTTATAGTCAGCGCACTCACTGCCAATAAACAAAACAGGTGAAGCGATGCTGGCGCAATTGATCGCGCTCGATTGGGGGACGACCTCATTACGTGCTTACAAACTTGCCGAAGGTGGCGTGGTGCTCGAACAGCGTTCGCTGTCATCGGGGATCATGCAGTTGCCCAAAACCCCTCGAGTCATTGCCGGTCAGACATGCAACGACGGTTTTGAACTGGCGTTCGATGAGGCCTGCGGCGACTGGCTCGACGCGCAACCAGGGTTACCGGTGATTGCCTGTGGCATGGTCGGCAGCGCCCAGGGCTGGCGCGAAGCCGCCTACCGCGATACGCCGGCAAACGTCGCCACGCTCGGCACTTCCCTGCAAGTGATTCGCAGTCTTCGCGGCGTTGATGTGCACATCGTTCCGGGGGTGATTCAGCGTTCTCGTTTGCCGAATGTGATGCGCGGCGAAGAAACCCAGGTCCTCGGTGTCCTGCAAAACCTGGTGGAAGGGACGGGCGGCGATCTGCTGATCGGCCTGCCTGGCAGTCATTCGAAATGGGTTGAAGTCACCGACGGCTGCATTGTGCATTTCGATACGTTCATGACTGGCGAAGTCTTCGCAGTACTCAGTGAACACAGCATTCTGGGACGCACCCAGCAACGTGGTGCGTCTTTTGATGGCGAGGCGTTTGACCGTGGCGTGCAAGTGGCCCTATCGACTGACGGCGAAATCGGGCCTTTGTCGACACTGTTCAGTGCCCGCAGCCTGGGCCTGACCGGTGAACTCAGTGCCACCGCCCAACCGGATTACCTGTCCGGTCTGCTGATCGGCCATGAGTTGTCGGCGCTGGCGACCGTTCAGCGCCGCCGGCGTAACAGCGTTCACCTGCCGTCCATCATCCTCATCGGCAATTCCCAACTGTGTGCCCGCTACAGCCGGGCCCTCGATGCCTGTGGTTTCGCTCGCGTGATGCAGGCGGAACAAGCCACCGAACGCGGTTTGTGGCAGCTGGCGCTGGCCGCCGGACTCGTGACGCAAAACCCATCCCGTTAAACCTGACTGGAGGTCTGACATGCTCAAGCAAGCACTGGCGCAAAACGGTCTGATCGCAATCCTGCGTGGCCTGCGCCCACAGGAAGCGGCCGCTATCGGCGAGGTCCTGTATGCCGCCGGATTTCGTGTCATTGAAGTGCCGCTCAATTCCCCCGAGCCGTACGAAAGTATCCGCATCCTTCGCAGTACCTTGCCCGCCGATTGCCTGATCGGTGCGGGCACGGTGCTGACGCCGGAACAGGTCGAACAGGTAAAAGCCGCGGGCGGCCAGGTGATCGTCATGCCTCACAGCGATGCCAAGGTCTTGCGTGCGGCCAAAGCGGCAGGGTTGTTCCTGTCGCCGGGTGTGGCGACGCCGACCGAGGCGTTCGCTGCGCTCGCCGAAGGTGCTGACGTATTGAAGATGTTCCCCGCTGAGCAAATGGGCCCGGCCGTGGTGAAAGCCTGGCTCGCCGTGCTGCCGGTTGGAACGATCCTGGCACCGGTCGGCGGCATCACGCCGGACAACATGCAGGTGTTCATCGACGCCGGCGTCAAAGGATTCGGCCTCGGTTCGGGGCTGTTCAAGCCGGGCATGACGCCCGAGGACGTGGCGCTGAACGCCAAGGCCTACGTGGCTGCCTGGAAAGCCCTTCGCTAAGACGGCATGGCGCTGCGAGCGCTACATCTATAAGAGCTGCATCTACAAAAAGAGAGCACAGATGAAAATCACCAAACTCACCACCTTCATCGTTCCGCCGCGCTGGTGCTTCCTCAAGATCGAAACCGACGAGGGCGTGACCGGTTGGGGCGAGCCCGTGGTTGAAGGCCGCGCCCATACGGTTGCCGCAGCGGTTGAGGAATTGTCCGACTACCTGATCGGCAAAGACCCACGCAATATCGAAGATATCTGGACGGTGCTCTACCGTGGCGGTTTCTACCGGGGTGGTGCGATCCACATGAGCGCGCTGGCCGGTATTGATCAGGCGCTGTGGGACATCAAGGGCAAGGCGCTGGGTGTGTCTGTCAGCGATCTGCTCGGTGGCCAGGTGCGGGACAAGATTCGTGTTTACTCGTGGATCGGTGGCGACCGGCCTGCGGACACCGCTCGCGCTGCGAAAGAAGCGGTCGAGCGTGGTTTCACCGCCGTGAAAATGAACGGCACTGAAGAACTGCAGTTCCTCGATTCCTTCGAGAAAGTCGACCTGGCCCTGGCCAACGTCGCTGCCGTACGCGATGCGGTGGGGCCGAACGTCGGTATCGGCGTGGACTTCCATGGCCGGGTGCACAAACCCATGGCCAAGGTCCTGATGAAGGAACTCGACCCCTACAAACTGATGTTCATCGAAGAGCCGGTGCTCAGCGAAAACTACGAAGCGCTGAAGGAACTGGCACCGCTGACCAGCACGCCGATTGCCCTGGGTGAGCGGTTGTTCTCCCGTTGGGATTTCAAGCGTGTACTCAGCGAGGGCTATGTCGACATCATCCAGCCCGACGCCTCCCACGCCGGCGGCATCACCGAAACCCGCAAGATCGCCAACATGGCCGAGGCCTACGACGTAGCGCTGGCGTTGCATTGCCCGCTGGGCCCGATTGCGCTGGCCGCCTGCCTGCAACTGGATGCGGTTTGCTACAACGCGTTCATCCAGGAACAGAGCCTGGGCATCCACTACAACGAAAGCAACGACCTGCTGGACTACGTCAAGGACCCTCGGGTGTTCGACTACGACAAAGGCTTCGTGAAAATCCCGAACGGCCCGGGCCTGGGCATCGAGATCAACGAGGAATACGTGATCGAACGCGCGGCCGTCGGCCACCGCTGGCGCAACCCGATCTGGCGCCATGCCGATGGCAGTTTTGCCGAGTGGTGATCGCCCTCTGACCCACCGCAAATCCCCTGTAGGAGCCAGCCTGCTGGCGATATGGTCAGCACAGCCAGCATTTATGGCGACTGACACGCCGCTATCGCCAGCAGGCTGGCTCCCACAGTTTGATCTCCATGGACAGGAGATCCGCGAACACCAGTCTTCAATTCGACCTCAATAAACATAATAAGAGGCACTCCCCATGCAACCGCAAACCCTTACCGGGCAGGCGTCGTTGGTGGCACCCAGCCGCAAGCGCTTTTTCATCATGGTGCTGCTGTTCATCACGGTGGTGATCAACTACCTGGACCGCAGCAACCTGTCGATTGCCGCCCCGGCGCTGACCAGCGAACTGGGCATCGATCCGATTCATGTCGGGCTGATCTTCTCCGCCTTCGGCTGGACCTACGCGGCCATGCAGATCCCCGGCGGCTGGCTGGTGGATCGGGTGCCGCCGCGCATTCTTTACAGCGTCGCGCTGTTGTTGTGGTCGATCGCCACGGTGATGCTCGGTTTCGCCGCCAGCTTCATTGCGCTTTTCGTCCTGCGCATGGCAGTGGGTGCACTGGAAGCGCCGGCGTATCCCATCAACAGCCGTGTGGTGACCACCTGGTTTCCGGAGCGCGAGCGCGCCACGGCTATCGGTTTCTACACCTCGGGGCAGTTCGTGGGGTTGGCCTTTCTGACGCCGGTACTGGCCTGGCTGCAGCATCAATATGGCTGGCACATGGTGTTTGTCAGCACGGGTGCGGTGGGCATTCTGTGGGCCGTGATCTGGTACGCCGTGTATCGCGAACCTCGGGACTTCAAAGGCGCCAACGCAGCCGAAATCGACCTGATCCGCGAGGGCGGCGGGCTGGTGGATATCCAGGCTGAGCAAGCCAAGGTCAAGGCGAAATTCAGTTGGGTCGACCTCGGCATTGTCCTGACCAAACGCAAACTCTGGGGCATTTACCTCGGTCAGTTCTGCCTCAACTCGACGCTGTGGTTTTTCCTGACCTGGTTCCCGACGTACCTGGTGAAATATCGCGGCATGGACTTCATCAAGTCCGGCCTGTTGGCGTCGTTGCCGTTTCTCGCCGCCTTCGTGGGTGTGCTGTGTTCCGGGTTCTTTTCCGACTTTCTGATCCGTCGCGGCTACACGGTCGGGTTCGCCCGCAAGTTGCCGATCATCGGTGGGCTGCTGATCTCCACCTCGATCATCGGCGCCAACTTCGTCGAGTCCACACCGCTGGTGATTGCCTTCCTGGCGCTCGCGTTTTTCGGTAACGGACTGGCGTCGATCACCTGGTCGCTGGTGTCGACATTGGCCCCGGCGCGGTTACTTGGATTGACCGGAGGGGTGTTCAATTTCATCGGCAATCTGTCGGCGATTACCACGCCGATCGTCATCGGTTTCCTGGCGACGGGTGACTCATTTGCGCCGGCCATTACCTACATCTCGGTGCTGGCATTGATCGGGGCGCTTTCCTACGTGCTGCTGGTGGGTAAGGTCGAGCGTATCAAGTTGTAGTCCCAAGCATGGGGCGACCATAATGCCACCCGTTCACTCGCTCAACGGTAAAGGCTGGATATGCAGGAAGACGCCCCAAAAATCGCCAAGGACGCCGCACCGACCGGCACCCAGACCCTGCTTCGTGGTTTGGGTGTGGTTCAGGCCGTGGCCAGCGGTGCCCGTGATCTCAAGGAAATTGCCCGGTTGATCGGCACGACGCGAAGCACCACTCACCGCCTGGCCAGTTGCCTGGTGGACGAGCGCTATCTGCGCGTGGTGCCGCAAGTCGGTTACCTGTTGGGGCCGAAGCTCATCGAACTGGGCTTTCAGGCGCGTGAGGAATTGCCGCTGGTAACCCTGGCGGGGCCTTATCTGGATGAGTTGTCGGCGCTGACGGGCGACACCATTCACCTGGCGATTCGCGAAGGTGACGAGGTGCTGTACCTGCACAAGAATCCGGGGCGCAACGGCCCGGAAATGCGCTCGCGGGTCGGCCACCGAATGCCGTTGGCACGCACCGGGATTGGCAAGGCGCTGATGCTCGATGACACGCAGCAGGAATGGCAGCGGCTGTACGAAGTCAGCTTGCCGGCGGGTGGGAAGAATCAGTTTTGGCCGCAGCACCCCGAGCAGTCCTGGGAGCAATTTCAGCAGCGCATGGTCGAGTACGTGGCGGGCGGTTACGCCTTTGACCTGGAAGACAACGAACCGTCGATTCGCTGCGTGGCGGCACCGATCCGTGATGCCAGCCGGCGCATCGTCGCCGGTATCAGCATCGCCAGCACCGTGCCATACATGCCGCTGGAAAAAATGGCCGAGCTGATTCCCCTGATCAAAGGGGTCACAGCAAGGCTTTCGGCAGAACTTGGCGCGAAGGTTTAGACCTTCAAGGTCGCCATGTCGATGACGAACCGGTACTTCACATCACCGGCAATCATGCGGGCGTATGCCTCGTTGATCTGACGGATGTCGAGCATTTCGATGTCGCAGGTGATGTTGTGCTCGGCGCAGAAATCCAGCACTTCCTGGGTTTCTGCGATGCCACCGATCAGGGAACCGGCCAACACACGGCGGCTCATCACCAACTTGCCCGCATGAACCGGTGGATCGACCGGTTCGATCAAGCCCACCAGAATGTGCACGCCGTCGAAACGCAGGGTGTCGAGGTAGGGATTGAGGTCGTGCTGGACCGGAATGGTGTCCAGCAGGAAGTCGAAATGTCCGGCTGCGGCCTTCATCTGTTCAGCATCGGTGGACACGATCACATGGTCCGCGCCTTGGCGACGACCTTCCTCGGCCTTGCTCGCCGAGCGTGTGAACAGCGTCACTTCGGCGCCCATGGCCTTGGCGAACTTGATGCCCATGTGGCCGAGTCCGCCCATACCGAGAATACCCACCTTGTCGCCCGCCTTGACGCCGTAGTGCTTGAGCGGCGAGTAGGTGGTGATACCGGCACAGAGAATTGGCGCGGCGCTGGCCAGATCGAGTTTTTCCGGGATGCGCACGACGAAGTGTTCGCTGACCACGATGCTGTCCGAATAGCCGCCCATGGTGTTGCTGCCATCGACACGGTCAGGCGTGGCGTAGGTCATGGTCGGGCCTTCGAGGCAATACTGCTCGAGGTTCGACTGACAGGCTTCGCAACTGCGGCACGAATCGACCATGCAGCCGACACCGACCAGGTCGCCGATTTTGTGCCGGGTGACGTTTGCACCTATGGCAGTGACTTTGCCCACGATCTCGTGGCCGGGCATCAGCGGGTAAACCGCTATGCCCCATTCGTTGCGGGCCTGGTGGATGTCGGAATGGCACACGCCGCAGTAAAGAATATCGATGGCAACATCATCAGCGCGGGGGCTGCGGCGTTCGAATTTCACGGGGGCGAGGGGAGTGGTGGCCGATTGGGCGGCATAACCGATGGCGGTGTACATAAGAAACCTCGCAGAAGCAGTGACGGGTGAGGTGGCGCATTTTGGGCGTCCTCTGTTCGCCCGGCCATGGCGATTCCTCCGCGTATCATGCCTAATCCTCCGACATGCGCCGTTGATTGGTCATATTGGTTTGCAGACCTGCGATGATGGTTTCATCCCGTTTTCCGCCACTTTTTCTGTGAAGAGCTTTCCATGTTGTTGACCCGCCATCTCGATGCCAATGCCACGCTGGTTTCTCTGGTCCAGCCACTGACGACTCGCGACGGCTTCGCACCGACAGCGTTGCCCGGCGTGCAGGTGCTGCGTGCCAGCTGCGATGTCGCCCGTGGTCCACAGATTTATGAGCCGAGCCTGGTCATCATCGCTCAGGGCAGCAAACTGGCGTATCTGGGGCCGCGGCGGCTGGAGTACGGCGCCGGCCATTATCTGATTCAGGCCCTGCCGGTGCCTTTCGAATGCGAAACCTTTGCGGCGCCAGATGGACCGATGTTGGGCGTGTCCATCGCGATTGACCGCGTGTTGCTGGGTGAGTTGGTGTTGGCCATGGGATTGGCACCGGGGCGTCATATTCCAGCGCAAACACCAGAATCCATGACCTCGGCGGTACTGGACGACGCGATGCGCGGCTGCGTGGAACGGTTGTTGCGCTGCCTGCACGATCCGCTGGAATGCCAGATCATGGGCCAGGCCCGTTTGCGTGAGTTGTTGTTCGTTGCCTTGCGTGGACCGCAGGCCGATGTGTTGCGGGCGTTGGTGGAGCAGCAAGGTCAGTTCGCGCGGATTGCCGCCTCGCTTAACCACCTGCATGGGCATTACACCGAGCCATTGAACGTGGAGACGCTGGCGAGTTGCGCGAACATGAGTGCGTCGACTTTTCATGAGCATTTCAAACGCAGCACGTTGTTATCGCCGGTGCAGTACCTGAAGCGCTTGCGGTTGCTCAAGGCGCAGGCGTTGCTGGTGACCGAGGGGTTGGGCGTGGCGCAGGTCGCGCATCGTGTGGGTTATCAGAGCACGTCGCAGTTCAGCCGCGAGTACAAGCGCTACTTCGAGCGCAGTCCCGGCGACGAACGCGCCGCCTGAGTGGCAATGGTTTCTCTGTAGGAGTGTGGCTTGAATCCCGGGCAACAAAAAGGCCCCCGTTTCGGGAGCCTTGATGTTCAGGCGTTCGACTTACATGTTCGGGTAAGTCGGGCCGCCAGCGCCTTCCGGCGCCACCCAGGTGATGTTCTGCGCAGGGTCCTTGATGTCGCAGGTCTTGCAGTGAACGCAGTTCTGGGCGTTGATCTGGAAGCGCTTCTCGCCGTCTTCCTTGGTCACCACTTCGTACACGCCGGCCGGGCAGTAACGCTGGGCAGGCTCATCGTACAGCGGCAGGTTCTTGGCGATCGGGATGCTCGGATCGGTCAGCTTCAGATGGCAAGGCTGTTCTTCTTCGTGGTTGGTACCCGAGATGAACACCGAGCTCAATTTGTCGAAGCTGATCTTGCCGTCCGGTTTCGGGTAGTCGATCTTCTTGCAGTCAGCCGCGAGCTTGAGGCAAGCGTAGTCCGGCTTGGTGTCGTGCAAGGTGAACGGCAGTTTGCCGCCAAAGATGTTCTGGTCCAGCCAGTTGAAACCACCGCCGACGATCGCGCCGAACTTGTGGATCGCCGGGCCGAAGTTGCGGCTGGCGAACAATTCGTCGTAGAGCCAGCTCTTCTTGAACGCGTCCACATAAGTGGTCAGTTCTTCGGTGCCATCCTTCTCGGCGAACAGCGCTTCGGCCACGGATTCAGCGGCGAGCATGCCGGACTTCATCGCGGTGTGGCTGCCTTTGATCTTGGCGAAGTTCAGGGTGCCGAGGTCGCAACCGATCAGCGCGCCGCCCTTGAAGACCATTTTCGGCAGTGAGTTCAGGCCGCCTTTGCAGATAGCGCGGGCGCCGTAGCTGATGCGCTTGCCGCCTTCCAGGTACTGTTTGAGTACCGGGTGATGCTTGAGGCGCTGGAATTCGTCGAACGGCGACAGGTAGGTGTTGCTGTAGGACAGGTCGACGATGAGGCCGACAACCACCTGGTTGTTTTCCAGGTGATAAAGGAACGAGCCGCCGGTGTTCTCGCTGCCCATGATGTCCAGCGGCCAGCCGGCGGTGTGGACCACCAGGCCTGGCTGATGTTTGGCCGGGTCGATTTCCCAGATTTCCTTCAGGCCGATGCCGTAGTGCTGGGCGTCGGCATCGCTGTCGAGGTTGAAGCGCTTGATCAACTGCTTGCCAATGTGACCACGGCAGCCTTCGGCGAACAGCGTGTACTTGCCACGCAGTTCCATGCCCGGCGTGTACAAGCCTTCTTTAGGGTGACCTTCGCGGTCGACACCCAGGTCACCGGTGATGATCCCGCGGACCACACCGTTTTTGTCGATCAATGCTTCTTGAGCCGCGAAGCCCGGGTAGATTTCCACGCCCAGGTTCTCCGCCTGCTGGGCGAGCCAGCGGCACAGGTTGCCCAGGGAGATGATGTAGTTGCCTTCGTTGTGCATGGTCTTGGGCACAAAGAGGTCAGGAATTTTCTGCGCGCTGTCGGCGTTCTTGAGGACGAAAATGTCATCGCGAGTCACCGGTGTGTTCAGCGGAGCGCCCAGTTCTTTCCAGTCCGGGAACAATTCGTTCAGGGCGCGTGGTTCGAACACGGCACCGGAAAGGATGTGAGCACCGACTTCGGAGCCTTTTTCGACCACGCAGACGCTGATTTCCTTACCGGCTTCAGCGGCCTTCTGCTTCAATCGGCAGGCAGCGGAAAGACCAGCGGGGCCGGCACCGACGATGACGACGTCGAATTCCATGTATTCGCGTTCCACAGGTTATCTCCTACTCAAGGCTCAACAGTTTTTTTTCTAATTGGAGTTTTGGTGTCGCATCCACAAATTCCTCGCAACGCGCGGAACGGACAATCGATTGACCACCTTTCTCTCTGGGTGGCGCATTATATCTACACCACTCCTAGCGTCCAATACAAACGTTTGTTTGAATTGGCTCAAAGCCAGAGAAATCAAAGTCACGCGCCGCATGAACGGCAGTTTTGGCGTATTGACCGGAATAGGTGTTCCGGTCAAGATACGGTCGGTTTTGCGCTCGCCGTAGGCTGACTGTTGGTTTCAAGAGCACCTCTAAAGACAGGGCGATGGCAGTAGAAGGTGATGCGCAGCGCTGCTTTGGCGCGCAGTTTACACGCCGCGATAATGAATGACTCGTCGGTCACCGCTGACGAACGGTCAACTTCATCATGAGCGATGGTCACTTGCTACTTTTGCCGGCGTTTTTGGAGGTGCCCTTGCGCCCGATGAGCATCAACCGCCAGGTTCGCCTAGGCGACTTTCTTTTCACCGGAGAGTAACGAGGAATCCATGAAGGTTCTTGTAGCTGTCAAACGCGTTGTTGATTACAACGTCAAGGTTCGCGTCAAGGCGGACAATTCCGGCGTCGATCTTGCCAACGTCAAGATGTCGATGAACCCGTTCTGCGAGATCGCCGTTGAAGAAGCCGTACGCCTGAAAGAGAAAGGTGTTGCGACTGAAATCGTCGTTGTCTCCGTCGGCCCGTCCACCGCTCAAGAGCAACTGCGCACCGCGCTGGCTCTGGGTGCCGACCGCGCCATCCTCGTCGAATCCGCCGAAGATCTGACTTCCCTGGCCGTTGCCAAACTGTTGAAAGCTGTTGTCGACAAGGAACAGCCTCAGCTGGTGATCCTTGGCAAACAAGCCATCGACAGCGACAACAACCAGACTGGCCAGATGCTCGCTGCATTGAGCGGCTACGGTCAGGGCACGTTCGCGTCGAAAGTCGAAATCAGCGGCGACACCGTGGCTGTAACTCGCGAAATCGACGGCGGCGCGCAGACAGTTTCCCTGAAGCTGCCGGCCATCGTCACCACCGACCTGCGTTTGAACGAGCCGCGCTACGCGTCTCTGCCAAACATCATGAAAGCCAAGAAGAAGCCTCTCGAAGTGCTGACTCCGGACGCTTTGGGCGTTTCCACCGCCTCCACCAACAAGACCGTGAAAGTCGAAGCGCCTGCTGCACGCAGCGCGGGTATCAAGGTCAAGTCGGTGGCTGAACTGGTCGAGAAACTGAAAAACGAAGCGAAGGTAATCTAAATGACTATCTTGGTTATTGCTGAACACGACAACAAAGTGCTGGCTCCGGCCACGCTGAACACCGTTGCTGCTGCTGCCAAAATCGGCGGCGACATCCACGTGCTGGTTGCAGGTCAGGGCGCTGGCGCCGTGGCTGAAGCCGCTGCACAAGTGGCTGGCGTGGCGAAAGTGCTGGTAGCCGACAACGCTGCCTACGCTCACCAGCTGCCGGAAAACGTCGCTCCTCTGGTCGCAGAGTTGGGCAAGGGCTACAGCCACATCCTGGCTGCTGCCACTTCCAACGGCAAAAACATCCTGCCGCGCGTTGCCGCTGCACTGGACGTTGACCAGATCTCCGAGATCATCTCGGTAGAAAGCGCCGACACCTTCAAGCGTCCGATCTACGCCGGTAACGCCATTGCTACCGTTCAATCGAACGCTGCGGTCAAAGTGATCACTGTGCGTGCCACCGGTTTCGACCCGGTAGCTGCGACCGGTGGTTCGGCTGCCGTTGAAGCCGTTGCTGCAGCTCACGACGCTGGCCTTTCCAGCTTCGTTGGCGAAGAGCTGGCTAAATCGGACCGTCCTGAACTGACCGCTGCCAAGATCGTCGTTTCCGGCGGCCGGGGCATGCAGAACGGCGACAACTTCAAACACCTGTACGCCCTGGCCGACAAGCTGGGCGCTGCCGTGGGTGCTTCCCGCGCCGCGGTCGACGCAGGTTTTGTGCCGAACGACATGCAGGTCGGTCAGACCGGCAAGATCGTTGCTCCACAGCTGTACATCGCCGTCGGTATCTCCGGCGCGATTCAGCACCTGGCTGGCATGAAAGACTCCAAAGTGATCGTTGCGATCAACAAGGACGAAGAAGCACCGATCTTCCAGGTTGCCGATTACGGCCTGGTAGCGGACTTGTTCGAAGCCATCCCGGAGTTGGAGAAGCTGGTCTAATCCAGCCGCTTCACTTATAAAGAGCCCGACCTTTTGGTCGGGTTTTTTTTTGTTTTTTTGTAGGAGCGAGCTTGCTCGCGATGGACGTTAACGATGACGCGTGCGTTCTGGCTAAACGCGGTGCAGTTGAGATCATCGCGAGCAAGCTCGCTCCTACAGGTTATGTAACCGGGTTCAGGGGAGTGTACCGTCATGGATTTACGCCGCATGTGCAGTTGGTCAATGCTGTTGGGCCTGATGGCGTTGCCGACGCTGTCCTTGGCGGCAGGCAAGTGCGAGCGCCTGGTGGTGACCGGTAGCCCCGACGCGCCCCCGTACCTGTGGCAGGACCCGCAAAACCCCAAGCACCTGATCGGCGCCAGTGCGGACCTGTTACAGCACGTAGCCGCAGAACTGGGGATCAAGGTCGACCTGCTGTACGCCGGTAAACGCTCCCAAGCCCTGGACGAAGTGCGCAGCGGGCGCATGGATATGTTGGCCGATGCTCCGTTGACGCTCAGCGAGCTGGAATCGCTGGATTACATTCATCCTCCGCTGCTGGAAAACGATTACCTCGTCTGGACCCGAAAAGACTCGGTACTGGTCTACAGCGAAGCGCAAGACCTGCACGGGCATCCCGGCGCACTGTCTGAAAAGTCGCGTCTGACACCGCAGTTCGGCACCTTCGCCGAACAGCAATTAAGCCTCACACGCACGCCCAACCTGACCCAGGCTTTTCAAAAACTGCTGTTGGGTGAAGTGGAGTTCGTGCTGGCGGGACGTTACTCGGGCATGGCCGCCGCGCAGTCGTTAAGCATGGCCAATGACCTCATCGCGCGTGCGCAGCCGGTCGACAAACCGGGGCTGTATCTGGCGGTTTCCCATAACTCCGCCTGCAACGATCCGTGGTTGCGCGGACAGTTGGCCAAAAAGATGACAGAATTGCCCGCGTCCGGACTGACGGAAGCCGCGTTGCAACGCAATATCGAGCGTTGGAAACAGCAGCAGCAACAACCCGCCAGTACCCCAAAACAGTAGGGATTTTTAGTGAGTATTCGACCTCTTTTCGCTGCCCTGGCCCTTCTGGCTCTGGCGGGTTGTGCAGCCGATCCGGCGCCGAATGAACAACTGCGTCTGACGGAACAAGCGCTTGAACAAGCCAAGGCTGTGGGTGCTACCGCCGACGATGTGCCGGAAATGAAATTGGCCGAAGACAAGTACAACCGTGCCAAGGGCAGCATGAACGACCAATCCTTCAAGAATGCGCGCATGCGAGCCGAGCAGGCTGAGCTGGACGCACGTCTGGCCGAAGCACGTGTGCTGACCCTCAAGAGCGAGGAGCAGTTGAACGTCCTCAATACCCGCATCACTCGACTGCGCAAGCAACTGGGAGATGCCCAATGAGCCTTAAATCCAAAGCCTTTGGTGGCTTGATCCTGGCAAGTTGTGCAGGTCTCTTTGGGTGTGCCGGTCAGCACAGCGACGCTGCGTTGCAGCAGGCGGGGACCGACTTTCAGAAGGTGAAGGAAGATTCCAACGTGTTGCGCATCGCGCCCAAGGACGTGATCCGTGCGGGCGAGTCGCTGGCGCGCGCTGACCGTCTTTCCAGCTATTGGGGGAGCGGTTCGGATGTGCTGCATTACGCCTACCTGAGTCAGCGCTACAGCGAAATCGCTCGTGAGCACACCAATAAAGTGCTCAATGAAGAGAGTGCCGCGAAGCTGGAGCTCGAGCGTCAGCGCCTGCAGTTGGCCCTGCGCGAATCCAAGCTGCTCAGCGTGCAGCAGCAGGGCAAGTGGCTGGAAGAACAGATTGTTGCGCTGGCAACCACCCAGACCGACCGTGGTCTGGTGATGACCTTGGGTGACGTACTGTTCGACACGGGCGAAGCGGAATTGAAGAGTTCGGCAAACCGGGTGGTGTTGAAGATTGTGCAGTTTCTGCAGCTCAATCCGAAGCGCGTAGTACGCATCGAAGGCTATACCGACAGCACCGGCGGCAAGCAGGAAAATCTCAAGTTGTCCCGTGACCGCGCGCAATCGGTGGCGGACGTGCTGATGGACCTGGGCATCGACGACAAGCGAATTCAGGTCGAGGGCTATGGCGATGAATACCCGGTGGACGTGAATGCCACCGAACGGGGCCGTGCACAGAACCGTCGGGTGGAAATTGTGTTCTCCGACGAAAAAGGCCAACTCGGCGCCGCCCGATAGGGTTGCGTAGTTGGAAAGCCCGGCCTGCTCGACAGTGCCGGGTTTTTTTATGCCTGCCAACCAGCCCTCAAAACAGTACAGTTTTTGCTGACACTGCACTGTATGGTCGACTATTGTGGCAACTGTCCCAGTACACTTCTAAACTGTTCCGGTATGTTTCACACAAGAATAAAATGCCCGTGAAATCGAGTGTCGCGTCATGACCAATCTCCTGCTTTACCAACGTATTGCTCAACAGCTGGCCGAGGACATCCGCCGCGGTGTCTATCAACCGGGGGAGCGCGTGCCTTCGGTGCGCAAGATGAGCTCGCAGCTCAACGTCAGCCACGCCACGGTGTTGCAGGCCTACGCCAATCTCGAAGACCAGGGGCTGATTCGTGCCCGGCCGCAGTCTGGCTACTACGTGCACCAGACTCCCGCCCTGACCGCGCCGACACCAGACATCGCCCGGGTCGAGCGCCCCGGACTGGTGACGCGCAGCAGCATCATCCAGCAGGTCTTGGTCGAGTCGCGTCGTGAAGGCGTTTTTCCCTTGGGCGCCGCCGTGCCGAGTGTCGATTACCTGCCGGTGCGTGCGCTGCATCAGCAACTGGCCAAGGTCACTCGCTTCCATAGCCCGCGCGCCTTCAGCTACATGTTCAGCCCGGGTTTCGAACCGTTGCGCCGGCAAGTCGCGATTCGCATGCGTGATGCGGGTGTGGTGGTCGATCCATCTGAAGTGGTCATTACTCACGGCTGCGTCGATGCCCTGCAGATGTCCTTGCGCGTTCTGACCCGACCGGGCGATCTGATCGCCGCCGAATCGCCGACTTACTACGGTTTGCTCCAACTGGCCGATCTGCTGGGCCTCAAGGTCATCGAGATTCCCAGCGATCCGGCCACCGGAATGAGCCTTGAAGCCTTGCAACTGGCGGCCAACCAGTGGTCGATCAAGGCATTGGTGTTGACCACTCGTCTGAGCAATCCCTTGGGCGGCACCATGCCCGAAGAGCGCCAGAAGCAATTGCTGCGCCTGGCATCGGACTTCGATATCCAGATCGTCGAAGACGATATTTACGGCGAACTGATGTTCGAACAAGGTCGTACCAAATCGCTCAAGGCCTATGACCGGCTGGATCGGGTGATCTATTGCTCAAGCTTCTCCAAAACCTTGTCGCCCGGCGTGCGGATCGGTTGGATGATTGCGGGCAAGTATCAGCAGGAAATCCAGCGTTTGCAGACCTTCAGCACCCATTCAGCGTGCAGTGTCACGCAAATGGGCATTGCTGCTTATCTGGAAAACGGCGGCTACGACAGGCATCTGCGTTACATCCGCCAGGAGTACCGCAAGAACCTCAGCGCTTTCCAACTGGCGGTTCAGCAGCATTTCCCCGAAGGCACACAGATGACCCGGCCTACCGGTGGTTTCATCCTGTGGGTGAGTCTGCCGGGACGCGTCAACACCCAGGAACTGCATGTGCGAGCGTTGCAGCAAGGTATCAGCATTGCTCCGGGGCTGATTTTCAGTAACACCGAGCAGTTCAACCACTGCATTCGACTGAACTGCGGAATCCCCTGGAACCGTGAGGCCGAGCGTGCCCTGATGACGCTGGGCATGCTTGCCACCCAGCTTTGCCAGGAAATGGGCGCCGGTATTTGACGGGCAAATTTGACGGGGAGGGCAGGTAATTCCTGCCCGTGCTTGTCTTGTGGTCTTCAACAGGCGAGCATATGGCCCTCTGCCCTGAGTGCCGTTGGGTCCATGAAACAGTTTTTCCCCGCTGCCTGTCTTTCGATCTTCCTGCTGATGACTGTTCAAGAAAGCGTCATGGCGGCTTCCGTTCAGGAAAACCCGACGGCAAGCGCTCGCGAGAAGAAAACGACACCCGCGAAAAAAACAGCGGCGGCCCAAAGCAAACAAGCGGTAGTAAAAAAACGCCCGCCGGTTGCTTCCAAGTCGAAATCCGCCAGTGAGATCGCAAAAACCCCACTACCGGCGGCCAAGCTCGATTTAAGCTTGCCCAAAGACATGGTCGAAGAGCTTGACCCGATCGGTACGGTGCCATTGCCCCGGCACGATGAACTGCTGCCACAAATGTTCGGGGACAAGGCCGGTAGCAGTCCTTTTCAGCTTAACGGACGTCTGCTCAACAATGAAATGCAGTTGCAACTGCGCAATGAAGAGCGCCGCGACGTCGAAGGCGCTGCCCTGGACTTCGAGTTCAAACAGTAAAATCCCTGATACGTGACTCACAAGCCGGACGCTTTGTCGGAGACTGCTCAGTCTCACCTGTCTGATCGTAAAAACCTGCGCCCGTGTAATTTAAAACAACTGTTTAAGCGGTTACTCTGTGTCCCGTCCTTTTCATACATCGCCCGTCGCGAGGAGCTTGTCGTCATGAAATGCCGTGAGGGCTGTGGCGCCTGTTGCATTGCCCCTTCAATCAGCTCACCGATTCCCGGTATGCCCAATGGCAAACCCGCGGGAGAACGTTGCCTGCAACTGTCGGTCGAAAACCTGTGCAACATTTTCGGCAAACCGGAGCGTCCTGCGGTTTGTTCGGCGTTTGATGCCGACCCCGAGGTCTGTGGCAACAGCAGCGAAGAAGCGATCAACCTGATTGGCTGGTGGGAGCAGATGACGGCGGCGTGATGTGTTTGACGAACGGAACTTCAACAATAAGGAATAAGACTATGGGTTCGCTGCATCGTATGGCTGTGCTGTGTGGGTTAACGGTTTTTCTGGCGACATCGGCACACGCCGAGGACTGGAAAGTTGCCAAGAACGAGGACGGGATCAAGGTGTCCCTCAGTGAAGTGGCCGGTTCCGACTACAAGGCTTACCAGGGTGTGACCCTGATGAAGACCACCATGGCCAAACTGCGCGCATTGCAGGAAGACGTACCGGGTGCCTGTGCCTGGATTCATGAATGCAAGATGCAGAAATTGCTCAAGCACGAAGGCGATCAAAGCTGGACCTACACGCAATTCAATACGCCATGGCCTGTCACCCCGCGTGATTCAGTCATGCATGTCACCTCGACCCAAGGCGCTGATGGCAGCCTGACCCGCAAGCTTGAGAGCGTGCCGACGTACCTGCCTGAAGAGAAAGGTTTTGTGCGGGTCGCCAAGGTTGAAGGCTTCTGGAAATTCGTGCCCAAGGGCGATCAGATCGAAGTGATCTACCAGGTTCACACCGAGCCGGGCGGCAGCGTGCCGTCAATGGTGGCTAACAAGTTTGTGGTGGATGCGCCGTTCAATACGTTGAAAGCCCTGAAAGAACGCGCCGAGAAGTAATTGCATCGCTCGTGAAAAAACGCCCCGACTGGTTTGGGGCGTTTTTTATCAAGCCACAGCGCAGCCGAACGCAGGCTTCGCCAGCTGCTACAGAGTTTGCGTTGTCGATGAAGCGGCTCAGCTTGACGGTATTACCACAAAGAGCCTTTATTTTGTTTCCGGATATGCGTTGCACGAAATTTTCACAAAGCCTCCAAGACAATCCGCCCGCGCCAATACCGAACAGTAATCAATGGCAATGCTGCGGGTGATCGTGCAACATTTGCGCACCGCGCAAGCCCCGGGGCCAGTTCCTGGCCAACAGAGGGCAAGGCGCCGCTGTATTTTTGAAACTTCAACTTCCAATGGGTCCTAAAACGACATGGCAAACCCGGACGCCCTGAAACAGCAGCGAGCTTCTAGTCGCCTGCTGCAACCGACCGTCAAATCGCATCTGGCCTACACGCTGCTGTGCGCTTTGATCATGATGGTCATGTTCAGCCTGCTGCGCCTCGCGCTGCTGGTCTACAACAGCGAGATGATCCTCGATACCCCGGCCTCGACCTTCGTGGAAGCGTTCGTCAATGGCCTGCGTTTCGACCTGCGCCTCGTGGTCTACCTCAGCATTCCGCTGGTGCTGGCGCTGTTCAGTGTCCGCGCCATGGCCGCCCGCGGCTTCTTCCGTTTCTGGCTGACCGTTGCTTCGAGCATCGCGTTGTTCCTCGGCCTGATGGAGATGGATTTCTACCGTGAGTTTCACCAGCGCCTCAACGGTTTGGTGTTCCAATACGTGAAAGAAGACCCGAAAACCGTGACGAGCATGCTCTGGTACGGTTTCCCGGTCGTTCGTTACCTGTTGGCGTGGGTCGCAGGCACCATCATCCTGACCCTCGCGTTCAAGGGTGCCGACCGTGCCACCCGTCCACGTGGGCCATTCAGCGGTGGCACCATCAGCACTCGCCAGGTCGCTCCGTGGTACACGCGCATTGCCGTGTTCGTGTTTTGCCTGCTGATCTGCGTGGTCGCAGCGCGTGGCACGCTGCGCCAAGGGCCGCCGCTGCGCTGGGGTGATGTCTACACCACCGACTCGAACTTCGCCAACCAGCTGGGCATTAACGGCACACTGTCGCTGATCGCTGCAGCCAAGAGCCGCATGTCCGAAGACCGCGACAACATCTGGAAGGCCACGCTGCCACAGCCTGAAGCCCAGAAGATTGTGCGTGACATGCTGGTGATGCCGGACGACAAACTGGTCGATGCCGACACCGCCGCCGTGCGTCGTGATTACACGCCGCCCGCTGACAAGACCTTGCCGATCAAGAACGTCGTCGTGATCCTGATGGAAAGCATGGCCGGTCACTCGGTCGGCGCATTGGGCGCCTCGGGCAACATTACGCCGTACCTCGACAAACTGTCGAAGGAAGGCCTGTTGTTCGATCGTTTCTTCTCCAACGGCACGCACACCCACCAGGGTATGTTCGCCACGATGGCCTGCTTCCCGAACCTGCCAGGCTTCGAATACCTGATGCAGACGCCTGAAGGCAGCCACAAATTGTCCGGCCTGCCGCAATTGCTCAGTGCCCGTGACTATGACGATGTCTATGTCTACAACGGCGACTTCGCCTGGGATAACCAGTCGGGCTTCTTCAGCAGCCAAGGCATGACCAACTTCATCGGTCGCAATGATTACGTGAACCCGGTGTTCTCCGATCCGACCTGGGGCGTGTCCGACCAGGACATGTTCGACCGTGGTCTGATCGAGCTCAAGGGCCGGGAAAACGGCAAGCCGTTCTATGCATTGCTGCAAACCCTGTCCAACCACACGCCTTACGCTTTGCCGACGCCATTGCCGGTGGAGCGTGTGACCGATCGTGGCAGCCTGAACGAGCATTTGACGGCCATGCGATATGCCGATTGGGCACTGGGTCAATTCTTTGAGAAAGCGCGTAAAGAGCCTTACTTCAAGGAAACCCTGTTCGTCATCGTGGGCGACCACGGCTTTGGTAACGAGCGTCAGATCACCGAAATGGACCTGGGCCGCTTCAACGTGCCGATGCTGCTGATCGCACCGGGCATCCAGGAAAAATTCGGCGAGCGCGACCACACCGTGGGCACCCAGATCGATATCGTGCCGACCATCATGGGGCGGATCGGCGGCGAAGTGCGCCATCAGTGCTGGGGACGTGACTTGCTGAACCTGCCTGCAGGCGACACCGGTTTCGGTGTGATCAAGCCATCGGGTAGTGAGCAGACCACCGCCATCATCACGGCCGATCAGATCCTGGTCCTGCCGAAGGAAAAGGAAATGGCGCCGAAGGTTTACCGGTACGAGCTGGGCGCATCGCCTCGTGCGGAAGTAATTCCGGACGCACCGCGTACCGCTGAACTCAAGCAGAAACTCGAAGCATTCCTGCAGACGGCGACCAAAAGCCTGATCGACAACACCGCCGGTGTCGTTGACGGCAAGCCGGACTAACTGTTCAGGCAATAAAAAAGAGGCCCTTTTTCAAGGGCCTCTTTTTTTTGTTCGCTAATTCTTTATATCTTGCCAAGTAACAGCAGGATCAACAGCACCACCAACACCACGCCGATGATACCCGACGGGCCATAACCCCAACTTCTGGAGTGTGGGAAGACCGGTAAACCGCCTACCAGCAGAAGGATCAGAATAACGATAAGAATAGTGCCCATTGTCTATTTCCTTGTTGGAAGTGTTCCGGAATGACCTAGCTTTAACTGTCAGCTGGAATGCAATAAATCCGAGCTGCTTAAAAGATCCGACTCTGGCGTGTGAGAGAAAATTCCAACTTTTTTTAATGTTTTTCGAAGACAGGCTTATTTCTTTTTATGCAGCACTAGTTGATGCGCCCACGGTCGCGGTTTGAGCAGCCCATTCAGCAATCTGATGGAGCGTGGGTCGGCCCGGGTCCTTCGCTACACTCGACAGATCTTTCCCGGAACAACAAGGCTGTTTGCTATGCAAAATCGCATGATGATCACTGGTGCAGGCTCGGGCTTGGGTCGCGAAATCGCGCTGCGCTGGGCGCGTGAAGGCTGGCAACTGGCCTTGTCGGATGTCAGCGAGCCCGGCCTGCAGGAAACGTTGAAGCTGGTTCGTGAAGCCGGTGGCGATGGGTTTACCCAGCGCTGTGATGTGCGCGACTACAGTCAGCTGACGGCATTCGCCCAGGCCTGTGAAGAGAAGCTCGGCGGTATCGACGTCATCTTCAACAACGCTGGCGTGGCGTCGGGCGGGTTCTTCAACGAGCTGTCCCTTGAGGACTGGGACTGGCAGATCGCGATCAATCTGATGGGCGTGGTCAAAGGCTGCAAGGCATTCCTGCCGTTGCTGGAAGTCAGCAAAGGCAAGATTATCAACATCGCCTCGATGGCCGCGCTGATGCAAGGCCCCGCCATGAGCAACTACAACGTGGCAAAGGCCGGCGTCGTGGCGTTGTCGGAGAGCCTGCTGATCGAACTGGCACAGCAGGAGATAGGGGTTCACGTGGTATGCCCGTCGTTTTTCCAGACCAACCTGCTGGATTCGTTCCGTGGCCCGACGCCTGCCATGAAAGCACAGGTCGGCAAGCTGCTGGAAAGTTCGCCGATCACGGCTGCCGACATTGCTGACTACATCTATCAGCAGGTCGCGGCCGGCGAATTCATGATTCTGCCCCACGAACAAGGCCGTATGGCGTGGGCGATCAAGCAGAAAAACCCGCAACTGCTCTACAACGAAATGACCGTGATGGCCGATAAAATGCGCGCCAAGGCCAAGCAAACCGCAGGCTGAACTTGCCCGAATGCTATGCCGTCGCTAGGGTGGCCGCCATCGGTCATCCTCGCGAGACATGCACATGCTCAATTATTTGTGGTTCTTTCTCGCCGCGCTGTTCGAAATCGCAGGCTGCTTTGCTTTCTGGATGTGGCTGCGCCAAGGCAAAAGCGCTTGGTGGGTGGTACCGGCACTGCTCAGCTTGACGCTGTTCGCGCTTTTACTGACCCGTGTCGAAGCGACCTACGCCGGCCGCGCCTATGCCGCCTACGGTGGCATCTACATCATTGCTTCGATTGGCTGGCTCGCCGTGGTCGAACGGATTCGTCCACTGAGCTCGGACTGGATCGGCGTGGCGCTGTGCGTCATCGGCGCGACCGTCATCCTTTTCGGGCCGCGCTTCTCCGCTTCCTGAAGGAATAATCCTGCATTTTTCCGTTTTGTAAGAATTTTCCGAAGGTGTCGTTCGCTTGAGGTTGTAGGGCATGACTGTATTTCCTACACCGCATTGAAGACCTGTCGCGGGCGGGGCATCTTCGAGGTCCAGTCCATCTTGAAGGCCCCCCCATGCTAGTGCTCAGTCGCGTTGTCCCCGAGTTGATCGCCATTGGCGACAACATTTCCATACGCATACTGGCCGTCAATGGCGACAGCGTACGAATCGGGGTCGAGGCACCCAGGTGCGTGACGGTCCATCGCGCCGAAATCTACGAGCGTATTCAATCTGAAAAAAGAGACAAGAAGTGATCATCGCCGCGGCACGGGCCGCGGGATGATGATCGTTCTTGCTCCCCTGCATTTCAGTCGAACAAATGCTTGGGCACATCATGCTTGAGCATCAACTGGCACTGCTCGCTCTCAGGGTCGAAAACAATCAGTGCCTGGCCCTTGGTCAGCGCCTGCCTGACGCGTAAAACCCGTGTTTCCAGTGGGGTGTCGTCACCGTTATCGGTGCCGTCGCGGGTCACGAAGTCTTCGATCAGGCGAGTCAGGGTGTCGACTTCAAGTTGGTCGTAGGGAATCAGCATAGTCACCTCGGCAAAAACAATGTCGCGATGCTACGGCTGTTATCAACACACCACCAGCGTTCGCGCTAGCTATCGTTACGCTGCCCCACCAGGCTGTCCACCGACGGCACCCGCGTGTCGCTTTCCATCTGCGTCTCGTGTTCGATCTGATGACTGAACCGGTCCAGCGAACCCTTGGCCGGTTGCGCATCGCTGGCGAACACCGGCGGGCTGAGGATGTAGGCACCGAGCAGCCGGCTGAGGGCGGCCAGGCTGTCGATGTGGGTCCGTTCGTAGCCATGGGTGGCGTCGCAGCCGAAGGCGAGCAGGGCGGTGCGAATGTCGTGACCGGCAGTGACGGCCGAGTGGGCATCGCTGAAGTAATAGCGAAACAGGTCGCGCCGCGCGGGCAGTTCGTTGTCACTGGCCAATCGCAACAGATGTCGGGACAAGTGATAGTCATACGGCCCGCCCGAATCCTGCATCGCCACACTGACTGCGTGTTCGCTGGAGTGCTGCCCGGGAGCGACGGGCGCGATGTCGATGCCGACGAATTCACTGACGTCCCACGGCAATGCCGCCGCAGCACCGCTGCCGGTTTCTTCGGTGATGGTGAACAGCGGATGGCAGTCGATCATCAGCTCTTCGCCACTGTCGACAATAGCCTTGAGTGCCGCCAGCAGCGCGGCAACGCCGGCTTTATCGTCGAGATGACGGGCGCTGATGTGCCCGCTTTCAGTGAATTCAGGCAACGGGTCGAAGGCCACGAAATCACCGACACTGATGCCCAGCGAATCGCAATCGGCACGGGTAGCGCAGTAGGCGTCGAGGCGTAATTCGATGTGGTCCCAGCTAATCGGCATTTCATCGACCGCGGTGTTGAAGGCGTGCCCGGAAGCCATCAGCGGCAACACACTGCCACGGATCACTCCGTTGTCGGTAAACAGGCTGACCCGACTACCCTCGGCAAATCGGCTGGACCAGCAGCCGACCGGCGCCAGAGTCAGGCGCCCGTTATCTTTCACCGCACGAACGGCCGCGCCAATGGTGTCCAGGTGCGCGGAGACCGCTCGGTCCGGGCTGTTTTTCCTGCCCTTGAGCGTGGCGCGAATGGTCCCGCGGCGGGTCATTTCAAAGGGAATGCCCAGCTCTTCAAGGCGCTCGGCGACGTAGCGCACGATGGTGTCGGTGAAACCGGTGGGGCTTGGAATGGCGAGCATTTCAAGCAGGACTTTTTGCAGGTAGTTGAGATCTGGTTCGGGGATTTTGCTGGTCATGGAAACTCCTGATGAGTAAAGAACATCGATGGTTTCGATGAAGTGATTAGACGGTTGGCCAAGCCCGGTGTAGCAGCTGCCGAGGCACGAGGCTGCGTTGGGCTGCGCAGCGGCCCCAAAGGGCGGTCCTGCGGACACGCAACGCAGCCTCGTGCCTCGGCAGCTGCTACACCGGCCTGCTATGACGCAGCGGGCTGACTGTGCGGAAACAGTAAATCCACGAACCGCTCTGCCGTTGGCTGCGGTTCATGGTTGGCCAGCCCGGCACGCTCATTGGCTTCAATGAACACATACTCAGGCTGATCCGCCGCCATCACCATCAGGTCCAGCCCGACCATCGGGATGTCCAGCGCTCGTGCAGCCCGCACGGCGGCATCAACCAGTGTCGGGTGAAGGATCGCCGTGACGTCCTCAAGAACGCCGCCTGTATGAAGATTCGCCGTACGACGCACGAACAGATGTTCGCCAGCCGGCAAAATGCTGCTGTAGTCGTAACCCGCCGCTTGCAACGTGCGTTCGGTTTCATGATCCAGCGGGATTTTGCTTTCGCCGCTGGTCGCTGCCTGACGTCGCCGACTCTGGGCTTCGATCAACGCACCGATGGAATGCTGACCGTCACCCACCACTTCGGCCGGGCGCCGAATTGCGGCCGCAACGACCTCAAAACCGATCACCAGGATCCGCAGGTCAAGGCCTTCGTGGAAGCTTTCCAGCAACACCCGACTGTCGAACTGGCGCGCCGATTCGATGGCTTGCTGTACGTCCTCGATGGATTGCAAATCTACCGCCACGCCTTGACCCTGCTCGCCATCCAGCGGCTTGACGACCACCCGTGAGTGCTCGTCGAGAAACGCCAGATTGTCATCCGCGTTGCCGGCCAGTTGTTGGGAGGGCAAGTTCAGTCCGGCAGCTTTGAGCACCTTGTGCGTGAGGCTTTTATCCTGGCAAAGGCTCATGCTGATGGCGCTGGTGAGGTCGCTCAGGGACTCGCGGCAACGCACTCGACGCCCACCATGAATGAGCGTGAACATCCCGGCGTCGGCGTCATCGACCTGTACTTCGATGCCACGGCGATGAGCTTCCTCGACGATGATTCGCGCATACGGATTGAAATCGGCCTCAGGGCCCGGGCCCAGAAACAGCGGCTGATTGATGCCGTTCTTGCGCTTGATGGCGAAGGTCGAGAGGTTGCGAAAACCGAGCTTGGCGTAAAGACTTTTCGCCTGCCGATTGTCATGCAACACGGACAAGTCCAGGTAACTCAGCCCACGACTCATGAAGTGCTCGATCAAGTGTCGCACCAGCACTTCACCCACACCTGGCCGCGAGCATTGCGGGTCCACGGCGAGGCACCACAGGCTGCTGCCATTTTCCGGATCGTTGAATGCCTTGTGATGATTGAGGCCCATGACACTGCCGATGATCGCACCGCTGTCCTCATCTTCCGCCAGCCAGTACACCGGGCCGCCCAGATGTCGCGGGGTCAGCAAACTGGCATCGATCGGCAACATCCCGCGCGCCTGGTACAGATGATTGATCGCCTGCCAGTCCGAGTCGCTCTGGGCCCGACGGATGCGAAAACCGCGAAATACGCGCGTGGACGGGCGGTAATCGCTGAACCACAGGCGCAGGGTGTCGGAGGGATCCAGAAACAACTGCGCAGGCTCCAACCCCAGTATCTGCTGAGGCGCGGCAACGTACAGCGCAATATCGCGCTCACCGGGCTTTTCGTTGAGCAGTTCCTGAGCAAGGCTCGCCGGGTCCGCAAAGGTGTGGCCGATCAGCAGTCGGCCCCAGCCGCAATGCACCGCGATCGGCGCAGCGCCGAGCTCGCTGCCGTCTTCGGCCAGGCGAGCTTGCAAACGTTCGTAGGAAGGGGCCTGACCGCGCAACAAGCGTTGGCTATAAGCCGTGGCGTGGGGTTTCATCGATCAGATTCCTTGTTCACTGAGCCACAGGTTCAGCGCCGCCAGCTGCCACAGCTTGGAGCCGCGCAGCGGGGTCAGTTGGCCTTGCGGATCGGTCAGCAAACGGTCAAGCATCGCCGGGTTGAACAGGCCGCGATCCTGGCTTGGATCAAGCAGCAACTCACGCACCCAGTTCAACGTATCGCCCTGCAGATGCTTGAGGCCGGGCACCGGGAAATAACCTTTCTTGCGGTCGATGACTTCACTTGGAATGACCAGTCGCGCCGCTTCTTTCAAGACTTGCTTGCCACCGTCCGGCAGTTTGAATTTGCCCGGCACACGTGCCGACAATTCCACCAGTCGATAGTCCAGGAAGGGAGTTCGTGCTTCCAGGCCCCAGGCCATGGTCATGTTGTCGACGCGTTTGACCGGGTCATCCACCAGCATCACGGTGCTGTCCAGACGCAGCGCTTTGTCCACCGCTGCGTCGGCGCCCGGCTGTGCGAAATGTTCCTTCACGAAGTCGCCGGCAGCGTCATTCGCCGTCAGCCATTTGGGTTGCACGGTGGCGGCGTAGTCGTCGTAACTGCGGTCGAAGAACGCGTCGCGATAAGCGGCGTACGGATCGGCTGCACCGTCGACCTGCGGGTACCAGTGATAACCGGCAAACAGTTCATCCGCACCCTGGCCGCTTTGCACCACCTTGCAGTGCTTGGCGACTTCCCGGGACAGCAGATAAAAGGCGATGCAATCGTGGCTGACCATCGGCTCGCTCATGGCACGAAATGCCGCTGGCAGTTGCTCGATGATCTCTTTTTCGTCGATTCGCAGTTGGTGATGTTGAGTGCCGTAATGCTTGGCGATCAGGTCCGAATACTGAAACTCGTCACCACGCTCGCCGCCGGCATCCTGGAACCCGATGGAAAAGGTCGACAGGTTTTCCACGCCGACTTCACGCAGCAGGCCCACGAGCATGCTCGAATCCACACCACCGGACAGCAGGACACCCACGTCAACCGCCGCACGCTGGCGAATGGCGACAGCATCACGCGTGCTGTCCAGTACTCGGTCGCGCCAGTCTTCGAGCGTCAGGTTCATCTCATCGGCGTGTGGGCCGTAGGGCAGGGTCCACCAGGTTTTCTGCTCGGTGGTGCCATCGGCTTCAACGCGCATCCAGGTGGCTGGTGGCAGTTTTTCGATGCCCGCCAGCAGGGTACGCGGCGCTGGAACCACCGCGTGGAAGTTCAGGTAGTGATTGAGCGCCACCGGATCAAGGATCGGATTGATATCACCACCTTTGAGCAGTGCCGGCAGTGCCGAGGCGAAGCGCAGGCGCTGACCGGTGCGCGACAGGTACAACGGCTTCACGCCCAGACGGTCGCGGGCGATGAACAAGCGTTTAGCGTCGCGTTCCCAGATGGCGAAGGCGAACATGCCGTTGAGTTTCGGCAGCAGCGCTTCACCCCAGGCGTGATAGCCCTTGAGCAACACCTCGGTATCACCGCCGGAGTAAAAGGCGTAGCCGAGGCCTTCGAGTTCGGTGCGCAGCTCGGGAAAATTGTAAATCGCGCCATTGAAGGCCAGGGACAAGCCCAACTGGTTGTCGATCATCGGCTGCGCCGAGCCGTCGGACAGGTCCATGATTTTCAGGCGACGGTGGCCCAGGGCAATCGGCCCCTGGCTGTGAAAGCCCCACGCGTCAGGGCCGCGAGGTGCCAGGTGATGGGTGATTCGTTCAACGGCTGCAAGGTCCGCAGGTTGATGATCAAAGCGTAACTCGCCAGCTAATCCGCACATAAAGTCCTTACCGGTTTTTCCGTTGGGGAGGGTCTATCGATACCGCAACAAAAGTGCGGGTACTCAGAAACTGACCCGAGCGATTCGCGGGAGTTTTAGATCGATAAGTTATAAGTGGGTATTGGCTGACGAATGGTGCGCGCTGCACGAGTGTGCATTGCCGGGGCGGTAATTATTGATCTGATGCATAGGAGTAGTTGCTTGAAAGCCCGGAAATCCGACCCGGTATTCGCGTTTTTAATTGCCTGACGAGCTTAATAGACTGAAGCCTTCTCAATGCAATAAGGATATTGCACATGCTGTCTACATCCGACGTGACACTTGCGGCCACGACGTTTACCCCCGCGCAACGCAGCGCTGCTTTTGTCGATCATACTGCCGATCTGGACAAGGCCGAGGTACTGCAAAAAAACATCCCGACCTGGCTGGCCAATGCCGACCTTGCGGTGGTGCAGGGTCTGAAAGCGGCGGTTGAGCAAAGTGATCTCACTTATACCAAGGCTGCAGCGGTGCTCGAGAGGCTCAAGCCGCTGGACGTGTTTTGCAAGGAGCAATTGACCCTTTTCCTCAAGAGCAAATGGACTGTCGATTTCGATGTTGAGCGGGACACCCTGGAGATTGTTAAAAGATCGATAATTGGCATTGGTGCGCCGTTCCCTGTCAGCTTCCAGGAAAAATTCAGCACCACTTCTCGCAGCCTGCTGCACGCGGCCATGGAGAACTTCACCCTTGAGGAATCCAGCAGCGGCGGCATCCCGAAAGACTCGTTGATACGAATCAATGGACAAGCCCAGACCGGTGCAGCGATTACCCCGACCAAATTCGCGCTGATTTGTCGCGAGCTTGACCTCGGTGCGCGTTATCAGCGCCATATCGCCGAGGTATTGGCATTGCCGGCCACGTCTGCAAGCAGTGCAAACGCCTCAGCGGCCGACATCCGGCAGTTGAAGCTGCTTGATCTGAAAATCGCCGTTCATATTGCCTACCTGAAAAAGCACATCACCGAAGCCGTTTACACAATGATGCTGAGCGTCATTGCACAAAAACTCCCTGCGGCACAAACCAAAGGCGCCGTCTTCGACGGTGCGTCGGTAATCTGGCAAGGCTTGATGATCGATGATGCATGCATCTGCGGGGCGCTGGTGTTCACCAAAGCCTCGATCGACACCGCGCCGACGGCGAAATGCGTGGTGTACCTGCCGAACGACCCCGAGCGACCGCTGTATGAATACGCCTCGCTGGATGACTTCAAGGCTTACCTCTCTCGTCAGTTGCAAACCAAAGCCTACAGGGCGTACTTCGCCAGCCAATTCCTTCCCGGGCACGATAAATCCGATTTTTTTACTGCATTTGACGAAGACAAAGTACTGGGCACGCTTGTCGCGACACCCGCGGATTGTGTTGCTGATTTCTTCTTCGGCGCATTCATCAGCAAGACCCAGCGAGATGCCCGGGTTCTCGCGGTCACGACCGAAGAAGTGGACGAAGTACAACGGGAAAAAACCGTTCAGAGGCTGCTCGATGGCGGTCTTCTGTTCTTGAACGCAGCCTCTTTTTTCGTACCGGTACTGGGCGAATTGATGATGGCTGTGGCACTCATCGACATTGTCAGCGAGGTCTATGAAGGTGTGCAGGACTGGGCGCACGGCGAGCCGCACAAAGCGTTGTCGCATTTGCTGAATGTTGTCGAGAACATTGCGCAGATGGCGGCGTTCGCGGCGGTCGGCAAAGTGGCGTCGATCGCCTTGCGTCGGGTGGCGAAAGAGCAAGCGGCGTTCTTTGATGGTTTCGAAGCAGTGACGCGCGCCGATGGTAAACAAAGGCTGTGGAAGCCAGATCTTGAGCCCTATCAGCAGACATTGGCGCTACCGGAAACAGTGCAGCCGGATGCGAAGGGCATTTACAAGCACGGCGGGCACACCTCTGTCGTCATGGAGGATAAGGTCTATCGCGTCACCCATAACGCTGAGAAATATGCGTGGCAGATAAACCACCCGGTTCGCCAGGACGCATTCGCGCCAGCCATTGAACGAAGCGTCGAAGGCGGCTGGCGGCATGTGCATGAGCACGCGCTTGAGTGGCCGAGCAGTGGGTATGCGTTGAAACGTACAGATCCCCGTTTACATGGTTTTTCCGGCAGTGACCTGACAAAAATCGCCGATATCGTAGGTATGTCGCCTGCCGAGCTTCACCGATTGCATCTGGGCAATCTGGATTTGCCACCACGGCTATATGATTGCGTCGAACGCTTCAAACTGAATCGGCGCATCACTGCAGTGGTGTTGGCCATGGAACGTGGGGATACCGCGAGCACCGATTTTCTGCAGGCGCAGCTGCATACATTGCCAAGGCTGTCCGGCTGGCCTGAAGAACGATTCATCCAGGTGTTCGATGCGGACGGCGCAGTCGTTTCTCGCTTTCCTGACGGGGCTGCAAAAAGTAGCGACGACGTTAACAGCGTGGACGTTACCCAAGCGCAACTGAATGCAGGGAAATTGTTGGATACTGTGATCGATGGTCTTTATTCGAAACAAGTTGAGGCCATTGTCGGCAAAGGGACGACCGATTCGCAATCAACGTTGCTGGCCAGAAAGATTGCGTCATCCGTTAAAAGTAATCGCCAACCACTGTTCGAGTGGCTCTACAAAGCCTATGACGGCGAAGCCACGGGTGGTGTTGCGACATTGCGTGAGCACGCTGCCGACATTCCCACCCGGGTAGCTCGCAAGTTGCTTGACGAAGCGAGTCAACGAGATCGTGTGTTTTTTCGCGACCGCAAGTTCCCGGGATTTGATTTATCGGAGCAGGTCAGCGAGGCACAGCGTTCGCTCAGGCTGGACCGTGCACTCACCGGACTGCATTTTCCAGAGCTGGCCAATGCCGATACGAACACGCTGAGCCTCAGGCTGCTGGATCGCGTGCAAGGTTGGGAGACGGGTTATCGACTGGAGTTGCGAGAAGGGTCAACCACCGGAAAGTTGCTGGACAGTGTCGGTTCCGCAGATGCGCCGTTGAGCGGGGTCATCATCAAAACGCCGACGGGCTATCAGGTCAACCGGGGGACCGGCACGTTGATAGCCGACAAAGCAAGCGCCACGCTCGGCGAATCGATATTCCACGCACTGCCTGCAGCCCGACGCATCCGCATGGGGCTTACAGGTGCCGATGACGTTAATGTGACCTTACTGCGCGATCGCCTGGGCTCGGCTGCCACGGCGGACCGCGCACGCACCGCTCGGGTATTGCGAGGTGAGCACAGCGAGGTCCCCGAACACCTTTCTTCCTGTGGGATCCAGGCTGACCCTGCCGAGGCGACCGTCTACGAAAAAGCCTTGATTCGTAAAGTTCGAAAGCTGTACCCGCTGTTCACCGATGCCCAGGTTTCAGCCTTTCTTGATGACGCGGGCACTACCCACACGTTGCGGTTAAATCGAATCAAGGCACTGGAGCAGCAGTTGGAGAAATTGCGTGGAGTGCTGCAGACCTGGAGCAACGACCAGGTGGAGATGAAGAAGCTACCGGGACAGTTCAATGATGTGCGCGTCAGCCGTCGCCAGATAGCTCAAACCATCGAAAACTGCTGGCGTCGGGTAACTGCGCCGCGAACACCGCGGGATCAGCCTGTAACGCTCAAAATCGAGCGCAACTTCGCTGGCCAACTGCCGGCGCTGACCGAACACGACGTCGCTCATGTGCGCAGCCTCATCATCAGAGACATGAACGCAGGTGATGAGCTGGCGTACTTCCTGAGGCCCTTCAAAAATCTTGTCAGGTTGGAACTGGATGGCAATCAACTGACACGACTGCCTGAAGCAGTGTCACACATGCCCGACCTTGAACATTTGATCTTGAACCGCAACAAGTTGGCATTGACCGAACATACCCTCAAAAAACTAGGCGATATGCGCAAGTTGCGTTCGCTCGGGTTGAGCGGTAACCGGTTGGGCGCCACGGTGGATGTCAGCAAAATGCTGGATCTGCAAGCCCTGTTCCTCGGCGACACCCATGCCACGGAGTTACCTGTGGGGCTTGCCCGATTGCCTTACCTGGACATGGTGGATTTGCGCGGTAACGACATTCAAGAACTGCCCGCGTGGTTGTTCGATGTTCCGCGGCGATTCGCCCGAAGGATCAATTTGCGGCACAACCCATTGTCCGCAGCGAGCCGTACGAAGCTTGAAACTTATCGTGGCAATACCGGCATCGGGATGGGCTTTCTTGAAGATGATCATGCGGTGATCAACGAGCAAAAAGCTCGAGAACTGTGGATGCCTGATAGTCGCGAAGAACTTTACGCCAGTCGTAATCGCACATGGGTTGCACTGAAGAACGAACCCGGGTCCGACGGTTTTTTCAGATTGCTGGCCGAGGTGGGAAGCACCGCCGATAATCGCTATGTGCATGAGGACATGAGTGATCGGGTCTGGAGAGTTATCGAGGCGGCCAAGGCTGACTCGATGTTGCGCGATCAGCTATTACCGATGGCGGTCAAAAGTAATTGCGTTGATTCGGCGGCGACCATTTTCAGTAACCTTGAAGTCACCGTCGACATCGACACGTTGGTTCGCCAGTCCGCCAATACTCATGATCAGGCTGCCCGGCTACTCAAATTGGGACGGCGCCTGTTTCGCCAGGATTATCTCGCCAAGCTCGCCCGGGATGATGTGTTGGCCAACCCCAAACGCGATCCCGTGGAAGTGGAATTGGCCTATCGCACCGGCCTGGCCGACAAGCTCGAGCTTATCGGCCAGCCCAGGCATATGCGCTATGCATCGCTGAGTGGCGTTAAAACGGCGGACCTGAATGCTGCCTACAACAAGGTCATTGCTGCCGAAGCGACTTCCGAACTGTCAGCTGACTTGAGCAACCGCGAGTTCTGGGGGAAATTTTTGCGTGAGCAACATGGCAAGAAATTCACCGACCTTGCCGCTCCCTTTCAGGAGCGAGTACAGACGGCCTTTGAAAACGAGGCGAAGTTGGGAACAGGGCTTCGTGCGCATGTCGACGGCATCGCCGATGAGCTGAAGCTGGCTGAAACAGGTCTGTTGAAACGCCTCACCGAGCAAGCCATGGAAGCAGAAAAAATGAAGACCTGTTTCATTCTGGATTAAGCGCCTCAAGCCTTGCCGCGGATCAATCGCCGCAAGGCAAAGCGGTTTGGATGACAGGCTTCGGCCACGGCCCTGGGCAGTGGCAGGGGTTCAGCGTCGAGCCAGGCCGCTAGTAATTCGCCTGAAATCGGTGCAGTGATCAACCCTCTTGAGCCGTGGCCGCTGTTGACATACAAGCCGTTCAGCCAGGGGCAAGGGATGTCCGGGATTTTCCGGGCATCCTTGCTCAAGGCACTGTAGGCGTCGGTGAACGCCTCGGCATCCGCCAGCGGGCCGACAATCGGCAGGTAATCCGGGCTGGTGCAGCGAAAGGCGGCGCGACCTTCGAGCGCTTCTGGTTGCAGGGTGTCCGCGCCGAGACGTGTAACCAGGTCTGGCGAAATTTCTTCGAGCATCTTCAGGTTGCCGGCATGCTCGGCGGCGGTAGGTGTCAGGTCATCGTTGTGGAAATCGAAACTGGCCCCCAGCGTGTGTTCACCCAGGCGAGCGGTTGCGACGTAGCCTTCGGCGCAGACCACCGTGCTCAAACTGCTGCTTGCAGAGGTCTGGGATAAACGGGTGATCTGTCCGCGAATCCGTTTGAGGGGCAGGTCGGCGCTGTAGGGGAAACGATTGATCTCGGCGGCGCCGGCCAGCACCACCACCGGTGCCTCGGCCAACAAGGTATCGCCATCCCAGGCTTGCCACTGACCGTCTGTGCGGCGCAGCTCCAGTACATCGTTATGGGTCTGGACCTGTATGTTCGGATGCGCGGCTTGCCATTCGCACAGGGCGGGTGGGTGCACCCAACCTCCTTCGGGGTAAAACAGGCCTCCGGATTGCAACGCGATGCCGGCGAGAAGCTCACAGTGCTCCCGATCCAGCGTGTGCAATAAATTGTCAGGAAAGGCAGCAGCCAGCTGCGCTTGTCGTTCTGCTTCCTTGGCATTGAACGCCAGCTGCAGTACCCCGCAGTCATCCCAATCGACGCCCCGTTGCAAGTGTTCAAGCAGACGTCGGGTGTGGCCGAAGCCGCTCAATATCAATTGCGACAGTGCGGTGCCGTGGGCGGAAAGCTTGAGGTACAACACGCCTTGGGGATTGCCCGAGGCCTCTCGAGCCAGCGCATCGTGGCGATCCAAAAGGCTGACCTGCCAACCCCTCGCCGCGAGGCTGGCGGCGCTGGCACAACCAGCCAGGCCGGCGCCGATCACCAAGGCACGACGCTCGCCAGTCGGTGGCGCCGGACGAGCAAACCAGGGCTTGGCGGTCTCCAGTGCCGGAGCATCTTGCGGCCAACCGAGGAAGGTGCCCCGCAGGATTTCCCACTTGTGTCCAATGCCAGGGGTGCGCTTCATCTTGAAGCCTGCGGCATTTAACAGCCGACGTACCCAACCGGTGCTGGTGAAGGTGCTGATGGTCGAGTCAGGCGCTGCCAGGCGGGCCAATTGTGCAAACAGTTCGGCGGTCCACATGTCGGGGTTTTTCGCCGGAGCAAAGCCGTCGAGAAACCAGGCATCGATCTGTGCGTCCAGTTGTGGCAGTTGCTCCAGCGCATCGCCGATCAGCAGGGTCAGGGTGACGCGGCCGTTATCCAGCACCAGACGCTGGAACCCTTGATGGATTGCCACGTACTGGGCCAGCAATTGATCGGCAAAGGGCTTGAGCTGCGGCCATAACGCCAGTGCGCGTTGCAGATCGGGCAAGCTCAAGGGGTACTTTTCGACGCTGACAAAATGCAACCGCGCACCCGCCACCGCGTGCTGCTCGAACAGTTGCCAGGCACATAAAAAATTCAGCCCGGTGCCGAAACCGGTCTCACCGATCACTAATCGACCGCCAACCGGCAGCGCGGCAAAACGCTCTTGCAGACGGTTTTGCTCGAGGAATACGTAACGTGTTTCGTCCAGTCCCGACAGATCGGAAAAATACACATCATCGAACACCCGCGAACGCGGGAGTCCCTGGTCGTCCCAATCGAGCTGGGCGTGGGGCAATACAGGTTTCATGGCAGGCTCGGCAACGGCAAGGCGGCCATTCTAACTGATCACCGGGGCGGAGCCTGATCCATGGCAATGCAAACCTTCGCCACCTCGCACAAAATTCTGCGGCAGGCTCGGCAAATGGAATTCTCCCGCGGGAAACTACTCAATCCGCTAGTCTTGCTCAATCTGGAAAGGGAACCATCCATGTTCGAATCTGCCGAAATTGGTCACGCCATCGATAAAGAAACCTATGACGCCGAAGTGCCGGCCTTGCGTGAAGCCTTGCTCGACGCTCAGTTCGAACTTCAACAGCAATGCCGGTTTCCGGTCATCGTCCTGATCAACGGCATCGAAGGGGCCGGCAAGGGGGAGACCGTCAAGCTGCTGAACGAATGGATGGACCCGCGCCTGATCGAGGTCCGTACCTTTGATCAGCAAACCGACGAGGAACTGGCACGCCCGCCCGCCTGGCGTTACTGGCGGATGCTTCCGGCCAAAGGCCGCATGGGGGTTTTTTTCGGCAACTGGTACAGCCAGATGTTGCAGGACCGTGTTCACGGGCTGATTAAAGACCCAAGGCTCGACCAAGGCATCAATGCTGCCGAACGACTGGAGCAGATGCTCTGCGATGAAGGCGCGCTGATCTTCAAATTCTGGTTTCACCTGTCCAAAAAACAAATGAACGCGCGCCTCAAAGCCCTGGCGGATGATCCGCTGCACAGCTGGCGCATCAGCCCGCTGGATTGGCAGCAATCGAAGACGTACGACAAATTCGTAAAATACGGCGAGCGCGTGTTGCGCCGCACCAGTCGTGACTACGCGCCCTGGCATGTGATCGAAGGCGTTGACCCGCATTACCGCAGCTTGACGGTGGGCAGGATTCTGCTTGAGGGCCTGCAAAACGCTCTGAAACGTCAGACGATTCACCCCGATAAAGTCAGCGCCGCACCGTTGCCGCTGAGTGTCGATCATTTGAACCTGCTCGACAGCCTGGATTTGACCCAGCATCTGGAAAAGGACGATTACGAGGAGCAGCTGATTACCGAGCAAGCCCGATTCTCCGGGCTGATGCGTGACAAGCGCATGCGCCGCCATGCTTTGGTGGCTGTGTTCGAAGGCAATGATGCGGCGGGCAAGGGCGGTGCGATTCGCCGCGTTGCGGCAGCGCTGGATCCACGTCAATACAGCATTGTGCCGATTGCCGCGCCAACTGAAGAGGAGCGGGCACAACCCTATTTGTGGCGTTTCTGGCGGCACATCCCGGCCAAGGGCAAGTTCACCGTGTTTGATCGTTCGTGGTACGGCCGAGTACTGGTGGAGCGTGTCGAAGAGTTCTGCCCACCGGCGGACTGGTTGCGGGCCTACAGCGAAATCAATGATTTCGAAGAGCAGCTCACCGACGCCGGAGTGATCGTGGTCAAATTCTGGCTGTCCATCGACAAGCAGACGCAACTGGAGCGCTTTCAGGCCCGGGAAGAGATTCCATTCAAACGCTTCAAGATCACCGAAGACGACTGGCGCAACCGCGAAAAATGGGACGCCTACCGCGCGGCAGTTGGCGACATGGTCGACCGCACCAGCACCGAGATCGCGCCCTGGACCCTGGTGGAAGCCAATGACAAGCGCTGGGCCCGGGTCAAAGTCTTGCGCACGATCAATCTGGCGCTGGAAGAAGCCTTCGAAAAGTCGGACAAGAAGGCAAAGAAACACAAGGATTGAGTCGATGGCTGCGCATACGCGAGGTGAATGATTGTCGCAGTCGGTGAAGGGGTGGACTTATGCTCAGTCCACTCTCAACCGACAACAACAATGAGGTATGCCATGCGTGAAGTGGTGATCGTCGACAGCGTGCGGACCGGCCTGGCCAAATCCTTTCGCGGCAAATTCAACCAGACCCGCCCCGACGACATGGCGGCCCATTGCGTCAATGCGCTGCTGGCCCGCTCAGGCATTGATCCGGCCAGTGTCGAGGACTGTATTGTCGGCGCCGGATCAAACGAAGGTGCCCAAGGGTTCAATATTGGACGCAACGTCGCCGTGCTGTCCCGTCTGGGCATAGGCACTGCCGGCATGACCCTCAATCGCTTCTGTTCGTCTGGCTTGCAGGCGATCGCCATCGCCGCCAACCAGATCGCTTCGGGTTGCAGCGACATCATCGTCGCCGGTGGTGTCGAGTCGATCAGCTTGACCATGAAAAGTGTCAACACCGACAACCTGATCAATCCGCTACTGAAAGAGCAGGTACCGGGGATTTATTTTCCGATGGGCCAAACCGCCGAGATCGTCGCTCGTCGATACAACGTCAGCCGCGAAGAGCAGGACCGGTATGCGTTGCAGAGCCAGCTGCGCACCGCCCAGGCTCAGGCTGCGGGATTGTTCGATGACGAAATCGTGTCGATGGCGGTGAAATACCGCGTTGAAGACAAGGCGACCGGCCAGGTGCAGATACTCGACGGCATCGTCGATCGTGACGATTGCAATCGCCCGGATACCACGCTGGAAAGCCTGGCCGGGCTGAAGCCGGTATTTGCCGAAGACGGTTCGGTAACCGCGGGCAATTCTTCACAGCTCTCCGACGGTGCTTCGATGACCCTGGTGATGAGCCTGGAAAAAGCCCTGGAACTTGGGCTCAAACCCAAAGCCTTCTTCCGTGGTGTTACCGTCGCCGGGTGCGAGCCTGACGAGATGGGCATCGGCCCGGTTTTTTCGGTGCCTAAATTGCTCAAGGCCAAGGGTTTGCAGATTGCCGACATTGATCTGTGGGAACTCAACGAAGCGTTCGCGTCACAGTGCCTGTACAGCCGTAACCGGCTGGAAATCGACAACGAAAAATACAACGTCAACGGCGGCTCGATTTCCATCGGCCATCCTTTCGGTATGACCGGGTCGCGTCAGGTCGGGCATCTGGTGCGTGAGTTGCAGCGGCGTAAACTGCGTTACGGCGTTGTGACCATGTGCGTGGGTGGCGGGATGGGCGCGACGGGGTTGTTTGAGGCGGTGCTTTGAGTCTCGAAAGATTTGTGTTGCCTGCTCAATAGCCATCGCGAGCAGGCTCACTCCTACAGGGATTTGGTGTGCGCCGATGATCCAGTGTGGGAGCCGAGCTTGGTCTGGGCGGCATTCCGACGATGGCAGCGCCCCGGTCTACCGCCTGGCACTTAAATTCTGCATCCGCTCGATATACGCCTGAATCTCCCGCGCCGCTTGCTCGGGGTTTTCGAACGGCCCTTCCTGGGTGTTTTCCCGGGTACTGAAATACAACTCCCCGTTGATTCGACATATCCGGTCGCTGCGAAAGTGCGTAGCGGGGGCGTTGTCCTGGGCGCGCATGCCGTACATGGAGTTCTCCTGACGCTGTATTCCTGTGGGCGGATCCAATCAGCTTATGTCTGAACCTGTTGAAGCGCCCGACCATCTGATCGACGGCTTAGGCCCGTCAAACGAAACGACCTGCACAGTTGCATTCGCGGCCGGGGGGTAACTGTCCCTGTGTGGGGTCAGGCGTTGCGCCTAGAATGACGGTTCTCGCCAATTGGCTTCGGGGTTCGCATGCACATTTCATCGGGTCGCTGGGTATACGGTCTGTTCCTCGCCTTGCTGACCGCAGTGCTGTGGGGAATCCTGCCGATCAAGCTCAAGCAAGTGCTGCAGGTGATGGATCCGGTCACGGTCACCTGGTTTCGCCTGGCGGTTTCCGGCGGATGCCTGTTCATTTATCTCGCGGCAACCAGACGCCTGCCGAGCTACAAAGTGCTCGGTCCCCGCGGTGGGTGGTTGGTGTTAATGGCCGTGCTCGGCCTCGTCGGCAACTATGTGCTGTATTTGATGGGGCTTAACCTGCTCAGCCCGGGCACTGCGCAGTTGGTCGTACAGATGGGGCCAATCATGTTGTTGATCGCCAGCCTGTTTGTGTTCAAGGAACGCTTTAGCGTGGGGCAGGGGATTGGCCTGCTGGTACTGCTGATCGGTTTTGCATTGTTTTTTAACCAGCGTTTGAGTGAATTGCTCACTTCCCTGACGGATTACACGGCCGGCGTACTACTGGTGTTGTTGGCGTCCACGGTCTGGACGTTTTATGCCTTGGGGCAAAAACAGCTGCTGACGGTGTGGAATTCGTTGCAGGTGATGATGGTGATCTACCTGTTTTGCGCGGCATTGCTGACACCCTGGGTGCATCCGCTGGAAGTAATGCAACTGACGCCGCTGCAAGGATGGCTGTTGCTGGCGTGCTGCATGAATACCCTGATTGCCTATGGCGCATTTGCCGAGGCGTTGGCCCATTGGGAAGCGTCGCGGGTCAGTGCGACCCTGGCGATTACACCCCTGGTGACCTTTGTCGCGGTGGCGTTCGCGGCCTGGATGTGGCCGGAGTATGTGCACGCTGAAACGATCAATGGCCTGGGGTATGGCGGGGCGGTGCTGGTAGTGCTGGGCTCGGCGCTGGTGGCGTTGGGACCTTCGTTGATCGCAGGACTGAAAGCGCGGCGGGTGCGGATGGCGGTGGATCGTTAGACCGCGTCATCGTTCATCGCGGGCAAGCCTTGCTCCCACAGAGATATGCGATCACCTGTGGGAGCGGGCTTGCCCGCGATGACTGACCGTCAGACGCCTGAAATCTTACCCCTTGGCACCCGCCTCCAGCATATTCTCCGGCCGCACCCAGGCATCAAACTCTTCATCCGTTAGATAACCCAGCTGCAGCGCTGCCTCACGCAAGGTCAGGCCCTCGCTGTAAGCCTTCTTGGCAATTTCCGCCGATTTGTCATAGCCGATGTGCGGATTGAGCGCCGTCACCAACATCAAACCACGCTCCAGATGTTCAGCCATTTTCGCCGCATCCGGCTCAAGGCCCGCAATGCAGTGCTGCTGGAAGTTGCTGCAGCCATCGCCCAGCAGGCGAATCGATTGCAGCAGGTTGTGGATGATCACCGGTTTAAACACGTTTAGCTGCAAGTGGCCCTGGCTCGCGGCGAAACCGATCGCCACGTCGTTGCCCATGACCTGACACGCCAGCATCGACAACGCTTCGCACTGGGTCGGATTGACCTTGCCGGGCATGATCGAGCTCCCGGGTTCGTTGGCGGGCAGTTTGACTTCGGCAAAACCGGCTCTCGGCCCTGAACCCAGGAGGCGCAAGTCGTTGGCGATTTTCATCAGGGTGACCGCGAGGGTCTTCAGCGCGCCGGACAGCGTGGTCAGCGGCTCATGGCCGGCCAGTGCGGCAAATTTATTGGGAGCGGTGACGAACGGCAAACCGGAGAGGGCCGCAAGTTCAGCGGCGATGGCTTCGCCGAAACCGTGCGGCGAATTCAAACCGGTGCCGACGGCCGTGCCGCCCTGTGCCAGTTCGCAGACGGCCGGCAGCGCGCTGCGGATCGCTCGTTCGGCGTAATCCAGCTGGGCGATGAATGCCGAGATTTCCTGGCCGAAGGTGATCGGCGTGGCGTCCATCATGTGTGTCCGGCCAGTCTTGACCAGCTTCATGTGGCGCGCGGCCAGCTCGGCCAGACCGCCAGACAGTTCACTGATGGCTGGTAACAAATGCTGCTGCACGGCCTGGGCTGCCGCAATGTGCATGGCCGTAGGGAAGCAATCGTTGGAACTCTGGGAGCGGTTAACGTGATCGTTGGGATGCACGGGGGATTTGCCACCGCGCGGATTGCCGGCCAGCTCATTGGCACGTCCGGCGATCACTTCGTTGACGTTCATGTTGCTCTGGGTGCCACTGCCGGTCTGCCAGACCACCAGGGGAAATTGATCATCATGGCTACCATCGAGCACTTCGTCGGCGGCCTGTTCGATCAGGCGGGCAATGTCGGCAGGCACGTCGCCATTACGGTCATTGACCCGAGAAGCGGCTTTCTTGATCAGGGCCAGGGCGTGCAGCACCGCCAGCGGCATGCGTTCAGTGCCAATGGCAAAGTTGATCAGCGAGCGTTGCGTCTGAGCGCCCCAATAGGCTTCATCCGGGACTTCAACCTGGCCAAGGCTGTCGGTTTCGATACGGCTCATCATGCACACTCCTGTAGGTCTGATAGCGCAGTTTAGGCCGTGATCGTCCGCCGTGGTTCCATCCGTCTCGAATTTGCCTGTTAAACCCCTCTAAATAAGGCCCCACAAGGCTTGGGGTTGAGTGACACACTTTTTTAGGCGCAGAATGGACGCCCTTGGGGTTTTACCTCGCCTGCTAGAAAAGGAAACTCGATGACTCGTCTTCGTGCCATCTGTACCGCGGTTGCACTGGTTTGCGCCAGCGGCCCTGTTTTTGCCGATACCGCCAGCCACAACGCCAGTGCCGAGGCTTTCCTGACCCTGGCGCACGCTGACAAATTGGGCACTCCGGTGTACATGCAAGTGCAGCAAATGTTCGCTCAGCGCTTTGAACAAACCAAAGCACCTGAATCGAAAAAAGCGCTGCTGGAAACCTATCAGGCCAAGGCCAACGCTGCGCTTGACCAAGCCATTGGCTGGAACAAGCTGAAGCCGGACATGGTCAAGCTCTACACCACCAACTTCAGTGAATCCGAGCTCAAGGACCTGGTAGCGTTCTACAAGTCCCCACTGGGCAAGAAAGTCCTGGAAAAAATGCCTCAGCTGACTCAGCAATCGGCTCAGATGACTCAGGCCAAGCTGGAAAGCGCGGTGCCTGTGGTCAACAAGCTGCTGGCTGACATGACGGCCGAGCTGGAGCCTAAAGGCGCCGCTCCTGCCAAGAAAAAGCCGTAAGCGGAGTTCGGTATGAGCATGCAACAACGCATTGAGTCGACGCTGGGCCTGTTACAGCCCGAGCACTTGCAGGTGCTGGATGAAAGCCACATGCACAGTCGCGGGTTGCAAACCCACTTCAAGGCAGTGGTGGTCAGTCAGCAGTTCGAAGGGCTCAACAGAGTCAAGCGTCACCAGAAGGTCTACGGCACGCTCGGTGAGCTGATGGGCGAATTTCATGCGTTGGCGCTGCATACCTATACGCCTGAAGAATGGGCACAGATCGACGCGGCCCCGGCTTCGCCGACCTGTGCGGGCGGCAGCAAGCATTAAGCAGATCAAAAGATCGCAGCCTGCGGCAGCTCCTACAGGGTTGCGCAAGGCCGTGCTTTTGTAGGAGCTGCCGAAGGCTGCGATCTTGGCCATCTAAAGCCAATCGCTGCTGTTTTTTGTTAGAATCCGCAACGCGCCGCTAACCCGGCGCGTTTTTTTTCGCATCCGGTTCACCCTTTACGAGGGTAGCCACCTGGAGAAACACCCATGACACAACAGATTGTCGTGGCGGCACTGTATAAGTTCGTCACGCTCGAAGATTACGTCGCCCTGCGCGAGCCCTTGCTGCAGGCGATGGTCGACAACGGCATCAAAGGCACGTTGCTGATCGCCGAAGAAGGCATCAATGGCACCGTCTCCGGTAGCCGCGAAGGCATCGACGGGCTGATGGCCTGGCTCAAGAACGACCCGCGCATGGACGATATCGATCACAAGGAATCGTACTGCGACGATCAGCCGTTCTATCGCACCAAGGTCAAACTCAAGAAAGAAATCGTCACCCTCGGCGTCGAAGGCGTGGACCCGAACAAAAAGGTTGGCACCTACGTCGATCCAGAGAACTGGAACGCCCTGATCAGCGACCCTGAGGTGCTGCTGATCGACACGCGCAACGACTACGAAGTCGCGATTGGCACCTTTGAAGGCGCCATCGATCCGAAGACCACCAGTTTTCGCGAGTTCCCCGACTACATCAAAGAGCACTTCGACCCGGCGGTACACAAGAAGGTCGCGATGTTCTGCACCGGTGGCATTCGCTGCGAAAAAGCCTCGAGCTACATGCTTAGCCAGGGTTTCGATGAGGTCTACCACCTCAAGGGTGGCATCCTGAAGTACCTCGAAGAGGTGCCGCAGGAAGAAACCAAATGGCAGGGTGACTGCTTTGTATTCGACAACCGCGTCACCGTGCGCCACGACCTCAGTGAAGGCGACTACGATCAATGTCATGCCTGCCGCACGCCGATCAGCGTGGAAGACCGCGCATCCGAGCATTACGTCGCCGGCATCAGCTGCCCGCATTGCTGGGATAAGCTGAGCGAGAAGACCCGTCGAAGTGCCATCGACCGGCAAAAGCAGATCGAACTGGCCAAGGCGCGCAACATGCCTCATCCGATCGGCTACAACTACAAGCAAACACCTTCCGAGGCTTGAACCCATGTCTGCGTGCCGCTTGCTCTATGTGATGGATCCGATGTGTTCCTGGTGCTGGGGCTTCGCGCCGGTGGCCGAATCACTGGTAGAACAGGCGCAAGCAGCGGGGGTTGAAGTGCATCTGGTGGTGGGCGGATTGCGTACCGGTAGCGGATCGGCCCTGGAACCGACTACGCGGCGCTACATCCTTGAACATTGGCAGGCGGTCACCGAGGCCACCGGCCAGCCTTTCAAGGTTGAAGGCGCGTTGCCCGAAGGGTTTGTCTACGACACCGAGCCTGCCTGCCGGGCGCTGGTCACGGCGCGTAGCCTGGCACCGGATTGTGCGTGGAAACTGCTGGGGTTGATTCAGCACGCGTTCTACGCCGAGGGCCGCGACGTCACCCACGCCAGTGTCCTGGTGGAGCTGGCGGAACAGGCGGGTGTACCGCGTATCGAATTCGCCGCAGCCTTTGACCGGGCCGATCAGCACGCCGCCACGGCGGCCGATTTCACCTGGGTTCAGGACCTGGGGATTGCCGGCTTTCCTACGCTGTTGGCCGAGCGTGATGGTCAACTGGCTTTGTTGACGAATGGTTATCAACCCTTGAGTGAATTGTCGCCGCTGCTCAGTCGCTGGCTGGAGCGCGCCGCCTGTGCATGACTTGCCCGATGACGCGCCAGCGCCCAAGCGTGTCGATCGGCTGAGCTGGGCCGAAATCCGCCGACTGGCCCTGCAACATAAAAAATCGCTGTGGATCGCTAACGGCGTAGCCGTATTGGCGACGCTGTGCAGCGTACCTATTCCATTGCTTCTGCCATTACTGGTGGATGAAGTGCTGCTGGGGCATGGCGACACGGCACTGAAGATCATGAACCATGCACTGCCCGAAGGCTGGCAGAAAGCCGCCGGTTATATCGGTCTGATGCTGGCGGTGACCTTGACCCTGCGTTGTGGTGCATTGCTGTTCAACGTCGTACAGGCCAAATTGTTCGCTGCGCTGGCCAAGGACATCGTGTACCGCATTCGCTTACGGTTGATCGAACGGCTCAAGCGCATTTCCCTCGGCGAATACGAAAGCCTGGGCAGTGGCACGGTCACCACGCATCTGGTCACTGATCTCGATACCCTCGACAAATTTGTCGGTGAAACCCTCAGTCGTTTTCTGGTGGCCATGCTGACGCTGGTGGGCACCGCCAGCATTCTGGTGTGGATGCACTGGAAGCTCGCGCTGCTGATCATGCTGTTCAACCCGTTGGTGATCTATGCCACGGTGCTGCTGGGCAAGCGGGTCAAACACCTGAAGAAACTCGAGAATGACAGCACGTCGCGCTTTACCCAGGCACTGACCGAAACCCTCGATTCAATTCAGGAAGTGCGCGCCGGCAACCGCCAGGGCTTTTTCCTCGGACGCCTTGGCCAGCGAGCCCGGGAAGTGCGCGATTACGCGATCACCTCCCAGTGGAAAACCGATGCCTCCAACCGGGCCAGCGGCTTGTTGTTCCAGTTCGGTATCGATATCTTCCGCGCCGCCGCGATGCTCACGGTGCTGTTTTCCGACCTGTCCATCGGCCAGATGCTCGCGGTCTTCAGTTACTTGTGGTTCATGATCGGTCCGGTCGAACAGTTGTTGAACCTGCAATACGCTTACTACGCTGCCGGCGGCGCCTTGTCGCGGATCAACGAGTTGCTGGCCCGGGCGGATGAGCCCCAGTACGAAGGCGGTGTCGACCCGTTCCAGGGCCGCGACACGGTGGGTATTGAAGTTCAGGGGTTGAGCTTCAGCTATGGCGATGAGCTGGTGCTGAACCAGATGAACCTGTCCATTGCGCCGGGTGAAAAAGTTGCGATCGTGGGCGCCAGCGGAGGCGGCAAAAGTACGTTGGTGCAGTTGCTGCTGGGGTTGTACACGCCGCTGGCCGGGACGATTCGCTTCGGCGGTTCGACACAGCAGGAGATCGGCCTGGAAACGGTTCGGGAAAACGTCGCCGTGGTCCTGCAGCACCCCGCGCTGTTCAACGACACCATACGCGCCAACCTGACAATGGGGCGCGAACGCAGTGACGAGGCCTGTTGGCAAGCGCTGGAAATTGCACAGCTGCATGCCACGGTTCGTGAGTTGCCCAATAGTCTGGACAGCATCGTCGGGCGTTCTGGTGTGCGGTTGTCGGGTGGGCAACGCCAACGCCTGGCCATTGCCCGGATGGTGCTGGCGGACCCTAAAGTAGTCATTCTTGACGAAGCAACCTCTGCCCTTGACGCCGCGACTGAATACAACCTGCATCAGGCGCTGACGCGTTTCCTGAGTCAGCGCACTACCTTGATCATTGCGCACCGGTTGTCTGCGGTGAAGCAGGCCGACCGGGTGCTGGTGTTCGATGGCGGGCAAATTGCCGAAGATGGCGACCATCAGCAACTGATTGCCGATGGTGGTTTATACGCCAAGCTATATGGGCATTTGCAGCAAATGTAGGTCAGTTCCAGAGCACTTGCAGTGCGTCAGTTCCTCCATCATGTCCGAACTGTTTCATGACCACTGAGCACGACTCGCAAGGGCGCATGGTCGTCGCAATATCAACGGAGTGAATGTCTGCAGAGTCGGGATACTTTTCACGAATAATGCCGATCAACTTGCTTTCGCTGTCGAGTGACGTCGGCCGTGTCACCTGCCTTGGCGTATAGGTGCCGATGTCTTTAATAGTGAGCGGAACGGCCAATATCTTACCCTCGGGCGTCACGTTGAGGCCCGTTTTAGGGTAAAACTGATCGAAGTCGACGTTGATGTATGTCGTTTTGCCAATCCGTACGTGACTGGCGCCCAGATGCCGGAACAACGGTAAACGAGTGGTGCTGCCCTGAGCTCCGGAAACGCTGACGTAGATTTCTCTATGCCCCGTAGTCGTCGTCACTTCGGCGAACGCAATGTTTCTGGCATTGGCCGGGCGCTCACTTGCGGGCAGCAGTCTTTGCAGCTTGTCCATTGAATCTTGTATTTGCAATGCAGTGTTGGGCGAGGAGGGCTTGATGGTGGGTGACAGAAACAGCGTATCGAATATTTCTACTGTTTTTCGCCGAAAAACTTCGGATGCTTCTTTGCTGCGAGTCCAGCTAGTCGCACCTGCTGGTAGTTGGGTAACAATCATTCGGGTCGAATGATCGAACATCAAGGCCTCTCCCGGACTGGTATCCACCATCAGCCATCGCATGTTGCCAGCAGGGTTAGACGTTGTGCCGAGCGGGATCGCGATAGCTTCCATGGTTCTCATGGCGCGCTCGACGGCCTCTATTCCGTGGATACGGGTCGTGTTGTTCGCATGCAGCGAGCCAGTGTAGACCCGTAATAGTTCGTTTCCGAGTGTACCTTGGGCCATTTGGGCTGACGTCAGCCGATTGAAGACCAAGGGTCCACTCAGACTGCCGCCTTTGGGCAGCGTCGCGAGATAGTACTTGTCGGTGTTAACCCGGGTAAAAATATGAACGGCCGTTTCATCAAAGGAGGGAATCATGATAGCTCCGACCCGCTGTGTATCGGTGGCGTCCTGATAGGTACCGGGAATGTTAATGCGAGCGTAAATACCTTTTCGAAACTCTATGGTCGCGGTGAAGTTCCTGCGCGGTACCAGAGTGTGTTCGGCAAAACCCATATTTCTGAGATCACCATGAAAGCGGCGAGGTTTATTGTTGATCACCTCGTAAAGCCCGCCGTCGCGTGTGATGTATTTCTTGTTTTGCCAGATTTCCTCTACCGAGTGAATGTCGCCAAACCAAGGTGCGTAACCCTTGGTTTCGTCGACCGAACCCATTGCGGGGGTCGGAGCGGCAGTTGCGCCGACGAAACTGTTGAGGCAGAGGGTTTCCGGTATCACTCCACGGATACGGCAAGGGACAAGTTTCAGGGCTTCGCTGTCATCGATCAGGTTGGCGCGGCGCAAGATGCCGTCGTCCAGTCGATAGGCGACGTCATCGAGATACACCGTTGTTCGACCATCCACTTCAGGCATGTCACGGACGCGTATTTTTTCCGGGATGGAGAACAAGGCATCGTCGCTGTTTTTTCCAACGGCTGGATACAAAGAAGGCCCAATGGACAGTCCATTCTCGGAGATTTTTAGTACAGGCCCGCAAGGTTTGGCGGAAAAAGGATCGATTAGATGGTGGATCGGTTTGGTGGTCGAACCGATATTGCGTACCGGAACGTCTTCGAGCCCCCGCCAGGTAGCCAGTCGGTCAGTAGGAGAGGAAGGAATCCAGCTACCAGGATGAGTGACTTGAGGCAAGCCGCTGATAATGCCGTAGTTGTTTAATCTTGGAACTATGTTCTTTATGCCATTTAACGATGTTCTCACCAGAATCCTGACCCCCGCATATAGGCCCCTTATAAGCCCACCTGAGAGCCGTAGTGCTAACGTCGGGAGGCCATAGAAGGGAATCATGTTCTGTATTGATGAAATAAGCAGCTTTTGGGAAAGTTTGCCAAATTGCGGAAGGGCCGTCCGGATACCGGATCGGACCGTTGTTGAGATCAGCTTCACCGAACCCGATACAAACTTGCCAAGTGGTAGGGCAAATGAGAGCACATCGAAAATCAAGCCAAAAATTGCCGACACTCTCTTTTCCGGGCTACCCGAAAGCAGATCGCTGATACTTCCCCAAAATGGAATAAACCCTTTGATTTTATCTGTCCAGTGTGGGCGTGCGGCTTTTTGTTCTATCTCTGTGTCGCCTCTGGCCTGGGCGGTTAATAATTCTTCATCGTAATAGAAAAAATTGTTGGCAATGTACTGGGCAATGCCCGCGGCCCGAGAATATGTTTGCGGTGCGAGCGATGAGTATTCACTGTTTAAACGACGCAGAGGGGCTGGGAAGTTCTCGCCGAACTGATCAATGATGGCTTCGCACGTTGCATTATCTTTCGGGATACTGCCTTGTTCATGCGCTTGAAAATCAAAAGGGACTTCTTTTCCGACGCGCATGATGAAGTCCGGATCCCGGGTGGAGTGGTTCTTGCCAAGTCCCCGTGCGCGATCCGCGGGACAGTCCTGACCATTAAACATGTCAGATGAAACGTCAGCACGTCTTCGAATAGTTCCTGCGCGAGGTAAACATTCGTAGTAAAAAGTATTTGCATTGCAGGTGATCTGCAATAAAAAACCCATGCGAAGGCGAAGTGGTAGCGTTATTGCTGGTGTCTCTTGTCTCAGTTCAACCCCATCGGTCGATTTCCTCAACGTATAGATCTTCACTTCACCTTGCTCGATGGCCTGCCGGTCGTCGTAGGGAAGTGACGCGAACAGGTTTTTCAGTACTGTTTCATAGGCGGTTTTGGTTTTTTTCAGGTAACTATCGAACTCCAGTCGGAACAATTCGTTCGTATCGGGCAAGGGCTTTCGCGTCGTAGTACCATCAAGCCAGGTTGCCGTGGTGGTTATCGTTCTATCAGCATTGATGCAGAGGGTGTAGCTGGTTTTGCGAATGCCATCCTTCATCGTGATGTGCCAGGATTTCTTTTGGGTCAGCCTGTGCGACATGTAGACATCCCGAAAAGAATAGATCTTGTCTGCTAGCGGTGGTCCCTTTATTAATCCACCTGTCCTGACGTGCGAGAAATCCTCAATCAATTTTCGCCCATCCCCCATGAAGGGGGTCGGGTTTCCATACACGGTTCTCCACTCCCCATTGATTCGCACTTGACTCCCCTTGAAATACTTTTCCATTTCCCGTTCAGCGATAGCTGATCGTTGCGGAGGATCGGCGTCCAGTTGAAGGATTGCGTTACTCAATGCATCTGCTTGCTCGTCGAGCGCGTTTATGGCGCGATCTACTTCCTCTTGTGAGTAGTCCGAATCGGCACTCGCAGGAATGATGCCATTGGTAATGGCCCACTCAAGGGTTGGGGGTATTCTGCTTAGCCCGATAAGCTCCAGTTGTTTTTGAGTCGCTTGCATAGCCAGCTTGATTGGAAAGTCCACCAGTTGTTGGAAAGTCATCCGCTGGGGCAATCCGGGTTCTATTGCATCGGCGAGCGAGACACCGTGGGCAAAGTTCACCCAAACCATTGAGCTTCTGTACGGAAGGCCAGAAGGAATGTTGCAAATTTGAAAGTCGCTCGGAAATTGGGGTTGGTACAAACGAGCCAGCAGGATGGCTTCAGTTGGTGACGAGGCTCGATTTGTATCGACCAGGTGCTGCTCGAACGCGGCCCAAATGTTCTGATAGCTCTTCCCCCAATTTGACTGCTGGTACCAGGCATATCCACCGATATCATTGGGCATGCTGCTTTTGGCTGTATCTGCCTGTAGACGAATGGCCTTACTGATGAGCTTGATACTAACCGTTGGAGAGGCATTTTCATCAGGTTGCCCGCCGTACCAGTTCAAGCCTTTAAGTAGTGCGTTCCCCAGTCTTTGCGCTTCGGGGGAACGCAGGATTTTTTCGAGGACAATCATAGGCGTTAACGAAAACTGATCGGTTTGCAACGGTGGAGAAGTATTATTCGCGAGGTAAGAGAGAAGAGAGGTTTCTGTTTGTGGCAAGAATCGGTTTACGATATCAACCATGTCGCGAGTTGTAAGTTGGGCAACAATATCTTTCAAAGTTGTGGAGTCGTTGGGGCGGGTGCTCTTGATCTTTTTTAGTGCACTCCTATCGCTTCTAGTGGGTGAGCGGTATAAGGCAACAATGTCGATGCCGCCGTCCAGTTGAAGGGAGTGGCGTGCGCGTTTCTTTTTTATCGTCTTAATGGCCGTGCGGTGTTGGCTGAGGATGTCCGGATCCCAGGGAGCAATGCCATAATAATTAATCATATCGAGAAGCTGGATCTTGCCATCCGTGCGGGCTTCACCGTCCACGGTTATCGTAGAGTTAATAGTGAGCGGGGAGTGAGCATGAGGCTGTAGGAAAGTGCTGGATAAATCGGTTGATGAAATGCCGGGTCTGTTCAGATGGCTGATCATCGCGTCATAGTCCGATAGTATGCCTTCATGCTCCATTGCAACAGTACCAAGTGCGGCTTGGTCGTTGCGTGAAACGTCAAGTGTCGATGTCGGTGAGTTCATGTTGATGTATGTCTCATGGTGTGAGTTCTGGTTGTTTATCGGTAAGTCTGGAGACTTGGAGAGATCAATTATTTTGCTGATGGCGAGGTTGGAGAGTGCAATAAATATTGATTTAAGTGAGTGGGTGTTAATGCGATTGAAATTCTTAGTGTGTGGCTGTCAGGCATTGCTGAACTTTCTTTTACAGGTTATGCAATGCTTTTTTGTGCACATAACTACGCCGTGCGTGAGGGGCGCAGAAAAAACCGGAAATTTTTACGCTGACTTGCCGGAAGAGTGAACGCACCCTAGTCTAGCTGTAGCGATCACGTTGGATGATGATCTGGCAGTGCTAATGCAAGGGACCTCATGAATCAAACGCGGACTCTCGGAACGCCACGGTTGTTGGGCATCGTATGGCCTTTTATTGCCGTCGTATTATTTCAAGCGTTGCTGGGAGGCGTGAGTCTGTACGTTCTTTCCGCTGTGCGGGGATACGTGGCGGGTGAAAGCCTATGGTCCAAGGGCCAGAAAGACGCCATCTATTACCTCAACCTCTACGCCGACAGTCGCGACGAGACGATTTTTCTCAAGTACCAGAACGCAATTGCCGTACCCCAAGGCGGCCATGAGCTGCGTGTTGCGCTGGATGCCAGACCACCGAAACTGGAAGAGGCGAGAAGGGCCATCCTCAAAGGTGGAAATCACCCCGACGACGTTTCAAGCGTGATCTGGCTGTACCTCAATTTCCGCCATTTCAGTTACCTGGAGAAGGCCATCGACCTGTGGACCGTCGGCGATTCCTACCTGGTGCAACTCGATAATGTCGCCCGGGAAATGCACCAGTACATTAAGGAAAATCGAGCGACCAGCGACGACGTTACTCGCTGGAAAGAGCGGATCTTTGCCATCAACGATGGCGTGACACCGGCGGCCAGAGCGTTCAGTGATGCATTGGGTGAGGGATCGAGGGTCATCCTGCGGCTGTTGTTGGTCATTAACCTGGCGACCGCGCTCGGCCTTATAGCACTGGCGTTGATGCGTACCCATAAACTTCTCAAGCAGCGCCACGCGTTCGCCGATGCGCTTCAGCTGGAGAAGGAGCGGGCGCAAATCACCCTGCAATCGATTGGCGATGGGGTGATCACCACTAACGTCGACGGCGAAATTGCCTTTATGAACCCGGCTGCCGAGGCTTTGACCCACTGGAAGGCTGAGCAGGCAGCGGGTGTGCCGTTGGCAGCCCTGTTCAATTTGCTGGACGAAAATGCCCAGGCTGACGGTTTTACCCTCATCGAGCATATTTTAAGTGGCCAGTTGGGTGGTGGCAGCGAGCATTCCAAGCTGATCCAGCGCCTGGATGGCAGCACCGTTTCAGTGACCCTGGTCGGGGCGCCGATTCGTAACGCCGGCAAGGTCAGTGGCGCGGTCCTGGTGTTGCACGACATGACTCAGGAGCGGCAGTACATTGCCAACCTGTCATGGCAGGCGACCCACGATGCCTTGACCGGCCTGGCCAACCGCCGTGAATTCGAGTTCCGCCTGGATCAGGCTTTGCACAATCTGACGCGGCAGTCGGGTCGTCATGCGCTGATGTTTCTCGATCTGGACCAGTTCAAGCTGGTCAATGACACGTGCGGTCATGCGGCGGGTGACGAACTGTTGCGGCACATCTGCGCCTTGTTGCAATCAGGTTTGCGTGAAGGCGACACCTTGGCCAGGCTCGGCGGTGACGAATTTGGCATCCTCCTGGAAAACTGCTCGCCCGATGCGGCGGAAAAGATTGCCGACAGTCTGCGCCAGACCGTGCAGAACCTGCACTTTGTCTGGAAGGGCCGGCCGTTTGTCACCACTGTGAGCATCGGCCTGGTGCATATCGCGCAAAACCCGACCTCCCTCGAAGTCTCCCTGCGCGCCGCTGATATGGCCTGCTACATGGCCAAGGAAAAGGGCCGTAACCGGGTTCAGGTCTATCACGCCGACGATTCGGAACTGTCCCTGCGCTTTGGAGAGATGGCCTGGGTTCAGCGTCTGCACATGGCACTCGAAGATAACCGTTTTTGTTTATATGCCCAGCAAATCGCGCCGCTGGGGCATATCGAACAGGGTGGCGGACATATTGAAATCCTGTTGCGTCTGCACGATGAAGCAGGTCGCATGATTCTTCCGGACAGTTTCATTCCGGCAGCAGAACGATACGGTCTTATGACTTCGTTAGATCGCTGGGTAGTGGAGAACGTTTTTAAGATCATTGCTCAGTGCATATCGGAGAAACACAAAGGTCCGTTGGCGATGTGTGCGATTAATCTGTCAGGCATTACTATAGGAGATGACGCGTTCCTGGACTTCCTGCGTCAACAGTTTGTTGTTTACGACATACCACCTGAAATGATTTGTTTTGAAATTACTGAAACCAGTGCGATATCAAATTTAGGCAGTGCAATCAGATTTATTAATGAACTCAAAGGCTTAGGTTGTCATTTTTCATTAGATGACTTTTGTGCCGGTATGTCCTCGTTCGCCTACTTGAAACATTTACCTGTAGACTTCCTGAAGATCGACGGGAGTTTCGTTAAGGATATGCTGGACGACCCGATTAACCTCGCCATGGTCGAAGTGATTAATCACATTGGTCATGTAATGGGTAAGCGCACGATTGCCGAGTTTGTAGAAACACCCCAGATCGAGCAGGCACTGCTGGAGATTGGGGTCGATTACGCTCAAGGGTATGTCATAGAACGCCCGCATCTGTTTACTTGCGAAAGTTTACAAAGTCGTCCTGCGAGGCCTCAGCCTTTGTTGTTCAAGGCGCCAGGCACGTTCCGCTGAAACTCTTGCTGATCCTTAATCACAATCAAAAGGAGCTCGACAGTGATCGACACATTTATTCGAACCGGCCCACTCATGGAAGCTGCAAGTTATCCTGACTGGGCCCAACGCCTGATCCATGATTGCAGCGAGAGCAAACGCAGGGTCGTCGAACATGAGCTGTATCAACGGCTGCGCGATAACAAGCTCAGTGCAAAGACCATGCGCCATTACCTTATTGGTGGCTGGCCGGTGGTTGAACAGTTTGCGTTGTATATGGCGCAGAACTTGACCAAGACCCGTTTCGCCCGTCATCCCGGAGAAGACATGGCGCGTCGCTGGTTGATGCGCAATATTCGCGTTGAACTCAATCACGCCGACTATTGGGTGCACTGGAGTCGGGCTCATGGTGTCAGCCTGGAAGATCTGCAAGCGCAGCCTGTTGCGCCAGAACTTCACGCCCTCAGCCATTGGTGCTGGCACACCAGTTCGTCGGACTCGCTGATCGTCGCCATTGCCGCGACCAACTACGCCATTGAGGGCGCAACGGGGGAGTGGTCCGCGGTGGTTTGCTCCAATGGCATCTACGCAGCATCGTTCCCCGAGGAAGATCGCAAGCGGGCAATGAAGTGGCTGAAGATGCACGCGCAATATGATGATGCGCATCCCTGGGAAGCGCTGGAAATCATCTGCACATTAGCGGGGATGAATCCGAGCAAAGCGTTGCAGGTAGAGTTGCGCCAGGCCGTTTGTAAAAGTTACGACTACATGTACCTCTTCCTGGAGCGTTGCATGCAGTTGGAACACGCTGAAAAGGCTCAAGTCCCGCGTGAGCGCATGGCTTTCGCTGAAAGCTGAGTCGTTATTACGCAGCAATGAAAAAGCCCGCACCTCCTGTTCAGGGAGGGCGGGCTTTTTTGGTTCCGGCAGCGAATTCAGGCGCTGATCTTGAGGCCAACGAGGCCGGCAATGATCAGTGCGACACTGGCGAGTCTGAATAGCGCCATGGACTCACCAAACAGAATGATCCCGGCGATGACGGTTCCGACCGCACCCACGCCTGTCCAGATGGCGTAGGCGGTGCCCAGCGGCAATTCCTTCATGGCCAGGCCCAGCAGGCCCAGGCTGATGGCCATCGCGGTAATGGTTAGAGCGGTGGGGAGAGGGCGACTGAAGCCATCGGTGTATTTCAGGCCAACAGCCCAGCCGACTTCGAACAGACCGGCGAAAAACAGAATGATCCAGGACATTGAAGACCTCCATCGATTGACGGGGTCGTCCCCAGATTAATGACTCGATCGAGCCGCGAGGTCGTCCTCGCGTTGCGCCATAGAGTGCCCATCATTAACCCGGGGATCAAGTTTTCAGATCAGTCGATTGCCTGCTGAGTGGCTGTTTCCCGGTCCTCTTTTTCACTCATTCGGCGGAACCAGGTCGAGAGCAGTGCCCCGGAGATGTTGTGCCACACGCTGAACAAGGCGCTCGGCACCGCCGCCAGAGGCGAGAACTGCGCACTGGCCAGCGCCGCACCCAGACCTGAGTTTTGCATACCCACTTCCAGTGCCAGCGATTTACGCTGGGCCAATGGCAGCTTGAACAGGCGGCCAGTGAAATAGCCCAGCAGATAGCCAAAGCTGTTGTGCAACATGACGACGGCCATGATCAACAGGCCCGATTCGGCGATTTTTGCCTGACTGGCCGCCACCACTGCCGTAACTATGATCACGATGCTCACCACGGAGATCAAAGGCAGCACTTCCACGGCGTGGCGCACCCGGTGACCGAGCACGCGTTGGGCCGCTACCCCAAGCACGATCGGTAACAGCACCACTTGCAGGATCGACCAGAACAGCTCCATGAAGGACACCGGCAACCAGGCCGAAGCCAACAGCCAGATCAGTGCGGGTGTCAGCAGCGGAGCGAGGAGGGTGGTGACAGCCGCGATGGCGACTGACAACGCCAGGTCGCCACGCGCGAGCCAGGTCATCACGTTCGACGAGGTGCCGCTTGGGCAGCAACCGACCAGGATCACGCCGACGGCAATTTCCGGGGGTAAGTGGAACGCCTGGCAGAGCAACCACGCCACACCGGGCATGATCACGAAATGGGCGACGACGCCCAACGCTACACGCCAGGGATGGCGTGCGACTTCCGCAAAATCTTCCAGCTTGAGCGTCAGCCCCATGCCGAACATCACCAGGCCCAGCAGTGGCACGATGGCGCCCTTGAGGCCGATGAACCACGCCGGTTGCAGGAACGCCACGACGGCGAAAATCAAAACCCAGTAGGCGAAGGTGTTGCCGACAAAGCGGCTCAATGCAGCCAGTGCACGCATGGCCTGATCCTTATTGTATGAAAGCGTTAGGGACCTAAGCATACGTTGACTGCAAAAAGATCGCAGCCTTCGGTGGCTCCTGCGGGGAATGAATTCCACACTGCAGGGGCTGCCGAAGGCGGCGATCTCTTTATAGGCTGATTGGCGCCGCCCATCAGGGGCGGCGCCCGGCAGGGATTAGATGCCCTGCGGAGTCTCTTCCCCACCCAGCGCTTCCACCAGCGCTGGAAGGAAATCACCGAAGGTCAGCATCATCAGGGTGAAACTGGCGTCCAGTTGGCCGAGGGCTTCTTCGCCACCGTCCTGTTCCGCCTGATCCTGCAGCAGGTCTTCGAACTTCAGGCGCTTGACCACCATCTTGTCGTCAAGGACGAAAGACAGTTTGTCTTGCCATGCCAACGACAGCTGAGTGACTACTTTACCGGTGCTCAGGTGGAGCTGGATTTCTTCGCTGGTCAGGTCCTGACGCTTGCAGCGCACGATACCGCCATCTTCGTGGGTATCACGCAGCTCGCATTCGTCCAGGACGAAGAAATCGTCCGCAGCTTTCTGGGTGGTGACCCATTCGGTCATGGTCGCGGTCGGCGACATTTTAACGGTCAGCGGACGCACTGGCAGTGTGCCGATCACTTCACGCAGGGTGGACAGCAGGTCTTCGGCGCGTTTCGGGCTGGCCGAATTCACCAGGATCAGACCCTGTTTCGGTGCGATGGCCGCGAAGGTCGACGAGCGACGGATAAAGGCGCGCGGCAGGAAGGCCTGGATGATTTCATCCTTGATCTGATCGCGTTCCTTCTTATAGACCTTGCGCATTTGCTCGGCTTCGATCTCTTCGACTTTTTCCTTCACCGCGTCACGAACGACGCTGCCCGGAAGAATGCGTTCTTCCTTGCGAGCCGAGATCAGGAGGAAGTCTCCACTGACGTGAACCAGAGGGGCATCTTCGCCCTTGCCGAACGGCGCGACGAAACCGTAGGTGGTCAACTCCTGGCTTGCACATGGACGCGCCTGTTTAGTGGCCAGTGCAGTTTCCAGCGCCTCGGCATCAAAAGGCAGATCTTGGGTCAGGCGATAGATAAGCAGGTTTTTGAACCACATGGTGTGAGTCTCTCCTTTATACAAAGGGGGGCATTATTCTCTTCGCGGCGCCATAGGCCAACCCTTCCCTAAGCCTTTGGAAGGCCTGCAAAAATTATTTAAAAAAGTGCTTGCCAGAGGTTGGGTCGCTCCGTAGAATGCGCGCCACACCGAACGTGAAGGGTGATTAGCTCAGCTGGGAGAGCGTCTGCCTTACAAGCAGAATGTCGGCGGTTCGATCCCGTCATCACCCACCATTCGCATTCAGTGTTACGCGCAGCGGTAGTTCAGTCGGTTAGAATACCGGCCTGTCACGCCGGGGGTCGCGGGTTCGAGTCCCGTCCGCTGCGCCATATTCGGTAACCTGGAACGCTGAACGCCAGGTCACCACGGAAAAGCCCGCTTACGCGGGTTTTTTTCTGTCCGTAGTTCCTGCAGGATGTGTGAAGTTTCAGATTTTCAGATTTTATTTGAAAAATATTTCAATTAAATCAACATGTTATGAAAATCTGTGGCATAATGCGCCCCGCAACGAAGGTAAAGGGTGATTAGCTCAGCTGGGAGAGCGTCTGCCTTACAAGCAGAATGTCGGCGGTTCGATCCCGTCATCACCCACCATTACTTTCATTGTTACGCGCAGCGGTAGTTCAGTCGGTTAGAATACCGGCCTGTCACGCCGGGGGTCGCGGGTTCGAGTCCCGTCCGCTGCGCCATATTCGGTAACCTGGAACGCTGAACGCCAGGTAACCACGGAAAAGCCCGCTTAAAGCGGGCTTTTTTTTGTCCGGAATTTGGCATTTCAACCGCCAACTTTAATACCTCAGCGTGTGTCATCCGCTTCTATCGGAAGCAGATGACAGAAGCTTCATCCTCAGAATCCCGAAATGCGTTAAAACACCTGAACTTATCAGATGTTTCCTGCTCTCATGCCGGTAGCCATTGGTCGTGGCCGCCTGATAAGCTCGCGGCTTTACTCGATTGCCCTTTAGGCGCATGAACAAGGAAATAGCATGAAACAGCATCGGTTGGCGGCGGCGGTGGCCCTGGTTAGCCTGGTACTTGCGGGTTGTGACTCGCAAACCAGCGTAGAGCTGAAAACCCCGGCGCAAAAAGCTTCCTACGGGATTGGCCTGAACATGGGCAAAAGCCTGGCTCAGGAAGGCATGGATGATCTGGATTCCAAAGCCGTAGCTCAAGGCATCGAAGATGCCGTCGGCAAGAAAGAGCAAAAGCTGAAGGATGACGAACTGGTCGAAGCTTTTGCCGCACTGCAAAAGCGTGCTGAAGAGCGCATGGCCAAGATGAGCGAAGAGTCGGCAGCCGCTGGCAAGAAATTCCTCGAAGACAACGCCAAGAAAGCCGGCGTAACCACCACCGCTTCGGGTCTGCAGTACGAAGTGGTCAAGAAGGCCGATGGCGCACAGCCTAAGCCGACCGACGTAGTGACCGTTCACTACACCGGTACCCTGACTAACGGCACCGTTTTCGACAGCTCCGTCGAGCGTGGCAGCCCGATCGATCTGCCGGTTAGCGGTGTGATTCCAGGCTGGGTTGAAGGTCTGCAGCTGATGCATGTTGGCGAGAAGTACAAACTGTACATCCCTAGCGAACTCGCATACGGCGCGCAAAGCCCAAGCCCGGCGATTCCAGCCAATTCGGTGCTGGTATTCGACCTGGAACTGCTGGCGATAAAGGATCCAGCCAAGCAAGAAGACGCTGCCAAGTAATTTGCGTCTGCCTTGAAACAACGCCTCGCTCATGCGGGGCGTTGTTGCATCTGGCATTTGGCAAGGGTAAACAAAGCGAACGGATGCTGTAGGCTGAAGTCATAGGCTGTAAGGGCGTACGTGCTAGCCGCGCGAACTCGCCAAGTCAATGAAATATTGGGTTTTTTTATGTGAGTAAAAAACGCCCGATCTGAGTTCAGCCCTTATAAAACGGGGCTCTCAGCCGTGAAATGCAGCTCTGTTCACAAGGTTATCCACAATTTGTGTGGATAACATTTCAGCGGGAGGAATGATGAAAGCACCCTGGAATTTTGCTCGTTTCCTGCCACTGGCCGGGCGTTTGCTCGCACGAGGGCGTTTGCCGACCTTGTTGTTCGCTGTCGCCAGTAAAGGCGCGAGCCAAGGCAACCGGCTCGGCAAGCTCAAAGACGATCTCCGCCTGTTGCAGGCACTCTGTCTGGCCTACTGGCGCGGGGAGTACCGTGCCATCAGCCCGAAAGCATTGATTTCGGTGGTGGCGGGGTTGATGTATTTCCTCAGTCCGGTGGATGCGATTCCCGATTTCATACCGGTTTTCGGCATGCTCGATGACATTGCTGTGCTGGCCTGGTTAATGAAAGTCCTCGATGACGAGCTCAATGCCTTCCGCGCGTGGCGCAAGCGTCAATTGCCAGAGAAACTTGCTGTAGTCGAGCGGCTTCCGGATAACCCTGAACAACTTCAACTGCAAGGTCCGAAGAAAACCTGAGCCGATTCAAGTTCATCCTTATATTCAAACCCCCCGCGACCTTGGCCGCTGTTAGGATTACACTTCTAGGGAAAAGTGCCGACTCGCTAAGTGTCGTTGTCCTACGGGGAAGTCATGGATATTCAGATAATCACACGCGAAGGCGAGCCCGAGTATGCGGTTGTACCATGGGCTCAGTATCAGGCTTTATTGAAAGCAGCAGGCATTGATCAACAACCAAAGCGAGTCGCTCCGGAGCGTCCCGCGACAACGCCAGACCAGATTCTTCCCGGTCTGGATCAACTACGCAGTTTGCGCGAAGGAAAGGGCATCGCCATTGAGGCGCTGGCCCGCACGGTAGGCATCAGTCCGTCTTATCTGGCCTTGATTGAAAGTGGCGAGCGTCTACCCGACGCGGCGATTCGCCGAAGCCTGGCCTGGGAATTGACGGTGCCAGGTTGGAGGGATGAATCGTGAGCGTACGCATCAGTCGTCAACATTGGGACGGATTGCTGGGTGAACTGGATCAGGCACGCCGACAGCGACATCTGCTGACTTACCGCGCGTTGCTGGAGCGATTGCAGCTACCCACGCCGGCCATGCAAACCCTGACGGCTGCTCTCGAGCATCTGGCCGCGCTGGACGCCAAGGCCGAACAGCCTTTGCGCAGTTCGCTGGTGATCAGCCAGGGCGCCAGCCGCCTGCCCCGTACCGGTTTTTTCGAATGTGTGGAACGACTGGGACGTTTTTCCGGACCGTCCGATGGTGTCGCCGCTGCGTCTTGGCACGCGTCAGAAGTGGTTCGTGTGTTCGAATACGAATACCCCGAATCGGCGGAAGCCTGAGTGTTTTTAAAACTCAAGGCGCGGGCCGGATATTGGCTGGCCCGTCGGTTGTTTCACTGGTCATGGTTTGTTCGCCAGCCTCGAGGCTGGAGCTGGCTTGAAGGCCAGTTTGCGCGCATGGCCAATCTCGGCGACGTTGGCGCCCAGAGCTTCTATGGCCACATTCTGACGTTTCGTGGTGTGGGCCTTGGGGCTCGTGAAGAAGGTGTGAGATTGTTGCGCCTGGCAGCGTTGGCGGGCGATGGCAAGGCGGCGTATCAGGTGGGTGTGATCAGTCTGGCCGGAACGCTGGGCAAGGCGCCAGATCCAGTCGAGGCGGCACGATGGTGGAACCTGGCGGCAAAGGCGGGGCATCCGTTGGCAGAGATGAAGCTAAAAGAGCTGGCGTCCCGCGACTCCGGGGTTCCACCCTCGATCTGAGCTGAACTCATCGCTGGCCTACGCGCGCATCCTCAACCGGCACCGCCAGGCTATCAATCACATGCAAGCTATACCCCGGCACATTTTTTGCGTGATGCTTGGCTTGCGATGCCATCTCGGCCAACTGGCTGGCATCGAGTTGCTCGCAAGCCTCTGGGTACAAATGCACCACGCCAATCGACAGTGACAGCAATGCGAACTCCTGGCGTAAACCCTGACGGTTCGGGCCGATGAAACAACCGGCTTCCAGGTGCTCGCTACGGTAAAAGCGCCGGCACTGACTTTGGAAGTCGTCCAGCAACTGGTTCAAACGCTTGCGCCAGTCCTCCGGCCCGAGCACCAGCAGGAAGTCGTCACCGCCGATATGCCCGACAAAGTCGCGGGATGGGTCGACGCGATCATTCAGGCATTGCGCCAGGCACAGCAGTACTTCGTCGCCACGCCCGTAGCCGTAAATGTCGTTGAACGGTTTGAAGCTGTCGATATCGACGTAGCAGATCACCGATTCCCGTTTCTGTTGCAGCAGGCGCGTCAGGCATTGCTGGATCGGCACGTTCCCCGGTAACAGCGTAAGAGGATTGGCGTAGCGGGCCTGCTGGATCTTCAGTTCGGTAATCAGCTTGAGCACATCGATCACCCGTCCCAGTCCCAGGTATTCGCCGTTGAGGGTGATGATGAAGTCCTCCTCGATTCGCTGCCGCGCACGGCTGGTGATGAGGCGACTGACCTGCTGCAAGGATTGGCTCATCTCGACCGCGAGAAAATCGTCACTCATCAAGCGGCTGATCGGCTTGCGGGCAAAAAGATCGGTGGCGAAGGGCTTGAGGAGCACGTCCGACAGCGAATGCCGATGGACGATGCCGCAAGGCTGGCCTCGCTCGTCCAGCACCGCCAGGGAGTTCAGGTTGGCCTGGCGACGAAACGCTTCCAGTACGGTAGCGGTCGGCGTTTCCCGGGGCACGGCCGCCTGATCATTGAGCAGGGCGCTCAGGTCACTGCCTTCTTCACTCAGCACCAATGCATTGCTGTCGTGCCTGGGCATCAGGTTTCGGGCTTCCCGTGGGGGATGTTCTTGAGGACGGCAGAGCAAATACCCCTGCACCAGATCAACGCCCATTTCGGTGAGCACCGCCAGCTCTTCCGGTAGCTCAATCCCTTCGGCAATGACCTGGGCACGTGAGGCCTTGGCGATTTGCAGGATCGAACCGACGAACTCACGTTTGAGCGCATCCTGATGGATACCATCGATGAAATGTCGGTCGATCTTCACGTAATCCGGTCGCAATTCCGACCAGAGCCGCAAGCTCGAATAACCCGCTCCCAAATCGTCCAGCGCAATGGAAAACCCCATTGCACGGTAGTGATGGAGCGCGGTTTGCAGCAGCTGAAAATCATCGGTCGGAGTTTGTTCAGTGAGTTCAATCACTACCTGGCTGGGGGCAATCCCGAAATCCTCCAGCAGCTGTAACGTCCGTCCGGGCTGGTGGGCGGCTTCGAGCAAGGATTCCGGCGAGACGTTCAGGAATAGTTTGCCAGGCAGTTGCTGTTCGTTGAAACGACGGCAAGCACTTTTGCGGCAGGCCATTTCCAGTTCACTCAGGCGAGCGGCCTGGCGGGCAACGGCGAACAGTGCGATCGGGGAGTGCAGCGGACTGTTGGAGGGGCCACGGCTGAGGGCTTCGTAGCCGATGATGCGTCGTTCCGAGAGCGAGATGATCGGCTGGAACAGGCTGTGTAACCCGCCTTGAGTCAGTATTGAGCTCAGTGCGGTCAGCTGTTCTGTCGTGGTCATGGCAATCTCTGGCGATAAAAAAAGGACCGGGCGGGCTCTTGGTATAGAGCCCGCCCGGTCCTTTATTTCACGACAGAATGATGACTGTTTGATGACGCTCCGTAGAGCGTCGCCGTTAAATTGCCATCATCTTAGTGCTTGGCCACCGCCGTGTTGAGCTTCAGGTAGTCCAAAAGAATACGACCGGTCTCGCTCAGGTAAGCATCGTCTTCCGGTTTGGTCTTGTCCGGCTCAGCCGCAATGGCGTCTTCGTCTTCTTTCTTCAGCTCTTTGAGCGGTTCTTCGCCTTTGGCCTTGCGACGGATATTCTCCATCACCAGCTGTTTGGCTTCGATGTCCGCATGTTGCGCACGACGCTCGGCTTCGTTCAGGCTGACGGTTTTTTCTTCCATCAGCTTCTGGGCCAGAGCCAGCTTGTCGCGGATGAAGACAAATTCAGCATCCTTGGCCGTACGCACGTCATGCTCGGACTTGAGCTGCGTAATGTAAGGTTTGAAGGGGTCAACCGCAGGCTTGATGGCGGCCTTGATGGTGTCCCATGGCATGGCTTCAGGCAGCGCGCTTTCGCCGATTTCCTTGGTGTCGATAATCGACGGGTAATCGATGTCCGGCAGTACGCCCTGATGCTGGGTGCTCTGGCCGGAAACCCGATAGAACTTGGCCAGGGTCAATTTCAACTCGCCGTGATTCAGAGGCTGAATGGTCTGTACCGTGCCTTTGCCGAAAGTCTGGCCGCCAATGATCAGCGCGCGATGGTAGTCCTGCATGGCGCCGGCAAAAATCTCCGAAGCCGAAGCAGACAAGCGGTTGACCAACAGCGCCATCGGGCCTTTGTAGAACGCGCCCGGGTTTTCATCTTCCAGCACATCGACCCGGCCATCGGCGTTACGCACGAGAACGGTGGGACCTTTGTCGATAAACAGACTCGTCAGCTCGGTGGCTTCCTGCAGGGAACCGCCGCCGTTGTTGCGCAAGTCGATGACCACGCCGTCGACCTTCTCTTTCTGCAACTCGGTCAGCAGCTTCTTGACGTCGCGAGTGGTGCTCTTGTAGTCAGGATCGCCGGCACGGAAGGCCTTGAAGTCCAGATAGAAGGCCGGGATCTCGATGACGCCGAGCTTGTAGTCCTTGCCATCCTGCTTGAGGTTGAGGACCGACTTCTTGACCGCCTGGTCTTCAAGCTTCACCGCTTCGCGAGTAATCGGGACAATCTTGCTGGTCTGGTCGTTTGGCGCATTGCTGGCCGGGATCACTTCCAGGCGCACGATAGTGCCCTTCGGACCGCGGATCAGCTTGACCACTTCATCCAGACGCCAGCCAACCACGTCAACTATCTCTTTGTTGCCTTGGGCAACGCCGATGATCTTGTCGGCCGGCGCGACCATTTTGGTTTTGTCGGCAGGGCCTGCTGGCACCAGACGCACGACTTTCACCTGGTCGTTGTCGCTCTGCAACACGGCGCCGATGCCCTCAAGGGACAGACTCATGTTGATATCGAAGTTCTCCGCATTATCTGGCGACAGATAGTTGGTGTGCGGGTCGTAGGACATGGCGAAGGTATTGATGTACGCCTGGAAGATGTCTTCCGCGCGGGTCTGGTCAAGTCGCGCCAGTTGATTCTTGTAGCGCTTGGTCAGGGTCTCCTGAATCTGCTTGGAGTCCTTGCCCGCGATCTTCTGCCGCAATACTTCGTCCTTGACGCGTTTGCGCCACAGGTCGTCGAGCTCTGCGGTGGATTTGAGCCAAGGCGCATCCTTGCGATCGATCAGCAAGGTTTCCTTGGTATTGAAGTCGATCTTGTCGACGCCCTTGTTCAGCTCGGCAAGGGCGAAGTCCAGACGCGATTTGACGCGGTCCAGGTAGCGCTTGTAGATGGTGAACCCGGCGTTGAGGTCGCCGCTTTTCAGGAAGTCGTCGAATTGTGTTTTCCACTTGTCGAATTCGGCGATGTCGCTGGCCATGAAGTAGCTGCGCGACGGATCCAGCAGCTTGAGGTAGCTGTCGTAGATAATCACCGAGCGCGCGTCATCGAGCGGCGGCTTGCTGTAGTGATGGCGCTTGAGCAATTCGACAACGTTCAGGCTCGCGATCACTTCGTCACGATCTGGCTGAAGCTTGTCCCAGCTGTTGGCTGCGAATGTATTGCTCGACATCGGCATCAAGCCGATCCCGATAAATAGGGCTAGGGCGGTGCTGGGGAACAGATGCTTCATGCTGATTCGACGCGGGGACAATTGATCACGCATATTAGGCCGTCTTTGAAGTCGCCGGTTCCACAAAGGGCCGGTCACATAATGCAAGAAAGCCCGACGCTACAGCTACGGGCTCAGTCCAGACTCACTATGGAGGCACTGTGAAAGCATTGCAAGGCGTTGAAGGTCAAGTGGAGTGGGCGCATGAGCCGAGTCCTACGTGTGATGTAGGACAAGTTCGCATCCGAGTGGCGGCAGCGGGCCTCAATCGCGCCGATTTGTTGCAGAAGGCGGGTCTGTATCCGCCACCACCGGGAGCCAGTCAGGTGCTGGGTCTGGAGTGTTCCGGAGTGATCAGCGAGGTTGGCCCGGGCTCGTCCTGGCAGGTGGGAGATCGCGTTTGCGCCTTGCTGGCCGGGGGTGGCATGGCCGAGGAGGTGGTAGTCGACGGACGGCATGTGCTGCCGGTTCCTGAAGGTCTGTCCCTGGTCGAAGCCGCAGCGTTGCCCGAAGTCTATGCGACCGTTTGGCTGAATTTGTTTCAGCTGGCCGGGCTAAAACCCGGTGAGAAAGTTCTGCTGCACGCCGGCGCAAGTGGAATCGGTTCAGCCGCTATTCAGCTTTGCAAGGCGTTTGGTAATCCGTGTTGGGTCAGCGTCGGTTCTGCCGAGCGTTTGGCTTACTGCGAAGCGCTGGGTGCGCAGGGCGGCGTCGTACGCACGGGGGAACTGGACAGCTTGAATGACCTGGGGCCGTTCGACGTGATTCTTGATCCGGTCGGGGGCAACTATGCCGCGCTGAACCTCAAGCTGCTGGCCCGGGATGGTCGTTGGGTGCTGATCGGCTTGATGGGTGGCCGCGAGGCGAAGCTTGATCTGGCGCAGGTGCTGGCCAAGCGCGTGCAATTACTGGGTTCGACCTTGCGTGCCCGGGACGATCAGTTCAAGGCTGATCTGTTCAGTGATCTCAGCCAGCATGTCTGGCCGCTATTCGCCGAAGGTCGGTTGAGCCCGCAGCTGGCGAAGACGTTCAAGATCAAGGATGCCGAAGCGGCGTTTGCCGAATTGGCGACCAATAAGGTGGCGGGGAAGCTGGTGTTGGTCATCGACGAAAGTCTGGCGTGAAGCCTGGTCCGGCGCAATCCTTGTGGGAGCGTGGCTTGCCCGCGATTCAGGCGGCGCGGTGTGTCAGGCAAACCGCGTTATCGTTCATCGCGGGCAAGCCACGCTCCCACAGGGGATCTCGGTTACTTCCAGTTATGGATTGGCCAGCCAGCCTTCTCGGCATGTTCGAGCAGTACCGGGTCCGGATTCACAACGTGTGGGAAATCTACCTTCAGCAGCAACGGCAAATCGTTGCGTGAGTCCGAATAGAAACTCGCGCCTTCGAGATTTTCCTCCTCTGCATCCAGCCATTCCAGCAAGCGCGTGATTTTGCCTTCGCGGTAGGTCAGGGTGCCGACGGTTTGGCCGCTGTACACCCCGTGTACCACTTCCAGCTCGATGCCAAGTATCTCGTCGATGCCCAGGCGATCGGCAATCGGTCTGACCAGGTGCGTGCCCGAGGCCGAGATCACCAGAATCCGGTCGCCAGCCTTGCGATGGGCGGCGATGGTTTTGGTGGCGTCACTGAAGATGATCGGCTCGATAAAGTCTTCCACCCACGGCCCGACCAAATGATCGATCTCTTCAGGTGTACGCCCGATCATGGGTTCCAGGCTGAAGGTCATGTAGTCCTCCATCCGTAATTTCCCGTGACTGTAGGCGTCCATCAGTTCGTTGTTCTGACGCATGAACGACTCGGGATCGACCCATCCCAGGCGGCCCATTTGCTCGCTCCAGAGGGTGGCGCAGTCGCCATGGATCAGGGTTTCGTCCAGATCAAAAATTGCCAGGGCCATCAGTGCAGTTCTCTCTTCAACGTCAGCAAAGGCATCAGGCTACCTCACACAGGGCCGTCGGATCGATGGAAAGCGCCAGGCGCTGACCGTCGGGATGCAGATCGGCCGCCGAGCGGTTCAGCACATCGACCACCAGTTCCACGCCCCGGGTTTCAACCCGGTAGCGAATCACGTTACCCAACAGGCTATGGCTTCGAACCTGCGCATCGAGCTCGCCGTTGAGGCTCAGCTCGATGGCTTCCGGGCGAATCGCGATGCGTCCGGTCACCGGCCGTTGCAGCAGCTTCGAAGCATTGTCGGCATCCAGCAGGTTGTAGTTGCCGATGAAGCCGGCGGCGAAGGCATCGACCGGCGCGGTATACAGCGTTTCGGCGTCGCCGCTTTGTACGATTTTTCCCTGATTCATCAGGAAAATGCGGTCAGACATTGTCAGTGCTTCTTCCTGATCGTGTGTGACAAAAATGGTGGTCAAGCCGAGCTCACGCTGAATCTGACGGATCTGTTCGCGCAGGTGTTTGCGGATCCGCGCATCCAAGGCTGATAACGGTTCATCCAGCAACAACAGGCGTGGCCGTGTAACGAGGGACCGGGCGAGGGCGACACGCTGGCACTGTCCGCCGGACAGCTGATGCGGATAGCGCGCGGCGAAGTCGTTGAGCTCCACCAGCTTGAGCACTTCGGCCACCCGCTTGTGGCTGTCATCGGAATTGACTTTCTGCATGCGCAAACCGAACGCCACGTTTTGCTCGACAGTCATGTTCGGAAACAGCGCATAACTCTGGAATACCATGCCGATCCCGCGCTTTTGCGGGCTCAACGGCACAAGATCCTGACCATCGAGGAAAATCTTTCCGCCATCGACCGAGGTCAGTCCCGCAATGCAGCGCAGCAACGTGGACTTGCCGCAGCCGGAAGGGCCGAGGAGGGTGACGAATTCACCTTTGTGGATCTCGCAGTTGATGTCGCTGAACACTGGGGTGCCGGCTTGCTTCAATGAGGGGTAGCTTTTCTGAAGATGTTGGACGCTCACATAGCTCATTCGCTTTTGTCCCTGTTCAAAATGTTGGCCGCCCAGGTCAGAACCAGCACGAAGAAAAAGTAGGAAATTACCAGCGCACTGGTGAAGTGGCCGCTGCTGTTACGCATGTTGTTGAGGTAAACCTGCAAGGTTTCATAGCGGGTGCCGACGAGGATGTTGGCAAACACGAACTCACCGAACAGGAATGAGAACGACAGCAGCAGCGCTACCATCAGCCCTTTACGCAAATTCGGCAGCACCACCAGAAAAGCGGCTTGCCATGTGCTGGCGCCCAGCAGTTGGGCCGCGTCCATCAAGTCGCGCAGATTGATCGCTTGCAGGTTGTTGGTGATCGCGCGGTACATGAAAGGCAATGCCACGGTGAAGTAACAGCCAATCAGAATCCACGGCGTACCGACCATGGCGAACGGTCCGGAACCGTAGAGCTGCAACAGTCCTACCGAGGACACCACAGGCGGCACCGCAAAGGGCAGCAGGATCAGAATGTTCATCAGCGCGTCGAGCTTCGGGAAGTGGTAATGCACCACGAACAGCAGCGGCAGAATCAGTACCACCGACAGAATCAACGCCCCGACGCACACCAGCAGCGACTGCCCGAACGCATTCAGGAATCGTGGGTCGCTCCACAGTTGCACATACCATTTGAACGTGAAACCGCTGGGTAAAATCGTTGCCGACCAACTGCTGGCGATCGAGTAGATCAGCGTTCCGAGCAGCGGCAGCAGCAGAATGGCAAACAACAGGTACACCACGACGCGGTGATAGACACCGACGGGCCCCAATTCAGCGCGAGACATGGTAGCTCCTCTTCAACAGCAGCTGATGCACGATGGTCACCAGGGTCATCAACGCGACGAGCACGACGGCCAACGCACTGGCCATGTTCGGGTCGAGGGAAATGTCGCCGGAAACCATTGCCGCGATGCGGATCGGCAGCACGTTGAAGTTGCCGGTCGTCAGTGCATACACCGTGGCGTAGGCGCCGAGCGCGTTAGCCAACAGGATTACGAAGGTGCCGAGTAGCGCGGGGGTCAGCACCGGCAAACCGATGTGGCGCCAGAATTGCCAACCGTTGGCGCCGAGCAACGCGGCGGATTCTCGCCAGTCTTCGCGCAGGGCATCAAACGCCGGGTACAGCAGCAACACCCCCAGCGGAATCTGGAAGTAGGTGTAAAGGATGATCAGCCCGGTTTTCGAGTACAGGTTGAAATCCTGAATGATCCCTGCTTGTTTCAGCATGATGGTGAAGCTGCCGTTGAAACCGAGCAGGATGATGAAAGCAAAGGCCAGGGGCACACCGGCAAAGTTGCTGGTCATGTTGGCAAAGGCATTCACGAAGTTGCGCAGTTTCGAATCGACCCGACGCAGGGAATAGGCCCCGAGCACCGCGATGATGATGCCGAATACGCTGGACCAGAAACTGATCTCGAGGCTGTACTGGATCGCTTGTAAATAAAACTTCGAATTGAAGATTTTTGTGAAGTTGGCCAGGCCCCAACCGAACTCTTCCGACTGCAGGCTGTTGATCATCACCCAGAACAGCGGGGCGATCTGAAAGACGATAAAGAACAAGGCGAAAGGGATAAGGCACAACGCTGCCAACCATTTGCCGCGGGTCATGGCGTTCACTTGAACAGCTCCCGGCAAACAGGTTTGTCGTGGGCTACGCCGAGCAGTTCGCAAACAGTGCCGCAGATGTCCGTCTGTTTAGGCGTGGCGTCGGCATTCAAACTGAAGGCGTCACCGAGGACGAACAGTGGCACTTCACGCTCTTGCGGCAGCAGGCCATTGTGGGATCGGTCGTTGTTCATGCCGTGGTCGGCGGTCACCAGCACCTGGTAATCGGCATCGAGCCAGCCTTGCAGGTAATCAGCCAGGATGATGTCGGCGGAGCGAGCGCTGTTTCGGTATTGCGGGGTGTCGAGGCCGTGTTTGTGCCCGGCGTCATCAATGTTCATGGGGTGCACCAGAAGGAAGTTTGGCGCATGACGCAGGCGCAGGTTTTCGGCGTCTGCGAACAGGTGCGAATCCGGATAATGATCGCTCCAGTAGAAGTGACCGTGCTGGATCGGCAGATCGGCGTCGTCAGTGTGACGGTCCCGTGCGGCCACGAAGGGCGAGCGGTTATAGAGCTCGCTGACCCAGTGATACGCCGCGGCGGCAGTTTTAAGACCCGCGTCGGTGGCGTAGTGATAGATGCTGCGCTGATTGGACAGGCGCGAAACGTTGTTGTGGACGATGCCACTGTCGATCGGGGTAACGCCGGTCAGGATGCATTCGTAAAGTGGTCGGGACAGGGCCGGCAATTCGCACTCCAGCTTGTAGAGCGCTGCGCGTCCCGCGCCGACATAGGCCTGCAGGTGCCCCATCGCATGGCGTGCGACTTCATAGTTGAGGCCGTCAAGCACGACAAGGATGACGTTGTGCTTCATAGGGGGCGAAGCTCCTGTGGTTTCGTCGAAAACCTGTAGCAGCAAGGCTTGCCCGCGATGGCATCACCTTGGTCATCAAACAGACCGGGTTGCGGACTGCGTTGCGGACCGAGTTGCAGACCGTGTTGGCTGCATCGCGAGCAAGCTTTGCTCCTGCAGATGCAGGATTACTGCATATTGATAATGACTTCTTCCTGCCACTTCTGCGGCAAGCCTTTGGAGGTCTTCTCCCAGGCATCCGCGTCCTTGATTGGTGTCACGCCTTTGTACTGCTCGTTTGGCAGCAGCTGGGCTTTGACGTCGTCAGGCAGTTTCACGTGCTCGGCGCGGATCGGACGGGCGTTGCCGCGGGCCAGGTTGATCTGGCCCGCATCGCTGAAGATGTATTCGCGGGTCAGCTTGGCGGCGTTCGGATTCTTGGCGTACTTGTTGATGATGGTGGTGTAGCCGGAAATTACCGAGCCATCCGACGGAATCAACACGATGTAGTCATCCGGGTTGGCCATCTTGGCCTTGTAGCTCAAGCCGTTGAAATCCCAGACCACGCCCACTTCGACCTCACCCTTTTCCATGGTGGCAATCGTCGGGTTGGCCATCGACAAACGACCTTGCTTGGCGATGTCCGAGAACAGCAACAGGGCAGGCTGGATATTTTTTTCATCACCACCGTTGGCCAGTGCTGCGGCCAGAACACCGTTGGCAGCCTGGGCAGCGGTACTCACGTCACCGATGGATACTTTGTATTTGCCCGTCTTGAGGTCGGCCCACTTGGTCGGTGCCTCAGAACCATGCAGCAGCTTCTTGTTGACGATAAAAGCAATGGTGCCGGTGTAGGCCAATGCCCAGTTACCGTCCTTGTCCTTGGCCCAATCCGGAACCTGATCCCAGGTACTTGGCTTGTAGGGTTGCACTACACCTTGCTTCACGGCGATAGGGCCGAAGGCAGCACCGACGTCGCCGATATCCGCGCTGGCGTTGTCTTTTTCCGCAGCAAACTTGGCAATTTCCTGCGCCGAGCTCATGTCGGTGTCGATGTGTTTCAGTCCGTAGTTTTTGGCCAGGTCATCCCAAGTGCCTTTCCAGTTTGCCCAGTTGTCGGGCATGCCTAAGCTATTGACCGCACCTTCCGCTTTCGCTGCGGCTTCCAGGGTTTTCAAATCATCAGTTGCCATGGCAGCGGTGCACATGGCAATGGTCGAGCCTAACAGTGATGCCAGGAAAAGCTTTTTCATCCGAAGCTCCTTTGGGCGTTTTCAACGCTGCGATTGCGGTTATGTTGGTCTAGGTCAGCAATACCTGAGCCAATCTAGGCGTCCTGGATGACATTTTGATGTCGACGAGCCAGCGGCCTGATTTTGGTGCGAGGTAATACTCTGGGTGCGAGATAAGCGTAGACCATGGCTAAAGGGCTGATATGAAAGGACTTGGCCATGATATTGCACGCCGCTGATCTAACCGTTCGGCGGCTTTGTCATCTGCCAGTCATCTGCAGTGCCTAGGCTTGTCAGGAAAATAATGAGCCGATTTGATCGTGGTTCTGCCCCGAGACAGTGCTGGTCTAGTCCAGATAGGTAACGTTGATGCGCATCGAGACAACAAAGGCGGTGACAGCCATCGGCCAGGTGCTTCAGGATCAACTCGATCATGGGTTGCTGGCGCAAGGCAGCAAACTACCGGCCGAGCGCAAGCTCAGTGAGCTGTTCGGGACTACGCGAATCACTGTGCGTGAAGCGTTGTTGCAGCTGGAGGCTCAAGGCCAGATCTATCGGGAAGAGCGCCGGGGCTGGTTCGTCTCGCCTCCGCGGCTGGCTTATAACCTGATGCAGCGCAGTCATTTTCACGCGATGGTGAGTGCCCAAGGGCGAGTGCCGTCAACCGAAGTGATTTCTGCAAGGCTGCAGCCGGCCTCTGCGGCGGTCTGTGCCTGGTTACAGTTGCCGGCGTTGTCGAGCGTGATTCAGATTTGCCGGGCGCGACGAATTGATGAGCGTCTGGTGCTGTATGTCGAACACTATTTGAACCCGCAGTTCTTTCCGGGGATTCTTGATTTCGATCTGAACCAGTCAATTACTGAGCTCTACGCGCGTCATTACGACCTGCACTACGGCCGGGTACGCTTCGAGATCGTGCCGACAGCGTTGTCGGTGGATGCGGCGGCTGCCTTAAGGGTGTCGGTGGGCAGTCCGGGCTTGCGCATTGCCAGGGTCAACTATGATCAGCATGGGCGGCTGATCGATTGCGACCTGGAGTTCTGGCGGCATGACGCGATTCATGTCGGCGTCGATGTGGTTTAAATGGGGCAGCCTCCTTGCTGCGTCCTTGAAGTCTTACCCGAAGCGATAAATGTCCATGCCCAGGGCGCCCAGGGTGAAACCTTTATGGCTCACGCTGAAGTCACCGCCGGCGCCGCGGGCGAAGAACAGCGGTAACAAATGTTCATCACTCGGATGGTTGCGCGCAGCATTTGGCGCTTGCTGGCGATAGTCGTGCAGCGCAGTTTCATCGTTCGTCTCGAGCTTCTCGATCATCCAGTCACGAAAAGCCCTGGCCCACGGCTCGACACTGTCCGGACCGGCATGCCAGTCAAGCTCACGCAAGTTATGGGTAATGCTGCCTGATCCAATCAGCAGCACGCCGTGTTCGCGCAGGCTGGAGAGGGCGTGACCGACTCGGGTTTGCAGGGCGGGGCCGCCACGGGTGGGTAACGAGACCTGGATCACCGGAATATCCGCCTGTGGGTACATCAACGACAGTGGTACCCAGACGCCATGGTCGAATGGCCGCTCAGCATCGATGCGTGCGGGGAGGCCATGGGACACCAGTAATTGGGCGACCTCTTGCGCCAGTTGCGGATCCCCGGGAGCCGGATATTGCACTTCGAACAAGGCCTTGGGGAAGCCGCCGAAGTCATGCCAGGTCTCAGGCTGAGCAGCGCCACCCACCAGCAACTCGTTGCTTTCCCAATGCGCCGATACAATCACGATGGCTTTTGGCCTTGGCATCTCAGCGGCAAGCCGCGCCAGGGCCGGGCCGCTAGCGCCTGGTTCCAACGCCAACATGGGAGAACCATGGGATATATAGAGGCTGGGGAACATGGATGAGCTCCTGAGAGTTAAGATGGGCCATCTTCAGTCAGATCATCGATCTAAATCTAATATAAGTTTTAGGGTCTTTTGATCGAATAATCAGGATTATTTATGCAGCCGGATTTTTGGCACAAGCGGTGGCAGGCGAATCAGATCGGCTTCCATTTGCCCGAGGTTAATCCCTATCTGCAACGGTTCTGGCCACAACTGGGTGTGGAAGAAGGCGCGCGCGTGCTGGTGCCGTTGTGTGGGAAAAGTCTGGATTTGTTGTGGCTTGCTCACCAAGGTCATGAGGTCCTCGGTATCGAACTGTCGGAAAAAGCGGTAGAGGATTTCTTCGACGAGCATCATTTCGACCCGAACGTCAGTGAACAGGGGCCGTTCAAAGTCTATCGCGCTGGCTCAATAGAGCTGTGGTGTGGTGACTTCTTCGAGCTGACAGCAGGCGATGTTGCCGATTGCACCGCGCTGTACGACCGAGCTGCCTTAATTGCCTTGCCGCCGCCGATGCGTCAGCAATACGCTGCGCACCTGAACCGGATTTTGCCGAAAGATTCCATGGGCCTGCTGATCTCCCTGGATTACGATCAGGCACAGATGGACGGACCGCCATTTGCTGTGCTGGATGATGAAGTGCAGCAATTGTTCGGGAATTTCTGGGCGCTGAAAATTCTGGAAGACCAGGATGTACTGAGCGAGAGCGGGAGGTTTCTGGAGGCAGGTGTTACGCGGCTTGAAGAACGTGTTTACAGGATTTCCAGCCGTTAGGGTGTGAACAACACACCTATCAGCCAGACAAAAAAAGGCCCGCATCGCTGCGGGCCTTTTCTTTTATTGCGCGTATTGCGAAGCCTTTCAGCCCCGACGACGCAATGCGTCGATACGCTCTTCCAGCGGCGGGTGGCTCATGAACATGCGAGCGAACCCTTGTTTGATGCCACCGTTGATGCCGAAGGCGTTCAGTGTGTCGGGCATGTGTACCGGCAACCCTTGCTCGGCACGCAGGCGCTGCAGGGCACCAATCATCGCGGCGGTACCGGCCAGGCGGGCACCGGCTTCATCAGCACGGAATTCACGTTTGCGCGAGAACCACATGACGATGGAGCTGGCCAGAATGCCCAGGACCAGTTCAGCAAAGATGGTCGCGATGTAGTAGGCAATGCCCTGGCCTTCTTCGTTCTTGAAAATCACTTTGTCGACGAAGTTGCCAATGATCCGTGCAAAGAACATCACGAAGGTGTTTACCACGCCCTGGATCAGCGCCAGCGTGACCATGTCACCGTTGGCCACGTGACCGATTTCGTGGGCCAGCACCGCCTTGACTTCATCGGGCGAAAAGCGCTCGAGCAAACCCTGGCTGACCGCGACCAGTGCGTCGTTCTTGTTCCAGCCAGTGGCAAAGGCGTTTGCCTCGTAAGCCGGGAAAATACCGACTTCGGGCATCTTGATGCCGGCCTCGCGGGACAGTTGCTCAACGGTTTGCAGCAGCCATTGCTCGTGACGTGTGCGCGGCTGGGTGATGATTTGGGTGCTGGTGCTCATCTTCGCCATCCACTTGGAGATGAACAGCGAGAACAACGAGCCGGCGAAACCAAAGACCGCACAGAAAATCAGCAGCTGATTGAGGTTGAGATCAACCCCATTGGCCGCCATGAACCCGTTAAAGCCGAAAAGGCTCAGGGTGATGCTGGCAATCAGCACGACCGCCAGGTTAGTGGCCAAGAACAGCAGGATGCGCATCATGGTTGTAGAAATCTCCTCAAGCTAAAGATATAGCGTACTGCGGGGTATATAAGGTGCTGCACCGGGCTATTCAACCGGGTGACTATTTCAAACTGTGTCCTACAGCAAAAGAGTAGCTGCTTGAAGGACATTTCCGAGGACGACAGGGGAAGTGGTTGTCCGTCATTTTGCATGTCGCGGCCCCGTCGTTATTAGACGCGAGCCCGAAATCGGACGTCAGTCAGCGAAGTAGATACCGGCGCAGGGCGGGAAGCAAAGATATGTTGCTGAATTGATCACCGTGCGATCTCGACCAGCATCGCACGGTGAAGGCCAATTACTGGCGATAAGACTTGAGGAAGTTGCCGATGCGGCCGATGGCCATGTCCAGGTCATCAACTCGCGGCAGTGTCACCACACGGAAATGATCAGGCCATGGCCAGTTGAAGGCTGTGCCTTGAACCACCAGCAGTTTTTCCGACAGCAGCAGGTCGAGGACGAACTTTTCATCGTTGTGGATCGGGCACACTTTCGGGTCGATCCGCGGAAACGCGTACAGCGCGCCCATCGGCTTGACGCAGCTGACGCCCGGGATGTCGTTGAGCAGCTCCCAGGTACGATTGCGCTGTTCCAGAAGCCGTCCTTGCGGCAATACCAGGTCGTTGATGCTCTGATAACCCCCGAGAGCCGTCTGGATCGCATGTTGGCTCGGCACGTTGGCGCACAGGCGCATATTGGCCAGCATGTCGATGCCTTCGATGTAGCTCTGGGCGTGTTGTTTCGGACCCGAAATGGCGATCCAGCCAGAACGGAAGCCGGCTACCCGGTAGGATTTGGACAAACCGTTGAAGGTAAGGCACAGCAGGTCTGGCGCCAGGGACGCGGTGCAGATGTGCACGGCATCGTCGTACAGAATCTTGTCGTAGATCTCGTCGGAAAAAACCACCAGGTTGTGCTGGCGAGCCAGCTCCAGCATCCCCAGCAACACTTCCCTGGAGTACACCGCACCCGTCGGGTTGTTCGGGTTGATGATCACGAGCGCCTTTGTGTTAGGCGTGATCTTGGCCTTGATGTCAGCCAGATCCGGCCACCAGTTGGCTTGCTCGTCACACAGGTAATGCACCGGGTTACCGCCGGAGAGGCTCACCGCAGCGGTCCAGAGTGGGTAATCCGGAGCCGGCACCAGCACTTCGTCGCCGTTGTTCAACAGAGCCTGCATCGACATGACGATCAGCTCGGAAACGCCGTTACCCAGGTAGATGTCTTCTATACCGACGCCTTCCACCTGCTTTTGCTGGTAGTACTGCATGACGGCCTTGCGCGCGCTGAACAGCCCTTTGGAGTCACTGTAGCCCTGGGCGGTCGGCAAGTTGCGGATCACGTCCTGAAGAATTTCGTCCGGCGCTTCGAAACCAAAAGGCGCCGGGTTGCCGATGTTCAGCTTGAGGATGCGATGGCCTTCCTCTTCCAGGCGTTTGGCGTGCTTGAGCACTGGGCCGCGAATGTCATAGCAGACGTTGGCGAGCTTGTTCGATTTGCTGACCTGCATGGCGATGTGTTCCCGAAAATGAACGATCCAGGCGGCTTGTGAACTACCGTACTGGGAATCCTGCGTATTCACACAGGCCTGACGCCTTGAGATGCAGCACCCATAAATCCGTTTGAATGCGCGTGGTCTGGCTGCCAGACTGGCGTTTGACGAGGCGCAATCATACGTGCCGCCCGATCCGTGGAAAAGGTACAGATCGGGCTTTTTCAGCTGCTGAGGTGTGACAATGGAAAAGTTGGAAAAAACCCTGGAAGAATGGAAGGCGATGCTCGACCCGGAGCAGTACAACGTTTGCCGTCTCAAGGGCACCGAACGTCCGTTTTCCGGCAAGTACAATGACAGCAAGGTAGACGGTGTCTATCACTGCATCTGCTGCGATGAGCCGCTGTTCGATTCGAAGACCAAATTCGACTCGGGCTGCGGCTGGCCGAGCTTTTACGCGCCCATCGGTGACAGCGCCATGGTCGAGATCCGAGATGTCAGCCACGGCATGATTCGCACCGAAGTGGTGTGCGGCAAATGCGATGCGCACCTGGGTCATGTGTTTCCGGATGGTCCGCCGCCGACAGGCCTGCGCTACTGCATCAACTCGGTCTGTCTGGACCTCGTTCCCCGCGAGTAATGCGAGCCCCGTAGGAGCTGCCGCAGGCTGCGATCTTTTGACTTTGCTCTTTAAACGAGGATCAAAAGATCGCAGCCTTCGGCAGCTCCTACGCCAAAATGATTGTTCGGTCAGTTAGATCGATTTATTGAATTGCACACAATTCAATTGCAAACTATCTTTATCGCTCTTCCCGGCATCCAGAGCGAAAACCATGACCAACAGCCTGTTAAGCATCCCTTGCACCACCATTACCGGTGAGCAAAAGACCCTGGCAGACTTCGCCGGCAAGGCGGTGTTGGTCGTCAACACGGCCAGCAAGTGCGGCTTCACCCCTCAATACAAGGGTCTTGAAGAACTGTGGCAAACCTACAAGGATCAAGGCCTGGTCGTGCTCGGGTTTCCCTGCAACCAGTTCGGTAAGCAGGAACCTGGCAATGAAGGGGCGATTTCCGAGTTCTGCGAGTTGAATTTCGGTGTCAGCTTTCCACTGTTCAAAAAGATCGAAGTCAACGGCGCAGACGCCCATCCGTTGTTCGTGCAGCTGAAAAAACGTGCCCCCGGCGTGCTGGGGTCCCAAGGCATCAAATGGAACTTCACCAAGTTCCTGATCGGCAAGGACGGCCAGTTGGTCAAGCGCTTCGCTCCCGCGACCAAGCCGCAGGACTTGAGCCGCGAGATTGAAGCCTTGCTCAAATGAGTTCACTGCCGGTCGATTTCCTGAAGCTCGACAGCCAGGTCTGTTTCAAGCTGTATGCCGCGTCCCGGGCAGTGATCCGTGCCTACAAGCCGATGCTCGATCAGTTGGGGCTGACCTATCCGCAATACCTGGCGATGCTGGTGCTGTGGGAATGGCAGGAAACAGCGCCCGAGCAGCCGACCGTCAAGGCGTTGGGCGAACGCCTGGCCCTCGATTCCGGGACGCTGACACCGTTGCTCAAGCGTCTCGAGCAGCTGGAACTGGTTCAGCGTCAGCGTTCATCGCGCGATGAGCGTGAGGTGCACCTGAGTTTGTCTCCGGCAGGCAAGGTGTTGCGTGAACAGGTCGGGCCGCTCAAGGCCCGGCTGCTTTGCGACAGCGGTGTAGATCTGGACCGCCTGCACGATCTGCGCAATGGCCTTGATCACCTGCTGGAGCAAATCAAGGCGTTGTCGTAGCAGGCATCCACAGGTCCAGCAGCGCGGCCAGTTCTTCCCGGCGAAAAGGTTTGGCCAGGTAATCGCTCATACCCGCCGCGCGACAGCGCTCGCGTTCTTCGGACATGGCATTGGCGGTCAGGGCGACAATCGGCAATTGCGGCCAGCGTCCGCTGCGACGAATTTGCCGACTGGCCTCGTACCCATCCATTACCGGCATGTTGCAATCCATCAGCACCAGATCGAAATCGCGCAGCTCCAACTGATCAAGGGCTTCAGCGCCATGAGCGGCGACGATGACCTCGCAGCCGAGTTTTACGAGCATGCCCTTGGCCACCAACTGATTGACCGGATTGTCCTCCACCAGCAGTACGCGCCCGCGTCGCAGGGGGGTGAGTGCTTCAAGTCGGGCATCGTTGAGGATGTTGATTTCCGGCTGCAACACCCGACGCAATGTCTGAAACAGGGCATTACGCGCCAATGGACGCGCTTGTTGCTGCAAGGGGGCGAGGGCGCTGACTTCTTCGATCGGCATGAAACTGCCGTAGGCCGTCACCAGCAGAATGGGTGCGGTGCAGGTGGGGCGCAGGACAAACAGGCATTCGGGGCAATCGGTGATGACAACATCAGGGTTCAGCCCCATCAGTGAGTCGTCGATTGAGCGCTGCTGATACTCGAGGCCCCAGACGGGCAATATGTTTTTCAGTAATTCGTTCAGACCACTGCTGGAAGCGGTAATGGCGATAACCTTTCCCTGCAACGTGACCGGTGGCAGCGCACGGGTATGGCAAGGCAGCGGCAGGTCCGCGCAGAACTGGCTGCCAAAACCCGCTTCCGAACTGATGGTGAGGCGACCGTGCATCGCCTCGCAAAGGTTGTAGGTCAGCGCAAGACCCAGTCCGGTACCGCCGAATTGCCGGGTAATGCCGGCGCCGGCCTGGGTGAATGGTTGGAATATCTTCACCTGTGCGTCCTGGGGGATACCGATACCGGTGTCGCAGACTTCAATTCTGACGCCATCCCGAAAGGTCGAAAGACGGACATCGACACGTCCGAAACGGGTGAACTTGAGCGCATTCGACAGCAGGTTGCTGACGATCTGCCGGACCCGGGTCGGATCACCGAGTACCAACGCTGGAAAGTGCGGATCAATCAGACACGTCAGCTCCACGCTCGGTGCGGCATTCTGGGACAGCAGGTTGGCGGTGTCTTCGATCAGCGCGCCCAAATCGAACGGGATGTGCTCGAGTTCAAGCTGACCCGCGTCAAACTTCGACAGGTCCAGAATATCGTTGAGCAACTCCACCAGCACTTTGCCGGAATCGTGGGCGATCGACAGTTGTTGCTGTTGCTCGGCATTAAGCGGGCCATCCAGGGACAGCGCAATCATTCCCAGCAGGCCATTGAGCGGCGTGCGGATTTCGTGGCTCATGTTGGCCAGGAACACTGAGCGGGCTTCGGCCATGTCCAGTGCGGTGCGACGCGCGACTTCCAGTTCCTCGTTGGATTGGCTCAGTCGCGCGTTGATCGCCTTGAGCTCTGCGGTGCGAGCCGAAACGATGTTTTCCAGTTGAGCGAGGTAGTCGGTCAGGCGGTTTTCGGCGCTGCGGCGTTGCTCGATTTCGGTCGCGATGTTCTCGAACTGCTGGTTGGCCACTTTGACCAGCACTCCAATTTCATCGTTTTTATGCCCTGATGGATACTCCAGCCAGGTCGGTTCAACACTTCGCGGATCACGGCCACTGAGTTCTCGGATCACCCGCACCAGCGGTTTGGTGAGCATGACGTAGAACAGCGCCAGCAAGATGCCGGTCAGGAGGAGGCTGCGGGCGAAGCCGTTCAACAACGTCACTTCCGCCCGGCGCAAAAAACGGCTGCCGAAGGCGTATGTGTCGACGTCCAGACGCAGAGTTCCGAGGGATTCGGCCGGTAAATGGTCCAGGTACAAGCGGTCTTCGAATTGTCGCTTGGCACCGAACAGCGTGTCGCTGAGTACCCGATAACTGCTTTGCAGCTCCGGTCGCTTGACGTTGGCCAGCACTGTCCCGTTGTTGTCGGTCAATCGCGCGCCGATAATCGCGGGCGAGCGCAGCAGGCCCAGTGTCAGTTCTTGCGCGAGTTCCGCATCGATGTTGTAGGCGATGCGCGAAGCGGGGTTATGACTGATTTCCAGTAAAGTCTGGATTTCACGGTTGATGGAGGCGTCTTCGCTGGCATAATCGATGCCTATTTGCAGCAGGCTGAGCAGCGTACCCAGAATGAAACCCACCAGCACAGTAAGCTTGGCTTGCTTGTATGACAGCCGGTTGGTGAATTTGATATCCATGGGGTGTTGAGCCACTTTTCGTTTCCCTTCGCCGCTCTAGCATAGCCGACTATGCATGGATGCCGCTGTTGTCGCGAGAGTTCTCGCAAGCCTATGAACCAGGGCTGAACCGCAAACCGGACGCTGTGTTGGGTCGCTGTAACGCCATCATTACTGTGAACGAGCCCGAGGAGAAGACGTGGATTCCCGATTGAATGCTTTTCTTGAACGCGCCGATGCCGTTCTGGCCCGTATCGAGCCGCTGCTGCCGACCCCTCGGACAGCCATCGACTGGACAACCTGCCTCGCCGCGCGCTGGCAGCGGGAAGGGCGCAGCGGTTTCTTGCTGCCGCTTGAAGTCAGCCTCGATATGCGCTTGTCCGACCTCATCGGTGTCGACCGGCAACTGGAGCAGCTAGGGCGCAACACTCAACAATTTCTTGATGGCATGCCCGCCAACCATGCGCTGCTCTGGGGCTCGCGGGGCACTGGCAAGTCGTCGCTGGTCCGTGCGTTGCTGGCTGAGCACGCGAGTAACGGGCTGCGGCTGATCGAGATCGAACGTGATCATCTGGCAGACCTGCCTCGGGTGGTTGAACAGATTGGCAAGCTGCCCCAGCGCTTCGTGTTGTTCTGCGATGACCTGTCGTTCGAATCGGGCGAGGGCGATTACCGCGTGCTCAAGAGCGTGCTCGACGGTTCCCTCGAGCAGGCGCCGGATAATGTCTTGCTGTATGCCACGTCCAACCGTCGCCATCTGGTGCCGGAAAAAGAAAGCGATAACGAAAACTGGAAGCGGGTCGATGGCGAACTGCATCCCAGTGAAGCCGTGGAAGACAAGATCGCGCTGTCGGATCGTTTCGGCCTCTGGTTGTCGTTTTATCCCTTTACCCAGGAACACTTCCTCAACGTTGTCGAGCACTGGATCGGGCAACTGGCCGGCAAGGCCGGGCTTGCGTGGCAGCGCGACGAAGAGTTGGAGATTCTCGCCGTCCGCTGGGCCACGGGACGGGGCAATCGCAACGGCCGTTGCGCCTATCAATTTGCCCGCTATTGGGTCGGGCTCAAGCTGTTGGAGCACAAGGCATGATCGATTTACAACAAAGCGGCCAGGGGCTGGAAGGCTACGGCATGCTGCACGCGCAGCTGGAGTCGTTATTGGCGGATGAGCGGGACTTCATTGCCAACGCTGCGCAGTTCTCGGCGTTCCTGTTCAATCAGCTGGAAGATTTGAACTGGGCCGGTTTCTACCTTAATCGCAACGACGAGTTGGTACTGGGCCCGTTTCAGGGACAGATCGCCTGTGTGCGGATTCCATTCGGCCGGGGCGTGTGCGGCGCGGCTGCAGCGACGTTGCAGACGCAGCGGGTAGACGATGTCCATGCGTTCCCAGGGCACATTGCTTGCGACAGCGCCTCGAACAGCGAATTGGTGGTGCCGCTGGTCAAGGATGGCCGAATGATCGGTGTGCTTGACCTCGACAGTCCAAAGCTTGCGCGTTTTACCGCCCAGGATCAGGCAGGCATCGAGCAGTTGGCTGCGATTTTCCTGCGCCTGACTGACTGCTGATCAGCTTTGCAAGCCTGCCTTTGCCAGCAGGCTTGCCTGATCCACTGCGTCGATCTGCCTGGGGTCGAGGAATTGGTCGGCGTAGCGCAGATATATTTCGGCAGTGATAAACAGCTCGAACAACTGCGGATCGATGTGAGCGTCACGGCACATCATTGCCATGATGCTCAACGCTTCGCTCAAGGACTTGGCCTTTTTATAAGGGCGATCGGCAGCGGTCAGGGCTTCGAAAATATCAGCTATCGCCATCATCCGTGCCGGCAGGCTCATTTCTTCGCGCTTCAACTGTTTGGGATAGCCTGTGCCGTCCATTTTCTCGTGGTGACCGCCCGCGATCTCCGCCACGTTGCCGAGGTGACCAGGGAAGGGCAGGTGGCTGAGCATCAGGATCGTCTGCACCATGTGATGATTGATGATGTAACGCTCCTCGCGGGTCAGCGTGCCTCGGGCAATGCTCAGATTGTAGAGTTCCCCCCGGTTGTACTTGTAAGGCGGCACATCGAGCTTGAACCCCCACGGATTGTCCGGGGGGATCAATTCGCTGTCGGCGCGTTCGAGCAGGTGCTCGGGCTTGTCCGCCAGCAACGGTTCGCTGACCGGCAGGCTCGGTGCCGGCGTTCGTGCCTGGCGCCGGTTTTCCTCCCAGGAAACCCCCTGCCGATCATCCAGCGTTCTCGTCCAGTTGCGTTGCGCCACTTTGCCAAGCCGTTGCAGATCCGCTTCTGCCATCGCCTCACCGCCCAGGTTGCAGCGGGCAACAAATGCAAAATCATCATCCAGCGCCGCCAGACTCGCATCGCGCAGCTTGGCCAGTTGTTGCTCGTCTCCGCCCAGGGCGATGGCTTGCCAGTAACTGATCCAGGCATCGCGCTTGAGCACTTCGAAACGGGTGCGAATTTCGTGGATTCGGTCGTTCAGGGTTTCCAGTTTCGTCGCTTTATCCACCACATATTCCGGCGTGGTGACCTTGCCGCAGTCATGCAGCCAAGCGGCGATGTGCAGCGCCTCCCATTCATCTTCACTCGGTTGATAGTCGCTGAACGCCGGTGCCTCGCTGGCAGCCGCCGCATGAGCAAGCATCAGGGTCAGTGCCGGCACCCTCTGGCAGTGTCCGCCGGTGTAAGGGCTCTTGGCGTCGATCGCGCCGGCCAATAGCTGGATAAATGAGTCCAGCAGTTGTTTTTGCCTGGTTTGCAGGCGTTGGCTTTCAATGCATACCGCCGCCGCACCGGAAACGGCCTGAAGAAACGCGATGCGGTCCGGGCGAAGCTTTTCCAGATCGCTCTGGTTGCCACTGTCTGCCAACAACAGGATGAGCAAGCCGACGGTTTCGTTGTGACGGTTGTGCAGCCGAATGCCGATCAGATGTACCCGAGGGCATTCCATCGCCAGTAGCACCTTGCTCAGATCACCGGCTTCTTCGTAACCAAGGCTGGTCACGAGCGTGTTGGCCTGCGCGAGTTGCCGTAGCCATGCGGGGCTTTGTAAAGACTGGGGATCGTGTCCCTGAATACCGAAGGATGGCAACGCCTGCGAAGTATCGTTGATGACCAGTCCGTGGGGCTCGAGTCGATCGCCATCGTTCTCCCGCAGGTAGATCAAGCCGGCCTGGGCCTGACCGATTTTCACCGTCTCGAACAGCACCCGCTGCAACAACGGCGCGAAGCGGGTCTCGGCGCTGAGGCTATCGGTGATCTGGAAGAAGCTCGACAAGGTGTCTTTCATGCGCGCCATCGACACACTCAACTGGTCCACCTCAAGGACCGGAGAGCCCTTGCCGGCAGGAAAGTTGAAGTCGAAACTGCGGATGGCATCGGCTTCCTGCACCAGCGCACGCAGGGGTTTGACCAGAACTCTTGAGGTGAGCCAGCCCAGCGGCAGGCATAACAGCAGCGTGGCCAGGGTCACCAGCGCGCCTTGCCAGCGCATGCGATAAGCATCCACGAGCAGCTCGTCCTCGGGCACCAGCAAGGCCAGTTGCAATCCTTCGGGGCCTCCTTCCTGCATGCTGCTGCGCGCTGCAATCCATTGCCGTCCAGCGACGTCCAGCCGGTTGCCTCTGGAGGGATTGTTGAGCAATGCGCCGAGGCTGGGGCTTAAATCCGCTGCTTTGATCAAATGCGCGGTTTGATCATTGGTGATTAATCTGCTGCTGTCGGGATACGCAATGGCGTTGCCTTCGGCGTCGAATAGCACGATTTCAGTGCTGGGCGTCACGACATGCTTGGCCAGGGTCGCCGACAGTTCGGCCAGGGTCAGGTCCGCTCCCAAGACTGCGTTTTCACCACTGCGCAACGCCAGCGTGGTGCCGATATTGTGCGTGGAGAAGAAAATATAGGGTTTGGTGGTGATCTGTTCCTGGCCGGCGAGAGCGCTGGAAAACCAGCCGCGGGTTCGCGGGTCGTAAGACTCTTCAGGATTGTCCTGACGGGAGATGAGTTTGAGGTCCAGATCGAAAAACAGCGACTGGGAGCGGGCCTGGCTGTCAGTCAGGTGTCGCTCAATGCTCCATACCTGAAACGCCGCGGCCTCTGGCGCCTTGATGAGCGCTTTGAGGTCGGGTGCGCGCAGAGGGCGCACCATAAAGAAATCACCGTTGGCATAGCCTAAATACAGCGACGCCAGGTTTGGGTTGTCCTTGAGCGACTGGCTGAAAGGCTTGAGCAATGCCAGGCGCTGCCCAAGATCGGCCGTCTGGGTCGCCGGGTTGTCCGCCAGCAGACTTAACAAATGGCGGATGGGTTGATACGTGGTACTCAGATCCGTGCGAACGTCTTGCTCGATACGTTCAAATAGCCTTTCACTGCTCGAAAGAATGATCTGAGTGGTTTGGTGGTAATTGAAAAGGCCAAGCACCACGCCTGTGAGCAGTAGGAGGAACGTGAACATCACGCTGATATGGACATGCAGGGGGAATCGTCGCGGGTCCGGGCGCAGTGGGCTGGGCATTGCCAATCTCTCCAAAAGGTTTAACTCACTGCTCAGCGTCCAAGCATAGTTAACGCTCCACCATTGTGCTGTTGTCGTGCTGCCTTATTTGGTGTTGCAACGCCTGGTCAAGTTCGAGCATGGCGCGCTCCATCGCCAGGATGCAATCGGTCACTACGTCAGGTTGAAAGGCTTGATGAATGGCTTCTTCCAGCGATTCGCAGCTGTCGATCAGGCGGGTAGCCTGGACAATTCGGGCAGCACCCTTGATTTTGTGGGCGATATCGAGAAATGACTGAAGGTCACCAGACCGGGTTAAACCCAGCAATTCTTCTCGGTCGAGGCGATTGCTCCTGAGCAGTTCAGTCAGTAATCGCAAGCTCATCGCAGGGTTCCCCCCCGTCAGTTGTTGCAGCCCTTCGATACTGAACGCTGCACTGCTAAACGCGGGACTGATGCCTTCGACCCATTGGCTCAATGCCGTCAGTGTCAGCGGCTTGAACAGGCAATCGTCCATACCGGCCTGTTTGCAGCGTTCAATTTCTTCCGGCTGTGCGTTGGCGGTAAATCCCAGAACGATGACGGGCGAGCGGTGCGCGCGCTGTTCTTCGCGGCGGATGGCGCGGACCAGCTCATAACCGTTCATGACTGGCATGTTGCAATCGGCGATGACCAGGTCGAAAGGCTCGGACTTCCATGCTTCGAGCGCTGCTTCACCATCCTCTGCGACGCTGAAACGGTGCCCCAGGAATTCCAGTTGCTGGCACATGAGCAAGCGATTGGCCGGGTGGTCATCTACCACCAGAACGTTCAAGGGCATTCTCGTGGCTTGGGGTGCCTCGACGACCGGCTCCACGACCTGCTCCTGTACCAGTGTGGCGAGACGCAGCAAAACCCGAACTTGTGTCCCCGCGCCCGGCTGGCTGCTCAATTGCAGACTGCCGCCCATCATTTCACACAGGCTGCGGCTGATCATCAGCCCCAACCCTGCGCCAACCCGGCCGGCCTGTGCGCAATTGTCTGCCTGGGCAAAAGGCTCGAACAATCGCTGCTGATCCTCTTCGCTGATGCCAATGCCGCTGTCCTCGACACTCAAGTGCATCCGTACCTCGTCAGGGCCGCTCGGCTGGAGGATGACGATGATCCTGACCTGGCCGTGATCCGTAAATTTGATGGCGTTGCTGATCAGATTGGACAACACCTGCTTGAAGCGCATCGGGTCCAGCACAACATCGATTTCCGGATTGGCGGGGTGGTAATCCAGCAACAGTTCGAGATTTTTCTGGTGAGCCAGTCCATCGAAGATCCTGACCACCGACGCGACGATTTCTCGCAGGTTCACGCGCTCCGGGCTCAGGCTCAGGTGTCCGGATTCAATGCGGGCGATATCGAGAATATCGCCTATCAATGCCAGCAAATCCCTCGCCGAGTTGTAGGCCACATCGATGGCCGGACGATCAGGATGATCCTGCTCGATCCGCTTTAGCGTCAGCTCGAGCATGCCGATGACCGCGTTCATCGGGGTGCGGATTTCATGGCTCATGGTCGCCAGAAAGGTGCTCTTGGCCCTGTTTGCTTCATCAGCACGTTCTTTGGCGTAGCGCAGATCATCGAACAGTTGTCGTCGGTCGCTGATGTCGATCCAGCCACCAATGATGCCCTGCACCTCGCCGCTCGAGTCGCGATAGGGCAGAACCCAGTGGTAAATCGTCAGCCGGCGACCGCCGATATGCAGTTCGCGGTCGACCACCAGCGGCGTGCCTTGTGCCACGACACGCTGGTAGTCGGCCTGATACTCCTGTGCCTCAAATGCATTGCTCAGGTTGCCCTGCATGACACTTTTACCGATGACGTCTTCGCGCTTTGCGTTGAAAGCTTCGAGGTAGCTGTCATTGCAGCTTTGCAGCAAGCCTTGGCGATCACGCACATAGATCGGATGAGGGGTTCCGTTGACCAGCGAGCGCATGAATTCGAACTGGTCGTTCAATGCGCGCTCGGCAGCCTGACGCTGCTTTATCTGACGGCGCATGTACGCGTTCCAGGCAACGGAAATCATCAGCAGCACGCCGGCACCGATGACGATTTGATAGAACAGCCGGTGATAATTGCGCCAGGCGCTTTGTGTTGAGGCCGAATAGCCACGCCACCGGCTGTTGATGACGCCCAGTTCATCCGGCGCGATGCTCAGTAGTGCTTTGTTCAGGATCGCGTTGAGTTCTTCGGATTCCCGGGCTGTTGCCAGTGAAAACGCGGCCTGCCGGGTGCCGATGGTGGTGCTGATTTGCAAAGGGTGTTCGAAGATTCGCGAGGCGATGAAGTAGTTGGCGATCACCAATGAGTTCACTGTCCCGTCTGCCTGCCCTTCGGCCAGCATTTCAACGGCGCTGAACGTGTCGGGGGTTTCGATCAATGTGATCCCGGGGAAGTCACGACGCAGGTACTCCACCAACGGATTGCCCTGGGCGATCGTCAGGCGTTTACCTTGCATTTGCTCAAGTTGGGTCGGGCTGTCGACCGCTTTTCGTGTCAACAGCACAAAGGAATTCTGCAGGAATGGGCGGGTGAAGTTCAGAGAAGTTTCACGCTGGGCGCTGGGAAGTAGGGCGGTGACCAGATCAGCCTGGCCGTCGCTGATTTTTTTGATCATCTCGCCATCGTTGCGGCTGCCCTGGATATCAAAGCGCAAGCCGGTGCGCATTCTGATCAGATCAAGCAGGTCTGCGGTGACTCCGCGCAAGTTTCCATTGCTGTCGAAGAATGACAGCGGCGCGTATGCCTCGTTGACCACCACGCGCACCACAGGATGTTGTGCCAACCAGGTTTTTTCCCGATCCGTGAGCTGCAAATTGTGATCGGTGAGGAGAATGTCACTGCCTGCGCCCCAGCGCTTGGCAATGTTCTCTCGCTCGCTGCTCGGAATGGCAGTGAGTATCGTATTGATGATGCCGAGCAGTTGCGGGTTGTTCTTGTGGACCGCAAAGCTGAATCCGTGCGCTTCATGTTTACCGAAGTTGGCCATGCGCAGGTTGTTGAGGTAGCCCTTGTTGATCATGTAATGGGTTGAGATGGCGTCGCCGAGAAAGACGTCCGCCTGTTCGAAGGCTACAGTGTTGATTGCATTCTGAAATGAAGGAAAGGATGTGATGATGGCATTAGGGTACAACGCTTTCACTTCATCCATTGGCAGATAGTGGTAAACCATACTCAACCGCAGACCGGCGAGTCCTTCGGCAAGGGATCTTGTTTCTCCTTCCCGGGTCACCAGTACCGGTTGATCGACCGCGTATGGAATGGACAGTACGACGTCAGTGTTTTGCGCCTCGAACCCGTTCGAGGTACCGAGCAGATCGATGTCACCCTTTTCCAGTGCCTCGATTGCATCGCCCCGGGAAGCGTAGCGTTTGACCTCAATCGGCAGGCCCGTCGTTTCGCTGAGAAGACCTGCATAGTCGGCAGTGAACCCTTCATATTCGTGGCTGCTGATGGTCAGATCGAAGGGTGGATAGTCGGGGGCTGATGTCCCGAGGACGAGTTGCGTTCTACTGCCAGCCCACGCTTGTTGTGAGCTATCCAACTGGACTTGCAGGTGTCCAGGCAGAGTTCGACTAAGTAGCGTATACCCCTCACTTTCGGGCTGTGCTGCGTGGACTGAGGTGATCAGGCATAAACTTGCGCTCATCCATCCCCAAAATTGCTTTGTGCGACTAGGCATCCTGTCTCTCACACTAACGCGTTACGTTTTGCCATCTCGATGAGTTCTACCAGGGATTTGGCTTTGAGTTTCTGCATGAGTCGTTTTTTATAAGTACTGACAGTCTTGTTGCTCAAAAACATGCCCTTGGCTATTTCCTTGTTGGTACGACCTTGGGCGAAAAGTTGCAGCACCATCAATTCACGATCATTGACTGATTTGAAGAGTTCGAGTTCGGCGTAACGTACATCATCACAGCGAACCGGATTCAAGGCTGCGCTTGGGAAGTAGTTGTAACCTGACAATACGGCTTTAATGGCGCTGACCAGTTCACTCAGGGCTTCTTGTTTGCAAACATATCCAGAAGCTCCAGATTGCATGCAGCGAATTCCGAAAAGAGTCGGATCTTGTGCTGTGAGTACTAACGTCTTTGTCTGCGAGTTCATCGCGTTGAGACGGGTAAGAATCTCAAGCCCGTCCAACTTGGGAATGCTGATATCAAGAATCACCAGGTCGGGTACGCATTCGCGAATCATCTGCATGGCGTCGACCCCATTATCTGTTTCACCGACAACCTTGAAGTTTTCATGCTCCAGTAACATTCGGACAGCGAGACGAATAACAGGGTGGTCGTCGACAATAAAAACGGAGTTCATAATCAAATCCCATACGAGCGCAAATAAAGCGCGCACCTTAGCTCAGATAGTCTGGGTGTCGCATGAACCGGTAGACCTACAGGGTTAATATCAGATAATTCCTACGTGGGAATAAGAAATAGACTACGCGTCAACTGGTTTTTTCATTGATGTAGATACAGTTTTAGTGGGTTGAGTGCGTTGGTCGTGGTGAGGTTGTGGGGTTGAAAAACTGATGTGAAATAGTTTTTCAGAGTGTCTGCTTGAATGTTTTATAAGTATGCAAAGGTCAACAGGTTTCTAAGTTCTAATTGTTTCAAAGGTTTCTGTAAACAACCCAGGAGTGGAATTTTCAGAGTGTTGGCTTCTTTGGCAAGTTCGTCCAGTTCAATGGGTGTCAGACTACTGAGCAGGATAGCGTGGCTGATCAGGTTTAAGTCGCTCGCCATTTTTATCAGGTCCAGGCCGGACAGATCAGGCAGACATTGATCACACAGCAGAATATCAAAAGGGTGCGACACTCCGAGCATCTTTTGCATCGCGCCTGCCGCGCTGTCGGTGAGGGTGATTTGACTGAAGCCATAACTTTCCAACAAACATTGAATCGCTCTAAGCTGAAAGGGATGATCTTCCACTACCAAGATGCGTAAATTTTTTTTATTCATGGGACTACTCACACTTGATCCGACGAGCAGACGGAGCGTGATTATTTCGCAGTACTTAACTGCAATCGATCAGCCAGCGCGACATGCGGCGTAGGGCATTTCCGTGTGCGTTGAGGGCTTTTGGATTGGGAGAGGCAGATCAGCCACTTCAAAGGGTGAAATGACTGTTTTGTCGCCTTCTCACACTTCGCATGACGGGTGCCCTATTCGAGGGAGTGTTTAGAAAATATTGAAATTCTAAAGCTTATTATTATGAGGTGAAAATATTAATAATTTTTTGCTGATGATTTAAGTTGCTTGTGTTTGTTAATGTGTTTTGAAATGTGGTGTGAGTGAGCTATATTGGGCGTTATGTAACTGATTTGAGAGGCGAGCATGGAAAGAATGAGCTGGGACAAGTTGCTGAATAACACCCGTCTTGGCGGTCGGCCGCCTAAATCCGAGCTGGGCCGGTCACCTTTCCACTCAGACCATGACAAGGTTATTTTCTCCGGTGCGTTCAGACGTCTCGCAAGAAAAACTCAGGTGCACCCTCTTGCCACTAATGATCATGTTCATAATCGCCTCACGCACAGCTTGGAGGTGGCTTGTGTGGGTCGGACGCTGGGAGTCAGAGTAGGCCAGGAACTTCTGAATGAAAGACTTATCCCTGAACAACATTCAGCGTCTGATATTGGTGATATTGTCCAGACTGCTTGTCTCGCGCATGATATCGGTAACCCTCCATTCGGGCATACAGGTGAAGAAGCCATTCGTCACTGGTTCTCCAATGATGTGGGGGCGAAGTTAATTGAACACTTGCCATTCCACGAAGCTACTGATTTGCGTAGATTTGAAGGTAATGCCCAAGGGTTCAGGGTTTTAACGACCTCGGAATATCATCCTTATGAAGGGGGTATGCGCCTGACTTACGCGTCACTGGGGGCGTTCATTAAATACCCCTGGCTGGCGGGTGATGCTGTTAACAAGCAGAGGCCTATCGAGAACAAATACGGTATTTACTGTTCTGAGTTGGATTTGTTTAATGAAGTCGCTGATGCGACTGGTTTGTTGAAGTTGGGTGATGGATGGCGATGCCGACATCCACTGGCTAATTTGATGGAAGTCTCCGATGACTTTTGCTACGCCATTCTTGATCTGGAAGATGGCGTAGAGATGGGGATCCTTGAATGGGATAAGGTCTTTGAGATTCTGTGCCTGGTCCTCGATGATCATCAAAAGAATCAGCTGGTTAAAGAAATCCAGGGTATGAAAGTGGGGCGTAGGCTTTCCATGGTTCGTGGAAAGGTCATTTCAGCTTTTGTAGATGCTGGAGCGGCTGCTTTCATGAATAACCATAACGACATCATGACCGGCAAAGTGTTAGGCATCCTGGATCTGTGTGACAGGAACGTGCGTGACTGTGTATCCGCCGCCAAAGGTCTTGCCCGAGATGAGATCTTTCAGCATCCGCGTAAGGTTGAGTTGGAAATCGGGGCTTATAGCACCCTCTCTACCTTGCTCAATGTGAGTTGCTCTGCTGCCTTGGAGTATGTCAGAAAGGGTGGTGTCGCTGATTCCAAGACCCGCAGGGTGGTAGAGCTTTTCGGACTGGACCTGAAAAATCTGGAGAGTCAGTCAGGTGTCTCCAAAGAGTACGGCGCAATCATGCAGGTTCTGGATTACGTAAGTGGTATGACGGATAACTACGCGATGCACTTGGCTCGCCAATTTAATGGCTTGGGCGGAGATCGTTGAAGGTAGGGAGTTTTTATTTTTAGGGCTTTTAAGGCGTCCAGCTCGCTACAGTCCGACAGCATCGATATCAATCAGTAACAGCCGCTCGCCGTTATCGAAAAACTGCCCGGCCGTTAGGCAGTACTGGTTCGTGGTGGCATCGCGATAAGTGTTGGAAAGCGTCAACCGGCGCTCGTCCCAACCTTCCGCCAGCAAGTGGTAGAAGTAGGGACGCCATGACCAATTATGACCCAGGTAGAGATTGTCAGATTCCCAGCCGTTGTTTCGCCATTCGAGGTTCGGCGTCAGCTGCGTGCCGTGGCGGTCACATTGATAAAAGCGCAACAGCCAAGGGAACGCATCCAGCTGTGGTAATGCGCTAAGCGGCGCACGGGCGTGTGCCCAGGCCTGCAGAATGGACATCAATTCGCTGAGCTGTTGGCGCATGATCATCAGACGACCGCGTTCGCTCAGTTTTTGTTGAACGTAACGCTGGCGAAGTTGAGCGAATTGCCTCACAAAGGCCTCGGTTGCAAAAAACTCTTCTTCGGCCCGGGCGAACAGAAAACCCTGTACGTAGCGCGAACCGCACTCCAGGGCAAAATTCAGCTGAGCGTCGGTCTCCACCCCTTCTGCAATGATCCAGCAACCCGTTTTTTCCGCCATTTGCGCCAGAGCTTTAACCACGTCACTGCTGGGGCCACCTAATGCGGCGGCTTGGAACAGGCGCATGTCCAGTTTGAGAATGTCCGGTTGCAACGCCAGTACTCGATCCAGCTGAGAGTACCCGGCACCGAAATCATCGATGGCAATTCGGGCACCCGCCTGCCGATAGCGGGCAACGACGTCTGCCAATCGCTGGATGTTTCCACCCAATTCGGTGATCTCGAAAACGATGCGACGCGGGTCGACGTCGTATCGGACGAGTTGTTTAAGGCTTGGGAGCGACTGATCCGGGCGCAGGCGATTGATCCACCGCGGCGACATGTTCAGGCTGAGAAACCAGTCCGCCGGCGCTTCGTGCAGGCGGCTCAGGGCATTTTCACGGATGTGGCGATCGAGTCGTCGCAGAGCGATGGCAGGTGTTCGGGGATCGGCAAACAAGGGGCCAACCGAGGCAAGATGACCGTCCGGATGACGCAGTCTACCCAAGGCTTCGACACCTGCTATGCGGCCAGTGGCGGTATCGATGAACGGCTGAAAGCAGGCGAGCGGTTGCCCGTCGATCACGAGGCCTCCTTAGTAAAGTATTGTTTTGATACCTGGGCACAGGGTAGGCACACAGGATTAAACCTCTCGATAAAGAGGTTCAATCCTGTGATGTTGCAAGAATGCAGCCAGATGATGGCATCAAGGCCTGCGCGATGAGCCTTGCATGACAAGCTTGATCAGCGGCCCCAATGTGGCACCCAGTCGAACCAGACGGGTCACGCTGCTGGTTCCGCCGCTCTTGGCGCCTTTGCCCGTCAGAAAACCCAACAGTGTGACGGCCGCCACGCCCCATAGCGGGGCGTGCTTGATGCCGAAACCACCTTGCAGGCTCTGCGTCATTCCTCTTACGCGCTGCAAAGGCTGCAGCAATTGTTGGGATTCATGACGAATTTCCTGCCGGTGCATTTCCATACGCAGGCGGATCAGGGCCTTGCGCATTTCTGTGCGCGAGTTGTTATGAGGCAGTTCAGGCAGGCTCATGGCAGCAGGCGCTCCCGATCGTTGGCCAACTCTTCAAGCGTGCCGTGGAAAGGCGAGGACTCGTCGAAAATCGCCGCTTTCAAACGCATCGCACAGAAGATTGCTGCCAAGGTATAGAACACACAAAGTCCAATGATGGCAGGCAGGCGGTACGTGTCCCAGAACAGGATCATTACTAGCGTCGACAGTCCCACCAGCAACAGCAAGGCAAAAACCAGCGACAGGCCTGCGAACAGCAACAGGCTTACTGTGCGTGCTTTCTGCTCCTGCAGTTCAATGCCGAATAGCTCGACATGGCTGTGCAGCAGTCCAAGGAAAGCGGCACCGAGGCGCCGCGGTGAGGAGCTTGGGCCCGTCGCCGACGAGCCGGATTCGCCGATTGCCATATCAGCGCCGAGTGGCCAGCAGGCCAATCAGGAAACCCACGCCGGCCGCAATACCGACCGATTGCCAAGGGTTGGCCTGAACATAATCTTCCGTAGCGGTCACAGCAGCCGCACCACGCTCGCGCAGTGAATCTTCAGTCAGCTTCAAGGTTTCCCGTGCACGCAAAAGACTGTCGTGAATCTGGTCACGCAGCTCATCGGCTTGGTCACCGGCCAGGGAGGCGGTGTGTTCGAGCAACCGCTCGGTATCGTGCACCAGGGTCTGAAAATCGTTCATCAGGATTTCTTGAGCAGTCTTTGCCTTGATGCTGGCCATTGGTGATCTCCGTAAGTGGCTTCTGTTGCGTTCGAGTATGAGCCTTGCGCGAAGGTTCAGTACAAATCACTGGTACAGCTTTTGCTATTAGTTGGTGCGCCAGTCTGCGCTATCGCGCTGTTGGTGAGCATGATTGGGGCGAAACCTTATCTCAAATAACGAAAACGCGCGCAAAGGTTCCGGCCTTGTGCGCCAAAGCGGCTCTCGAGGTCCTCTATGAAGACTCGTTGAGTCGCAACTTGGTGCACGAATTGTCTGCGCGAACTGCTTTGGTGCTTTTTTAGCCTTCAGGTCTGCCAACCCATGGAAAATTTGCAAAGCGCTGTGGACGGTCTGGTTCACAGCTCCAATACGCTGTTCATTCTAATCGGCGCGGTCATGGTGCTGGCGATGCACGCCGGATTTGCCTTCCTCGAAGTTGGCACGGTTCGACAAAAGAACCAGGTCAATGCGCTATCGAAAATCCTCAGTGACTTCGCGATTTCGACATTGGCCTACTTCTTTATAGGCTATTGGATTTCATATGGGGTGACGTTCATGCAACCGGCGGCGGTGCTTACTGCCGACCACGGGTATGGCCTGGTAAAGTTTTTCTTCCTGCTGACCTTTGCGGCGGCGATACCGGCGATTATTTCCGGCGGCATTGCCGAACGTGCCCGGTTCGTCCCGCAGCTGTGCGCGACGGCGTTGATCGTCGCGTTCATCTACCCTTTTTTCGAAGGCATGGTCTGGAACGGAAATTACGGGTTTCAGGCGTGGTTACTGGCGAGTTTCGGCGCCGGTTTCCACGACTTTGCGGGCTCGGTGGTCGTGCACGCCATGGGCGGCTGGCTGGCGCTGGCGGCCGTGTTGCTGCTTGGCCCGAGGCAAGGGCGCTATCGCGACGGACGCCTGGTGGCATTCGCACCCTCGAGCATTCCCTTTCTGGCGCTGGGCTCGTGGATTCTGATCGTTGGCTGGTTCGGGTTCAACGTCATGAGCGCGCAAACCCTGCAAGGCGTCAGCGGCCTGGTCGCGGTGAATTCGCTGATGGCCATGGTGGGCGGCACCGTGGCCGCATTGATCGTCGGACGCAATGACCCGGGCTTTTTGCATAACGGTCCGCTGGCCGGACTTGTGGCCATCTGCGCCGGCTCCGATCTGATGCACCCGGTGGGCGCATTGATTACGGGCGCGATAGCGGGGGCAATGTTTGTCTGGTGCTTCACCGCTGCTCAAGGCAAATGGCACATCGACGATGTGCTGGGTGTATGGCCCCTGCATGGTCTGTGCGGTGTCTGGGGCGGGATTGCCTGCGGCATTTTCGGGCAGAGCGCATTGGGCGGACTGGGCGGTGTCAGCCTGATCAGCCAATTGATCGGGACCTCGCTCGGCGTGGTCGTGGCGCTGGTCGGCGGGTTTACGGTCTATGGCGTGATCAAGGCGCTTCATGGACTGCGCCTGAGCCAGGAAGAGGAGTATTACGGCGCGGATTTGTCGGTGCACAAGATCGGCGCTGTCAGTCAGGACTGATCAGGGTCGGCGGCGGATCGCAGAGCGCTTGCGCAACGGCCATTGCGCGGTAGCTTGAGCCGTCGTCTCGACTGCTTTTTATCGCGGGCCTAGAATGAACCTCTACTTTGCCGAGACTTGTAGTCATGCCTCCTGAATGTCAGCTGTTCGGCACCCTGGGTTGCCATCTCTGTGAACTGGCCGAAGAAGAACTGATGCCCTTGGTCGAGCACGGTTTGATGGTCGAGTTGGTGGATATTGCGGAAAACGAAGATTGGATCGAAGACTACGGTTTGCGTATTCCGGTCCTGCGCCGTCTTGATACCGGTGCCGAGCTCGACTGGCCATTCGATGCCGAGCAGGTCGTGGCTTTCCTGCGCTGATTCTTTCCCATCCGTCGCGGTCAGTGTCTGATCCATTGGCGAATGGACGGTGATTCGGTTACTGTATGCCTGTACAGTTATTCGGGTCGCCTGTCTTGCGGGACGATCCCGCGAGTCAGAGGATGAGTCATGGTCAATGTCGAACAATTGAAGAACAGCGTGAACCGAATGTCGGCGGATGTCGTGCGCGAGGCGGTCCTCGAATTGCGCCTGGACGGCCTGGTCACGGAAGGGAAAACCCCGTTCAACAAGTTGCATTTCAATACGTGCTTCGCCGAAATCGAGGCATTGTTCCAGCGTGCCGGTTACCACCGGCAACTGGATGTCGTGGGGTATCAGGGATTGATGTACGCGCTTTACGATCCCGGTCGCTGGGAGGCCGTTGATGTATTGCGCTGGCTCAAGGAATTCACTGAGGCGGCAGCTCGTGCGCAGATACCTGCGTAGGGATTCTCCACTAGGTTCGTATGAGCAGCTGCTGGATAATGCCGGCCATCAGCCTCTAGAGCTTTCGTATGCCCACTTCAACTTTTTCGGCTGCGCACAGTCAGGCCAGCACACTCTACCTGCCGCCCGGGTCGTGGCTGACGGTGCTCGACTGCCTGTGCGAGCACTTCAGCGCTATTGGCCGTGAACAGTGGCTGGACAGAATTGCCCGAGGTCGGGTTCTCGACGGTCAAGGTCTGCCCATCGCGCTTGACCTGCCCTACAAGGAAGGTCTGCGCATTCACTATTTTCGGGAAGTGCCGGACGAGAAACCGATTCCGGTGATCGAGTCGATTCTGTATGCAGATGAGCATCTGGTGGTCGCGGACAAGCCGCACTTTCTGCCGGTGACGCCGGCGGGTGAGTACGTCGAGCAAACGTTGCTTCGGCGGTTGATCCGTCGACTGGATAACCCGCATCTCGTGCCACTGCATCGCATTGATCGCCATACGGCGGGGCTGGTGCTGTTTTCGGCGAACCCGCAGAGTCGTTCGGCTTATCAGTCACTGTTCCCGACACGCCGCATCGAAAAACGCTACGAAGCCATCGCCCGTGCCTTGCCTGACCTGAAATTTCCGCTGGTGCATAAAAGCAGGCTCATTGATGGCGAGCCTTTCTTCCGCATGCAGGAGGGGCCCGGTGCCAGCAATACCGAGACGGCTGTCGACGTCAGGGAAAAGCACGGAGATCTCTGGCGATACGCGCTGTACCCGGTGACCGGCAAAAAACATCAGCTGCGGGTGCACATGACCGCATTGGGCGCGAGCATCTGCAACGACCCGTTCTATCCGCAGGTGCTTAAAGACGTCGAAGATGACTACGCCAACCCACTGAAGCTGCTGGCCCAGGGATTGCGATTCATAGACCCGATCACCGGCGAGGAACGTGATTTCGAAAGCGAAATTACCCTGCAGTGGTGAGCACTTTCCCTCATCCACGAAAAAGCCCGCATTACGCGGGCTTTTTTTGGCATCGGGTGTCACCGCAACACTTACAACTCTTTAACGGTGCGAACCTGATCCTTGTTGATGCGGGTTTCTTTACCGTCGAGTTGCTGGAACTCGTAGAAACCTGAGTCTTCATCGTATTTTGGCGCATCGACAGCCTGGATTTCGCGACCATCATTCAAGGTGATCACGGTAGGCGAGGAGCAACCAGCAAGGGTCGCTAGGCCCAGTGCGAGCATGAAAGTGGCGAGGGTCCGTTGAGTCATGAGTGTGTCTCCGATATGAATTCTTTGGTTACTGAGCTTGTAGACGTATACAACGCGTGCAAGTTCCTTGGCTAGTGTCAGTCTGACACATTGGGTTGCATGCTTAACAGTTCCGGTGTGTTGAGGTTAGCCAGGCGCGGGTCGTTATCCGGGCATTGCAGGGCCGTCGCGTCTAGCTCGCGCATAACTCGACCGGGGCTGCGTTCGCCATTGTCCCAAGCATTTTCGAAGGCATCGCGAAGCGCCACGGGAATGACGCACAGCAACGGTTCCCAATGCTCACCGTGGCGCAGCATCAAGGGTTTTTCCGGGTGCAGGCTGGCGGATTTGCGCATGTCATGAAGCAGCCGTGCATCGATGCGCGGTACGTCGCATGGCAACACGAGCAAATACGCATGGCGAGCGGCCTTCAACCCTGCGCGAATACCGGCCAAGGGCCCCGGAAAACTACCTTCATCGTCATGCACCAATTGATCGGCGTAGGGCGCGTATTTTTCCAGGTTCCTATTGCACGAGATAATCAGATCATCGCTCAGCGATCGCGTCTTGCGCTGCAGATGGGCAATCAACGGCTCGCCATGCCATTCCAGCAATCCTTTGTCCTGCCCCCCCATCCGTTGGCCGCGACCACCCGCCAGCAGGAGAATGGAGCAGGGTGGCAAATCCGAGTTCAAGGTCATGGTCGGTCTCCATGGGGGCGGCGAAAAAAGGGAGCGCTGTGATATAACACCGGGCTGTTTCTCCTACAACTGGACGAGCCTATGAAAGCCAAGGCTGATGTACCTTTCGCACCGCTCAATATCGCAGTGCTGACGGTCAGCGATACCCGTACCCTGGAAACCGATACTTCCGGCCAGGTCTTCGTTGACCGTTTGATCGCCGCCGGCCATAACCTGGCTGAGCGGGTTTTGCTCAAAGATGATCTCTACAAAATACGCGCGCAAGTCGCCACCTGGATCGCCGATGACGTGGTCCAGGTCGTGCTGATCACCGGCGGCACCGGGTTCACCGGGCGCGACAGCACCCCCGAAGCAGTGAGCTGCCTGCTCGACAAACACGTCGATGGCTTTGGCGAGCTGTTCCGGCAGATTTCGGTCGCCGACATCGGCACTTCCACTGTCCAGTCCCGCGCCCTGGCGGGTCTGGCCAATGGCACGCTGGTCTGCTGCTTGCCGGGTTCGACCAATGCTGTGCGGACCGGTTGGGATGGCATTTTGGCTGAGCAGCTGGATTCACGGCACCGCCCGTGCAACTTCGTCGCGCACCTGAAACAGGCGGCTCCCTGTGAATCCCGCGGGTAAGCCGGGCAAAGCCGGTAGCCTGATGCCAGTCGAGGTGGCGCTGGCGCGTTTGCTGGAAATGGCTGAAGCCAAGCCGATTGTCGAACGTGAGTGCTTGCCGTTGGCGCAGGTTCAGGGCCGTGTGCTGGCCGATGATCTGGTTTCGACGCTGGATTTACCGCCTTGGCCCAACAGTGCCATGGATGGTTACGCCTTGCGGGTGTCCGACTGGACCGGCGAGCCGCTGGTGGTGAGCCAGAAGGTTTTTGCAGGCAATGCACCGCAACCTTTGCAGCCAGGCACCTGTGCCAGAGTCTTCACCGGTGCGCCTGTTCCGGCAGGGGCCGATTGCGTCGAGATGCAGGAGAACGCCGAGGTTCAGCCGGACGCGCGGATACGGTTTATCGAAGCCATGACGGTGGGTCAAAACATTCGGCCGCAAGGTCAGGAAACCACGGTGGGTGAACTTGTTTTACCTGCCGGCACGCGATTGGGTCCGATCGAGCAAGGCTTGGCGGCTTCACTGGGGTGCGCTGAGCTGGATGTGATTCGCAAAGTTCGCGTTGCAGTGCTGTCCACTGGCGATGAATTGATTGAGCCAGGTCAGGCGCTGGGTCCCGGTCAAATCTACAACAGCAATCGAGTGTTGCTCTGCAGCTGGTTGCAGCGTTTGGGATGTGAGGTGATCGACGCCGGTATTCTTCCCGATGACCTTGCGACGACTCGTCTTCGCCTGGGCGAATTGAATGATGTCGACCTGATTCTCTCCACCGGCGGTGTCTCGGTAGGGGAAGCTGATTTTCTCGGGATCGCGCTGCGAGAAGAGGGCGAGTTGACGTTGTGGAAACTCGCCATCAAGCCTGGGAAGCCGCTGACATTCGGACATTTTCGAGGCGTACCGGTGATTGGATTGCCGGGCAATCCGGCATCGACCCTGGTCACCTTTGCCTTGCTGGCCAGGCCGTATCTATTGCGCCGTCAGGGCGTGCAGGACGTCGAACCCTTGAAGTTTCAGGTGCCGGCGGGGTTTGCGTGGCCTCAGGCTGGCAATCGTCGCGAGTACTTGCGCGGGCGTCTGGTGAATGGCCGGGCAATCATCTACAAGAATCAGAGTTCCGGTGTGCTGCGCAGCGCAGCGTGGGCGGACGGTCTGGTTGAAGTCCTGGAAGGTCGCACGCTGGCCGAGGGTGAGTCTGTAGCCTTTATCCCGCTGAGCGAAGTACTGGGCTGATAGCTGATGTACGCCCAAGGCAAACCCGGTCGATTGGCCGGGTTTTGCGTTTGAGGGCTGCCCGCTATCGAGCCAGCAGCGCTACGATCTGCTCGAAACGACTGTTGGCGATCCAGGCCAGCACGCCGAGAACCACAACGGCTCCGCCCGCTGTATAGGCGAGCCGGTGTTTGATGGTCTTGACGTTCTGACGGATGACGTCCATGTCTCGGCGCATGCCTTCGAGTTGGGCCTGCAGATCAACGGTGCGAGGTTCCATGTTTTACTTCTCCTTTTACGGCGGGCAACAGAAGGCGCCAAGTTGTACCAACGATCCTCAGTGGTCAATTGAGCCGATTCCTCACGTTTTGTAAGAAAAAACCCCGTCCTGTAGGACGCGAGCCCGCCCTCCGTTAAATAATTCGAATCCTTGCGGCTTTTTTACGCGCTACCGAGGTCACAACTGCCATACGGAATTCATTTCTGGGAGAGAACGCGATGAGCGAACGCAAGGCGCTGTTGATTCTGCATGGCAAGCAAGCGCTCAACGAAGAGGTTCGTGCGGCGGTTGAAAGCAAACGCCAGCAGGGCTGGGAGTTGGCCGTTCGGGTGACCTGGGAGGCCGGTGATGCGCAACGGCTGGTGGATGAAGGGCTGACGGCGGGTTATCAGCAGATCATCGCCGGAGGAGGGGATGGCACGTTGCGCGATATCGCCGAAGCCATGGCTGCACATTCGACGGAGGCCAGCCTGGTGCTGATGCCTTTGGGCACCGCCAATGATTTTGCTCGTGCCGCCGGCGTACCTCTGGAACCCGATCAAGCGCTGGACCTTCTGGATGCTCCGGCGAGAGCCATTGACCTGGGCGAGGTCGGCGGACAGGTGTTCCTGAACATGGCCACTGGCGGCTTCGGCAGCCAGGTCACCGCAAACACCTCTGAGGACCTGAAAAAAGTCCTCGGTGGCGCGGCTTATCTGTTCACCGGCTTGTCACGCTTCAGTGAACTGCATGCGGCCTACGGCGAGTTGCAGGGGCCGGATTTTCATTGGCAGGGCGAGTTACTGGCCTTGGGTATCGGCAACGGCCGACAGGCAGGCGGCGGGCATGTCCTGTGCCCTGATGCGCTGGTCGATGATGGCTTGCTGGATATCAGTATCTTGCCTGCACCTCAGGAACTGGTTGGCACCTTGAAAAACCTGCTGGCTGATGGCTTTGGTACCGACAACATGTTTGTGCGAGCCCGCCTGCCCTGGGTCGAGATCAAAGTCGCGGAAGGTCTTTACATCAATCTGGATGGCGAACCGCTGGAAGGCGATAGTCTGCGCTTCTCGGCGCGAGCGGGGGCGCTGCGGGTGCATCTACCCGAGCACTCACCGCTGTTGAGTGCTCCAGGCATCGCTAATCATCCAGACTGATGATCTGCTCGCGCACCGCAAACAGCACCAGTCCGGCTACGTCGTAGATTTGCAGGCGTTTCATGATCTGCGAGCGGTGGGTCTCGATGGTCTTGATGCTCAGGCCGAGGCCGTTGGCGATTTCACGGGTGGATTTCCCCCGGACAATCAACCGCAGTATTTCAAGCTGACGTGCCGTCAGGTTGTGCGTGACGACAGGTTCCGCCTGGCTTGTCCGGGAGCTGATCAATGCCTGGTTGATGACCGTGTGCGCGATCGCCGGGCTCAGGTAGCGTTCGTTGTTGCGCAGGGCCTCCAGCGCATGCTCGAGCTCGGTGGCGGTGGTGTCTTTGAGCAGGTAGCCATGGGCACCGGATTCCAGCGCCTGCATGATGAGTGCCGGGTCGGTGTGCATGGAGAGGATCAATACTTTGCTCTGGGGGCGCACGCGCTTGAGGCGTTGCAAGGCCTCCAGACCGTCGGTTTCCTTCATGGAGATATCCAGCAGGACAATGTCTGGCGTCAGTTGCTCGACCATCTCGAGCAATTGCGATCCGTCATTGGCTTCACCGACCACTGCATAACCGGGAATATCCAGCACCAGCGCGCGCACGCCAGCCCTGATGAGCGAGTGGTCATCCACCAGAAGTAAGTTACAAGTCAACGCATAACCTTATGGGTACTGGCCCGTTCAAGTGCTCGAGGGGCCCAAGGGAAAAGTGCTTCGATCCGGGTGCCGTTGCCCGGCTTGCTGATCACTGCCAATGTGCCGCCCAACTGTTCGATCCGCTCCGACATTCCGGCCATTCCGCGTTGACCTTCACGCCCCGGATCCGTCGAGGGTGCAAACCCCGCTCCGTCATCGCTGATCAGCAGCGTCAAACCCTGCGGTAAGCGTTGCAGGCTGACCAGCAGATTTTTCGCTTGGGCATGGCGCAGGATGTTTGTCACCGCTTCCTGAGTAATTCGAAAGACGGCGACGGCGGTTTCCTCAGGTATGCCGATGAGCCTTTGATGGCACTCCAGGCTCCAGTTAACTGAGGTGTTGGCCAGCGTCTTGAGCAGATGGGCACGCAGACTGGCTTCCAGCCCAAGGCTCGCCAGTTGCCTGGGATTCAGGATGGCCGAAACGTCGCGAACCTTCACCAGGGTTTCTTCCAGCGTGTCGCAGAGTACCGAGCAATGCGCAGCGAGTTCTTCGGGTATTCGGCGTTTGAGCCAGTCGCTTTGAAGCTTTGCCGCCGTCAGCAACTGGCCGATATCGTCGTGCAGTTCGCGACTGAGCCGATGACGTTCGTTTTCCTGAACCTCCAGCAACCGGTCGGCCAGTTCCTGCGGTTGAAACTTGATGAGCGAACTTGAAAGGTGATGCTGTACCGCTAATCCGATCAATGCCGCAGCATTCAGTATCAGCAGGCCCAGCGGAAAAGGCATGGATGAGCAGTAAATCACCAGGCTACCAAGCGTCGAACAGGCACACAGCAGCAGCGTAAGCCGGCGTACGGTCACGGGGACGGGTGGCCACTGGGTGATTGACTTGAGGTTGGCGTACATAGAGATGGAGCCAATGGATGTTCGCTGCGGGAAGATCGTCTGGTGCTATGACGGATCTCGGTATGGAAACAGGGTGCCATTAATTGACGTCAATTAACGGTCGGCATAATACCACTGAAGATACAGTCGGTCGCGCTGGGTAGTTGGCTTTAAACATTGGGTAAACATGTTTATTCGAGGAGCTCTTTCTGTAGAAGAACTCTCTGGCAGGAACACATTGATTCAAGATGTCGTGAACAGGTATGAAATTTCAATGACGACATCGCGCACTTCAAAATCAACGCTAAGCGTGACGTTTAAAACTACCTGACACCGCATAAAAACAGGCGATCGATCAAGCCTGCGCTTTCAAAGGGGGGACGAGGGTAAACGGGAAAGAGGTGGGCATCGGCTGAAACTGACTGTGCCCGACTTGAAACGCAAACGTTTCTATCAGCGATATCTGTTCGCTGTCATCCAGGCTGAGCTGGCCCGTCTTCTGGTCGATAAGCTCGAGCTGCCAGGCAATCAGCGTCAGGCAGTCTTTCAGCGCAGCCAAGGCCTCGTCATGCAATTGCATGTGGTTTTGCGCGTGGTTGAGCAGTTCGTGAATATGCAGAGAAAACTCTGAAATGGCTGCCAGAGCGATTGCATCTGCCTTGCTGGCCAGCTTGAGCAGGGTGCTGAGCATGCAATCGATGGCGTCCCTGTCATTGCTGATCAGTTGCAGATGACTGAGGCACTCCTCGGTTTTGGCCAAGAGCAATTGAGCCTCGACGAGGAATTCCGGAAACCGTTGCGCCCACTCTTTATGGTCGATTTGCATGCTGGCTCCACAACGTCATGTCAAAAGAGGAAATGCCGTGCGTATCGACATGCGCGTAAGTGTCCCAGCCCGTCCAGGCGTATGCCGGATAACTCGAACGGCTGGATGGCCACTGACCTGCGATCGCACACAAAAGCCTGACTCCGTTCATGCAATGAGAATGGCGTCACATTAATAGCTATCGGATAGGGCGAATATCAGGTTAGGCCTGATTGTGGGTAAGGGAATCCCTTACACAGGGGAACCTGGCGAGCGAAAAGTTGTCGCGCCGCGAGGGAGTAGAGCAGATGAAGTCACGTCATCAGTAGAGCATGATGTTAATGTGACATCAATGCTGGAGAGTGGCATTTTGCAATAGGGTCAAGGTCTGCTTTAAACAGCCGATAACCCTCTTTAGTGAATTCACAGAACAAGCTCAGGAGTCATTGATGGCCGGCATTCTCGACACGGTAGACCAACGCACGCAACTAGTGGGTGAGAACCGCCTGGAAATCCTCATGTTCCGACTGGCCGGGCGCCAGTTGTTTGCGATCAACGTGTTCAAGGTTCAGGAAGTCTTGCAGTTACCGAAACTGACCCTGATGCCCCAGCGCCATCCTTTTGTCTGTGGCGTGGTCAACCTGCGTGGGCAAACCTTGCCGGTGATCGACCTGTCCCAGGCCATTGGCATGCGTCCGTTGGTGCCAAGCCCTACCAGCACCATCATTGTCACTGAGTACAATCGCTCGGTGCAGGCGTTTCTTGTCGGCGGTGTGGACCGCATCGTCAACATGAACTGGGAAGCCATCCTGCCGCCGCCGACCAGTGCCGGCCGCCAGCACTATCTGACGGCTATCAGCAAGGTCGACGATCAGTTGGTGGAAATCATCGACGTTGAAAAGGTCCTGGCGGAAATCGTCCCGTACAACGCCAAAGTGTCTCGTGAAAAACTCGAAGACCCGGTGCTCGAACGCGCCCGTGGCCGTGAAGTATTGCTGGTGGATGACTCCAACGTGGCCCTGTCGCAATTGCGCGACACGCTAGGTCAGTTGGGCGTGAAAATGCACATCGCCAGCGACGGTTTGAAAGCGCTGAACATGCTTAAGACCTGGGCTGACACCGGCGTGAACATGACGGACAAGCTGCTGATGATTTTTACCGATGCGGAAATGCCGGAAATGGACGGGTATCGCCTGACCACCGAGATCCGCAACGACCCGCGCCTGCGAGGCCTGTACGTGGTGATGCACACCTCGTTGTCCGGCAGCTTCAACGACTCGATGGTCAAGAAGGTCGGTTGCGACAACTTCCTTTCCAAGTTCCAGCCGGACAAGCTCGTAGACGTGGTGCGCCAGCGGTTGACGCGCGATGAAGTTCCGGCCTGACCCGATCAACCCTCAAGCAAGCCTTTGATTCGGCGATGAAGCTCGTATAGGGTGGCGCTTTGCCTACTAGGAAGCTGGCTATGCTGCATCTGAGCGCGCTCTATCGTTATCCGTTGAAGTCCGGCAAGGGCGAGACCCTGCAACAGGTCAATCTCGACAAACTGGGTGTGGACGGCGACCGACGCTGGATGCTCGTGGACGAAGCCAGCGGACGCTTTCTGTCCCAACGCGCGGTGGCCAAAATGAGCCAGTTGTCCGCGTTGTGGAATACCGAAGGTGGCTTGACCCTGAGTGCTCCGGGTTACAACCCCATCGATATCGCGCTGCCTGACGACCGTGCGCCATTGCGTGGCGTGACCCTCTGGCGCGACACGCTGCGCGTACCGGATGCGGGGGATGAGGCGGGCGCGTGGGTCAGTGAGTTCGTGGGTAAACCCACTCGCCTGGTGCAGGTCCCGCTGGAGCGTGCCAGGACCACGTCGGCCGGTTACGGCAAAGACGACGATCAAGTGGCCTTCGCCGATGGCTTCCCGCTGTTGCTGATCGGACAGGCATCCCTGGACGACTTGTCGCATCGAGTGGGCCGTCCGCTGGAAATGCTGCGCTTCCGGCCAAACCTGGTGATCGAGGGCGCCGAAGCCTATGCCGAAGACGGTTGGAAGCGCATCCGCATCGGCGACGTTGAATTTCGTGTCGTCAAACCCTGTGCACGTTGCATTTTGACCACCATCGATCCGCAGACCGGTGAGCGCAGCGAAGACCGCGAACCGTTGGCCATGTTGCAGAAGTACCGTGCTGAAGCCGACGGTGCGATGTTCGGCCAGAACCTGGTCAACGACAGCAATGGCCGGCTTGAAGTCGGGATGTCGGTGACCATCCTCGAGTAATCCTACCCGGAATGAAAAATGCCCGCATCGAAGGATGCGGGCATTTTTTTATCGCTGTGAAAACCCGTGGTTTTAGCCGCGGTATTCGCACAGGTAAGCCGTGTCGACAGCCACTTTCAGCTGAAACTTGCTGTTGGCGGGTACGTTGAACTGGCTGCCGGCGGCGAAGGTTTCCCAGTCGGTGCTGTCAGGCAGTTTGACGGTCAGGGCGCCGGTCACCACGTGCATGATTTCCCGCTGGCTGGTGCCGAATTCGTATTCGCCCGGAGCCATGACGCCGATGGTCGCTGGACCTTCTGCAGTGCCAAAGGCGATCGACTTGACGGTGCCGTCGAAGTACTCGTTGACTTTAAACATGGGCGATTCCTCGAAAAGGGCTTAAAAGGGCCGGCCAGTATGCACAAGGCCCTCGGCGCCGTCACCTCTCTAGGCGGGGAGAATCAGCGGCAGCAAGCGCGCCGTATTGCGCGCATCTTCCAGCGCCCGGTGTTGTTGCCCGGTGAACTGCATGCCGGCCAGTTGCAGGGCGCCATTGAGGCCCAACGGCCTTTCCAGTCGACGCACCTTGGCAAAGCGTTGCTTGAGGTTCATGTGCGGTACGCGGCTCAGCAGGCTGTCGAGTTGCAAGCGTTGCCATTCCTGCAGCAGCTGTTTGCGATCGTAATCCCCCCAACTGGCCCAGCCTTCCAGGCGTTCATGATGCTGGCCCAGCCAGCGTTCGAACGCCGCCCAGACTTCGCTTAGCGGTTGCGCAACATCGATATTGGCTTGAGTGATGTGCGTCAGCTCACGACAAAACGGCGTCAGCAAGGGTCGACGCAAAGGCCGCACGAAGCGCTGGAAGTGATCCAGCTCTCGGCCTTTACGGTCCACCAGCGTGGCGCCTATTTCGATGATTTCCATTTCTGTTACTGGCCAACCACCCTCGTCGGTGGTGGCTTCAAGATCAATGACCAGCCAATGGGGCATCGCAGGGTTCCTGGTATCCGCGTCTTGATAGGGCTTGAGCGTAGCCAAACCCGGCGGATCCGCCTAGCGGCTTATTCGACCTCGAGCAAAATCTGTCGATTTTTCACTTGATCGCCCACGCTGACTTGCAAGCGTTTGAGCACGCCATCGATCCCGGACTTGAGTGGATGCTCCATCTTCATGGCCTCGAGCACCACCAGCAACTGGCCTTTGACGACGGTGCTGCCCTCACTGACCAGCACATCGACAATGGCGCCATCCATCGGCGCCTTGAGGGTGCCGCTGCTGACGCTGACCTGAGCACTGACCAGCGCTTGCGTACGATCGACCAGTCGCAGGCTGCCAGGCCCCGTGAACAGCCACAGTTCTCCAGCGTCGAGACGGTAGACATGCCGGCGCCGAATGCCATCGATTTCCAGGATGGCAGTTCGCCCGTCGCACTCAATGACCTTCAGATTCAGCGTTTGAGCAGCGATTTGAATCCGGTACGGCTCACCCGGCACGGCGTTCAATTCAACGACCCACTCCTGCTCACCCAGGCCGATGCGATAGTGCAGGGGGACGCTGGCGTTGTTGCGCCAACCCGGCAGGGAAGACGAATGTACCTTCGCAGAGCCGTGATAAAACAGCGCGGCCGCGATAGCCAATTGTTCATTGGTCGGTATCTGCGCCTGCAGGCAGGCATGGTCGGTGAACCAGGTCGGGATAAATCCGGTACTGAAATCGCCACTGACAAACGCGGGGTGCTCGAGCAAGCCTTCGAGCAAACGCTGATTGCTGTGCAGGCCCAGCAAAACGCTGTCTTGCACCGCCCTGAGCAACTTGCGCCGCGCCTCTTCCCGTGTGGCGCCGTGGGCGATGATCTTGCCGAGCATCGGGTCATAAAACGGGCTGATGATTTGGCCTTCGACCAGACCATGGTCGATCCGCACACCCGCCTGCAACGCCGGCTCCCACGCGGTGATGCGGCCGGTTTGCGGCAGAAAGCCCTGCGCCGGATCTTCAGCGTACAAACGCACTTCCATGGCATGGCCGTTGAGTTGCACGTGCTCCTGGCGAAGCGGCAGCGGCAACCCCTCGGCGACCCTCAACTGCCAGGCCACCAGGTCAAGGCCGGTGATCAGTTCGGTCACGGGATGTTCGACTTGCAGCCGTGTATTCATCTCCAGAAAGTAGAACTGCCCCCGCGCATCCAGCAGGAACTCCACGGTGCCGGCACCGACGTAATTCACCGCACGACCGGCCTTGAGCGCCGCCTCGCCCATGGCCTGGCGCAGTTCGGCCGTCATCACCGGGCAGGGCGCTTCCTCAATAACCTTCTGATGCCGGCGCTGAATCGAACAGTCGCGCTCGCCGAGGTAAATCAGGTTGCCGTGCTGGTCGCCGAACAGCTGCACCTCGACATGGCGTGGGTCTATCAAAGCTTGTTCGAGGAGCAACTCGTCGCTGCCGAAACCGTTCAACGCCTCGGAGCGTGCAGTGCGGATCTGTTCCAGCAAGTCGTTTTCGTTGTGTACCAGACGCATGCCGCGCCCGCCACCGCCGGCACTGGCTTTGATCATCAGCGGATAGCCGATCGATTGCGCCTCGCGGCTCAGGGTGGCGTCGTCCTGTGCAGCGCCCTGATAGCCTTTGATGCACGGCACACCCGCGTCGATCATGGCGATTTTCGACAGGCGCTTGCTGCCCATCAGTTCGATGGCTTCGGGGCTGGGGCCGATGAAGGTGAGACCGGCGTCCTGGCAGGCGAGGGCGAACCCGGCGTTTTCCGAGAGAAAACCGTAGCCGGGATGCACCGCGTCGGCACCTGTGCGCCGCGCAGCTTCGATGATGGCTGGAATGTTCAGATAGGATTGCTGCACCGGCGCCGGGCCAATGTTGACGGCCTCATCGGCCATCTGCACATGCAGGGCGTCGGCGTCGGCATCGCTGAAGACGGCGACGGTGCGGTAGCCCAGGGCCTGGGCGGTGCGCTGGATGCGACAGGCGATTTCACCGCGGTTGGCGATCAGGATTTTTTTGAGCGCGGGCATGTGGGTTTCCCTTTTGTTTTTCGGTGAGTTCGAGGGCCTCATCGCGGGCAAGCCCGGCTCCCACAGGTTCAGTGCTGTTCACAAAACTTCATTGCCACTCAAACCTGTGGGGGCAATACAGAGCCTGTGGGGGTAATACAGAGTCTGTGGGGCCAGTTCAGAGTCTGTGGGGGCAATACAGAACCTGTGGGAGCCGGGCTTGCCCGCGATGCTCTTAGGGTGCCCACCCTGGTTTACGCTTTTGCACAAAAGCCATCGTCCCCTCGATGCCCTCACGCCCGGTCACCGCTTCGCTGAACCACTGCGCCGCGTCATCGAGCAAGGTATCTGAAGGTTGCCCGGCACTCGCCAGCAGGAGTTGTTTGGTGCGTGCATTCGCCTCCGGCGCGCAACACAGCACATGCGCCAGCACCTCGTCGAGGCGCTCGGCCAAGGCTTGGGCGTCATGCTCGACGAAATGCACCAGACCGATACGCCGCGCATGGGTGCCGTCGAAACGCGCTGCTGTCAGCGCCAGGTGTCGTGCCTGGGTCAGGCCGATGCGCTGGACCACGAAGGGAGCAATCTGCGCCGGCAGCACACCGAGGCTGGTTTCTGGCAAGCCGAACTGCGCCTGATGATCGGCCAATGCGACATCGCTGACGCAGGCCAGGCCCAGGCCACCGCCCAGCACTGCACCTTGCAGCACGGTAATCACCACTTGCGGGGCGTGTTGCACCTCTTGCAGCAGTGCGCCAAATGCCCGGTTCAGATCGCGAAAACCTGCCGCGCCCTGAGCCCGGGCGCCGGCCATGTCCTTGATGTCGCCACCGGCGCAAAAATGCCCGTCGGCGCCGCCGATCACCAATGCACGGATGTGTCGGTCATCGCGCACGGCCGCCAGCACCGCGCGCAAATCTGCAACCATCTGCAAGCTCATGGCATTGCGGCTTTCCGGGCGATTGAGGGTGATGTGCAGCACGCCGTTATGCGGTTCAAGCAGCAACGTCTGGCAATCCGGCAAGGTACTCATTTCTTTTTCCCCGGCAGAATGCCCATGAGTTTGCAGATGATCCCCAGCATGATTTCGTCGGCGCCGCCGCCGATCGACACCAGACGCACATCGCGATACGCCCGGGCCACCGGGTTGTCCCACATGAAGCCCATGCCGCCCCAGTATTGCAGGCAACTGTCACTGACTTCGCGTCCCAGGCGCCCGGCCTTGAGTTTGGCCATGGACGCCAGGCGAGTGACGTCCTGCCCTTTGATGTATTGCTCGGTCGCCTGATAGACCAGTGCCCGCAGGCATTCGATTTCGGTTTGCAGCTCGGCCAGGCGGAAGTGAATCACCTGATTGTCGATGAGCGCATTGCCGAAGGTCTTGCGCTCCTTGCAGTACTCGATGGTGCTGTCGATGCAGTATTCCAGGCCCTTGATCATGTTGGCCGCGCCGAACAACCGCTCCTCCTGGAACTGCAGCATCTGCATCATGAAGCCCGCGCCTTCGTGGCCGATGCGGTTGCGTTGCGGCACGCGCACGTTGTCGAAAAACACCTGGGCGGTTTCCGAACTGCGCATGCCGAGCTTGTCCAGGTGCGAACTGAGGCTGATCCCCGGCGTGTTCATCGGCACCATGATCAGCGACTTGTTGATGTGCGGCTTGTCGTCCGAGGTGTTGGCCAGCAGGCAGATGAAATCAGCACTCGGCGAGTTGGTGATCCACATTTTGCTGCCGTTGATCACGTAGTCGTCACCGTCCTTGCGCGCGGTGGTTTTCAAACCGGCGACATCGGAACCGGCGCCGACTTCGGACACCCCGATACAGCCGACCTGTTCGCCGGTGATCGCCGGGCGCAAAAACTCCTCGCGCAAATCATCGGAGCCGAACCGCGCGAGTGCGGGCGTGCACATGTCGGTCTGCACGCCGATGGACATCGGAATGCCGCCGCAATGAATGGTGCCGAACTCTTCTGCCGCAACAATGGAGTAGCTGTAATCGAGGCCCATGCCACCGAATTTTTCCGGTTTGGAAATCCCCAGCAGACCGAGATCCCCGGCCTTGCGAAAGATCTCGTGAATCGGAAAGCGCCCGGCTTTTTCCCATTCTTCGACGTGAGGATTGATCTCGTGATCGACAAACTGGCGAACCGTGCGGCGCAGTGCTTCGTGTTCCTGGGTGAAGATCATTTTTATTATTCTCCGTTGATCGCCCTTAGAAGCGGGCTACACCAAAACTGTTGGCTTGCAGCGGCCGCACTTCGGCCTCGTGACAGATGTCCAGCAAGTAACCGAGCAAGGTCCGGGTGTCACGCGGGTCAATCAGACCGTCGTCCCACAGGCTGGCGCTGCCATAGAGTGCAGTGGACTGGCTGTCGAGCTTTTGCGCGGTGACCGTTTCCAGCATGTCGAGCATTTTCGGGTCGGGCACCAATCCGTCTTTGGCCTGCTTGGCTTCAGTCACGATGCGCAGCACCTTGCCAGCCTGGGCGCCGCCCATCACCGCCGTGCGGCTGTTGGGCCAGGCGAAGATGAAACGGGGATCGAGACCACGGCCGCACATCGCATAGTTACCGGCACCGTACGAGCCGCCGACGACGATGGTCAGTTTAGGCACACGAGCGTTGGCCACTGCCTGGATCATTTTGGCTCCGTGTTTGATGACCCCTTGCTGTTCCGATTCCGTCCCGACCATGAACCCGGTGGTGTTGTGGAAAAACAGCAGCGGTGTCTGGCTCTGGTCGCACAGCTGGATGAACTGCGCGGCCTTGCTCGCACCTTTAGGCGTGATCGGGCCGTTGTTGCCGATGAATCCGCAGGCGCGCCCCTGGATGTGCAGGTGACCGCAAATGGTTTGCTGATCGAACTCGCCCTTGAACTCGAGGAAGTTCGACGCGTCGGCAATCCGCGCGATGATTTCGCGCACATCGTAGGGTTTCTTCGGATCGTCCGGGATCAGCCCTAGCAACTCATCGATGGGGTAGAGCGGTTCGTCGTACTGCCGGGACTGGGCGAGCGGCAGTCGCGCATTCCACGGCAACAGACCGACAATCTCACGTACCTGACGCACGCCATCCGCATCGTTTTCGGCCAGGTACTCCGCGGTGCCGGCGATTTGCGCGTGCATCTCGGCGCCTCCCAGTGCTTCGTCGGTGGCGATTTCGCCGGTTGCGGCCTTCAACAGCGGCGGTCCGGCGAGAAACAGTTTGGCCTTGCCGCGCACCACCACCACGTAATCCGACAGCCCAGGCTGATAGGCACCGCCGGCGGTGGCGGAACCGTGCACGACGGTAATTTGCGGCAGTCCCATGGCCGACATGCGCGCCTGATTGGCGAAGCTGCGCGCGCCCTCGACAAAAATCTCCGCTGCGTAATTCAGGTTGGCGCCACCGCTTTCGGCAAGGGTGATCACCGGCAGTTTGTTTTCCATCGCGATCTGTTGCAGGCGCAGGGATTTTTTCAACCCGCTGGGGGAAATGGTCCCGCCCTTGATCGCGCTGTTGTTCGCCACCACCAGCACTCGCACGCCCGAGACGTAGCCGATCCCCGCGATCAAGCCGCCACCGGCTGAACTGCCATCCTTGTCATCATGCAGCTTGTAGCCGGCCAGGCTCGCCAGTTCAAGGAACGGTGCGCCGGGATCGAGCAATAGGTTGAGTCGTTCCCGAGGCAATAATTGCCCGCGCTTGTCGAACTTGGGTTTGGCCTCGGCAGCCTTGTTCAGCAGGTTCTGTTCGAGCTGGCGCACATGCTCGATGCCCACCAGCATGGCTGCGCGGTTCCGGGCAAACGGTTCGCTGAACGGGTCCACCTGCGACTGGATGACCGGCATGGTTTATTCCTTGTCCTTGGGGGCGTCTGGCTGCAGTACATCGGGCAAGTACGCCCGATGAAAGCCGTTATAGGACTCGCTGTTCTGCGCCTTGTGAATCGGCCAGGCCCGACCGCCCAGACTCGCCGCACCGTCGATGCGCAGCGTGCTGCCGCTGATAAACGCCGCCGCGGGGCTGAGCAAAAAGACGATGGCTGCGCTGACTTCCGATTCGGTGCCGATGCGTTTGAGCGGTACGTGTTCGCGCAAGGTCGGGATGACGGCCTTGAACGCGCCTTCGTAGGTGTCCATGCCGCTCGACGCGATCCAGCCCGGCGCCACCGCATTCACCCGCACGCCGGCATACCCCCATTCGAACGCGGCGGTCTTGGTCAGGTTGTCCATGCCCGAACGTGCGGCGCCCGAGTGGCCCATGCCGGGCATGCCGCCCCACATGTCCGCGAGCATGTTGACGATCGCGCCGCCATGCTTGCTCATGGATTGATTGAACACTTCCCGGGCCATCAGGAAACCACCCACCAGGTTGGTGCGCATCACGGTTTCGAAACCCTTCTGATTGATCGAAGCGAGTGCGGAGGGAAATTGTCCCCCCGCATTATTGACCAGGCCATGGATAGGCCCGTGCTCTCGGATCAACTCGCTGACCAGGTGCTTGACCGTTTCTTCCTCGCGTATGTCGCACACGCGCCAGTCAGCCTTGCCGCCGTCTTCGACGATTTCGGCGGCAACCTGTTTGAGCATGTCGACTTTGCGCCCGACCAGCAGCACATGGGCGCCAAGGGCCGCGAGTTCGTGAGCGGTGCAGCGTCCGATACCGCTACCGCCGCCGGTGACGATAATGGTTTGACCCGCAAACAGATCGGTTTTGAATATCGAATCGTAGGCCACGGTGGCGGTCCTCTAGTTGACCTGGTCAGCGATGCTTTGCGGCACCGGAATCTGGATGTCCAACAGTTGCTGAGCGAATGCTTTGCCTTGTGGATCGATGCGCAAGCTGGCCACGCCACCGCCGCCCAAGGCATTTTCCAGGAGAAAATTAAGGCTGTGAGTGGCCGGCAGATACCAGCGCTCGACACGTCCGTGGACCGGGTCGAGGACATGGCTCATCCAGTCCACGATCACTTCCGGCGTCAGTGCTTCGGCGATCCACGGCAGGTACTCCGGCGCGCGGGCCATGACCCCGATATTGCTGTGATTGCCCTTGTCACCGGAGCGCGCAACCGCCAGCTTCACCAGCGCCACACTGGCGTCAGCGCGGCCGGCAGGTTTGGGCGGGTCGAGGGGTACAGGCAAATCATCGGTGTCGAGGACATCGCTGTCGGGCAGGGTGCAGGGGTGGCGTTTTCCGGCCAGGTCGATGGCCAGGGTGCAGGCGGTTTTATCGATCAGAAACGAAAACAGCCGGATCACCGGATACACCGTTGGCCGACCGCCGACGATCCCGGTCAACCCGGGCGCCATGCCGGTAGCGGCCTGGGCGATTTCCCGGGAGAACACGATCAGCGCCTGTTTGTTCGGGTGGCGCACCGCGAGTTTGATCACCACCTCGCGACTGTCCTGACGCTGGCCATGAGGACCGTAAGTGGCTTCGCTGCCGAGCAGCTCGATGTTCACTTCGCTATACGGCGCCCAACCGCGCTGGAGGAAAATCTCCGCCGTCTTGTTGATGATCGCGTCGCTGACACGGCGGGCTTTGTCGACCGCATCAATGCCGGCGATCAGGCAACTGGCGGTGCAACGGAAACCGTCCGGGTAGGTCGCGCTGACCTTGTAGTGATCGGTTGGGGGCAAGCCTTTGGCGCCGTGGACCTGCACCGTGTTTTTGCCCTGCTGCACCAGTTTGACCTGAGTAAAATCGCAGACCACGTCGGGCAACAGATAGGCCTGCGGGTCGCCGATTTCATAGAGCATCTGTTCACCTACGCTCAGCGGGGTGACGAGGCCGCCGGAACCTTCGGGTTTGCTCACGGTGAACTGGCTGTCAGCGCTGACTTCGACGATGGGAAAACCGATGTGTTCGTAGTCGGGTACTTCACGCCAATCGGTGAAGTTGCCGCCGGTGCACTGCGCGCCGCATTCAATGAGGTGACCCGCCAGTGCGGCTTGGGCGAGTTTGTCGTAATCGTGCCAGGACCAGCCGAATTCATGCACCAGCGCAGCGCTGACCACGGCGCTATCGACCACGCGTCCGGTGATCACGATGTCCGCGCCCAACCGCAAGGCCTCGACGATGCCCGGTGCGCCGAGGTAGGCATTGGTCGAGACGCACATCGCTGGCAGCGGAGCGTCGGTGAACATTTCACGCAAACCCTGAGTGCTCAGCTGTTTGAACTGTGGCTGCAAGTCATCGCCCAGCAGCACGGCGATCTTCAATGCCACGCCCGCCTTGTCGCAGGCCGCTTGCAGGGCGGCGGCGCAGGCTTGCGGGTTGATTCCGCCAGCATTGCTGATGACGCGGATTTTTTGCTCGGCGAGCTGTGGGAGGAGCGGGCTGAGCACTTCAATAAAGTCGCTGGCGTACCCGGCCTGCGGGTCTTTCATCCGCGCGCCGGCCATGATCGACAAAGTTATTTCGGCCAGATAATCGAACACCAGGTAGTCCAGGCGTCCTCCCTCCACCAACTGAGCAGCGGCAGTCGACGTGTCACCCCAGAACGCGCTGGCGCATCCGATGCGAATGGTTTCAGGCACAGTCATCTCCATAGTCACCTCCGACAGCAGTGGTTCGAGACTACCAAGCAAGCGCTTGGTTTGTAAATGCCTCGATTTACTTCTTCCCAAGCGCTTGCTTGGTTGTCATCGCCAGCTTAAATTGCCCGCGCAACCCCGCTGTTTTAGTGGCGATGGGCGTATTTGATTGAACGACTGTAGGAGAGAACGGGTGGACGAGCAAAAAGCCCTCAAGGTCATGCGCGAATTGGTCGACAACGGCCAGTTGACCGACCCGGACAGCGCCCGCGGCAAACTGCTGCAAGTGGCGGCTCACCTGTTTCGCAACAAAGGTTATGAGCGCACCACGGTGCGTGATCTGGCGGGCGCCGTGGGCATTCAGTCCGGCAGCATTTTTCATCACTTCAAAAGCAAGGACGAAATCCTGCGTGCGGTGATGGAAGAGACCATTCGCTACAACACTGCGCTGATGCGCGCGGCACTGGCCGAGTCCGACAGTGTGCGCGAGCGGGTGCTGGCGCTGATCCGATGCGAATTGCAGTCGATCATGGGCGGCAGCGGCGAGGCCATGGCGGTGCTGGTGTATGAATGGCGCTCGTTGTCCGAAGAAGGCCAGGCGCAAGTTCTGGCGTTGCGCGATATTTATGAAGACCTCTGGCTGCAAGTATTGGGCGAGGCCAAAGACGCCGGTTTCATTCGCGGCGATGTATTCATTACCCGCCGGTTCCTGACCGGTGCGCTGTCATGGACCACCACTTGGTTCCGTGCCGGTGGCAGCATGAGCCTTGATCAATTAGCCGATGAGGCGTTGATTCTGGTGCTGGAAGAGAAACAATAGTGCTATTTGGCCAGTAGGAAACTGGCTAAGTGGGTGAAACCGCCTAGTTTGAATGCATTGATGTGTCATTTTCGGGAGTAGGTTGTTTGATGTGCTCGCCAATTCAGACGGCCTCGCGATTTTCACTGGCGGCGCTCGCGGCGTTATTGCTCGCTGTGTCATGGACAGTGCCGTCCCAGGCTGGACAGCTGGTGCGCGTCGGCGCTGCGCATTTTCCTCCTTATACCGTGCGCCCCGAGATGGGGGCCGACACCGGCCTGTTGCCGCAATTGATCGAGGCCCTCAACGCCTCGCAAACCGACTACCAGTTTGCGTTGGTGCCGACCTCGATTCCCCGCCGCTTCGGTGACTTCAAGCAAGGTCGGGTGGACATGGCGATTTTCGAAAACCCCGATTGGGGCTGGAAGGACATTCCCCACGTCACCGTTGATATGGGCCTGGAAGATGCCGAAATCTTCGTCGCGCAACGCCAGCCCGACCGACCTCAGTCCTATTTTTCCGACCTTGCCGGCAAACGTTTGGCGTTGTTCAGCGGCTATCACTACGAGTTCGCCAACTTCAATGCCGACCCGAAATTGCTGGCGCACAACTACAACGCGACGCTGACCTATTCCCATGACAGCAACTTGCTGATGGTCCTGCGGGGCCGCGCAGACATCGCACTGGTGACACGTTCGTACCTGAGTGATTACCTGTTGCGCAACGACAAAGTCGGCGATCAGTTACTGGTGTCCGACCGCGTCGATCAGGTCTATCACCACTACGCGATCCTGCGGCCCTCTGCGCCCATCAGTGGCGAAGCCTTTGGCAAGTTGCTGCAAGGTTTGCGCGATAACGGCGCGATGCTGAGGATTTTTTCGCCCTACAAAATCGCCGTGGTGCCGGTGCCTGGCAACTGAATTGCGCCATGGGTCGTGAATTCGCGACTTCTCTTAAATTTCCCTGACCGGCTCACGTCACCTCGTTGAACTGTCGACGATTATCGTGAGCGCTCCCATGCCAATTCTGAATGACCTGATCGCCCTGGCCTTACCGTCAGGCAGCCATCTTGTAGCGGATGAAACCGAAAACCGACTGGTCCTCAGCCTGGCGGGACAGCCGTTGATCCATCTGCGCCTGAATCCAAAGCCCGCGGTACAGGTGCAGGTCGAGGCAGGCTTCAAACGCCCAGACACCGACGCGATCTGGGCCGCCTGTTATTGGTTGTTTGCCCGCGACCCGGCTTGCCAGCGCCTGACCTGGTTGCTCGATGACGCGCCCAATGAGGTGTTGCTCAGCGGCTTGCTGATCACCACCGACGTACCCGGTGAGTACCGCTGCGAGCGCGCGCTATTTTGGCAACTGCCCCAGCCGTGGCTGACGCAAGCGCGGGCCCACAGTTTTCCCCGGCAGATGATCATCAGCGCCGGCAAGCGCCACCCGTTGCGCGCGGTGAAACCCCATGGTGAGGTGTATCGCCGGTTTGATGCGCGACTGGGCGGCTGGATCTCGTTACGCACTGTTGACATTGACCACGATCTTGAGCGGTTCAATCGCTGGCAGAACAGTGCGCGCGTGGCGAGCTTCTGGCAGGAGGAGGGCAGCCTCGAACAGCATCGCGAATACCTGAGCAAACTCGAGTCCGACCCGCACACGCTGACGTTGATCGGTTGTTTCGATGATCAGCCATTTGCCTATTTTGAAGCCTACTGGGCCAAGGAAGATCGCATCGCGCCGTTCTATGACGCCGCCGATTACGACCGGGGTATCCACATGCTGGTCGGTGAAGAAACACACCGTGGCCCACACAAGGTGGCGAGCTGGTTATCGGCGCTGACGCACTACCTGTTTCTCGATGATCCACGCACCCAGCGAGTAGTCGCCGAGCCGCGTGCGGATAACGCAAAGATGATCGAGTACCTGCAGGCGCAGCGTTTTTACTGCGAGAAAGAGTTCGACTTTCCGCATAAGCGCGCCGCGTTGATGGTGTTGGGGCGCGAGCGGTTTTTTGAGCGGTGTGAGCTGGTTTGAGGTGTGAGGCTCGGGATTATGATTGATCCCGGGGCCGCCATCGCGAGCAAGCTCGGCTCCCACAGTCTGATCTCCTGCGGACACACATGATGTGAAGGTAGGCGTTCAAACTGTGGGAGCCGAGCTTGCTCGCGATTGGGCCATTTCACCCACCATAAATGTGTGAGTTCTGCACCGAGTCCAGCGGCGATACACATTCAGATTTCAACGCCGGGCAAAAGTGTCCGCACGATTCCCCGACACCTTGCGGCAGTGCACGAGCGCATCGCGAATCATGAAGTTCACCAGCGTCGGCGAGACGCCCAGTTCCTTGGCGATGTCTTTTTGCGGCACACCGTGCAAGCGGTACATCTCGAACGCGTAACGGGTGCGGGTCGGCAGCTCCGTCAGCGCATCGGCGATGTTTTCCAGGGTCGAGAAATTGATGTGCGAGGTTTCCGGCGAAGCACCTTGAATCACTACGTTCAACCCTTCCTCTTCAGGGCCGGAATACTTCTGCTCCAACGCCTGCTTGCGGTAGTGATCGATCGCCAGGTTGCGCACGATCTGGAACAGGTAACTGAGCTGGGCCTTGAAGGACGATGTGATCTGCGGTGCGGATTGCAGCCTGAAGAACGCATCCTGCACCACGTCTTCAGCGCGGGACCGGCAACCGGTAATGCGCGCTGCAATCTTGACCAGAATCAGTCGATTGTCGACGAATGCCTGAAGTAACGGTGAGTCGCACCTGCTTGTGGATACTTGTTCCGTCATGGAAAACACCCTGCTGCAAAGAGGTTAGTGGGGCGGCGCGAAAGACCTGGGCTGCCCTACACATCGAGCGACAAATTATGTTGAATGATAATGATTGTCAATTGAGAAAGAGAATTAATGCTTCGCAAAGGTGCGTTTTGAGAACTGCGACACGCTGACGCACGCCAGCCCCGTTGGCGATCGGCCGTATGACTAATTATTTCAAGATCCCATCCGTTCTCCTTGGTGAATGGCTCGGACGTACAGCCCTGGCCAAATCAGCATTCCCAATGCCTTGCGCGGTCGGCGAAGACCGCGTCCTGCATGCCTCGAATGGGGCGTGACGTAAGAAAACCGATTCCATTTGCAAGCCCACATCTGGCAGGAAACCCCATGACCGACGCGTTCGAACTCCCAAGCAATCTGGTCCAAGCCCTTCAGCGCCGCGCGGCCCTGACGCCGGATCGGGTGGCCTTGCGGTTTCTCGCCGAAACCCCGGATCAAGCGGTGGTACTGAGTTATCGCGAGCTGGATCGGCGGGCCCGGGTCATTGCGGGGGCGCTGCAGGCCGAGGCTGAGTTTGGCGATCGCGCAGTGTTGTTGTTTCCAAGCGGCCCGGACTATGTCGCCGCCTTCTTCGGGTGCCTGTATGCCGGCGTGATCGCGGTCCCGGCGTATCCGCCAGAGTCGACCCGCCGTCATCATCAGGAACGCTTGCTGTCGATCATCAGCGATGCCGAACCACGTCTGCTACTGACCAGTACGAGTCTGCGCGACGCCTTGTTGCAGATCGAAGGTGCGCCAGCGTTGCTCTGCGTCGATAGCCTCGCCCCGGCGTTGGCGGATAGCTGGCGCGCGCCGGATCTGCCGGCCGATCACATTGCCTTTCTGCAGTACACCTCCGGTTCCACGGCGCTGCCCAAAGGCGTGCAAGTCAGCCACGGTAATCTGGTGGCGAACGAGTTGTTGATTCGCCACGGTTTCGGCATTGATCTGAACCCCGACGATGTGATTGTCAGCTGGTTGCCGCTGTACCACGACATGGGCTTGATCGGCGGTCTGTTGCAGCCGATTTTCAGTGGCGTGCCTTGCGTGTTGATGTCGCCGGCGTACTTCCTCGGTCGGCCGTTGCGCTGGCTCGAAGCGATCAGCGAGTACGGCGGCACCATCAGCGGCGGGCCGGATTTTGCTTATCGCCTGTGCAGCGAGCGGGTCAGCGAGTCGGCACTGCAACGGCTTGATCTCAGCGGCTGGCGCGTGGCGTATTCCGGTTCCGAACCGATTCGTCTCGACACCCTGGAACGCTTCGCGGCCAAGTTTGCTGCCTGCGGTTTTACCCCGGACAGTTTCATGGCGTCCTACGGTTTGGCCGAAGCGACGCTGTTCGTCGCCGGCAGCCCACGCGGCCATGGCATCGGCACTCTGCGTGTCGATGATCAAGCGCTGGCGCAGAATCGGGCCGAGCCGGGCGAGGGCAGTTCGATCATGAGTTGCGGCATCAGCCAGCCGGATCACGCGGTGCTGATTGTCGACCCGCAGGCGCTCAACGAACTGGCTGACAACAGCGTTGGCGAAGTCTGGGCCGCCGGTCCGAGCATCGCCCAGGGCTACTGGCGCAATCCCGAAGCCAGCGCCAAGACCTTCGTCCAGCACGCCGGGCGCACCTGGCTGCGCACTGGCGATCTGGGGTTCATGCGCGACGGCGAACTGTTCATCACTGGTCGTCTGAAAGACATGCTCATCGTTCGCGGTCACAACCTGTACCCGCAAGACATCGAACAGACCATCGAACGCGAAGTCGAGGTCGTGCGCAAAGGTCGGGTGGCCGCGTTTGCCGTCACGGTCGACGGTCAGGAGGGCATCGGGATCGCCGCAGAAATCAGCCGCAGCGTGCAGAAGATCCTGCCGCCCGAAGCGTTGATCAAAGCCATTCGCCAAGCGGTGGCGGAGGCGTATCAAGAGGCGCCAAGCGTCGTGGCGTTGCTCAATCCCGGTGCGCTGCCGAAAACTTCCAGCGGCAAGTTGCAACGAGCGGCGTGCCGTATTCGATTGGCGGACGACAGTCTCGACCATTACGCGCTGTTTCCTTCAGCGGTCAGCGCCAGGGTCGGGCAAAGCGAGTTCGCTGGCGAGCTGCACACCCTGATCGGTCAGATCTGGTGCGAGCAATTGCAGGTCAAGCAGGTCGAGGCCGATGATCACTTCTTCCTGCTCGGTGGCAACTCCATTGCGGCGACTCAGGTGGTCGCGCGGCTGCGTGAAGAACTCGGTCTTGAGCTGAACCTGCGCTTGCTGTTCGAAGCCCCGACCCTGGGCGCATTCGCCGACGCCGTCGCCCGCCAACAACAGGACGGCGGACTGGCTCAAGGCGCAATCTCCACGCTGTCGCGCAGTGAACTGATGCCGCAGTCCCTTGCGCAAAACCGCTTGTGGATCACCTGGCAGCTCGACCCGCAGAGCAGCGCTTACAACATTCCGGGAGCTTTGCGTTTACGTGGCGAACTGGACGAAGACGCACTGCGCGCCAGTTTCCAGCAACTGATCGAACGCCACGAATCCCTGCGCACGCGCTTCTTCGAACGTGATGGCGTGGCGCTGCAACAGATCGACGCGCCCGGCGCGTTCAACCTGCAACTGATCGACATCAGCGACTTGCCAGCCAGCGAGCGAGAGGCGCGCGCGCAGCAGATTCGTGAAGACGAAGCCCATACCCAATTCGATCTGGAGAAAGGTCCGCTGCTGTGGGTGACCCTGGTGCGCCTGGATGATGAGGACCATCAGCTGCTGGTGACGATGCACCACATCATCGCCGACGGTTGGTCGCTGAACGTATTGATCGACGAGTTCTCGCGGGTCTACGCCGCCGCCTCCCAAGGGCAAACCGCAGCGCTTGCACCCTTGCCGACCCAGTACGCCGATTACGGCAGGTGGCAGCGCCAATGGCTGGCACAAGGGGAGGGTGAGCGACAATTGGCCTACTGGAAAGCGCAGTTGGGGACTGAACATCCGACCCTGAATCTGGCCACTGATCATCCCCGTTCAAAAAAGCCAAGCCAACCTGCAGCCCGTCATTCGATCAAGCTGGCGACGACCCTCAGCGACGCCATTCGCCGGACGGCCCATGCCCATGAATCGACGCCGTTCATGCTGTTGCTTGCCGCCTTCCAGAGTCTGTTGCATCGCTACAGCGGTCAGCGGGACATCCGCATCGGCGTGCCCAATGCCAACCGTCCTCGTCTGGAAACTCAGGGGCTGATCGGGTTCTTCATCAACACCCAAGTGATGCGTGCCGAGGTGGATGCGCGGCTGCCGTTCATTGAGCTGCTGGCGCAAACCCGTCACGCCGCGTTGGGCGCCCAGGCGCATCAGGATTTGCCGTTCGAACAATTGCTGGAAGCCTTTCCTCATGCCCGGGAACAAGGTCTGTTCCAGGTCATGTTCAACCATCAGCAACGTGACCTGAGCGCGCTGCGCCGGTTGCCCGGTTTGCTGGCGGAAGAACTGCCGTGGCACAGTCGCGAAGCCAAGTTCGACCTGCAATTGCACAGCGAAGAAGATGCCAAAGGGCGTCTGAGCCTGTCCTTCGATTACGCCAGTGAGCTGTTCGACAGCGCCACCATCGAGCGCCTGGCGGAGCATTTCAGCACCCTGCTGCGGGACGTTTGCGAGCGACCGCAAAGCGCCATCGGCGACTTGCAGCTGCTGTCACCAAGCGAGCAACAACACCAGGCAACGTGGAGCGTTGCACCGTGCACACCGGCCAGCCAGTGGCTCCCGGAACAACTCAGCGAGCAGGCGCGGCTCACCCCGGAGCGCATCGCGCTGATCTGGGACGGCGGTAGCCTGGATTTCACGCAACTGCACACCCAGGCCAACCGGCTGGCGCATTACCTGCGTGACAAAGGCGTCGGCCCGGATGTGTGCGTGGCGATTGCCGCCGAGCGTTCGCCGCAGCTGTTGATCGGCCTGCTGGCGATCATCAAGGCCGGTGGCGCCTACGTTCCACTGGATCCTGATTACCCCGCCGAACGCCTGGCCTACATGCTCAGCGACAGCGGCGTTGAATTGCTGCTGACCCAGACCGAATTGCTCGATCGCTTGCCGGCCACCGCAGGCGTCAGCGTGATCGCCATGGACACCCTGCACCTGGAAAGCTGGCCGAGTCACGCACCGGGCCTGCACTTGCACGGCGACAACCTGGCCTACGTGATTTACACCTCCGGTTCCACCGGCCAGCCCAAGGGCGTCGGCAATACCCACGCCGCCCTCGCCGAGCGGCTGCAATGGATGCAGTCCACTTATCGCCTGAACGATACCGACGTGCTGATGCAAAAGGCGCCGATCAGTTTTGACGTGTCGGTGTGGGAGTGCTTCTGGCCGCTGATAACGGGGGCACGTTTGCTGATCGCCGGCCCTGGCGAACACCGCGACCCGCACCGCATTGCCCAGTTGGTTCAAACCTACGGCGTCACCACACTGCACTTCGTGCCTGCGCTGCTTTCATTGTTTATCGACGAACCGCTCACCGCCGAATGCACCAGCCTGCGCCGGGTATTTTCCGGTGGTGAGGCCTTGCCTGCGGAGCTGCGTAACCGCGTGCTGGAACAGCTGCCAGCGGTGCAATTGCACAACCGTTATGGCCCGACCGAAACCGCGATCAACGTCACCCATTGGCAGTGCACCTTCGCCGACGGCGAGCGTTCGCCGATTGGCCGACCGTTGGACAACGTTGTCTGCCGGGTACTCGACCACGAACTCAATCCCGTGCCGGCCGGTGTGCCGGGTGAGTTGTGCATCAGTGGTATCGGTCTGGCCCGAGGGTATTTGGGACGTCCTTCGTTGACCGCCGAGCGTTTTGTCGTGGATCCGCTGGGCGAGCAGGGCGCCCGCCTGTACCGCACCGGCGACCGGGTACGCTGGACCGCAGAGGGCGTTATCGAATACCTCGGTCGTCTCGATCAGCAGGTCAAGTTGCGTGGTTTTCGTGTCGAGCCGGAAGAAATCGAGGCGCGGTTGCTGGCTCAGGACGGCGTCGCTCAAGCCGTCGTCCTGGTGCGTGAAACGTCGGCCGGTGGACAGTTGATTGGCTATTACACGAGCACGGGTTTCTGCGAAGAAATCGATGCACAAAACCAGCGCCTGCACGCCGCATTGGCGGCCGAGTTGCCTGAATACATGGTCCCGGCGCAATTGATGCGGCTGGACGAAATGCCCCTGAGCCCGAGCGGCAAACTCGATCGCCGGGCCTTGCCTGAACCGCACTGGCAGGTTCGCGAGCACGTCGAACCGGTCAGCGATCTGGAACAAAAGATCGCCGGCATCTGGCGCGAAGTGCTGGGCCTTACGCAAATCGGTCTGCGTGACGACTTCTTTGCCCTGGGCGGTCATTCGTTGCTGGCCACGCAAATCATTTCTCGCACCCGTCAGGCCTGCGATGTCGAGTTACCGTTGCGAGCGTTGTTCGAGAACAGCGAGCTGGGTGCGTTTGCTGAACAGGTCCGGTTGATCCAGGCCAGTGGCAAAACCAACCAGCAACCACCGATTGAAAAAGTCGACCGCAGCCAACCGGTGCCCTTGTCCTATTCCCAGCAGCGCATGTGGTTCCTCTGGCAGATGGAACCGGACAGCCCGGCTTACAACGTCGGTGGCATGGCGCGATTGCGCGGGGTGCTGGATGTCGGGCGCTTCGAGGCGGCGTTGCAGGCGTTGATCCTGCGCCACGAAACCCTGCGCACCACGTTTCCGAGCGTCGACGGTGTGGCCAGGCAACAGGTGCATGAGCACACGGGCATGCGCATGGAGTTTAAGGATTTCACTGCGCTGGATGCTGGAGGTCGTGAATGGCAGGTCCAGCAACTGGCTGACGACGAAGCGCACAAACCTTTCAATCTGGAAACCGGGCCGCTGCTTCGCGCGTGCCTGGTCAAGACTGACGAGCTGGAACATTACCTGGTGCTGACCCTGCACCACATCGTCACCGAAGGCTGGGCGATGGATATCTTTGCCCGGGAATTGAGCGCGCTCTACGAAGCCCTGGTGGAGGACCGCGAATCGCCGCTGGCGCCGCTGCCGGTGCAATACCTCGACTACAGCGTGTGGCAGCGTCAGTGGCTGGAGTCTGGTGAACGCCAGCGTCAACTGGACTACTGGACCGGGCAGTTGGGTCGCGAACACCCATTGCTGGAATTGCCCTCCGACCGCCCGCGTCCGCCGGTGCAAAGCCATCAGGGCGAGTTGTTCCGTTTCGACTTGAGTGATGACCTTGCCGCACGGGTTCGAGCCTTCAATGCGCAAAACGGCCTGACCCTGTTCATGACCATGACGGCCGCATTGGCGGTGCTGCTTTACCGCTACAGTGGCCAGACCGACTTGCGCATTGGCGCGCCGGTGGCCAACCGGATTCGTCCGGAAAGCGAAGGGCTGATTGGGGCTTTCCTCAATACACAGGTGCTGCGTTGCCAGCTCGACGGCCAGATGTCCGTTGGCGAATTGTTCGATCAGGTCCGCCATACCGTCATCGAAGGCCAGTCCCATCAAGACCTGCCGTTCGATCACTTGGTGGAAGCCTTGCAGCCACCGCGTAGCACGGCTTACAACCCCCTGTTCCAGGTAATGTGCAACGTCCAGCGCTGGGAATTCCAGCAGAGTCGTACCCTGGCGGGCATGACCGTCGAGTACCTGGCCAATGATGCGCGTGCGACCAAGTTCGACCTTAATCTGGAAGTCACCGACCTCGATCATCGGCTCGGTTGCTGCCTGACCTACAGCACCGATTTGTTCGACGAACCACGCATTGCGCGCATGGCCGGGCATTGGCGCAACCTGCTCGAAGCCTTACTCAGCGATCCGCAACAGCGCCTCAGCGACTTGCCATTGCTGGAAGCCACTGAGCAGCAACAGTTGCTCGACAGCCTTGGTGTCGAACCGGGGGAGCATCGTCTTGACCAGTGCATTCATCACCTGTTCAGCGAGCAGGCACTGATTCGAAAAGACGCGCCCGCACTGACGTTCGCCGGGCACACCCTGAGCTATGCCGAACTCGACAGTCGCGCCAATCGCCTGGCCTGGATGCTCCGCGAGCGCGGTGTCGGCCCGCAAGTGCGCGTCGGCCTGGCGCTTGAACGGTCGCTGGACATGGTTGTCGGGCTACTGGCGATCCTCAAGGCCGGCGGCGCCTATGTGCCGCTGGACCCTGAGTATCCGCTGGACCGTTTGCATTACATGATCGAAGACAGTGGCATCGGTTTGCTGCTCAGCGATGCGGCGATGTTCAAGGCGCTTGGCCAACTGCCGGCGAGCGTGGCGCGCTGGTGCCTCGAAGACGATGCCGCTGAACTGGCGAATTACCCGGCCAGTGAGCTGCCGTTCATCAGCCTGCCGCAGCATCAGGCGTACCTGATCTACACCTCGGGTTCCACCGGCAGACCGAAAGGCGTGGTGGTGTCCCACGGCGAAATCGCCATGCATTGTCGTGCCGTGATCGAACGCTTCGGGATGCGCCCGGACGATTGCGAATTGCATTTCTATTCCATCAATTTCGACGCCGCCACCGAGCGCTTGCTCGTGCCGTTGTTGAGTGGCGCGCAGGTCGTATTGCGCGCTCAGGGACAGTGGGATGCGGAAGAAATCTGCGGCTTGATTCGCCAGCACCACATCAACGTTCTCGGTTTCACGCCGAGCTACGGTAGCCAGTTGGCGCAATGGCTGGCCACCCAAAACGAAACCCTGCCAGTGCGCATGTGCATCACCGGTGGTGAAGCACTGACTGGCGAACACCTGCAGCGCATTCGTGCAGCGTTCAAGCCGAGCCTGTTCTTCAATGCCTATGGCCCGACTGAAACCGTGGTCATGCCGCTGGCCAGCCTGGCTCCGGAGCAATTGGAAGAAGGCCTGGGCAGTGTGCCGATCGGCAGCGTGATCGGCGCTCGTGTGGCCTACATCCTGGATGCCGACCTGGCCCTGGTGCCACAAGGTGCCAGCGGCGAGTTGTACGTTGGCGGTGCCGGTCTGGCGCAGGGGTATCACCGGCGTCCGGGCATGACGGCCGAGCGGTTTGTGGCAGACCCGTTTGCGGCCGATGGCGGGCGCCTGTATCGCACCGGTGACCTGGTTCGCCAGCGTGACGACGGACTGGTGGAGTATCTGGGACGTATCGACCATCAAGTGAAAATCCGTGGCTTCCGCATCGAACTGGGCGAGATCGAAACCCGTTTGCTCGAGCATGAAACCGTGCGCGAGGCGGTGGTGCTTGCACTTGATGCACCCAGCGGGAAGCAATTGGTCGGCTACGTGCTGACCGATGCTGCCGCGCAGGATGACTTGCAACAGGCCTCGCTGCGTGACGCGCTCAAGGCTCAGCTCAAATCCCAGCTGCCGGACTACATGGTGCCAACGCACCTGATCCTGCTGGCTCACTGGCCGCTCACCGCCAACGGCAAACTGGATCGCCGCGCGTTGCCGGCGCCGGACCCCGAGCTGAACCGTCAGCAGTACGTGGCGCCAGGCAACGCGCTGGAACTGACTTTGGCCGGTATCTGGAGCCACGTGTTGAACGTTCCGCAGGTCGGTCTCAATGACAACTTTTTCGAGCTGGGCGGTGATTCGATCCTGTCGATCCAGGTGGTCAGCCGTGCACGGCAACAGGGTATCCACTTCAGCCCGCGGGACCTGTTCCAGCACCAGACGGTGCACACCCTCGCTGCCGTCGCGACCCGCACTGAGCAGGTGACTGCCGAGCAAGGTTTGCTGACGGGCGAATCGCGACTGACACCGATCCAGCATTGGTTCTTCGACAGCGAGATCCCTGAGCGCCAACACTGGAACCAGGCCTTGCTGCTGGAACCGGCCGAGACGCTGGAACCTCATCGTCTTGAGCAAGCGCTGCTGGCAGTGATCGCACAGCACGACGCCTTGCGCCTGCGTTTCACCAACGCCGCCGGGCAATGGCGCGCCGAACACCAGGCTGAATCTGACGTCCCGGTGCTCTGGCAAGTACGGGTGAAATCCATGGACCAGTGCACGGCGCTGTTCGCCGACGCCCAGCGCAGCCTCGACCTCGAACAGGGACCCCTGATTCGTGCGCTGTTGGTTGATGGTCCACAGGACCAGCAGCGATTGTTCATCGCCATTCACCACCTGGTGGTAGACGGGGTTTCGTGGCGCGTCTTGCTGGACGATGTGCAAACGGCCTATCGCCAATTGCCCTTGCAGGAGACGGTGCAACTGCCAGCGAAAACCAGCGCCTTCAATGAATGGGCCGCTCGCTTGCAGGCTTACGCCGGCAGCGAATCCCTGCGCGAGGAATTGAGCTGGTGGCAGGCGAACCTGGCAGGTCCTCACGCCGGGTTGCCGTGCGCCCGCCCTGACGGTGGACGTCAACACCGTCACGCGCAAACGGTCAGTGTGCGCCTCGACAGCGAACAGACACGCCAGTTGCTGCAGCAGGCGCCGAGTGCCTATCGCACTCAGGTCAATGACCTGCTGCTGACTGCATTGGCTCGCGTATTGTGCCGCTGGAGCGGTCACGCATCCGCCTTGATTCAATTGGAAGGCCATGGCCGTGAAAGCCTGTTTGATGACATCGATCTGACCCGCACCGTGGGTTGGTTCACCAGTGCGTATCCGTTGCGGCTGACACCGGCGAACAGCCAGGGCGACTCGATCAAGGTGATCAAGGAGCAACTGCGTGCCGTGCCGCACAAAGGTCTGGGGTATGGCGTGTTGCGCTACCTCGCCGATGATTCGTGCCGTACTGCCATGGCAGCTTTGCCGTCGGCGCAGATCACCTTCAATTATCTCGGCCAGTTCGACCAGAGTTTTGCCGATGATGCATTGTTCCGTCCGCTGGACGAGCCGGTTGGCGCGGCCCATGACCCGAAAGCACCGATGCCGAACGAGCTGAGCGTCGACAGTCAGGTCTACGGCGGCGAGCTGGTATTGCGCTGGACGTTCAGTGCCGAACGCCACGATCCGCAGACCATCACCGAGCTGGCGAACGCCTATCTGGGGGAGCTGCAAGACCTGGTCGAGCATTGCCTGCGCGACGATGCGGGCGGCCTGACGCCGTCGGACTTCCCGTTGGCCAGACTGACCCAGGCACAACTCGACGCGCTGCCCGTGCCCGCTGCGGTCATCGAGGATGTGTATCCCCTGACACCGATGCAGGAAGGCATGTTGCTGCACACCCTGCTGGAACCGGGTACCGGGCTGTATTACATGCAGGACCGTTATCGCATCAACAGCCAACTTGATCCGCAGCGTTTTGCCGAAGCCTGGCAAGCGGTGATTGCGCGTCACGAAGCCCTGCGTGCCTCGTTTTGCTGGAACGTCGGCGAAGACATGTTGCAGGTTATCCACAAGCCGGGCAGCACGCCGATCGAGTTTCTGGACTGGACCGATGTCGCCGACGCCGAGCAAGAACCGAAGCTGCAGGCACTGCTTAAAAGCGAGCGCGAGGCCGGTTTCGATCTGCTTGTTCAGGCGCCGTTCCACCTGCGACTGATCCGGGTTGGCGCCGCGCGCTACTGGTTCATGATGAGCAACCACCACATCCTCATCGATGCGTGGTGCCGTTCGCTGTTGATGAACGATTTCTTCGAGATCTACACCGCCCTGGGCGAAAATCGCCAGGCACAACTGGCCGTGCCGCCGCGCTATCGCGACTACATTGGCTGGCTGCAACGCCAGAGCCTGGAAGAGGCTCGGCAGTGGTGGAAGGACAATCTGCACGGCTTCGAACGGACCACGCCGATCCCGAGTGACCGACCCTTCCTTCGCGAACACGCCGGCGAAAGTGGCGGCATGATCGTAGGTGATCGCTACACCCGACTGGATGCCCGGGACGGTGCGCAACTGCGCGAATTGGCCCAGGCCCATCAGTTGACCATCAACACCTTTGCCCAGGCGGCATGGGCCTTGGTGTTGCGGCGTTTGAGCGGTGATCGTGATGTGCTGTTCGGCGTCACGGTGGCTGGACGTCCGGTGGAAATGCCGGCGATGCAGCGCACGGTCGGGCTGTTCATCAACAGCATTGCGCTGCGGGTGAAAATGCCTGAAGACGATCAGCGTTGCAGCGTTCGCCAGTGGCTCAGTGACTTGCTCGACAGCAACATGCAGCTGCGCGAGTACGAGTACCTGCCGCTGGTGAGCATTCAGGAAACCAGCGAACTGCCCAAGGGCCAGCCGCTGTTCGACAGTCTTTTTGTGTTCGAAAATGCCCCGGTGGAAGTCTCGGTGCTGGACCGTGCCCAGAGTCTTAACGCGACCTCGGATTCGGGACGCACCCACACCAACTTCCCGCTCACGGCCGTGTGTTATCCAGGCGATGACCTGGGCTTGCACCTGTCTTACGACCAGCGTTTCTTCGAGGAGGCCACGGTCGAACGCATGCTCGGCGAGTTCAAGCGTCTGCTGCTGGCGCTGGTGGAGGGGTTTCATGGCGACATGGCGGATTTGCCGCTGCTGGGGGCCGAGGAAGAGGATTTCCTGATCCACGGTTGCAATCAGAGCGAGCACGAATATCCGCTGGAGCAGAGCTACGTAGCGCTGTTCGAAGCGCAGGTTGCCCAGCATCCGCAGCGCGTGGCCGCCAGTTGCCTGGATCAACAGCACAGCTACGCCGAACTGAACCAGCGCAGTAACCGGCTGGGTCATGCCCTGATCGCGGCCGGTGTCGGGCTGGATCAACCGGTGGCGTTGCTGGGTGAACGTAACCTTGATTTGCTCGGGATGATCATCGGCAGCTTCAAGGCCGGCGCGGGTTACCTGCCGCTGGATCCGGGGCTGCCAAGCCAGCGACTGAGCCGGATCATCGAGCTGAGTCGCACGCCGTTGCTGGTGTGTACAGAGGCGTGCCGTGAACAGGCTGTCGCGCTGCTGGACGCCTGCGGCTGCGCCATTCGACCTCGATTGCTGGTCTGGGAAGAGGTGCAGGCGAGTGGCGCGGCGGTGACCAATCCCGGCCTCTACAGCGGTCCGGACAATCTGGCGTATGTGATTTACACCTCCGGTTCCACCGGCTTGCCCAAGGGCGTGATGGTCGAGCAGCGCGGCATGCTCAATAACCAGTTGAGCAAGGTGCCGTACCTGGACCTGAGCGATGCCGACGTGATCGCGCAGACGGCTTCGCAAAGCTTCGATATTTCGGTCTGGCAGTTCCTCGCCGCGCCGTTGTTCGGCGCACGGGTCGACATCGTGCCGAACACCATCGCCCACGATCCGCAGGGGTTGCTGGCGCACGTTTCGGCACACGGCGTCACCGTGCTGGAAAGCGTGCCGTCGCTGATCCAAGGCATGCTTGCCCAGGATCGAATGAGCCTCGACGGCCTGCGCTGGATGCTGCCGACGGGCGAGGCCATGCCGCCGGAGCTTGCCCATCAATGGCTGCTGCGTTATCCGGATATCGGGCTGGTGAATGCGTATGGCCCGGCGGAGTGCTCGGATGACGTGGCGTTTTTCCGTGTCGATCCGGCCTCGACCCGCGGCAGCTATTTGCCGATCGGTACACCGACCGACAACAACCGTTTGTACCTGCTCGATGGCGCGCTGGAACTGGTGCCGCTGGGCGCGGTGGGCGAGTTGTGCGTTGCCGGTACGGGCGTCGGACGTGGCTATGTGAGCGATCCGCTGCGCACCGCGCAAGTCTTCGTGCCGAACCCGTTTGGCGCACCGGGGGATCGTCTGTACCGCACGGGCGACCTGGCCCGGCGTCGCAGCGACGGCGTGCTGGAGTACGTTGGGCGAATCGACCATCAAGTGAAAATTCGCGGTTACCGCATCGAGCTCGGTGAAATCGAAGGGCGCCTTCACGAACAGCCGCACATTCGCGAAGCGGCGGTCGGCGTCCAGGACGGCTTCAATGGCAAGCACCTGGTCGGCTATCTGGTAGCGGCTGATTCGACGCTCAAACCGAACGAACACCTGGAGCGCATCAAACAACGCCTGCGCGCCGAACTGCCGGAATACATGGTGCCGCTGCACTGGCTATGGCTGGACCGGATGCCGCTCAACGCCAACGGCAAGCTCGATCGCAAAGCCCTGCCGGTGCTTGAAATCGGCCTATTGCAGAACCAGGACTACCAGGCGCCGCGCAACGGGCTGGAGCAGACGCTGGCCGATATTTGGGCAGAAGTGCTGAAGGTCGACAAGGTTGGAGTGCGCGACAACTTCTTCGAACTGGGCGGGCATTCGCTATTGGCGACGCAAATCGCGTCACGGGTGCAGAAAGCGCTGCAACGTGATGTACCGCTGCGAGCAATGTTCGAGTGCAGCACAGTAGAGGAACTGGCCGGGTACATCGATGGGCTGGCGGTGAACGATATGACTGAGGAGAAGGCGGAGCGGTTGAATGATCTGATGGCTGCGCTGGAGGGTTTTTGATCTGCTTTTGATCTTCTTGCCGCCTCGGAAGGCCGAGCGCAGGTTCTGCGCAGTGGGCAACCCGGCAAGGATGCCGGGTTAGCCGCCCCCGGCCATGGATGGCCGATGGCGGCGGGCCTACGGAGCAGGACCGGAGCGAGGGTATGCCGAGCCCAGGCGAGGCACCGGACGAAAGGGGCAAGAGCGTTTGGTTACTTGGGGCTTTTCCAAGTGACTCGCCGTAAGGGCGAAACCAATAGAAGCCGTAACCGCAGGAATGGATATGTACACCATCAAAACAACACCGCCTGCCAGGACGCCATCGCCGGCAAGCCAGCTCCCACAGTTCGATCCGGGTACATCACGGAGATATGAGTCGGCTATGAGGCCGCGATCGCGAGCAGGCTCGCTCCAACAGTTTGATCCGGGTGCATCAGGGAGATATGAGTCGGCTGTGAGGCCGCGATCGCGAGCAAGCTCGCTCCTACAGTTTGATCCGGGTACATCACGGAGATAGGAGTCGGCTGTGAGGCCGCGATCGCGAGCAAGCTCGCTCCTACAGTTTGATCCGGGTACATCACGGAGATAGGAGTCGGCTGTGAGGCCGCGATCGCGAGCAGGCTCACCTCCTACAGTTGATCTGGTGTGCCTCCGGCGAAATGGGGCTGAAGCCTGCCAATACTTTTGACACAGATTGCGTGTTGACTGACAAATCCACCCAGCGGAGCCTGCCTGTTCAATTTTTGTCGAGTAAAAAATCAATGCCCTTCGTGACAATAGACGGTCAACCACTTCACTACATTGAGAAAGGCAGGGGACCTGCGGTACTGCTTGCCGGAAGTTACCTGTGGGATCAGACCATGTGGGCGCCACAGATCGACGCGTTGTCGCAACACTACCGAGTGATTGCCCTGGACCTTTGGGGCCACGGTCAATCCGGGCGACTACCGGACGGCACCATCTCCCTCGATGATATTTCCCGTCAGGCGCTGGGGCTTCTGGATTATTTGGACATCGATCGCATCGCACTGGTCGGGCTTTCAGTTGGCGGTATGTGGGGCGCGCGCCTGGCCTTGGCGGCTCCGCAACGTGTCAGTGGGCTGGTGATGATGGATACCTACGTCGGCATCGAGCCCGAGCCGACTCGCCAGTATTATTTTTCGTTGTTGAAGCAGATCGAAGAGGCTGGAGTCATCACACCGTCGTTGCTGGATATTGTGGTGCCTATCTTCTTCCGTCCCGGTATCGATCCACAGTCGGCGCTGTATCAGAATTTCCGTGCGTCGCTGGCGGCATTGCCGGCTGAGCGTCTACGCGAAAGCATCGTACCGATGGGGCGGATTACCTTTGGTCGAAGTGATCTGTTGCCGCGCCTGAGTGAATTGAACCCAGAAACGACGCTGGTGATGTGTGGCGATCAGGACACCCCAAGGCCTCCCCTCGAAGCCCAGGAAATGGCGGAGCTGATTGGCTGCCCATTCCTGCTGGTGCCGGAGGCGGGGCATATTTCCAATCAAGAGAATCCGCGGTTTGTCACTGAAGTACTGCTGAAGTTTCTTGGCGAGAGAAACTGATCGTCCTCTCGCATTCATCGAAAAGCTCGCAGCCTGCGAGCTTTTCATTTGGGCGGCGCTTGCAACACAAGCCGTGAAGTCACTTGGGACCGAGGATCTTCGCCAGTTTGTCCGGCGACGGCGCACCTTGCTGCTGCTGCAACTCGCCCTTGTCATCCATGTAGAAAATCGCCGGTGTCGCGGACAACTCCAGGTCTTCCATCAACTGCATGTTCGCCTCGAGCTTAGCCTGAATCGCCGGCGGTACATCTTTGAGCGCTTTCAGCGTGCTGGCCTTGCCGGATTTTTCATGTTCCTGGAGGGCTTTGACCGGGTCCTTGGCGGCGAGCAACGCAGCGGATTTCCCCGGACTGTCTTCGCGAATAATACCGACCATGATATGTCGCAACTGCACTTTACCGGCCTTTACCCACGGGCGCGCCTGTTCCCAGAACATGTTGCAGTAAGGACAGTTCGGATCGCTGAACAGGTACACCACACGAGGTGCGTCCTTGTTGCCATCAGCGATCCAGTTGCTTGCTTCCATCTTCGCCCACACTTCCTTGGACATCGGCGCGTACACCAGCTTTTGCAGCGGCGCGGTACTCAGGTCGTTGCCCTCGGCGTCATACAGATTACCCAGCAATACGTGTTTACCGTCAGGGGTGAGGTACAGCGCCATGCCGCGGTTCTGGTACTGCGCGGCGTAACCACGCAGACCGTCCGGCGCGTCGAACTGCCCTACGATTTTCGCGCCCTTGGCTTCGATTTTCTTGATCGCTTCGGGCAAGTCTTCGGCAGCCTGCACGGTCGGCAGGTGCAACAGGGCTGTGCCCAGGGTCAACGTCAGCAGGTGGCGGAGGCGGGGCATGGCAGTTTCCTTGAAGAGGGGGCCGATTCGGCAGGGTTCGGGGTGTCAAAGTTTTCGAGGGCGCGGGCCAGGCTGGCTTCCGACAGCTCACCCAGATGGCTGGCCAGCAGGCGGCCTTCGTTGCTATAGAACAGGGTAGTCGGCAATGCCATCGAACCGACGGCCTGGCCCAGACGGCCGCCGCTGTCGAACAGCACATTCGACAGGCTCAAGCCCTGGGTTTCCAGGTAGGTACTGACGCTTTGCATGCTTTCACCCTGATTGACGAACAGGAACGTCAGGTCCTGGCGTTGCTGCTGGGCATTTTCCAGCACCGGCATTTCCCGACGGCAGGGTGGGCACCAGGTGGCCCAGAGATTGATGACCAGCGGACCGCCCTTGTAGTCGGACAATTGCATGGTTTCACCGGCGGCGTTGCGCATGGTGATGTCCGGGAGGCGAGTCCCTTGTTCGTAAATGCTCAGGGAGAACGTCGCCAGGAGCCAGAATGCCAAGCCGCTGGCGACGCCAAAGCCCAGTGGACGGCGCAACCCCGGCCGCCGCCAGCCGCGATACAGGGCGGCAAGCAGTAGCGTGATAACTCCGGGCCAGGCGAGGAAGCCGCCGTCGCGCAGGTCGATGACTTGCCATGGATCGTTGCGGTAGTGCGTCCAGTAGACCGCCACAAAACTGATCCGGGCCGCCAGCATGCCGATCAGAAACAGACTGAACAACGCCGACTCGGGGTTCTCGCCACCGCGTTTGGCCACCCGCCAACCGATGAAAGTCGCCAGTGCCAGGGCACTGATCAGCAGCAGGTGATTAAGCGCGATGGCAAATGTACCGAGCGTAAAAGTCAGCATTAGCGGGCTTCTCGGGTGGTAGTCCAACGTTGCAGGAAAGTGTTGGCATCGACTTCACCGGTGATGCGCTGGCTGCGGCGCTCCTCGCCATCGGCACCGATCCACAGGAAACTCGGCGGCCCCGGAACCTGGTAACGGCTGAGCAATTCACGGCTGGCGGCATTGTCGGCAGTGACGTCGAGCCGGAGCAAACGTACATCGCCCAGTGCTTCAAGCACTTGAGGTTTACCGAAGACCTGTTTTTCCATGACTTTGCACGACACGCACCAATCGGCGTAGTAGTCCAGGAGAACCCATTGGCCTTGAGCCTTGGCCGCGTCCAGTTCCCGCTGCAGGTCCGCAGGGTCCTTGATCGTGGTGAAGGCATCATGACCCGTCGGGCGTAGGGCACTGCCCGAGTTGGAAGCGCTGTAAACCTGCAATGGCTTGAACAGGTCATCGCTCCCACCCGCCGCCCCGATCACCAGCAGGCTGCCCCACAAGCCGAGCAGTAAGGAACCGGCGCCGAAGACATGAGCGGTGCGACCGAAGCCGGCTGATTGACGCCAGGCGCTGTAGGCGGCGATCAACAGCAGGGCCCCCCACAATCCGACCCACAGTGATTCGTCCAATACGGGACGCAGCATCAGCAGGGCAGTGGCGAGGAACAGGAAACCGAACACGCCCTTAAGCAGATTCATCCAGGCGCCGGGTTTGGGCAGGAAGCGATTGCCGACAGTGACCAGCAACAACAGCGGCACGCCGATACCGATGCCCATCGCGAACAGGATCAGCCCGCCATGCAGTGCGTTACCGCTTTGTGCGATATAGAGCAGGGCGCCGGCCAATGGAGCGGTCATGCACGGGCCGACCAGCAAACCGGACACAGCCCCCAGGACGCCCGCGCCAATCAGGCTGCCACCGCGCTGATTGCGCGAGACATTTTCCAGGCGATCACGCACGGCGACCGGCAGCTGCAGCTCGAAGAAGCCAAACATCGGCAACGCCAGCAGCACAAATACCGCGGCAAACGTGCCCAGCAACCAGGGATTCTGCAGCAGCGCCTGGAGGTTCGCCCCAAGCATTGCAGCGAGTACGCCCATGGCTGCATACACCAGCGCCATGCAGACGACGTAGCTGGTGGCCAAGGCGAAACCACGTTTAGGTGAGGCGCCACTGCCGACGATCAAACCGGCGAGGATTGGCAGCATGGGCAAGGTGCAAGGGGTGAACGCCAGGAGCAGCCCCAGACCGAAGAACACCAGCAGGCTCCAGCCCAGCGCACGCTGTTGCAGGCCGCTGGCCAGCGCTTGGTCCGGCGCTTCGCCAGCCACTGCTGCGGTTGTTGATGTAACCGATTTGCCACCCAGATCGACAAGCTGGGTTTGCGGTGGATAACACAGCCCGGCATCGGCACACCCCTGGAAGCCGACCTTGATCTGGCCCGTGGCACCGGCCGGAATTTTCAGCTCCAGGCCTTGGCGGTAGACCTGCTGTTCGCCGAAGAACTCGTCGCTGTGTGATTCACCCTGTGGCAACTCGGGTTTGTGCTCTGCGGGCAATCCGTCGAATTTGAGGCGTTGCTGGTACAGGTAGTAGCCATCGGCGATCTGCCAATAGAGCTGGGTTTCACCGGATTCCAGGCGCTCAGAGGTGAAGACGAACGCTTTGCCGACAGGGAGGAAGTCGGGTTTGGTATCGAACGGATTGGTCCCCGCCTGGGCCAGACCCGAGATCAGGAGAACAAAAAATAAAAACAGACGACGCATGGCTAGGCCTTATCCCTATGCAAGTGGTGTGCACAATGAAGGGCGACGATTAACCGATAATTAACCGCCGCGCCAGGTTGCTCTGGTCCTGGGTGAGGCTTAGTCGCGTAGCAGCCCTGGACAATTGCCGTCATTGACCTTTTTTGGGGGAGTTGTTGTCAGGTCTGTGAAGGGCAAGTTGCTCAAGTGGGAATCTGTCATTTGTCTTGTACCAAACCCGGCCATGAGGCTTCATTGACAGGTATCGGGTCTGAGAGTGTTCCACCATTAATGTCATATCTCAGGTATTCGTTATTGGTCAAGAAGATGTAAAAGAACGTGTTGAATGTTGGGTGGTCGTTCAGGGCGGCGGTAATCATGCGGTCTTTATATTTTTCGAGTCCACGCCAAATAGAGTCTTTGAGAGGTTTTATCTTTATCTTGCCTGACCAAGGGTTGTAAATGAGATAGTTGCCGTCGTTCATAAGCATCCAGTAAGTGTGCTTCGTTTCCGCTTTTTCATACCACATAACGCCCACGATTTTTTCGAAATGAGGTTTAATGGGCGCCCATACAGTTTGCTCAACAGGTTTTTTGAAATAAACATTGTCGTCCATTTGTCGGTATTTACACACCATCGGAGTGGAGCCTTCGTAGTAGAAAAGCCAGAGCATGTCAGAGTCGGAGGAAGCATCCCAGGCTACCCCCGAGGTGTTAAAACCGAAGCGCAGCTCTTTTACGTGTTTGCCAAAGTCTGCCCAGTTACTGCCAACGGCTAAAGGGTAGTTTTTCGGAACTTCATTGTCGCCTAGATTAAAGCGGGAGTAGGTGCCGGTGTCCTTGAAGAAAAAGTAAATGCGGTCGGGCCCGTTGCGCCAGTCGACGGCGACGAAGTTTTGCAATGTTGGCATTGTCTGATTCCTTTCAGTTGATTAACAAGGTTACATGTCTGTCGAAGCGCGGTGATAGGTTTTACAAGGGGGGATGTTTGTTTAAGCGCTTTCGAAGTGGCAGATTAATGTGTGGGGTCTGTATTTAGAACAGGTTTAAGTGCTTTGTATGTGTCTGATTGAAACCGGAAGAAGTTGTCTTTTTAGGGCGCGTGCGAACTATCGAACATTCGCAGCTGTAGACTTCGTGCTTCATCTGAGGCACGCATTGACGAATCGCTTCTCGTCCGTCGAAGCACTCGTCATAATTCAGCCTTAATCCTCACCTGTTTGACTCATGTTTTTGCTCAGGGAGCTCCCATGCACGTACTGGTTTGCGAAGACGATGAGCTGATCGCCAGCGGCATCGTCGCCGGCCTGACAGCTCAAGGCCTGACGGTGGAGCACGTAGCCACCGCCTCGGCGGCTCGGGCGATGCTCAAGGTCGCCGAATTCGACGTCATGGTGCTAGACCTTGGTCTCCCTGACGAAGACGGCCTCAAGCTGTTGCAGCAGTTGCGCCATGGTGGTCTCGAAATACCGGTGCTGATCCTCACCGCCCGGGATTCGGTCACCGATCGCGTCGATGGCTTGCAAGCCGGTGCAGACGATTATCTGCTCAAGCCTTTCGACCTTCGTGAACTTGCGGCGCGGCTGCACACTTTATTGCGCAGAGTGGCGGGGCGCAGCGTCAACCTGATCGAGCACGGCGCGCTGACCTACAACCCAAGCAGCCGTGAAACCATGCTCGCCGGCCAGCCGGTGGACTTGTCCCGGCGCGAACAGTCACTGTTGCAGGCCTTGCTGCATAACCGTGGGCGAGTGCTGTCGACCGAGCAACTCAAGGACAGCGTCTACGGTTTCAACGACGAACTGGAAAGTAACGCCCTTAACGTGCACATCCATCATCTGCGGCGCAAACTGGGTAACGGAATCGTGGAAACCGTGCGCGGCCTGGGTTATCGCCTGGGGCCGGCGGACGGCGGAGATCAATCGAAGTGATGAGCCTGCGTTTACGTCTGAGCCTCACGCTAGGTGCTGCATTTGCGCTGATCTGGGCGCTGGCCGCTGCCTGGATGCTCAGCGATCTGCGCAATCAGATGATGTTTTCCCTCGATCAGCGCCTGGTCGCCTCGGCACGCATGGTAGCCGGGCTGATGGAGCAGTTGCCGGCGCTGCCGAATAAAGGTGAGGGCACTCACTTCAGCGCGGAACAACTGAACATTCCTGGCGGGATGGCGTGTCAGGTCAGTTCGTTGCGCGGCGAGATCCTGGCTCGCAGCCATACCGATCCGCAACAGACCCTCGAAGCCGAGAAAATGGGCTTCCACGATCAGATGATCGATGGCGCACCCTGGCGCAGTTTCACCTTGGCCCGCGGCGATCTGCGCATCACGACGGCGGATCGACAAATCGAACGCGAAGCCCTGAACATGTCGATCCTGCTGGCCGCATCGGTGCCGGTGGGCGTCGCGTTGCTGGGCTGCCTGTGTTTGCTGTGGCTGGGGATCGGCCAGGGACTGGCGCCGCTCAATCGCATGCGCGATGCGCTGATGCGCCGTAGCGCCGATTCTCTGGAGCCCTTGCAGATACAGCCGCTGCCCAGCGAACTGCAGCCCTTGCTGGACACCCAGAATCAGTTGCTCCAGCGGATCGGCAAGACCATCGAGCGCGAGCGTCGCCTGACCGGTGACGCAGCCCACGAATTGCGCAGCCCGCTGACGGCGATCAAAACGCACCTGCAAGTGGCGCGCATGACCGACGGCGCCGCCCGGGATCAATCCCTGGCTCGGGCCGAGGAGGGGGCCGACCGCCTGCACCGAACCCTCGAGCAACTGCTGCTGTTGGCCCGGGTCGAAGGTAGCCTGTCCTTCGATGACGGCGTGCAGTGCAACGCCGAGCAGGTTGCAAAACTGGCGATCCAGGATGCCGCCAGTGGTGATCGTCAACGAATCAGGTTCAAAACCACAACGAAGCTCTCCGAGGCGCCAGTGCAAATGCCTGCTGTGCTGTCGATTGCTGCATTGCGCAATCTGCTCGACAACGCGCTCCGTCATACACCCGGTGAGGGTGAGGTGGAGTTGAGCGTGGAAACCGTTGAAAACCGCGTCCAGTTCGTTGTGCGCGACCATGGACCGGGGATTGCCGAGGACGACCTGCAACACCTGACCCAGCGCTTCTGGCGAAATGGCCAAAGCACCGGCTGCGGTTTGGGACTGGCGATCGTTCAGGCCATCGTTCAGCGGTGTGGCTGCACGCTGCATTTCGACAGCAAGCCGGACGGGTTGCGGGTCGAGCTGACGATGCCATTGCAACCGGTCTGAGCATCCGGAACATCAAATGTAACGCCTCTCCATTAGTCACCTGGCGCGCGCGGCGCTATCGTCCCCCCGCAACTTTTTCTCAATGGATTGAGGTAGTAGCGACATGGATGCACCCCTGCGTGTCAGTAAGGCAACCGCCGCCGACGCCGGCATCATTTGCCGGATCGTTGATCGCTCCATCCGCGTAGGCTGTGCGATTGACCATCGCAACGATCCGCAAACCGTCGCCGCCTGGACCCACAGCAAAACCATCGACCACCTCTTGCCCTGGCTGAACGACCAGCGCTTGTACCTCAACATCGCCCTGTTGCAAGACAAACCGATCGGCGCCGCCATGGCTGCATGCAGCGGCAAAATTGCGTTTTGCTACGTGCAACCGGAATGGTTTCGTCGCGGTGCCGGACAGGCGCTGGTGCGTGATCTGGAGGGCTGGTTGATTGGCCAGGGCCTGCATCAGGCGCAACTCAATAGCACCCGCACCAGCGAAGCGTTTTACCGTCATTTGGGCTATAAGCCCTGCGCGCCGGCGTTCATGGTCGCCGGCCTGCGCGCCATCCCCATGCACAAAGGCCTGTCCTCACGGCTGATCGAAAGCGGACCAAGGGTCTAAATCCTCGGGCACCTGATGCGTTTCCAGAACAGGAAAACCTTATTGAGGGGTCGAGAGATGTCAGTCGCTACCAACCTTGTAGAAGATCAGTCGGCCCGGATCACTTCGGCGCCGGCCGAAACGCTTTATCAATTCAACGAATCGCCGTTGCTGGCGCGACAAAACCGGCAGGAGTCGAACGCCCGCAGTTACCCGCGACGCATTCCCCTGGCGCTCAAGCGCGCCAAAGGCATCTATGTCGAAGACGTTGAAGGTCGCAGCTTTATCGACTGCCTGGCCGGTGCCGGGACGCTGGCGTTGGGGCACAACCATGCGGTGGTGATCGACGCGATCCAGCAAGTGCTGACCGATGAACTGCCATTGCACACCCTGGACCTGACCACCCCGGTCAAAGACCAGTTCGTCCAGGACCTGTTCAGCCTGCTGCCCCCGGCGCTGGCCGCTGAAGCAAAGATCCAGTTCTGTGGACCCACGGGCACCGACGCCGTGGAAGCGGCATTGAAGCTGGTACGCACTGCCACTGGACGCAGCACTGTGCTGTCATTTCAGGGCGGGTACCACGGCATGAGCCAGGGCGCGTTGAGCCTGATGGGCAGCCTGGGGCCGAAAAAGCCGTTGGGTGCCTTACTCAGCAACGGCGTGCAGTTCATGCCCTATCCCTACGATTACCGTTGCCCATTCGGTCTTGGCGGTGAACAAGGGGTGAAGGTCAATCTGAGTTACCTGGAAAACCTGCTGAATGATCCCGAAGCCGGCGTGCAATTGCCGGCGGCGGTTATTGTGGAAGCGGTGCAGGGCGAGGGCGGCGTGATCCCGGCTGATCTCGACTGGCTGCGCGGCTTGCGACGGATCACCGAGAAAGCAGGTGTGGCGTTGATCGTCGACGAAATCCAGAGCGGTTTTGCCCGTACCGGCAAAATGTTCGCGTTCGAACACGCCGGGATCATTCCGGATGTGGTGGTGATGTCCAAAGCCATCGGCGGCAGTCTGCCGCTGGCGGTGGTGGTCTATCGCGACTGGCTCGACACCTGGTTGCCGGGTGCCCATGCGGGCACTTTCCGCGGCAACCAAATGGCGATGGCTGCAGGCTCGGCGGTCATGCGTTACCTGACCGAGAACAACGTCTGCGATCACGCAACCGCCATGGGCGAACGCTTGAGCGAACACCTGCGCATCCTGCAGCGCAACTTCCCGCAGCTGGGTGACATCCGGGGGCGCGGCTTGATGCTCGGCGTCGAATTGGTCGACCCGACCGGCGCACCGGACGCGTTGGGTCATCCGCCGATCTTCGGTCGCCTGGCGCCGCTGGTGCAGCGCGAATGCCTCAAACGCGGCTTGATCCTTGAACTGGGCGGGCGCCATGGAGGTGTCGTGCGGTTCCTGCCGCCGCTGGTGATCACCGCTGCAGAAATCGATCGAGTGGCGGAGATTTTTGGTCGGGCCATGGCGGCGGCCACCGCCAATCTTTAAATTTTTCGACGGCCCGGACGTTCCTTCTACATACCGGCTGCGCATGCGGTGCAGCCCACCCTTACAGCGATGGAGAAACACCATGACTTCAGTATTCGACCGCGAGGACATCCTTTTTCAAGTCGTGGTCAACCACGAAGAGCAGTACTCGATCTGGCCCGATTACAAGGCCGTGCCGGAAGGCTGGCGGACCGTGGGCAAGAGTGGTCTGAAAAAGGAGTGCCTGGCTTACATCGAGGAAGTCTGGACTGACATGCGTCCATTGAGCTTGCGCCAGAAAATGGACGGGCAGGCCGCTGTGGCGCACTGAACTGAGTAGTCGCGCAAAAAAAGCCCGCTGAACCGGTAAGGTCAGCGGGCTTTTTGGTGTTTGAACATTGAAAGATCGCAGCCTCGTCACTCGGTAGGAGCAACGAGGCTGCGATCTCTCGATCTTAGGCGGACGGCTCGCCGCTCAACCCCTTGATCACCAAATCCACATTCCCCTCCAGCTCCGCCACGGGATCCGCGGCATCGGTGCTTAACACCACCAGCCGGCTCCCGGCCTCGGTGATCACTGCTTTCAACGCTTCCGACGGCTGGCGATGGTGCAACACTACCGCCACGTCATTGTCCTTCAACGTCGCGCCAAGCGCCTTCAATGCTTCAGGCGTCCATTCGTTATCTTGCCGCGTATCGAGGCCGATCAGTTCCAGGTTGAGGCTGCCGATCAGATAGCCGAAGTGATCGCTCAGGCTCATCACACTCAAGTTGTCTGCGCTCGCGAGCCGCGCTTCGCTGTCGGCGCTGAACTTCAGCAGGCGCTGTTTCAGGGACGCCAGGTTCGCCTCGATCGTCGGCTTGGCAGAGGGCGCCAGGCGCACCAGATCGGCCGCCATCACATCGGCCATGCGGCCCATGTTGTTGCTGGAGAACCACGGCTGGCTGTTCAGGCCATCGACCTTGTTGTCCGGTTGCACGGCGATGCCGGGCAAGGCGCCGTCCACCGGGCGGGCCGCGTCGACTTCGACGATGCGAATATTG
>NZ_WFGV02000070.1 GCF_010095445.2 Pseudomonas sp. TNT3
GCTTCCGCCGCCACCGCCACCACTTCCGCCACCACCGCCACCTCCGTTCCCACCGCCACCACCACCACTTCCGCCGCCCCCTCCGCCACCATCCTTCGCGTGAGCACTAGACATACCGGAAAAGCTGTCCGGTACAAGGACAGTGGATGCCGACAGAACTGCGCCAATAGCCACTGCGAGCAAAAGCTTCTTCATGTGCATATCGATCTCCGTCTTTTTTTCTGGGTCTATCAGTGAATACTCGAGGCGAGCTCGAATATGGGGATGTACATCAGGATGACGATTACCCCGATCAGCAGGCCGATAAAGGTCATGAGCAAGGGTTCGAACAGGCGCACGAACCATTCCAGCCAGCGGCTGATTTCTTCGTCGTAGAAGTCGGCGCTGCGCTCCATCATCTGCCCGAGGTTGCCGGATTGTTCCCCGGCGCGCAGCAGGCGCAGGGACACGGGTGTCACCAGGTGGTTGAGTTCCAGCGAGGTCGACAGGGATTGCCCTTCGCGTACCCGCTCGCACGCCTGGTCCAGGCGGCAACGCGAAGCGACGTTGAGCTGGGCGCGCACCATGCCCATGGCTGTGACGAGGGGGATGCCCCCCTGCAGCAGAATGCCCAGCGAACGATAGAACCGTGCCAGTTCGTACATGACGATGCGCTGGTGGATGGCCGGGATTTTTTCGATCAGACGGTCGACGCCACGGCGAAAGCCCGGCTGGCGCTGAAGGAACACCAAGGCTGCGATGATCGCGGCCAGGGTTCCGAAGAATTCGCTCTGGTGAGCGTGCAGGAACATCCCGCTGCTCATCAGCACCTGGGACAGCCACGGCAGATTGTCGCCCAGGCCTTCGAACACCAGGCTGAAGCGCGGCACCACATAACCCATCAAAAATAAAACCACGCCACCTCCCACCACCAGCAACAGCATGGGGTAGATCGAAGCGCTGACGATCTTCTGTCGGACCTCGTCCATGCGCTGGCGATAGCTGACATAGCGGCCAAGGGCATCGCCCACGGCGCCGGTCTTCTCGCTGGACTGTACCAGCGCGACGTAAAGCGCAGGGAAAACTGCCGACAACTGGCCGAGTGCCTGGGAGAACGATTTGCCCTCATACAGCAGGCGAACCAGCTCACTCAAGGTTTTGCGGGCCTGCGGGGCGTTTTCTTTTTCGGCCAGGCTTTCCAGCGCATCGATCAACGGTAGGCCCGCATTGAGCAATGTGGTCAGTTCCTGGCTGAACAACACCAGGTTGAACGTCTCGCGCTTTTGCAAACGCAGTGCTCGCCAGTGTCGATCGGCGTGCAGGCTCACCACGCGCAGGCCCTGGTCTTCGACGATGCGCCGGGCTTCGCTGTGGCCGGGCGCTTCGACAGTCATCGACACCACGCCGGCCTTGCCCACTGCCTTGAGATGAAAGCGCATGCTCGCCACTCCCGTCATTGCCAGCTGGTGACTTCGGCGTTTTCGCCTTCGCCGCCGGGCTGGCCATCCTTGCCCATGGAGAGCAGGTCGTACTCGCCGTTTTCGCCGGGGTAGCGATAGGCGTAGTTACGCCCCCACGGGTCCTGCGGCAGTTTTTTCTGCAAATAAGGACCGGTCCAGCGGGTTTCGTCGCTCGGCGCGGTGACCAGCGCCTGCAAGCCCTGTTCGGTGGACGGGTAATGGCCGACCTCCAGTCGGTACAGATCGAGTGCCTTGCCCAGGCCTTCGATTTGCGCCTTGGCCACCTTCACTTCCGAGCGGCCAAGCTGGGCGAAATACTTCGGCGCAACGATGCCGGCCAACAGCCCGAGCACCACCAGCACCACCAGCAATTCGAGGAGGGTAAACCCGCGTTGGGTACGCGGGGCACAACACAGACGCTGATTCATGATGACCTCACACAGTCGGCAGAAGGGTCGCTTTGATGGCTTATGCAATTGCCATGCTCAGGCCCCGACATTCTTCTGCAGCCCCCGTCCTGCGGGCCTTTCCAGTTGCGGCACGGTGCTTGCGTAAGCCTCTTCCACGATCAGCCATTGGGGCATTACCCCCATTTTTCGGGGCAGGTCAGGGGAGGCACCATGATCAAATCTCTCACCGCTGGACTGCTTGGCGGGCTGCTGCTGACCGGCGTCGTGCAAGCCGATGTGTTCGTTTCCGTGGACGCCAAGGGCGGCTACGTGTTGTCCAACGTCCATCGCCCCGGGCGCCACTATGAGCGGGTGATTCGCGAGCCCGAACAGGCCCAGGTCAGCCTTGATCAACAGCCCCAGATGATTGCGGCCAGGCCCTACGCCGAGCTGGTGTCGGCGGCCGCGACCGCCAACCAGTTACCGGCAGCGCTGTTGCATGCGGTGATCCAGACCGAGTCCAGCTACAACTCCAGCGCGACGTCACCGGCAGGGGCGGGCGGGTTGATGCAATTGATGCCCGACACGGCCCGGGAGATGGGGGTCAAGGATGTCTACGATCCGAAAGCCAACATCCAGGGCGGCGCCAAATACCTCAAGCGTCTGATGACCCTGTTCGACAACGACATCGCCCTTGCCGTGGCAGCCTACAACGCCGGCCCGCAAGCGGTGCTCAGCCGTGGCGGAGTGATTCCGCCGTTCGCCGAAACCCAGCGTTATGTGCCCAGTGTCCTGCGCCAGTACCGGCGTTTGCAGGGGCTGGCGGTGGATGCGCCGTTGTGAGTGATCACTGTCGGGGCCCATTTCCCCACATGTGGGGGAAAAAAAGGGCACTGACTCAGCGGTGAGCTGATTGTGCCAAGGGGATTCCTGTGGCGAGAGGATTCCGTGGCGAGAGGATTCCGTGGCGAGGGGATTCTGTGGCGAGGGGATTTATCCCCGTTGGGTCGCGCAGCGGCCCCCTCAGTTTGCGCACCCGACCAAATGCCAACTGCCCGCCCCACGGTGTCCGTTCAGGGACAATGAAGGTTTTTTTGGAGGGGGCCGCTGCGCGACCCAACGGGGATAAATCCCCTCGCCACAGAATCCAAATGCCACAGATCCCTTTGGCCACAGATTCCCAATTTCACAGATCCCTTTGGCCACAGAGTCCCAATTTCACAGATCCCCTTGGCCACAGAAATCCTAATTTCACAGATCCCTTTGGCCACAGATTCCCAATTTCACAGATCCCCCTGGCCACAGAGTCCCGGTTTCACAGATCCCCTTGGCCACAGAATCCCAATTTCACAGATCCCTTAGCCACAGAATCCCTAGCCACAGTTCCCCTCGCGAAGCTCGCTCTGGCGGGCACACCGCCTATCAATCTTGAAAGCCCCGAAAAGTGGGGGAATGGGTGGGGAATATCCCCCTACTTATCAAGTCGTTCAGATAACCGGTTGATAACAAACAAAATTATTTATGGCATGCAGATTGCTCAAAGTGATTTGTCAAGAATTGCTCCTAATGAGCATCTCCAGCGAGGCCCGTGATCATGACCGGCAAACCCAACGCTCATCATCTGCTTAATCTGCTGCTGTTTCTGATGCCGATGTTCGGCCTGGAGACGGCACAGGCGGCCCTGCGCTGTGAGCGCAATCTGGTCGCAAACGTCGTGGCGCTGGATCAGCCGCTGATGTTCAACCGGCTCGGCGCACAGAACGTCAACGGGATGATGTTCGCCCTGCGCCGCGATGTGGTCGACGACCACAACAGGTCACTGGCCCAGGGTGGCACGGCGGTGCCGGGCAAGGTTTCGCTGCGGCCCGACAAGCGTCCGCGTCCGTTGGTGCTGCGGGTTGCGGCCGGCGATTGCCTGACCATCAACCTGCAGAACCTGCTGGCCTACCAAGCCAACCCCGGCAGCCATGACAGCGGCGAGGAAGAGGAAGGCGAAATCGAAGGTGAAGTGGAGATCGGTGAAGCCGACGACTTCAAGGTCGACGAGCAGGTCACTGACCGGCATGTCGGCTTCCAGGTCAACGGCCTGCAGGCGGTCAACAGCATCGATGACATTGCCTCCTTCACCGGCCGCAATGCCAACACCCTGATTGCCCCCGGCGCAAGCCGCTCCTATACCTTGTACGCCGAGCGCGAAGGCGCCTTTGCCGCCAGCAGCCGGGGTGCCACGTTCGGTGGTGAAGGGGATGCAGGTAACGTCGCCAACGGCCTGTTCGGCGAAGTGGTGGTAGTGCCCAAGGGCGGGCGCTCCTATCGCAACACCGTGACCGAAGAAGAAATGCGTCTGGCCAGCACCGGGCGTACCCCGACCGGTCAGCCCATCGTCGACTACCAGGCGCGCTACCCGCAACGCGAGCCGTGGATTCGTGAAGGCAAGGCCGGCACGCCGATCATCAACATGGTCGACGGCAACGAAATCATCTCCAGCGAAAGTGACGCGATCGTCATGGGCAGCAACGCCGACGGCAGCTTCCCGCCTTCGACCTATCCGCTGGAAGCCGTTGGCAAACGCAACCCGGCGTTGCCCAACCGGCTGGAACCGTTCCGCGATTTCGCCTCGCAGTTCCAGGATGAAACCGCCGCGACCCAGGCATTCCCGGCCTACTGGGCAGACCCGGTCATGGCCCACGTGCTGGAGCCGACCCGCGACTCGTTCATGATCAACTATGGCTCCGGTGGGATGGGCGCCGAAGTGGTCGCCAACCGTCTGGGCGTCGGGCCGATGCACGACTGCCTGTCCTGCGCCTATGAAGAATTTTTCCTCAGCTCGCACACCGTCGGCGACGTGGCGATGCTGGTGGACGTACCGGCCAACGCCGGGCTGGAAAACATTCGTCCCGGTGAAACGCCACGCGCTGATCAGATCGGCGTCAAGGCCACCATGGCGCTGTACCCGTCCGAGCCGTCGAACGTCAACCACAGCTACATCGGTGACTTCGTGAAATTCCGCAACACGCACAACGGCCACGAGCAGCATATTTTCCACCTGCACGGGCATCAGTGGCTGTTCAACCCCAACGATGACAACTCCGACTACGTGGATGCCCAGGGCATCGGCCCGGGCGCCGGCTACACCTATGAAATCGCCAACGGCGGTTCGGGCAACCGCAACCGCGTGGCCGGCGATGCGATCTATCACTGCCACTTCTATCCGCACTTCGCCCAGGGCATGTGGGCCATGTGGCGGGTGCATGACGTGTTTGAAGAAGGCACCAAACTCGAAGTCTCGCAGCAAGGCGACGACGGTTACCACAGCGAACCCTATGCCTTGCGCAGCGGCAAACCTGCGGCGGGCGCACGGGCCTTGCCCGATGGCGAAATCATCGCCGGTACGCCGATTCCAGCGGTCGTGCCGCTGCCCGGCAAAGCCATGGCGCCGATGCCAGGCAAGGTCGCGGTCGTACCGAAAATCGGGGAAACCCTGGTGGCCGGTCACGACGATGACGATGACGATGAAGAAGACGATGACGACCACCAAAGTGGCACCGGTGGCGCCCAGGCCATCGGTTCGCTGGCCCTGGTGGATCGCAGCGAAGCCAACCGCAATGCCGATGGCAGCCTGAAAAACCCAGGCTACCCATTCTGGATTGGCGGCATGGAAACCTCGGTTGGCCAACGCCCACCGACCCCACCCCTGGACATGCTCGATGCCGCCAAGGCCCAGGCCTTGAAAACCAGCGGCAACGCACTGTGGGCCAACCTCGACCCGGCGCAGTCCGGTGGTTGGGATGGCGGTTTGGGCCGGCACTCGCTGGACGGTTTCTCCTCCGGCGGTGAAGCGCGTACCGTCACCACTTCGCTGGATTTCTCCAAGGAAGTCACCCGCGCCAAGCCGATCTACATGCCGGAAGAGGGCACCGAGGTCGAGCAGGCCGCCATGGCCTTCCACGCCAAGAAGGATCACCCCAGCTACGCGTTGCTCCCGGGCAACCAGATCGTTGCGAAAGCCTTCCGCACCAACGGCGCCTTGCCAATCGCCGGCGCGCCGTATTACGAACCTTGCATGGACGATCGGCAAAAACGCCTGACCAGCAGCGCCGGCATCGGCGAGTTTGCCAGCGGCGAACGGGTCGACGGCATGTCCTACACCGGTTCCTCTACCTTTACCGCCGACCGTCCGCGCGTCTACAAAGCGGCGAACATTCAGTTCGATGCGGTGTACAACAAGGTCGGTTACCACTTCCCGCAAGCGCGCATTCTCGCCCTGTGGGAAGACGCCTGGCCGGTGATCACCAAGCAGCGCCCACCAGAGCCTCTGGTCATGCGCATGAACACCTTCGACTGCGTGCAATACCAGCAAACCAACCTGGTGCCGGCCGTCTATGAGATGGACGACTATCAGGTGCGCACGCCAACCGATGTGATCGGCCAGCACATTCACCTGCCTAAATGGGACCTGACCGCGGCCGACGGTTCGGCGAACGGCTGGAACTACGAAGACGGCGTGCTCTCCCCAGGTGCCGTGCAGGAACGTATCCACGCGATTCGCGAGTTCAATCAGTGCCTCGGCGCCGATCCGCGTGACGGCACACCGGCCTGCCCGAAAGCCAAGAGTCACCCGTTTTTCGGTCAATATGGCCGCGCGGACTGGGTCGGGGCACGGACGGCAATGCAGCGCTGGTTCGTCGATCCGGTGGTGAACACCAAAGGCGTCGACCGTGGCTTGGGCACCATCTTCACCCATGACCACCTCGGCCCATCGACTCACCAACAGATTGGTCTGTACGCCACCGTACTGGCCGAACCTGCCGGTTCCACCTGGTTCCACGCCGAAACCGGCGAGCAGCTGTACAGCGGCGCACGGCAGGACGGTGGGCCGACTTCATGGCAAGCGGTGGTGTCCACCGGTGACCTGGACGGCGACGGCAAGAACGACAGCTTCCGCGAGTTCTTCCTCGAGTACAGCGATTTCCAGCACGCCTATGAAGCCGGTGTGTACGTCGGCGCCGGGCCCAATGGCGTGCCGAATCCACAAGCGTTCCCGGCCACGGCTGACAGCTTCCGCTACGCGATCAACCCGCCTGTGCGCAACAACGCCAGCAACCTGCTGGATGGCATCATCGAAGTGCAGGGCGGCCTGGTTCCGGGTTGCCCGAGCCGGCCTTGCCCGCAGGCAATTTCGGTCGATGACCCGGGCATGTTCGTCGTCAACTACCGCAACGAGCCCTTGGCGCTGCGGGTCTATGACCCGAACAAAATCGGCCCGGACGGCAAGCGCGGCATGCAGGCGGACGGCCTGGCCGGCGACCTCGCCTACGCCATGCAAAGCCGTACCGACCGTGCCATCGCGGCGATGAACCTGGCGCCAAACCAGGTCACTTCCGCGACCGGCCCAACCGGTGGCACCACGCTGTTCCCTCCGCACATCAACCGTGGCGGCGCAGAGGCTGGCGACCCGTTCACCCCGATGCTGCGCACCTACACCGGTGACAACGTGCGCCTGCGGTTGCATGCAGGTGGCCACGAGGAAGAGCACAGCGTGACCCTGCACGGGGTGAAATGGCTGCAGAGCGGTTCCGGCTTTGGCATGAGCTCCAACTCCGGCTGGCGCGCCTCGCAAATGGTCGGTATCTCCGAGCAGATGGGCTTCAATGCGCCAGTGTCGATGCTCTCCAGTTCGGCGGCGACCACGGGGGACTACCTGTACTCGATGGACGCCTCGATTGAAGGCTACTGGAACGGAATCTGGGGCGTGATGCGCAACTACACGGCCCAACGCAGCGATCTGTTCGCCTTGCCGAACAATCCGAAACCGGCGGGCATGCGCAACACCGTGGCGTACGAGGGTTCCTGCCCACGGTACAGCGCCAACCCCAATGGCATAGGCACCCGGCCGACCGTGCAACGCAACTATGAAGTGGTCGCGGCGCTGGCTAACGACATCCTGCGCAACCCGTTGAACCTGGTCATCGGCGATCCCGCCGGGCTTGGCCAGCACGTCGGCGGGCCGTTGAATCCGGCAGGCGGCACTCTGGTGTTCAACTCGCGGACGGTGAATATCCCGCAGGTCACGGTGGTCGACCCTGAAGACGGCGAAACCATCACCATCGGCGGGCAAAGCGGGCCTCTGCATGATCCAACCGCGATCCTGTATGTGCGCAAATCCGACCTCGACCCCACCACCGGCAAGATGAAACCGGGTGTGCCGGTAGAGCCACTGGTCCTGCGCGCAGCAGCGGGTGATTGCATCAACGTCACCCTGGAAAACCGCCTGCCGCTGGTCATGCCCGACCTGACCCAGACGGCTGTGATGCAAGGCCTGGTCAAACGTGATCGCAACAGTGGCCAGGGTTCGACCATCTTCACCAACAACCTGATCCGGCCGTCCAGTCATGTGGGGCTGCATGCCCAGCTGCTGGCGTACGACATCACCAAATCCGACGGCACCAACGTCGGCGCCAACCCGCCCCAGACGGTACCACCACGGGCCGGCAACACCGGCGCCTACCCGACGCGTACCTACCAGTACTACGCCGGGCACCTGGAGCGTGAAGGCAAACCCGTCACGCAACTGGGCCGCAGTGTCGACAACATCAACGCCACGGCGGTGGAGTTCGGCGGGCTGAGCATCACCCCGGCGGATGTGATCAAGCAGGGGCAGAAAGGCCTGGGGGGTGCCATGAGCATCCTGCCGGTCGGCGCGACCTGGGTCGAGGATGCCCGCAAGACCAACGCCACGGTCACGGCGCCAGGGCAGGCGGTGTACCGCGACTTTGCGATGGTCTGGCAGAAAGCCTTGAACATGCGCTGGGCCAACGGCCGGCCGGTGGAGGGTATTGCCGCCGAAGGGTTCGGGGTGCCGACCGATCCGCAGGACAACTCGAGCATGGCCATCAACTACAAGGCCGAGCCGCTGTGGTTCCGCTTCGGCCTGGCGCCAGACGCACCGTTCGGACATGCCGGAGGTGCCGGTTACGGCGACGTACCTAACGCCCACATGGCCTACAGCAATGCGCTGATCGGCGGTGATCCGCAGACGCCGGTGCTCTATGTGAAACCGGGGCAACCGTTCCGCACCCACATCCTGTTGCCGACCGGTGGCAGCCGTGGCTCGACCTTCCAGCTGGATGGTCACGTGTGGTCGGTCAACCCGTTCCAGTCGGAGAAGAGCGACACCGGTGGTTATCCGATGGGTACCCCTGGGGTAGGGTCGGTGCGCTTCGGCTACAACCCGATGTCGATGTACATCGGCGCCCGGGAAAGCATTCTGCCAGCGGCGCACTTCAGCTTCATGCACCCGAGCGCCGGGGGCAGCAACGCCATACCAGGTGATTACCTGTACCGGGACTACGGCGCATACGGCAATACCTCCGGGTTGTGGGGACTGTTGCGGGTGACCAACGAACCGGAACCGGCGCCAGCACCGTAACTGGGGACCGCTCCAACTGTGGCGAGGGAGCAAGCTCCCTCGCCACAGGATTAGCATCGCACTGCACGCGACAGACAGGCACAGATCTGTAAGGGGAGTAGGCAATGAACAGGACCATCAAAATCACCACCAGTGCACTGGTTGTCGGCGCGGCGCTGATCGGGCTGGGGCTCTGGAAGACCATACCGTCGGACATGCTCAGCGAGATCGCGCTGCCGAATACCTGGTCCGCCAACGCCAGTTCGCTCGCGACCACGCAATCTCCTCCGTCCACCCCGCCCCCTGTGGGAGCGGGCTTGCCCGCGAATGCTTCACCTCGGTCTACCGACCAGCCACCTGTAGAAGCGGGCCTGCTCGCGATGAAGTCACCACAGACCCTCGAGCGAGACGGCGTATCGATCGCCTTGGAGGTGCGCCCCCTGGCCGAAGACGGCGTGCTGCGCGAAGGCGAGTTCGCCGATGTGCGTTTTCGCATCACCGACAGCGCCTCCGGTCAGCCACTGGCAGGCGTCGCGCCGGGTGCCTGGCTCGACCCGGAAACCGTCGCGGCAGATCAGGCCCAGGGCCGGGAAAAGAGTTGCAAATCCCGGGTCGGGGTGTTCCTCAAATCAAGCATCGGCGCACGCCCCATGCTCGATCTCAACAGCTACTTCCTGCTGGTGATGAATCGCGATGCCAGCGTCTCGGTGGTCGACCCTTCGGTCTCCGTGGGTGGCATCACCAGCACCATGTCGCGCATCGACATCAAGCAACCGCCGATGGACTGGACCACCCCCAAGGACAACAAACGGGTGTTCGTCTCGATGCCCACGGCGGGTGAAATCGCCGTGATCGACAGCGAGCAATTCAAACTGCTCGACTCGGTGCCTGCTGGCAGTAACCCGGTGCGCGTGGCACTGCAACCGGATGAGCGTTTGCTGTGGGTCGGCAACAACGCCAGGAGTGCCGAAGCGTCCGGGGTGACGGTCATCGACGCCCGCAGCCTCAAGCCTCTCAAACACCTGGCGACGGGTGCCGGGCACCATGAAATCGCCTTCAGCAAGGACAGCCGCCACGCCTTCGTCAGCAACCGCGACGACGGCACGGTCAGCATCATCGACATCGCCAGCCTGACCATCAGCAAGCAACTCAAGACCGGCTCGCACCCGCTGTCCGTGGCCTACTCGCCGCTGTCCCAGGCGGCGTACGTGGCCGACGGCAAGGACGGCACGGTCACCGTGATCGACACCGCCAGCCTGGCTGTGCGCCGGGTGATCCAGCTCAAGCAGGGCCTCGGTCCGATGAGCTTCAGCGCCGACGGACGCTTCGCCATCGTGCTCAATACCCTGGAGAACCAGGCCTCGGTCATCGACGCCGCGACCAACTCGCTGATCCATGACCTGGACGTCTCTGCTGAACCCTTCCAGATTGTATTCACCAAGGCCTACGCCTACATCCGCGGCCTGGCCTCGGCCAAGGTCACCATGATCAACCTGTCTTCCCTGGGCGAAGGCCGCAAGCCCATCACCCAGGGCTTCGAAGCCGGTCCCCAGGCGCCGCGTCTGGCGGGTGATCTGCCACTGGCATCGAGCCTGGCGGTGTCCCGGGATGACAACGCAGTGTTCGTGGTCAACCCGGTGGACAACACCACCTACTTTTACGCCGAAGGCATGAACGCACCGATGTCCGGCTACCCCAATCGCGGGCAGGTGGCGCGTGCGGCGCTGGTGATCGATCGCAGCCTGCGCGAAGTCGAACCGGGGTTGTACAGCGCGCGGGTCAAGCTGCCGGTGGCCGGGCGATTCGACGTGGCCTTCCTGCTCAACCAGCCGAACATCATCCACTGCTTCACCGCGCTGGTTGAGCCCTCCATGAACCTCGCCAGGCAACCCGGTGTGCCAAAGGTCGAGTTCATGCTGGACAAATCCACCGCCGACCTCGGCAGCCCCTACGTCGTGCGCTTTCGCATCGTCCAGGGCCAGCAGAAAACCGAACGCAGCGGGGTCAGTGACGTGAAGGTGCGGTACTTCCGCGCGCCGTCATCGAAAACCCGGACCGTCGCTGCGCTGGAAGTGGGCAACGGCGTATACGAAGCCCCGGTGACCCTCGACCAGAACGGCGCCTGGTACCTGCATGTGCGCGCGGCCTCATTGGGCGCGAGCTTCGACGACAAGACATTTGCCAGCGTCCGGGTACTCCCTGGCAACGCCCACTGAAGAGGACATCGACATGAACCGATTCGCACACTGTGGACTGCTGACGCTGTGCCTGCTGGCCAGTGGTATCGGTCAGGCCCTGGCTCACTCGGCGGATGAACACGCCGGGCACACCATGGCCGCCAAGAGCGCCAGCTCCGAAAACGCGCAGGTCAAGTTCGCCGACGTTGCCCTGGTGGACCAGGACGGCAAGGCCGTGCGCCTGGAAAAAGACCTGGTGACCAACAAGATCGTGGTCATGAGTTTCATCTACACCAGCTGCACCACCGTGTGCCCGGTGGTGTCGTCGATCATGGGCAAGGTGCAGAAACAGCTTGGCGCACGGGTCGGCAGCGAGGTGCAGCTGGTGTCGATCAGCATCGACCCGCAGCGCGATGATCCCAAGCGCCTGAACGATTACGCCCGTGCCTTCCAGAACGGTCCTGGCTGGAGCTGGCTGACCGGCTCGACCCAATCGGTGAATGAAACCCTCAAGGGCCTGGGCAGCTTCAGCGGTGACTTCAAAAGCCATGCGCCGCTGATTCTGGTGGGCGATGGCAACAGCAGCCACTGGACCCGTTACTACGGTTTCACCGACCCGAGCGTGCTGATCCGTGAGGTCGAAAAACTCAGTGGTCAACGCAACACCCACGCCAGGCACACCGCCATTGCCATGGAGCAGCAGCCATGAGAGCGCTCATTCTGATCGTCCTGACCATGTGCTTCTGCGTGTTCAGCTTTATGGCGCTGGCGCACGAAGAGCACGCAGAACCCGCGCCAGCCGTGGCTGCCGCGCAGCCGGCCACGGGCACCCGTGATGCCAAGGCCTGGTTTACCGACACGCCGCTGCAGGACCAGAACGGCGAGACCCTGCGCTTCTACAGCGACGCGCTGCAAAACCGTGTGGTGCTGTTGAATGTGATTTTCACCAGTTGCAACGATGCCTGCCCGTTGATCACCCGCAAGCTCAAAGAGGTTCGTGAAGCGCTGGGCGACAAGGCGGACGGCATCACCTTTATCTCCCTTACCAGTGATCCGCTGCGGGATACCCCGGCGGTACTCAAGGCTTACACCTTGAAACAAGGGGTAGACGACCCCCACTGGCTTTTTCTCACCGGCGACAAGGCGCAGATGGACCTGGTGCTCGGACGCATCGGCCAGATCGTGCCGACCCCCGAGCAGCACTCCACGCAGCTGATTGTCGGTGACGTAGCCAACAAGCGCTGGAGCAAGATCCGCCCCGATGCCCCGGCCGCCGCCATTGCCCAGCGCTTGCAGTTGCTGACAATGCCTGTGGTCGGCCGTTGAGCGCGCGCCATGAAAACTTTACTCGTCTTCGGCCTGTTATTCCTTGGCAGCCTGCAGGTCGCTGCCCAGGAATTGCCCTTGAGCCCCAGCGAAAGTGCCGGTAAACGGCTGTTCCGCGAAGGGCTGTCGGCGAGCGGTGAACCGATCATGGCGCGGGTCGGCGCGGCGGGGATGCTGTTGCCCGCCACCAGCCTGCCGTGCGCCAACTGTCACGGTGCCGATGGCCTGGGTCGACCCGAAGGGGGCGTGCGACCACCGGACCTGAGCTGGCCACGGCTCAGCAGCACCTATGGCCAGCAGCAGGTCAATGGCCGCGATTACCCGGCGTACACCGACGCCGCGCTGTCCAGGGCGATCCAGGAAGGCCTGGACCCTGGCAATAATCGGCTGGACCCGGCCATGCCGCGTTTCGTCCTGTCGATGAACGATCAGCGCAACCTCACGGCCTACCTCAAGCGCCTGGCCGATGACCGCGATCCGGGGCTGGACCCGGAGACAGTGCACCTGGGCACCTTGTTACCGAGCCAGGGACCCTTGGCCGAGGAGGGGGCCACAGTGGCAGCAGTGCTTAACGGCAGCGTGGCGCGGATCAACCAGGCGGGTGGCATTCATGGCCGGCGGATACGCCTGACCATTCTTGATCCCGGACCGGATCGCGCCAGCGCTGAGCAGGCACTGGATCAGTTGATCGAACGGGAACAGGTGTTCGCCCTGGTCGCACCGATGGTGCCGGCACTGGACGCAGAGCTGGCGGCGCGACTGGAGCGCGCCCGTGTGCCGCTGATCGGTCCGCTGTCGCACCAGGGCATGTCCGGGACCAGCCGGCAGATCTTCGAGCCGTTGCCGGGTTTGCGCGAGCAAATGATCGCGCTGGCGGATTACGCCACCGGCGGTTTGCGCGTACTGCAAGGACCGACGCTGATCACCTATCCAGACGAACCCAATCAGCGTCTGGCGGCGCAAACCCTCGGCCAGTATTTGCAGGACCACGCGTGGCAGAACGTCCATCTGCAGGTCTATGACCCGGCGCGGGACGATCTGCCATTGGGTTCGCGTTCGGTGTTCTACCTGGGCAGCGGTGGCGGGTTCAGACGCCTCGCCGAGCGCTTGCAGACCGCGGGGCAGGTGCCGTATTTGTTCGCCGCTTCGAACCAGGTGGCCGGGGACTTGTTCCAGGTGCCCAGCAGCTTTTCCCGACGGGTGTTCCTCGCTTATCCGTTCGTGCCCAGCGACTGGACGCGGGCCGGACGCCTGGCCCTGTCCAGGGTGCGCGAAACCCAAGGCCTGGGCGGCCAGCACGCGGTGCTGCAAGTAAGCGTTTTCAGCTCGATGCTGCTGTTCAGCGAAGGCATGAAGCAGACCGGGCGCGACGCCAGCCGCGAGAAACTCATCAACGCGCTGGAAGGCCTGCACGACTTCGATACCGGGCTGACCCCTCTGATCAGTTTCGGCCCGGGCCGTCGCCTGGGCTTGAGTGGCGCCCATGTCGTCACGGTGGACCTGACCGACCAGCGCTTCTATCTGGTCGCCCCGTACAAACCCATTACCGCGATGCCCTGACTGGAGGTCGACATGAAACTCAACACCTGGTTGATCCTGATGAGCCTGTGGGCGCCCGTCGCCTTCAGCAGCAATGGCCCGGCCGCTGCGCGGGTCAACGGCGAGGAGATTTCCGAGTTTCGTCTGGAGCGTTTTTTCGTCGAATACCTGGAAGATCAGGGGCGGGCAGTCGGCAGTATTCGCAACCCCACGGCCTACAAGCAGTTGCGGCGCAAGGCGCTGGACGCGTTGATCGACAAGGAATTGCTCTGGCAAGAGGCGGTGAAACGCGGGGTGGTGATCAGCGATGCCGTTGTCAAAAATCAGATCGATCAAACCCGCGAGGCTATGGGCGGCACCGAGGTGTTCGTCCGCCGATTGAATGATGCCGGTTTCGACGAAGCCGGTTTTACCGAGTACACCCGTCGCGAATTGGCGGCCCAACAGGTGTACGCCGAGCTCACTAAAGTCGACGTGCCGGACGAACAGCAGGTCCGTGCCTTTTATGAAGAACATCGCGCAGAAATGAGCCGCCCAGAGGAAGTCCAGGCCCGGCATATTCTGGTCAAAGTGCCGCAAGGTGCCGATGCCGCCACAATTGAAGCCGCGCGACTACGCTTATTAGAGATGCGAGTGAAGATCACTCAAGGTGCAGATTTTGCCAGTGTTGCCAGGAGCAGTTCCGAGGATGACTCCGCCAGCGCGGGCGGGGAGCTGGGTTACTTTCCTCGGGGCCGGATGTTGCCGGAATTCGAAGCGACAGCTTTTACGATGGCCACAGGTGAGATCAGTGAGCCGGTGCGCACCGCCGTTGGGTGGCACCTGATTTATTTACAGAACCACCAGGAGGCGGCCGATGTCACACAGGAGCAAGGGCTTGAAATGGTCAGGGCGTACCTTGCCCGACAGCAACAGACCCAGGCGCGCCTTCAGGCCTTGGCCCAACTTCGGTCAAGCAATCGAATCGAACGGATTGAGGACGATTGAAGATTGTTCCCCAATAGTGGGGCAAAGCTTCAGGGTACATCCGTGCGCTTCCCCCGCCTTTGGGGGGTGGGGTACTTGGGCGAAAATGATTTTTTATACATATCAACGACATGCAGTGGTAAAAACACCGGCGCTCAGCCTGGCATGAAGTGTGCGTTAGCCTCAGTAAGGCGCGCACTCCACCAGGCTCACTCGGACCTGCGGTTACAAGGAGTCCACCTTGTTAAACAAAGTACTGGTTGTTGAAGACGAACAGCTGCTTGCACAAAACCTCCAGGATTATCTGCAGGCGCAAGGGCTGGAAGTCCGGATAGCACACGAAGGTGCCAAGGCCATCGGCGAAGCCGCTGTATTTGCTCCCGACGTGATGGTGTTCGATTACCGCTTGCCCGATATGGAAGGTTTCGACGTTCTCGATGCTGTCCGCCAGAACAGGAAGTGTCATTTTGTACTGATCACAGGGCACCCAACCGCTGAAGTCTGTGAGCGGGCCCGGCAACTGGGAGTCAGTCATATCCTGTTCAAACCGTTTCCGTTGGCGGAATTGGCCCGTGCCGTGTGTGACCTTTTAGGGATGAAGCGCGAAGCGAGTACCGCTGAAGGATTCGTCGAACGACGCCAGAGCAGAACCGAGAGTTTCCCGCTGCAGTTGTACGACGGCAGTTGGGTGCTGGCAGATCGCCGACGAACATCGGCCTCCATGGCACCAGACGACGAACAATTGCTCACCGGGGAGTAGTGGCGCGACAAGACGTTCCGGCCCCCACCGTAACTGCTCGCCGCGTCGACAGGGCTCAAAGCCCCCGGCGTTGGAGAGCATGCCATGGACCGTCTATCCCTTGCCGTAGAACCGGCGCTGTTGGATTGTGTACCGTCTCGTTTTTCCAGTGAGCAACTGGCCCAGGCCCGGTCCCGGGCGGCCACCTCCGGCGAGCGGGTCCTCGAAGCCCTCGGGGTACTCTGCGAACTGGCCCCCATGGCTTTCATCGAGTGCCTTGGCGCCACCCTGCATTACCCGGTGCTCGACACCGACACCCTGTTTCAAGCCACCCCGGTGTTCGACCGGGTCACCCTGGCTCAATGCCTCAAGCGCGAATTCATCCTGCTGCGTCACGACGAAGCGGTCATCGGCGTCTTCGCCGACCCCTTCGACACCGCGCGCCTGGCCTGGATCGATGACTGCCTGCACGGCGCACCGCTGTACCTGGTGCATGCCGATGACCTGAAAGCCTACCTGGCGCGTCACGAAGAAAGCTTCCATGCCGTGGAATCGCTCAACGCCCAGGCAGAGGGTGGGGTTGAAACCGACAAGCTGCAAAGCCTGTCCCTGACCAGCATCAGCGAAGACGCCAGTGTCGTGGTCAAGCTGGTCAACTCGACCCTGTACGACGCCCTGAAAATGCACGCCAGCGACATTCACCTGGGCACCACCGGCAGCGGCCTGGTGATCAAGTACCGCATCGATGGCGTGCTCAACAACATCAGCAAGATCCAGGGCAGCGAGTTCGCCGAGCAGGTGATTTCCCGGGTCAAGGTCATGGCCGAACTGGACATCGGCGAAAAGCGCGTGCCCCAGGACGGTCGCTTCAAGATCGGCATCAGTGGCCGTCAGATCGACTTTCGGGTGTCGATCATGCCGAGCATTTTTGGTGAAGACGCGGTGCTGCGGGTGCTGGACAAACAGGACCTGGCCGACAAGGTCAGCGGCGTGCAATTGCAAGCCCTGGGCTTCGAAGATGAAACCCTGCGCCAGCTCCGTCGTCTCGCGGCCGAACCCTACGGCATGGTGCTGGTGACCGGCCCGACCGGCAGCGGTAAAACCACCACCCTCTACGCCATGATCACCGAGATCAACCACGGCGTGGACAAGATCATCACCATCGAAGACCCGGTCGAGTATCAGTTGCCGGGCGTTCTGCAAATCCCGGTCAACGAGAAAAAAGGCCTGACCTTCGCTCGCGGTTTGCGCTCGATCCTGCGCCACGACCCGGACAAGATCATGGTCGGTGAAATCCGTGACCCCGACACCGCACAAATCGCCGTGCAGTCGGCACTCACCGGGCACCTGGTGTTCACCACCATTCACGCCAACAACGTGTTCGACGTCATTGGCCGCTTCACCCAGATGGAAATCGACCCCTACAGCCTCGTCTCGGCGCTCAACGCAGTGCTGGCCCAGCGCCTGATCCGCCTGGTCTGCGCCAGCTGCAGCGCACCGCATCACCCGACCGATGACGAGCTGCACCTCTCCGGGCTCGACCCGCAACAGGTCAGCGATTTCCACTTCGTCCATGGCAAGGGTTGCGGCAACTGCCGTGGCACCGGGTACCGCGGACGCACGGCGATTGCCGAGCTGCTGCACCTGGACGACGAGCTGCGGCAGATGATCGTCGAGCGCCAACCGATTTCGAAAATCAAGGCCCACGCGTGCAAACGTGGCTTGCGCCTGCTGCGCGAGTCAGCTCTGGAACTGGTGCAGGAAGGGCGTACCACGCTCGAGGAGATCAATCGTGTCACTTTTGTCTCGTGATCGTTTTGTCGCCGTGCTCGGCGCCAGTGGTGTCGGTCTGGGCCAGCGCCGTGGCAACGAAACCCTGTGGCTGGGCAGCGTCGGTTTTATCGACGAAGGCTTCCATGCCTGGGCCGTCGCCCTGGAAACCCTCGACCGTCTGCTAGGCGAACATGCCCCTGCCGGTGCGCAGTTGAGCGTGGTCGTCTCCGGGCACTTCAGCCGTTTCTGCCTGGTGCCCTGGAGCGATCAAATCAGCAGCCCCGCCGAGCTGCAAGGGTTCGCCCAGCTGTGCTTTGAAGACCTGTTCGGCGTGCCGACACAACCCTGGAACCTGGTGTTGTCGGCTGAACCGGCAGGCTACGACCGCATTGCCGCCGCATTGCCGCAGGACTTGCTGGAGCGTCTGCGCACGATGGCCAGCGGCCGTGGGTTGCGCCTGCGTTCCGTGCAACCGTACCTGATGGCGGCGTTCAATCACTTCGATAAAAGCCTGGACGCCGGCGACTTCCTCTTCGTGGTCGCCGAGCCGGTGCGCAGTGTGCTGCTGGTGGCGCGGGAAGGGCGCTGGACTTCGGTGCGTTCGGTGGGCAGCAGTGACAGCGACACTGCACTGAGCGCATTGATCGGTCGTGAAAGCCAGCTGCAAGCGTCCACCAGCGAACGTCCGCTGAACGTTTACCTGCATGCCCCGGCGCGCCTCGATTCACACCCCGACGTACCCGGTGTGCACCTGCGCACCCTTGAAGAGGACCGGACAGCCGTACGCGATAGCCTGTACGTCATGTCCCGGGCGGTGGCCTGACATGCGCGCCCTGATGCTCGACTTCCAGCCGCGTCGCCGCTCGGGCCCTTTGGGCTGGAGCCTGCTGGCCGGCGGTGTGGTACTGACCCTGGCCTGTGTCGTGGTTCAACAACACGTCAGCGCCCAGGCCGCGCAACAGCAAGGTCACCTGCAAACCACCCAGCGCGTGCTGACCGGCGACACCGGCGGCAAGGTCGGCCTGACCCCGGCCGAAACCCGCGAACAGGCACAAAACCTGGCTGAAATGCGCAAGGTCTCCCAGCAACTGCGCCGGCCGTGGGAACGCCTGTTCGCCACCCTTGAAAGCCTGCCCCGGGACAACATTGCGCTGCTGACCCTGACGCCGGACGCCCGCAAAGGCCAGGTGCGCATCAGCGCCGAAGCGCGGGATCTGGACGCAATGCTCGACTTCCACCGCCGCCTCGAAGCCAGCGACGAGCTCTCCGATGTGTCGCTGCTCAGCCACGAAATCGTCGCCAACGTGCCGGAACACCCGGTGCAATTCAACCTGTCGGCTACCTGGGAGATTGGCGATGCAAATCCCTAAATTGATCGTTCACGAATACCTGCAAGGGCTGGGTGTGCCCGGTCTGGCCGGGCTGGCGCTGGTGCTGCTGGCACTGGTCTATGGCTTGGCGGGCCTGATGCCGGACTGGCAGTCGTTGCAACAGCTCAGCCAGCAGACCCGCGAAGCCGGCGAATACCTGGCCAAGGTCGAAGAAGGCAGCATTGCCGCGCCGGTGCTGCCACAGCGTCAGCTCGACGACTTCCGCAGCAAGCTGCCGTCACAGCCTCAGGCGACCGTCGCCATCGACAAGATCTACGCCTTGGCCGCCCAGGAACGCATCACCCTGGCGCGGGGTGAATATTCCCTGGGCATCGACCCCAAGACGCACCTGGCCCGCTATCAGATCCTGCTGCCGGTACGCGGTAGCTACCCGCAACTGCGGCGTTTCCTGCACGCCTTGCTCGGCCAGTTGCCGGCCGTGGTGGTGGAAGACGTGGAGTTCCAGCGCAAGAAAATCGCCGACGCCGACCTGACCGGCCGGATCCGCATGACCCTTTACCTGTCGAGGTCATGATGAATACCAAACGCGCAGTGGGTTGGGTGGTGTTCTTCGGTGTGGCGGCAGCGCTGACCTGGGGGCCTGATTACTTCACGCCGGCGGACGAGGGCGACGAGTCGGTCGCTGTCGTGGCCACCCCGGCCAAAAGCACGGTTCGCGGCGCGTTGCCGGCGGCCGCATCAACTCCGGGTAAAGCAGTGGAAATCAAGGACCTCAGCCCGGCAGGCGACCTGTTTGCCGCCCGCAGCTGGAAGGCGGCGCCGACCCTGGCCGTCGTCATCGAACAACCTGTCAACGTCACTCCGGTGGTGCAAGCCCCTAGCGCACCGGCCATGCCTTTCCAGTTCGTGGGAAGGCTGGATGACCAATCCGACCTGCAAGTGTTTTTGCAGAACGGCGAAAAAATATACGTCGTGCGCAAAGGGGACGTGATCGACGAAACGTGGCGGATCGAAGGCATTTCCGACGTGGAACTGAGCTTCGTTTACCTGCCTTTGCATTTGTCTCAGACGCTGTCTGTGGGGAGCACGCAATGAACCGATCCCGTTTGCTGATAAGCCTTGTCTGCCTGTGTGCAGGGCTGGCTGCGTGCAGTTCCGCGCAAGTCGCCAAACAAGAGGCCTCCGACCTGATGGAGTCGGGACAATACGAAGCCGGTCTGGCCCGCATCGAGGAAGGCCTGCGTGAGAACCCACGCGACACCGAGCTGCACCTGGCCCTGAACAGCGGCCGTGCGCGCGCAGTGACGGCCTTGCTGACCCAGGCGGACATGGACCGCGCCCAGCGTGACTTTGCCTCGGCGCGCATGGGCTATGGCCGGGTGTTGACCATTGAGCCGAACAACCGTCGCGCCCAGGAGTCCCTGAGCCAGCTCGAACACATGCGTAGCCAGGACGAAAAGCTTGAACTGGCCCGTGGTGACCTGCGCCGTGGCGACATTTATGCAGCCGACCGCCAGGTTAAACAGATCCTCGAACTGGACCCGAAAAATGACGGCGCACTGGAGCTGCTCAGCAGCATCCGCCTGGTGCAGAGCCGCAACGTGGTGCAGTACCCACAGCTGCGTACGCGCCTCGATCGGCCCGTCACCCTGGAGTTTCGCGATGCCAACCTGAAAACCATTTTCGAAGTGCTGTCCCAGGTAGCCGGGCTGAATTTCATCTTCGACAAGGACCTGCGTCCGGACATGAAAGCCACCATCTTCGTGCGTGACGTGCGCATCGAAGACGCCGTGGCGCTGCTGCTGCAACAGAACCAGTTGCACCAGAAAGTGGTGAACGAAAACACCCTGCTGATCTACCCGGATTCGCCGCAGAAGCTCAAGGATTATCAAGAGCTGGTGATGCGCACGTTCTACCTGACCAGCATCGACGCCAACACCGCGCTGAACATGATCAAGACCATGCTCAAGACCCGCGATGTGTTTGTCGATGAACGCCTCAATACCCTGACCATGCGCGACAGCGAAGACGCCATCCGCATGGCCGAGAAACTTCTGCAATCCCAGGATCAGTCCAACCCGGAAGTGGTGCTGGAAGTGGAGGTGATGGAAGTCGCCCGCCAACGCATTCTCGACCTCGGCCTGCAGTGGCCCAACACGTTTGGCGTGCTCACCAGCGATGGTGGACCGGTGTCGGTGCTCGATCAGCTCAAAGGCATCAACTCCAGCCGGATCTCGATCTCGCCCTCGCCACAAGCCAAGATCAACGCCCAGGACAAGGACATCAACACCCTGGCCAGCCCGGTGATTCGGGTGAGCAACCGCGAGCAGGCGCGTATTCACATCGGTCAGCGCGTGCCCATCATCAGCGCCACCTCGGTGCCGTCGACGCAGGGCCCGGTGATCACCGAAAGCGTGACTTACCTGGACGTCGGTCTGAAGCTCGAAGTGCAGCCCATCGTGCACCTGAACAACGAAGTGGCGATCAAGATCGCCCTGGAAGTGAGTAACGCCACGCCGCTGGAACCGACCCGCCAGGGCACGATTCCAGTTCAGGTCGATACCCGTAATGCCCAGACCACCCTGCGCCTGCACGACGGCGAAACGCAGATCCTCGCCGGGCTGGTGCGTAACGACCACGGCAGCAACGGCAACAAGATTCCGGGCCTGGGCGACATTCCGGGGCTGGGCCGTTTGTTCGGCAGCAATCGGGACGACGTCAGCAAATCGGAACTGGTGCTGTCGATCACCCCGCGGATCGTGCGCAACCTGCCGTACCAGAGCCCGTCTGACATGGAGTTCCCGACCGGCACTGAAACCAGCATGCACATTCAGGCACCGGACCGGTCGATGGACACGGCGATCCGCACCGGAACCATGATCACGCCGGTCGCTTCCACCACCCCTCATGTCACTGTCGAGAAGCCTTGATCATGAACGCCTCGCAACGCGGTTTTACCCTGATCGAAGTCGTGGTGACGCTGTCCCTGATCGGCCTGTTGGCCGGCATGGCCGCGCCGCTGACCGAGACCGTGGTGCGCCGGGGTAAAGAGCAGGAGCTGCGCACGGCGCTGTACCAGATACGCGATGCCATCGACGCCTACAAACGTGCGTTCGATGCCGGTTACATCGAGAAGTCGCTGAACAGCAGCGGCTACCCGCCGAACCTCAAAGTGCTGGTGGACGGCGTGCGTGATGTGCGCAGTGCCAAGGGCGCCAAGTTCTATTTTTTACGGCGCGTTCCCCACGACCCGCTGGCCACGGCCAAGCGTGACGACGAGGGCGGTTGGGGGCTGCGTTCCTATGACAGTTCGGCTGAGAACCCACGGGAAGGCGAGGACGTCTTTGACGTTTACTCCAAGGTCCGTGGCAAAGGACTCAACGGCGTCGCCTACCGGGAGTGGTGAGCTTATGCATCGGCAAAAAGGTTTTACCTTGCTGGAATTGATGGTGGTCATGGCAATCATCGCCACCCTGATGACCATTGCCTTGCCGCGCTATTTCAACAGCCTCGAGACATCGAAAGAGACCACCTTGCGCCAGAGCCTGTCGTCGATGCGCGAAGCCCTGGATCACTACTACGGCGACACCGGGCGCTACCCCGATTCCATCGACCAACTGGTGGAGCAGCGCTACCTGCGCAACCCGCCGATGGACCCGATCGCCGAACGCAAGGACACCTGGGTCATGGTCGCACCACCCGACGGAGTGGCGGGCGGCGTGGCGGATATCAAAAGCGGAGCCACAGGGAGGGCGCGTGATGGCAGCCTTTATTCCGAGTGGTAGGCCTTCGGGCGAAGACGGCTTCACCTACCTGGGCGTGCTGTTTCTGATCACGGTCATGGGCATGGGCCTGGCCAGTGCCGGCGAGCTGTGGTCGACCGCGTCACGCCGGGACCGTGAAAAACAATTGCTGTGGGTCGGGACTCAATACGCCCAGGCATTGCGCAGCTATTACCGCAGTTCGCCAGGCCTGGCCCAGTACCCCAAAGAGCTTGAAGACCTGTTGCAGGACCAGCGTTTTCCGACGCCTAAACACCATATCCGCCAGCTGTACCCGGACCCGATCGGTGGCGGCGAATGGAACCTGCAGCGGGGTTTTGACGGGCGCATCACCGGCATCAACAGCCCCTCTACCGAGAAGCCGCTCAAGCAGGTGGATTTCCCCAGTCAGTGGGCGGATTTCAACGGCATGGCGAGCTACAAGGACTGGCAGTTCGTGGCCGAGAAAGCCTTCCTCGAAGGCACCAACGGACCGGTCAAAGGCCAGTCCGCGCAGCCTCAGGCGCTGCAGCCATGAACCGCGCATGGCTGGCTGCCTTGAGCCTGGTGCTGGTGATGCCGTTTGCCCAAGCCGCGGAAGAGGACGAAATGCTGGGCTTCATCGTCGACGACACGATTTCGCACATTGGCCACGACTTTTACTACTCGTTCAGTGAGCGCCTGCGCGCCACCAGCCCGATGGATTTCAACCTGGTGGTACGTGAACGACCCTCGGCACGCTGGGGCAGCCTGGTCACCGTGGAGTATCAGCAGCGCCTGGTTTATCGGCGGTTCCTGCCGCCCAACACCGTGGACCTCAAGGACGACGCGTACAACGCCGCCGACTGGGTTCGCGGGCAGATTGTCCAGCGCAAGCTGGAAGCCTTGTTGCAAGACACCACGGACCTTGAGAGGGACGAATTATGAAGACGAAGACGTTTTCGCAGCGCACCGCCATGTGGTTGCTCTGCCTTGGAAGTGGCGGCCTGGTCCAGGCGACCGAGTTGGTCTACACACCGATCAACCCCTCGTTTGGCGGCAACCCGCTGAACGGCACCTGGCTGCTGAACAATGCCCAGGCGCAGAACGACTACGACGATCCCGACCTGAAAGATCGCACCTCGATCGCCGGGACCTCGGCCCTCGAACGTTTCAGCAGCCAGTTGCAATCGCGGCTGTTGGGGCAGTTGCTGGACAACATCTCCACTGGCAATACCGGGAGCCTGTCCACCGACGCATTCATCGTCAACGTTGTCGACGACTCTGGCGCACTGACTATCGAAGTGACCGACCGAGCGACCGGCGAAATTTCGGAAATCCAGGTGAATGGCCTGGCTCCTTGAGGGAGCTGCGGGTCGATGGGGAGTGACGGACATGAAAAAAATAATCGTGCTAGGGATGCTGTTGGCGGCCTTACAGGGGTGCAGTCTGCGTGAGCCGATGTCGGCTGAGCAGGACACCGAAACCCCGACCCTGACCCCCAGGGCGTCAACGTATTACGACTTGCTGAACATGCCACGGCCAAAAGGTCGGTTGATGGCGGTGGTGTATGGGTTCCGTGATCAGACCGGGCAATACAAGCCGACGCCGGCCAGCTCGTTCTCGACCAGCGTGACCCAGGGTGCGGCGAGCATGCTGATGGATGCGATGCAGGCCAGTGGCTGGTTCGTGGTGCTGGAGCGTGAAGGGCTGCAGAACCTGCTGACCGAGCGCAAGATCATTCGCGCGTCGCAGAAGAAACCGAATACGCCGGTGAACATTCAGGCTGAACTGCCACCGCTGCAGGCGGCGAACATGATGCTCGAGGGCGGGATCATTGCGTACGACACCAACGTGCGCAGCGGCGGGGAAGGGGCGCGTTATCTGGGTATCGACATTTCCCGGGAGTATCGGGTGGATCAGGTGACGGTGAATTTGCGGGCGGTGGATGTGCGCAGTGGGCAGGTGCTGGCGAATGTGATGACCAGCAAGACCATTTATTCGGTAGCGCGCAGTGCCGGGGTGTTCAAGTTTATCGAGTTCAAGAAGTTGCTTGAGGCGGAGGTGGGTTACACCACGAACGAGCCGGCGCAGTTGTGTGTGTTGTCGGCGATCGAGGCGGCGGTCGGGCATTTGCTGGCGCAGGGGATTGAACGCAAGATGTGGCAGGTGGTGGGGGATAATTCGGTGCCGCCGCAGAATGAGACGCTGGATCGGTATTTGTCGCAGAACCGGGTGGCGCCGGAGGGTGAGGATGAGTGAGCCGAGGCGGCCTTCGGGCCGACCTGGCTCCTGGTCTGTCTGCGATCCCCATGTAGGAGTGAGCCTGCTCGCGATGGCGGCCTGGCAGCTAACCTGGCTCTTGCGGATGTACCCCGATTCCTGTGGGAGCAGGCCTGCCAGCGAGAGCGGCCTGACGGCCGACCCATTTTTTGCGGATGTACCCCGACCCCTGTGGGAGCTGGCTTGCCAGCGATGGCGGCCTGGCAGCTGACCTTTTTTGCAGGTGTACATATCCATTGCTGCGGTAACGGCCACTTAGGGTTTCGCCTGACGGCGACTCACTTTTTTTTCAAACGCCAAAAAAAAGTAAGCAAAAAAAGGCTCGCCCCAAGCGTACGGCACCTCGCTAAAGCTCGGCGTTCCCTCGCTCCGGTGTCCATCTGGGGGCATCGCCTACGGTCTGCTTCGCGACGACCTCCTCTCGATGTGTGCGGCTTCGCCGCACGGCGCTTCGCGCCTGCCCCCCAGATGAACACCTCCACTCG
>NZ_WFGV02000071.1 GCF_010095445.2 Pseudomonas sp. TNT3
CCAATGGCCGCTTTGGTGCGGCTGCCTTTACGTGCAGCAACGGCACTACCGGCTGCGCCTGCAACACCCGCACCAATAGCTGCGCCGGTGCTGCCGCCCATGCTTTGGCCAACCACGTTGCCCAGTGCGCCGCCCAGACCACCACCGATTGCAGCGGTGCCGTCACCGGCCGCCATTGCGCCTTGAGCAACCAAAAGACCCAGAACCAGAGCGGGCAGTGTTAAACGCATGACGAAAACCTCAAAAAATAGGGGGGGAACCGAAAGCCGGGCATTGAATGCCTCAGCGGAGGAAACGTCCACACATATCCTCCGTTCTTCGAAATAGGCGACGGTTGGACAGCATTTTTTGAAAAGGTTTTATGACAGGCAAAAAAAAGCCCGCTGGGGAACGGGCCAGGTGTTGCTTTCTAACGGATGAGCTGAGAGTACGTAGGGTCGTGTGAAAAGTTTGTGAAAGATCCTGGCTGAAACACGCTCTGTGACATTTTCTTAAGTTATAAAAAACCCCGTTCGATGACGGGGTTTGACGAAGGGTTGCTTACTTCCTGGACGGTGCCGCTACCTTGGGTAAAAACTTGGCTTTAGGCCCGGGCCGCACCATGGCTTTCATCTTGCCGACTTTGATCTGATCTTCACCAAAGCTCGCTACGTACTCCGTCTGGCCACACTGCACGCAATTGTTGATCGGAAACTCGGACCCGTCGTCTTCGATATACGGTTCAGTCATCTTCTCGCCCCTTCAAAAGCGGGATCGACACCGGCAAGCCCTATTTGCCCGAAAAATATCGACCACCAAGTATTTTGAGACTAGCCGGTCATTACTGGACCTGTCATTCAGATGGCTACATGCCCGACGAATGGACCGCTTTTTTATTTGGACAAATGTCGAGCCAGCGCCTCGAATGCTGGCAACGTCACCGGATCATTCGCCGAGTTAGCCGCCACGGGATGGGAGGCATAGCGAACGATCACCAGCTCGTCCTTCGGGTCCACATAGATGCGCTGCCCATAGACGCCTCGCGCCATGAATGCACCGCCCTCCTTGTCCGTTACCCACCACATCGAGCGATAGCTCCAGCCTTTCAGCAGGTCATATCCCGCCTTGGCGAAAGCCTGTTTATCGGCTCCACGACGGATGTCCTCGACCACCGCCTTGGGCACGATCTGCTGCCCGTTAAACCGACCGTCATTGCGCAGCATCTCGCCGAAGCGGGCCAGGTCTCGCAATCCAGTATTCAAACCACCACCGGCGAACGGCGTCCCGATTGAGTCCACGGTGAAATACGCATCCTGCTCCGCTCCCAGGCGACTCCAGATCCGTTCCGACATTAACTGCGCGACGTTACGCCCGGTCACCCGAGCGATTACCCACCCCAGAACGTCGGTGTTGATGGTCTTGTACGCGAAGGCCTCACCGTGTTCGCCCTGCGGTTTTACCGTCTGCAAGAACTCGTAGTAACTTCTCGGGCCGCTGTAATCCTTGGGTTTGGGCAACGGACTCCCGGCGTTTGCATGGGCCCAGACCTCCGCATTCGGATCGGCATAGTCCTCGCTGTACTTGAGGCCCGTGGTCATGTCGAGCACCTGGCGCACCGTGGCGTTACCAAACGCAGAACTCGCCAACTCGGGCACATACTCGGCCACACGCTTGTTGGGGTCGATCTGGCCTTCTGCGACCAGCATGGCGCCCAAGGTGCCGACTACCGACTTGGTCACCGACATCGCGGCGTGCTGACCGTCCGGTTTAAGGACGCCAAAGTAACGCTCGTAGACCATTTTCCCACGGTGCATCACCACAATGCCGTCGGTGTAAGTGGCAGCAAGGGATTGCTCCCAGGTCATCGGCTCCTTTGCGCCCAGCGGCGTAAAGCTGATCGCGTCGATGTCCTTGCGCAGCGCGCTTTCCAGCGCAACAGGCGCGCCAAGGCCGCGGGAAACGTTGATCGTGGGCATCAGCTGTCGAAAGTTCGAGACGCTCCAGCGCATCGCCGGGAACTGGAAATAGCTGCCATCTTCGAAACGCACCGTGCGATCGGCGGGAGGGGGTGAGCCGACCATCCAGCCCAGTTTTGCGGGGTCGCTGGCTGCGGCGTCAGGGAACGCTGGCGGCGTGGAGGCATTGGCGATCGACGAAAGAACGGAAATCAACAGAGCGGCCGCTGATTTGATAACAGGGTATGAGGCAAAAGCGTTGGGCATGAGGTCGAGTCCGTTCGATGAATTTGCAATAAGTCTAAAGCGAAAAGGCGTACGTAAGTCCCGACTCACAAACTATTCATAAATCAGCGGCCGACTGAACGACCCGTTGCGCTTCGAGACGCTGATCGCGTTCATCAAGGGTCAACGACTGCACCACCACGCCTTCCAATTCGGTCTGATTTATCCATTCGAGCAGTACTTGCGCATCACGGCGCGATATCAGCGCATCCTTCGCCGATGGCAACAGCGCCAGCCGAGCGTCCAATGCCCCGCCTTTCAATCAGCGCCCCAGCCACCACACTCCATGGAAACAGGCCCTCGGATTACACAAGCACTCCGCTGGATTCCATCCCCTCTCCACCCTCGCCCAAGTAAAGATCAACCAAATCATTGAGTCGGCAGCTTTTCCAACGCGGCACGCAGTTCATCAGCATTGGCAAATGCCTTCTGTGCCACCAGGGTACCGTTTTCAAGCTGCAGCCAAAGTACCTTGTCTTCAGCTCCAGGGTAATTAGCTGCAACACTGCCATCGCGGTCGAGCACGACACGGTAGCTGTAATTACGCATGGACGGAATCGCAATGAACTTGCCGATCAACGAAGGCATTCGCTGCACATCAGCGAGGAAGATGACGTTACGTGCTTCCATATAGCCTTTAGGTTGATTTTCCAATGCAGCCTTCACCATCTTGGAGCCGTCCATACTTCGAGCTACCAGCAAGACGTGGGTTTTTTCGTCCAGGGTGTACGATTGGTCGTGCTGATCTTGTAAGGTCCAGGGTGTTAGGCGCTCACCAATAGTGGCCGCCATGGCCTGCATGGACAGCGCGCTCAACAGCAGCACAAGTGCAATTCTCACCGTTTAATACCTCTTTATTCAGGACAGGGTATTCGAATCGTGTTTAGCCTGAAGGCCTCAGCCACGCGAGGAGGTATGGTATCTGCGCTGACGGGGTAACGACATCTGCATTGTTACGGGTCATGTCGAGAACGAAGAGGGACGCAAGATTAGATGAGTCTGGCAGCTTCCAGGGCTTATTCAGGCGCATGCAAGCAGTCCCTCGAACGAGTTGTATGAAGGACAACCCACCAATACCCACTAACGATGAGGGGACTGGCTCCAGAACGCTCACACCGTCGGGAAAACGGACCAGAATTTCATAACATTCCGATTGGCTTTTTTCAGACGCCAGAAACCACAAACCCCCGACTTTCTCTAGGAAAATCAGGGGTTTGTGTTTACTTAATGTGGCGGTGAAGGAGAGATTCGAACTCTCGATACAATTTCTTGTATACACACTTTCCAGGCGTGCTCCTTAAGCCACTCGGACACTTCACCGTATCTCTTCAAACAAGTTCTGTCTGTCGAGGCGCGCTAATGTAGTCGAAACCTTTTCCGATGGCAAATATTTTTTTCAGAATTTTCATGCGGTTAGCGATTTAGTGGTTCCGGCTGTCTGCACACCATGGCAAACCTGCCAATCTCCGGCTCGGCACGGCCTTCTATATAGAGGCGAAGGTCTGCCGGGTGTGGCTGGCCAAGCCTGGCGCGTGGGTAAAGGGTGACTGGCGAGTCAGTCACGGCGCTTTACCTGGCCTGCGACGGTGGGTAACGTCTGCTTCAACTTTCATACAAGGAATAGCGTCATGAGTGAGTTGATTTCCTACCACCTCGAAGACGGTATCGCGACCCTGACCTTGAGCAATGGCAAGGTCAATGCCATCTCGCCGGACGTGATTACTGCGTTCAACGCTGCGCTGGATCAGGCCGTGACTGATCGCGCAGTGGTGATCATCACCGGCACACCCGGCATTCTGTCGGGCGGTTATGACTTGAAGGTGATGACGTCGGGTCCGAAAGAAGCCGTGGCGCTGGTGACGGCAGGTTCAACACTGGCCCGTCGCCTGTTGGCCCACCCTTTCCCGGTGATCGTGGCGTGCCCTGGGCATGCAGTCGCTAAAGGTGCGTTCCTGCTGCTGTCAGCGGATTACCGCATCGGCGTCGAAGGCGCCTTCAGCATCGGTCTGAATGAAGTGCAGATCGGCATGACCATGCACTACGCTGGAATCGAACTCGCTCGTGATCGCCTGCGTAAGTCGGCGTTCCATCGCTCGGTCATCAATGGCGAGATGTTCAATCCGCAGAGCGCGGTTGATGCAGGTTTCCTCGACGTGGTGGTCTCGGCGGATGAATTGCAGACCACCGCGCTGGCGGCAGCTCGTCAGTTGAAGAAGATCAACATGACCGCGCACAAGAACACCAAGCTCAAGGTGCGCAAGGCCTTGCTGGAGACGCTGGACAACGCGATCGTCCTCGATCAGGAGCATATGGGTTAAGTCCAAAGCTGCTCCATGGAAAAGCCCGACCGTCGTGTTGGGCTTTTTCTTACACGCTGTGTTGAAAAGCCTTCCACTGCTCTAGAACACGTCTGACCTATAAGTCGGAAACATGCGCTCAAACATCGCCTATCTCCTACCTCTATAGCGGCAATTGCTGAATAGAGTGCACATCCGTACACTGCGCCACCTTTCGTCTCGGTGGGCCAGTAGATGCTGTTTGTGTTTCGTATGTTATTGATGGGCCTGCACTTTATCCTGGCGGGTGTGCTGGGTGTGATTCTGGGTGTGTGCCGCCCGTTCAATCCGGACAACAGCCGCTTGTGCGCGCGTTTATACGCGTGGCCGGCCATGTGCATTTTGCGCCTGCGGGTGAAGGCGGAAGTCGGCCCCCTGATGGACAAGCAAGACAGTTGCGTGATCATCGCCAACCATCAGTCCAACTATGATCTTTTTGTGCTCGGCAACGTGGTGCCCCGTCGCACCGTGTGTATCGGCAAGAAGAGCCTGAAGTGGGTACCGCTGTTCGGTCAGTTGTTCTGGCTGGCCGGCAATGTATTGATCGATCGCGGCAATGCGCATAAGGCGCGTCAGTCGATGCTGACCACTACCCATACCCTGCAAAACAAGGACACCTCGATCTGGGTGTTTCCGGAAGGCACGCGCAATCTGGGCGAAGACCTGCTGCCGTTCAAGAAAGGCGCGTTCCAGATGGCGATCGCTGCCGGCGTGCCGATCATTCCGGTGTGCGTCAGCAGTTACGTCAAACACATGCGATTGAACCGCTGGAACAGTGGGAAGATTCTGATTCGCTCGTTGCCGGCCATTCCTACAGCGGGAATGAGCCTGGATGACATGCCCCAGCTGATCGCTCAATGCCGGGAGCAGATGCGCGAGTGCATCGCCTCGATGGACCGGCAACTGCAAGCTGCCTGAAAACAAACCCGCCCTGTGCGGGTTTTCTTTTGCCGGCGAACTCTCCCGATTTTGCTGACTCTCAACCTGCAGACAAGGCTAAGCTGATCACTGCCTGCCACGGCCATTTGCCAATAAAAGACTGCCAATAAGAAGTGAACCAACATCATGGGTAGAGTTGTTGCTGCTGCGGTTTACAGCGCGGGTAAGAAAGTCACCAATATCACCCTGGACGAAGGCGCAGCCTGGGCTGCAAAGCCTGACCACTTTGTCTGGATCGGCCTTGAAGAGCCCAGCGCTCAGGAGCTGACCAACCTGCAACGGCAGTTCAATCTGCACGAACTGGCCATCGAAGATGCCCTGGAAAAACACAGCCGCCCGAAGCTTGAGAGCTTTGGCGATGCACTCTTTATCGTCACCTATTCGCCCATCCGTGATGATCAGGGGAAACTCGAGTTCATCGAGACTCATATCTTTGCCGGCAACGGTTACATCATCACCGCACGCAACGGCCACTCGGCGTCCTACGCTTATGTCCGGCAGCGTTGCGAAGCGCGCCCGTTGCTGCTGGAGCATGGCGAGGACTTCGTCCTCTACGCCATCCTCGACTTTGTGATCGAGAACTATCAGCCCGTGGGCGAAGCGATTCATGCCGAGATTGATGAGCTGGAGCGCAACGTGTTGTGCAGTGCGCTGAACGAACGCGACATCCAGAAGCTCCACGGCCTTCGCCGCGATGTCCTGCGCCTGCGTCGTTATGCTGCGCCGATGGTGGAGATCGGTGAGGAGTTGCAGAAGCTGAGTTTTCCGTTCATCGACAAGAACATGCGCCCGTATTTTCGCGATGTGCAGATCCACGTCACGCGACAGATGGAAGACCTGACCACCCTGGCGGACATTGCCAGTCAGACGATCGAGGTGGGGGTGCTGCTGGAGGCGTCGCGCCAAAGCGTGGTGCAACGCAAGTTCGCAGCGTGGGCGGCGATCCTGGCGTTTCCGACGGCAGTGGCCGGGATTTACGGGATGAACTTCCAGAACATGCCGGAACTGACCTGGCACTACGGATATTTTGCGGTGTTGGGGTTTATTGCCGTGGGGTGCGTGAGTTTGTGGGCGAGTTTCAAGAAATCGGGCTGGCTTTAAAAAAACCGTGTGGCGAGGGGACTCGCCACAACTGCTCACGCCACTTTAAACCGCTTTGGCTTCAGGCTTGTGCGCCACAAACCGCATCATCCATTCCGCCACAGTGGCACCGTGGTGCTGATGCTCAAGACTCGCCACACCTTTCTGATAAATCTGCTCGCCCAGCGCTTGCTGACGGATATCCAGCAAGGCCCGGGAGTAATCGTGAATGAATTCCGGATGGCCCTGGAAGCACAGCACCTGATCGTTGATGTGGTACGCCGCAAACGGGCAGAAGTCGCTGGACGCGATCACGGTGGCATTTTCCGGCAGCGCAGTGACCTGGTCCTGGTGACTGATCAACAACGTCAGCTCTTCCACCACCGGACTCATCCACGGCGCCTTGGCCGCCAGTTTGTAGTTGTGCGTGCCGACGCCCCAGCCTTGGGTGGCTCGCTCGCTCTTGCCGCCCAGCAACAGCGCCAGCAACTGATGACCGAAACACACGCCCAGCAATTTGTCGCCGCGCTCGTAGCGGTTCAGCAGATAGGTCCTGAGGGTTTCGATCCACGGATCGGTGCCGAAGGAGTCGGCTTTGCTGCCCGTTACCAAATAGGCATCGAAGGTCAGGTCGTCACTGGGGTATTCGCCCTGCATGACGTTGTAGACCGTGAAGTCGGCCGCGATAGGCTGTTGCGTGAACAGACGCTGGAACATCTGCCCGTAACCCTGATATTGGTCGACCAGTTCCGGACGCAGGATGTCGGTTTCCAGAATGCAGATGCGTAACGACATAAAAAATACCTGACACGTGATGGGAATAATGCACACCCCAGAGCCTGCCTCGAAACACGGCAACAAGGCAAGCCCCGAAAGCGTCATCCTCCCTTAGAACGTGCTTCCCTGCGCCGCCTTCTCCAGCAGTAATGCCGGTGGCGCGAAACGCTCGCCGTACTCCTCGGCCAGGTATTGCGCACGGGCGACGAAGTCCTTCACGCCGTACTGATTGATGAATTGCAGCGCGCCCCCGGTCCATGCCGCGAAGCCGATACCGAAGACCGAACCGACGTTGGCATCCGCCGTGGAGGTCAGCACGCCCTCTTCCACGCAACGCACCGTTTCCAGGGCCTGCACGAACAACAACCGATCACGCACGTCCTTGGGTGAAATCTGCCCGTCGGCTTTCTCGAAACGGGTTTTCAGTTCTGGCCACAGGTGCTTCTGTCCGCCGGCGGGGTATTCATAGAAACCACCCCCCCCGGCTTTGCCCGGACGCTTGTATTCATTAAGCAACAGGTCGATCACCGCGAACGCCGGGTGCTCGACCAGCGGCTTCCCTTCGGCCTGCAGGTCCTTGGCGGTTTGCTGGCGAATATGGCTCATCAGGCTCAGGGACACCTCATCGGAGATCGCCAGCGGCCCGACGGGCATGCCGGCCTTGCGCGCCTCGGTTTCGATCATCGGCGCGCTGACACCTTCGCCGAGCATGGCGATGCCTTCGTTGGTAAACGTACCGAAGACGCGAGAGGTGAAAAAGCCGCGACTGTCGTTCACTACAATCGGGGTTTTCTTGATTTGCAGGACAAAATCGAAGCCGCGTGCCAGGGTTGCATCGCTGGTATTGAGGCCTTTGATGATTTCCACCAGGGGCATTTTTTCGACCGGGCTGAAGAAATGCAGGCCGATAAACTTCGTCTGGTCCGCAACGGCGGTGGCGAGGCCGCTGATGGGCAAGGTCGAGGTGTTGGAGGCTATGACCGCGTCCACGCCGACGATTTCTTGCGCGGTCCTGGAGACCTTGGCCTTGAGCTCACGGTCCTCAAACACTGCTTCGATGATCAGGTCGCAACCGGCCAGATCAGCATCGTTTTGCGTCGGTAGAATCCGCGCCAGAATCGCTTCCCGTTGCTCGGGGAGCATCTGCCCGCGAGCGACTTTCTTGTCGAGCAAAGCTTCTGAGTGAGCCTTGCCCTTCTGCGCCGCCGCCAGCGTGATGTCCTTGAGCACCACGTCTATCCCCGCCGAGGCGCTGACGAAGGCGATACCGGCGCCCATCATCCCGGCACCCAGCACACCGACTTTTTTCGTCACGTAAGGCGCGAATCCCTGAGGTCGCGAGCCGCCGGCGTTGATTTCGTTGAGCTGGAACCAGAACGTGCCGATCAGGTTTTTCGAGACCTGGCCGGTGGTCAATTCAGTGAAGTAGCGGGTTTCGATCAAGTGCGCCGTGTCGAAATCGACCTGGGCCCCTTCGACTGCCGCGCAGAGGATTTTTTCCGGGGCGGGCAGGCAGCCCTGGGTTTTGCTGCGCAAGATCGAAGGCGCAATGGCCAGCATTTGCGCGACTTTGGGATTGGAAGGCGTGCCGCCGGGAATCTGGTAGCCCTTTACGTCCCAGCGCTGCACAACGGCCGGATTGGCCAGAATCCAGGCGCGGGCCTTGCTCATCAACTCGTGACTGTCCGTCGCCAACTCGTCGATCAAACCGGCCTGCAACGCCTGTTGCGGCCGGACTTTCTTGCCTTCGAGCAGATATGGCAAAGCCTTTTCGATCCCCAGCATGCGCACCATACGCACCACCCCGCCACCACCCGGCAGCAGGCCGAGAGTGACTTCTGGTAAGCCGAGTTGTACGGAAGAGTTGTCCAGTGCGACGCGGTGATGACACGCCAGGCAGATTTCCCAGCCGCCACCCAGGGCCGCGCCATTGATCGCGGCGACCACCGGTTTGCCGAGGGTTTCCAGGGTGCGCAGCTGGCCTTTGAGGGTCAGTACCATGTCGTAGAAAGCTTTGGCTTCGGGCTTGCCGACCTTGATCAGTTCATTGAGGTCGCCACCGGCGAAGAACGTTTTCTTGGCCGAGGTGATGATGACGCCGGCAATCGAGTCTTTTTCAGCAACCAATCGGGCGACACAGGCGGCCATGGCGTCGCGATAAACCGCGTTCATGGTGTTGGCGCTCTGGCCCGGCATGTCGATGGTCAGGACGACGATCTGGTCCTGGCCCTTTTCGTAACGGATGGCTTCGGTCATGGCAATTTTCCTTGAATTCGGGGCTCAGAGGCGTTCGATGATGGTGGCAATGCCCATGCCGCCACCGACGCACAGCGTCGCGAGGCCATAGCGCAAGTGCCGGGCTTCCAGTTCATCGAGCAAGGTGCCCAGAATCGCGCAGCCAGTGGCGCCCAAGGGGTGGCCCATGGCGATGGAACCGCCGTTGACGTTGACCTTCTGCGGATCGATGGCCATGTCCTTGATGAATTTCAATACCACGGAGGCGAAGGCCTCGTTGACCTCGAACAGGTCGATGTCTTCGGCCCGCAACCCGGCCTTGGCCAAGGCTTTGCGCGTGGCCGGCGCGGGTCCTGTCAACATGATCGTGGGATCGGTGCTGGTGACTGCCGTGGCGACAATTCGCGCCCGCGGTTGCAAACCCAGCGCCCTGCCCTTCGCTTCAGACCCGATCAACATCAGCGCGGCGCCATCAACGATCCCGGAACTGTTGCCCGGCGTGTGCACGTGGTTGATCCGCTCCACGTGGCTGTAGACCCTGAGCGCCGTGGCATCGAAACCCATTTGCCCCATCATTTCGAAGCTTGGCTTGAGCTTGCCCAAGCCTTCCAGCGTCGACTCGGCGCGAATGAATTCGTCGTGATCCAGCAGGATAATTCCGTTCTGATCGCGCACCGGCACCAGTGACTTGTTGAAGGAACCGTCAGCTCGCGCCCGTGCAGCTTTCTGCTGCGAATGCAGCGCGTAGGCGTCGATATCCTGACGGCTGAAGCCTTCGAGCGTGGCGATCAGGTCGGCCCCTACACCCTGCGGCGTGAAGTGGCTGTGCAGGTTGGTCTCAGGGTCCAGCGCCCAGGCGCCGCCGTCGCTGCCCATCGGTACGCGGGACATCGACTCGACGCCGCCGACCACCACCAGGTCTTCGAAACCTGAACGCACTTTCATTGCGCCGAGGTTCACGGCCTCCAGTCCCGATGCGCAGAAGCGGTTGATCTGCACACCCGCGACGCTCACGTCCCAGTCCGCCACCTGTGTCGCCGTCTTGGCAATGTCCGAGCCTTGATCGCCGATGGGCGTCACGCAGCCCAGAACCACGTCGTCGACCTGACTGGTGTCCAGGGACGTGCGTTGTTGCAACGCCGTCAGCAACCCGGCCACCAGGTTCACCGGTTTGACGCTGTGCAAGGCGCCATCAGCCTTGCCCTTGCCCCGGGGCGTGCGCAACGCGTCGAAAATCAAAGCTTCGGTCATGACGTCCTCATTTTTCTTGTTGTTGAGATCTTCCGATCTTTTGATTTTTGAGAAGCCTTCACCATAGGCCGAGCCCTCGCAGATTCAATGACCACAACGCTCAGCGAGATTGACGGACACGCTCAGACGGACGGTAGTGAGCTACCGGATTAACCGTTTCAGGTCACCGAGCTGTCTAGCAAAAGGGCGGCAAAGAAGCTGGCAATACGCCTCATGTCTTTTTAAAAGCCTTGGGCGCTATATCCATATGAAATGGATCTAAGCCACGGGTGACGCGGGCCCTAAGGTGAACATGTACGAAGTTGTCGTCGGGTTTTGCCGAGGCGCTCGTCAGACAGGAAGTGAATCGCTCTGCCGTCATGGAAGCAATGCAGGCAGGCATCAGGAAATAACAATAAAGGCGGTCAAGCCATGTTCAAACAATCGAAAGTACGTCAAGCCGGTCTCATTCTTTTCGCCACCACGCTGTTGTTGATCTTGCCGAACCTGACCAAGGTGCTTGGCTAGAAAGCTCTTAAAATACGGCGCAACTATTTTATCGCCTCATGAAAATGTGAATGGCTCGGTACCCGGGCCGACGTGGGTGTGCCAACCTTTGCGGCACTCCCACGACATGGACGGCGATCTTTTGAAAACGCTTCTACTGCTCGGGGCCTTGCTGCTCAGCACGCCCCTCTTCGCCGCACAGCTGGAACTGCAGCTGGGCGCGAACCAACGCACCTGGCAAACCGAGGAGCTGCTCAAGCACCCAAACGTCCAGACCATCACGATTGCCAACGACGTTTCCTACAAGCGTGAAATGACCTATCGCGCGGTGCCCTTGGCGGCGTTGTTGACCGGCATCACGCCTGACGACCATCTGCAAGCCGTGGCGCTGGACGGGTTCGCTGCTGAGTTGGCCGCAGGGCCGTTGCTCAATGACAAGGGTGCCAGGGCGTGGCTGGCGATTGAAGACCCGGCCAGGCCTTGGCCGGCGCTGTCCGAGGGCAAGCACAGTGCGGGGCCGTTTTATCTGGTCTGGACGGATCCGCAGGCCGGCAATATCAGCCCTGAACAGTGGCCATTCGAGGTGGCAAGCATCAAACAACTGGCACCTGTGGCCGAGCGCTTCCCTGCCTTGTTACCTGATCCCGCGTTGAAAGCGGACGACCCGGTGAACCAGGGGTTTGCGTTGTTTCAGAAAAATTGCCTGGCCTGTCATCGATTGAACGGCGCCGGGGATTCGCAGTTTGGTCCGGACCTGAACATTCCGTTTAACCCTACCGAGTATTTCGGGGCTGATTTCCTGAAGCGCTACATCCGTGATCCGCAGAGTTTGCGGCAGTGGCCGCAGGCGAAGATGCCGGGGTTTACGGAGCAGGTGCTGCCGGACGGGGATCTGGAGATGTTGGTGGGGTATTTGAAGCACATGGCCGGGCGCAAGGTTAAGCCCTGAAATCAGGTTGCCCGGGCCGCTACCTCGTGAGCAGACACCTACTGGAGAACACATTCTCCTGTAGGAGCTGCCGAGTGAAACGAGGCTGCGATCTTTTGATCTCGACCTTTAAAACAAGATCAAAAGATCGCAGCCTCGTTTCACTCGGCAGCTCCTACAAGGGATCGTCGGTGAACATAGAGTTGTATGTTGCACCGGACAATTGCGCCAGGAATTACTGCTCTTGCACCGAAATAAACGGCATCGGCGTCGGCGATACAAACACCTTCGCGTGCATCTGTTCACTCCCGCCGCCCCGGCGCATTCCGCGTACCGGGCACGCGTCCAGATAATCCAGACCCACCGCCAGTTTCAAATGCCGTTCTGGCCGCGCCAGCTCGTTAGTCACGTCGAAGCTGTACCAGGCGTCATCCAGCCAGGCTTCCGCCCAAGCGTGGCTGGCCAGGTGCTCGCTGTTCTCGCTGTACAGATACCCCGACACATAACGCGCCGGAATGCCCAGGCTACGGGCGCAGGCGAGGAAGGCGTGGGTGTGATCCTGGCAGACGCCAGAACGTCCGGCGAAGGCCTTGGCAGCGCTGGTGTCGACTTCAGTAGAACCCGGCGTGTACGTCATGTAGGCGTTCAAGCCATGCATCAGGTCGATCAACGCCGTGCGATCCCGACGCTTCTTGCACTCTTTGTCGGCGAACGCGCGCAAGGCTTCGTCAGGCTCGGTCAAACGCGTGAACCGCAGGAACGGCAGCGCCGATTGACTCTCGTGTTCGGCTTCCCGCAGCTCGTCGATATCGACCTGGCCACGGGCGCCAATGATGATCGCTTCATGGGGCTCGTCCATGGTCAGTACGTGCAGGATATTGCCGAACGGATCGAGTTGCGCACGCACCGGGCGCGGCAGGTCAAGTTGCCAGCTAAGCACGTGCTGCCGCTCGCTATCGTGGGGTGTCAGCCGCAGGTACTGGATGCTCGCCCGCACCTGATCTTCGTAGTGATAGGTGGTCTCGTGGCTAATGGAAAGTCTCATGCAGCCTCCAGGTAAGAAGTGTGTATGGCGTTACCCAACTGGCGCACCAGCGGGATGAACTCGGTCAGCCAGGCGTGCAGGCCTTCGTCGAGAATTTCATTGATGCCGGTGTAGCGCAGGCGTGCATCCATTTCTGCGGCCAGGCGTTGCGCGGGACGTCCGTTGGCCCCGGGTAACTGGGCAAGAATCTGGTCGATTTCTTCCGTGCAGGCGCGCAGGGATCGTGGAACGTCCGCACGCAGCAACAGCAACTCGGCCACGTGCCGGGCACCGGGTGCATCACGATAGATTTCGGTGTAGGCCTCGAAGGACGACAAGGCCCGTAACAGCGCGCTCCACTGGTAATACGCGTGAGCCGTGCCGTCGCTCACGGCTTCAGCTTGATCACCGGCCATTTCGTATCGGGCGTCGAGCAGGCGCAGCGTGTTGTCCGCACGTTCGATGAAGGTGCCCAGGCGAATGAACCGGAAGGCATCGTTGCGCATGATCGTGCCGTAGGACGCGCCGCGAAACAGGTGGGAACGTTCCTTGATCCATTCACAGAAACGGCTCATGCCGTAGCGACTCAAACCTTGATCGGCAATCCCGCGAATTTCCAGCCAGGTGGCGTTGATGTTTTCCCACATGTCCGCGGTGATTCGGCCACGCACCGCATGGGCACTGGCCCGCGCCGCGCCCAGGCAGCTGTAGATGCTCGCCGGGTTGGCAGCGTCCAGGGCGAAGAAATGCAGCAAGCGTTCGGCATGCAGATCGCCGTGGCGCTCGAGGTAATCGTCCAGGGTGCCGGTGATCAGCAGCGGCATCGCGAGTTCGTGCAACCCGTCACCGCGGCCATCCTGTGGCATCAGTGACAGGGAGTAACTGATGTCGAGCATCCGTGCGAGGTTCTCCGCCCGCTCCAGGTAACGCGACATCCAATACAGATCCGAGGCAGTTCTACTTAACATGGCAAGCTTCCTTCAATCCTCGACTACCCAGGTGTCCTTGGTTCCGCCGCCCTGGGAGGAATTCACCACCAAAGAGCCTTCGCGCAGGGCGACACGGGTCAAACCACCGGGCACGACCCGGGTTTCCCGGCCAGACAACACAAACGGACGCAAGTCGATGTGGCGTGGAGCAATGCCGTTTTCAACAAAGGTCGGACAGGTCGACAGCGACAAGGTCGGCTGCGCGATGTACGCGTGGGGCTTGGCCTTGATGCGTGCGCGGAACGACTCGATTTCCGCTGCGGTCGCCGCTGGCCCGACCAACATTCCGTAGCCACCGGACCCCTGGGTTTCCTTGACCACCAGATCTGGAAGATTGGCCAGCACGTGGGAAAGTTCAGAAGGATTACGGCACTGGAACGTCGGCACATTCTTCAGGATGGGCTCTTCATCCAGATAAAAGCGGATCATGTCGGTGACAAAGGGATACACCGACTTGTCGTCCGCCACCCCGGTGCCGATGGCATTCGCCAGCACCACATTGCCCGAGCGGTAGGACGACAGCAGCCCCGGCACGCCGAGCATCGAGTCCGGGTTGAACGCCAGCGGATCGAGGAAGGCATCGTCGAGACGACGGTAAATCACGTCGACGGCTTTTGGTCCGTCGGTGGTGCGCATGAACACCTTGTCGTCCCGCACGAACAGGTCCGCACCTTCCACCAGCTCAACGCCCATTTCCCGCGCCAGAAACGCATGCTCGAAAAATGCACTGTTGAAGCGCCCCGGCGTCAGCACCACCACGCTCGGGTTATCGATCGGGCTGGAGCTTTTCAGCGTGTCGAGCAGCAGGTTGGGATAGTGGTCGATGGGCGCAATGCGCTGGGCCGAAAACAGTTCGGGGAACAGCCGCATCATCATCTTGCGGTCTTCGAGCATGTAGCTGACGCCGCTCGGCGTTCGAAGATTGTCTTCGAGCACGTAATAGGTGCCGTCGCCGTCACGCACCAGATCGACGCCGGAGATGTGGCTATAGATATCCCGGTGCAGATCAAGCCCTTGCATCGCCAACTGGTACTGCTCGTTGGCCAGCACCTGCTCGGCCGGAATGATGCCGGCCTTGATGATGCGCTGCTCGTGGTAAAGGTCGGCGAGGAACATGTTCAACGCCTTGACCCGCTGGATACAGCCGCGCTCAACGACGCGCCACTCGCTGGCGGGAATGCTGCGCGGGATGGTGTCGAAAGGAATCAGACGCTCCGTGCCCTGCTCGTCACCGTAGAGCGTGAAGGTAATTCCGGCGCGGTGAAACAACAGATCGGCCTCGCGTCGACGTTGCGCCAGAAGCTCGTCAGGCGTCTCGGCAAGCCAGCGGGCAAACTCCCGGTAATGCGGGCGGACCTGGCCGCCGGCATCGTACATTTCATCAAAATAGGTGCGGATCATGCCGTACTCCTTGTCACCCGGACATCTAGGCATCGCAAGGCCCGTGCCATCGGCATAAACGCTTTGATATCAATCGGTTGGATAAACGCCTCAGCTATACCGCACCAATCCTGTGCGGCAAATGCCCCAACCTGATCGCCCCCGCTCCATTGCGAAGCAATGCTGTTGCTATCACCAGCATAGTCAGAGTTGATTTCACTGCTTGGCTGAGGCCGCGGATAATTGGCGCATTCGCTGGAAAAGCTCACCGAACTTCCCTTTTAGCCGCCTGTTTTGGGCGGCTTTTTTTTGCCTTTTGAAATGTTATGAATCAAAGACAAGAGCAAAAGATGTTTATCAAGCGCAAACGAAAACGGCCAACCCGAAGGTCAGCCGTTGCTGAGTAATGTTGCTGTTCATAGTGTTATGCGAGTAGCCCTCGTACCTCCTGCTTCACGCCCCATCCTTCGATGATGCCGCCCAGAGGCTCAACCACCGCCTCGAAACCCTGCTCGAAATCGCCAATGTCATCGTAGGTGGCGTACATGACCTTGCTCAGTTCCAGCGCCCAGGCGCCGTCGTCGCGCACGCTGATTTGCGCATTCAAGGATTCACCACGGTAGTGACCTGCTGCTCTGCGAGCCCGCTCCTCGTCGGGAAAAATGGCGTAGAACTCGATGGGATGGAATTTTGAAAAGTCGAAACCGCCTTCTTTCATGCGGCGCAGCACGCTGCTGCTGATGTCTTCTTGATAGGCTGTGCTCATGAAACGTCCTCCTGAATCCGATGGATAGACTTTCCGTACTCCCGACGCCCTCAGCCGATTGGTGAGGGCGATACGACAACCAGGTTGCCGATGGGAACAAGCATGTAGCTGACAAGACCAGACCTTAGCGATCCAATCGCTGATCTCGCTTGCAGAGTAGCCCTTTGACCGAGCAGCTGCCAAGGCCTGTTATCAATGTGACAGGAGTTGTATCAGACGGGAGTAATGCCGAGGATTTGTATGCTGTTCTGGGTTTTGAGACTTTTGACGCTTGCATCATCGGTTCGCCCTTCCAGATCGTTCAGATCCAGTTCGGCAGCGACCGGCAGGAGACGGGCCTTGATGAGTTTGGCGGCGTGCTCGTTATCCGGGCACTCGTCGCACTCAAAAACTTCGTCGACTGTTTCACCGTGATCATCCACGAAAGTGATTTTCCACTTTTGCATCACTGCCTCCTCGATAAAACCCGCAAGTGGGCTTACATGTATCTGGACTTTTACGCTGAGTGATCGTTCAAACGGATGCGCGTTGATATGAAAAATAGAACGTGTGGGAGCGAGCCTGCTCGCGATGACGGCGGCATATTCAGCAAGCATGTGAAAGACAGACCGCATCGCGATGCAGGCTCATTCCTACAGAGAAAAGTGTCGGATTTGCATGTTCGATCAGATCCGCACATTACCCCGTGGTCCGGCGATGGCCCAGATAATCAGGCCCAGAACCGGCAGCAGCAGAATCAGCAGCACCCAGACGATTTTCATGCCGGTTGATGCGCCACTTTTCAATACGTTGATGATGGCCCAGATGTCCAGGGCGAGAATAATCAGGCCAATCAGACCGTTGAACGTGGAACCCATGGTGACGCTCCCTAAGAGTGGTTTGCCCTCTTAGGATAGCCGGCCCTCACAAGGGTTCCGTTTTATTAGCCGTTTGCTGGCTTAAACGTGGATGGCGACTTTGAGCGCTTCCAGGGATGGCGCAGCGGCAATGCCGATTTTGGCGCACAGCTCAAGCACGCGCGGTACATCGTTGCCGAACACGAGCACCACTTGCAGCTCGTCATCGAGCAGCTGGCTGAAGTTCATCAGCACATAGCCGCCATTCTCTTTGTTCATGCTGCCCATCTGCACCTGAATGCGATTAAGCGCGGTCAGGTCCTCGGTTTTGGCCAGCTGCTTGGGCTTGATGTTGAAGTCGACACCCGGGCCGAACGAGGCGACGATCTGGGCGAACAGGTCCATGTAGGTGTCCGCCTGGAACAACACCGTCTCCGGCAGACTGCCCACCACCACCCATTCGCCCAGCGGGATCGGGAAGGTGTCGTCGTAGTTGATGTCCGGATTGGCCGTCAGAAATGCCTCTGGATCGGCGTAGGCCTGGGCCGCTTCGTCTGCCACCTTGAGGATTTCGTCATCGCTCATGCACCCGGAGCTGATTTTAGTGATGAGTTCGACGAGGGCGGCTTTCATGGGATGGAATCCTGTAGCGAGGGAATTTTGAAGGCGCGAAGGATAGCGCATAACGCCCGGCAATTCCCGTACACCGCCTCGCAGGGAACCTTGACGCACATCAAGATTCGTCGGCTTCAGTAGCGGCACAATAATGGCACCTTGCCAAAACTGTTTCCGCTATCAGAGAAGACCTCCATGGGTGCCTGGCTTAGCAACATCTCGTTGAAGTACAAATTCTGGGCGGTTAACGCTGTCGCCTTCGTCACCACCCTGTTGCTGGTGTTGTACGCCGTACAACTCGAACAACAGGCGCGCAGTCACGCCGCCCAGGCGTCAGCCCAGGCCCAGGCACGATTGCTCAATGCCTGGCCTGCCGGGCAACCGCTGCCCAAGGTCGATAACCTGCTGACGTTCAGGCGTGGCGAAGCGCCGATGCTGGAGGGTCAACCGATACAGGAGCTGGCCAGTGCCAATGGCTGGGTCGAATTGAATTCGATGCCGGTGTTTGGCGATAACCCGCTGATGGGCGCCGACGTCTTCACCCGGGCCGATGGCCAGTCCGTGGCGCTGGTTGCGTATGGCCCGAGCCTGACCCAGGTGTTCGGCGAACGGTTCGCCAACTATGCGGTGGCGGTGTTCATCCTGATGCTGGCCATGCTGGGCGCCTCGCAGTTGTTGATCCGCTTCCTGCTCAGCCAACTCAATACGTTGAAAGACGTGATGCTGCATGTTGAAAAAACCGGCGACCTGTCCGCGCGTGTCCCACTGGCTTGCACCGATGAAGTCGGCCAGATGGCCAGCGCGTTTAACGCGATGCAGGCCGGTTATCAGCGCGTGGTCACCACCGTTGCCAGCACTGCTCGGCACCTGGATGACGGCGCAGCGCGTCTGGCGTCGAGCATGGACGAGGTGCGTCACGGCATGCTCGGCCAGCAAAGTGAAACCGATCAGGCCGCCACTGCCATCAACGAGATGACCGCCACTGTTTATCACATCGCCCAGCACGCTGGCGCAACCCGCGACCTTTCGCAAACCGCTGACACCCTGGCCGGCAGCGGTCAGGCCGTGGTCAGTCGTGTGCAGCTATCGATTGCCGGGTTGTCTTCAGGGGTGCAGCAAACCGCCGGAATGATTCAGCGCCTGGCCGAGGACAGTCAGAAGATCAACGGCGTGGTCGGGGTGATTCACAGCATCGCCGAGCAGACCAACCTGTTGGCACTGAACGCCGCCATTGAAGCGGCTCGTGCCGGTGAAATGGGCCGTGGTTTTGCGGTGGTCGCGGACGAAGTGCGCAACCTGGCCAAACGTGTGCAGTCTTCGACAGACGAGATCACGATCATGGTCTCGGCGCTGCAAGCCGGAACCCGCGACGCCGTGGATTTCATGCAGGACAGTTCGCTCAAGGCTGACGAATGCGTGCAACAAGCGCTGGAGGCCGGCGCGGCACTGGCACAAATCACCAGCGCCGTGGCGCAGATGCGCGAAAGCAATACGCAGATCGCGGTGGCGGCCGAGCAGCAGAGCCAGGTGGCGGAGGAAATGAACCGGGCGGTGGTGAGTATCCGGGACGTGACCGAGAACACGGTGGCGCAGACCGTCAATTCGGCGACTACCAGCAATGAGTTGGCGGCGCTGGCAGGGGAATTGAGTAAGGCGATAGGGCAGCTCAAGCTGTAAGGGCCCCTTTGCGAGCAAGCTCCCACAGCTTGTTTTGTGTTGACTGTCCTTTTCGGGAACCCCACGAACCTGTAGGAGTGAGCCTGCTCGCGATGGCGGTGGGTCAGGCAAAGATGTTGTCGACTGACAGGACGCCATCGCGAGCAGGCTCACTCCTACAGTTTGTTTTGTGTCGACGGGCGCGATCAGCATCAACCCTTTGCCCATGATCGCTATCACATCGATAGCCAACCTCGATTCGCCGCCCCTCCCCGCCGGGCCTATTCTTCAATCATGTGTTCAACACGGATTGAGGAGAAACATCATGGGTAAACGTCATCCCAACCTTCCCGCCTGGCAATGGCGTGCGTACCCGAACAATCATCAGCACCCGACCAATCTGGTGCTGCATCTGATTGCCGTGCCGCTGTTTATCGTGGGGTTTCTGCTGATTGTTTCCGGCGTGTTCGGCCTGAGCCTGGTGAACATCGCCATTGGTGTCATCGGCCTGCTGGCAGCACTGGCCCTTCAGCGCCATGGCCACCAGCTCGAAGAGCAAGCCGCTGAACCGTTCAGTGATCGCAAAGATGCGCTGTCGCGGTTGTTTGTCGAGCAGTTCGTAACCTTCCCGAGGTTTTTCCTGAGCGGCGGTTGGTGGCGCGCCTGGCGTGAGCGCCACCGCCGCCATTGATCAGGCGAAAATCGTCACGGTTTGCCGGCTCATCGCAATCAACTGACCGTCCGCGCTCCACAGCTTCGCGGCTGCATGACCGTAGCCGTCAGCGGCGTATTCGATGTCGACGAGGTACTTGCACCAGTCCAGCGTGCTCAGTTCAAGGACCGGCTGGACGAATTCGATGGTCCAGGTCAGCGTGCTGCCCATCGCCGGTTTTTTCAGGTGCGGCAACAACGCCGGCGGCCAGGCATCGACCAGCGCCAGGATATGCGACTCGCTGACAGGCTCTTCTTTCACGTCCCCGCGTAAACGCACCCAACCGCCCATTTCCCGCGACGTGTTGCCGGTGAACGGCAGGCCACCGACGCTCCAGCGCATCGCCAGATGGCGCATGAATTCCGGGGTGATGCCCTTGATGTACGGTAACTCCTGGCAGTTGTCCCAGTGTTTCATTTCCGGCGCGGGTTCGGCGGGTACCGACACTTCGGACGGGCGTGACGCACCGAAGCTGCCCTGGATCAGCGTTACGACCTGCCCCTTCTGCATGGCCCGGCCCAGCACCTGACTGACGGCCTTGCCTTCGCGCAAGACATCCACTTCAAAACTGACTGGCACGTCCGGCTCGACCGGCCCGACAAATGTGATTGCCAGCGATCGTACCGGGCGATCGGCCGGCACCTTGGCGCGCATGGCTTCATATTGCAGCGCGGCGACAAGGCCACCGAAACTGGCGCGCCCTTGAGCCCATTCAGCCGGAATAGACAGCTCCAGCGGCTGGCTGCGGACGGCGTCGAGCAGATCGGAAAAACGCATGAAGACCTCGGAGCAGAAAAAGAATGGAGGAATGTTAACCAGCCAGAGAGGGCGATACAGCGCTTATACCGGCCAAAAGCACTGACATAAGAGCCTTGGATGCAGGGTCGCGTTCGGACGATCCTATGCACGCGGTTCCCTGTAGGAGCTGCCGAAGGCTGCGATCTTTTGGTTTTTGGCTTATTTGACGGCGCAGAAGATCAAAAGATCGCAGCCTTCGGCAGCTCCTACAGGGGACCGCGTTTATTCCAAAAAAAAACGTACGCAGACAGAGTGTTCGACAGCCACAGGGGGACCGCGTGGTTTATTTGAAGCAGGCAGCGCTGAGTTTGTCGAGAACCCGATCGGCGCTACGTTCAGCCTCGGCCATGGTTTTGTGCCAGGTCGAGACGCACGGTTGCAGATCCGCTTCTTCTTCGGCACGGGCCAGCCATTGCCAGCAATCGTGCCAATCGCCCAAGGCCCCTTGCGCCGATTTCAGACGCGGCATCGCCGCTTTCGGCAGACGATCCAGCTCGGGATAGGATTCGATACCGTAGCGCACGCGCTTGATCAGCAAGCGCAAGCGATGACGGTCGTGGGCCGGATCGTGCAGCGCTTCATCGAGTTTTTTCCACTGTTTGGCCAGGCGTTTTTCAACGCGCTTGCGCAATCCCTTGAGCAAACCCTGGCGCTGGGAGGCCCGAAGAAAGCGCGAAAACGCATCGATGATCATCAGCAGCTGCGCAAGCTCGGGACTCGCGGCCACGGCGGGATAGGCTTCGGCCATCTGCGCCATGCGCCGTTGCGCCGCTTGCGGTTGATCATGCTCAAGCAGATAGGCCGCCAGCACTTCCCGATCACGTAGCGGTGTGGTCAGGTCGCCCACCCCGGACGCCGCCACTTCCAGCTGTTCGACACCCGGCAATCCGCGCAACGGTCGCAACAAGCTGCGCAAACGGCGCACCGTGGTGCGCAGGTCATGCAACGCTTCCGGGTCCGTCCGGGCATTCAAGCGTGCCTGACAGGCCATCAGACGGACTTCAATGCCCAGTACCTGAGCCACTAACCGATCAACCAACGCAGACATCGCTTTCTCCCTGATTCGAATGGCCCTCGAGCATCACATCATGCCTTAACGCCCGGCGCGTGACTCACGAATGTAGAAGCGCGCTTTCTCGGCCTTTTTGGTGCAGCCTTCGTACGCCTCGAACTGCTGCTGGGTCTTGGCGCCCGTCAGCAGTGACAGCGCCTTGGAGTAACTGACCGTGCCGGCGAAACCCTCGGCCTTGGCCAGGTCCAGCTCATGCCACGCCGCATCGATACCGCTACCGCAGCTTTCACGGTACGCGGTTTTGCCGGCACATCCTGCAAGCGCCATGGCGATCAGGGGTACACAGATCCAGGCTTTCATCACTCACACCTCAAAGATAGGTAAACAGTCGTGCAGGTAAGACGGTCTGGCGCAGGAAAAGTGCCTTGGCCCCACTGCTGAAACTACAGCGCTGGCGAGGATACTCATCTGGCGCCACGGGGTGTCGAAAAAACGACGTCTTCACCCTCTCGAGCGACCTTGGCGATTGTAGCCTGCCCCCCGTTGGGTGCATTGTTAAACCTTGTCAGACGAGGGCGATTCATGAAAAAGCGTGTCGCACTGGTACTGGGCTCAGGTGGCGCCCGGGGCTATGCCCATATCGGTGTCATTGAAGAGATCGAAAGACGTGGTTATGACATCGCTTGCATCGCTGGTTGCTCCATGGGGGCAGTGGTTGGCGGGATCTACGCGGCGGGAAAACTCAACGATTATCGCGACTGGATCGAGAGCCTGGATTATCTCGACGTCTTGCGGCTGGTGGACGTCAGTTTCCGCCTGGGGGCAATTCGTGGCGAAAAGGTGTTCGGGCAGATCCGCAAGATCGTCGGCGAGATCAATATTGAAGACCTGCGCATTCCGTACACGGCCGTGGCCACCGACCTGACCAATCAGCAGGAAATCTGGTTCCAGGAAGGTTGCCTGCATCAGGCGATGCGGGCGTCGGCGGCGATTCCCAGCCTGTTCACGCCGGTCATGCAGGGCAATCGCATGCTGGTGGACGGTGGCATTCTCAACCCCCTGCCGATCGTGCCGGTGGTGTCGAGCCATTGTGACCTGATCATCGCGGTCAACCTCAACTCCACCAACCAGCGTCACTACCAACTTCCCGTGATCCAGCGGCCGGCGGCGTTCAAAAGCCGTTTCGACAGCTTGATCAATTCCCTGGGCTCGAAGCTGCCGTTCCGCCGTAAGCAGGCGGAGCAATTGCTCGCGCTGGAACAGGAAGCGCTGAAAGCGCAAGGGGCAGATATCAATCCGTGGATCGAGTCCGCCGAACCCGAAGCGCAGCAACCGGCTGCGGCGCCGGAATCCACGGGCGCGCCGAAGTCAGCCACGGGCTCGTTCATCATCGATAACGTAGGGCCGGCGTCCCTGCTGGATTTGATCAACCAGAGTTTCGAAGTGATGCAGACGTCTCTAGCGCAGTACAAGATTGCCGGCTACCCGCCGGATATCCTGATCAACGTGCCGAAGCGGGTGTGCCGGTTTTTCGAGTTCTACAAGGCGCCGGAATTGATCGCCCTGGGGCGCGAGATTGCTCGGGATACGATGGATCGGTATGAGGCTGAGCAGTCGCGGGATTCTTGAAGATCCTCGGTGAATGTCAGGGCCTCATCGCGGGCAAGCCGGGCTCCCACAGGTTTTGCGATTATCACAATAGTTGTGAAGGATGCTAATCCTGTGGGAGCCGGGCTTGCCCGCGATGGGGCCGGATCATTCACTGCAAAATCTAAAGGTTATCTTCACTCAACAACCGATACCCCACCCCCGCCTCGGTCACAATAAACCGTGGCTGTGTCGGATCATCCGCCAGCTTCTGCCGCAAATGCCCGACGACAATGCGCAGGTAGTGACTGTCTTCGGTATGCGTCGGCCCCCAGATATCCTTCAACAATTGCTGCTGGGTAATGACCCGCCCGGGATGCCGTGCCAGCTGTGCGAGCACCGCGTACTCCTTGCGGGTCAAGGCGACTTCGACGCCATCGAGCAACACCCGGCGATACGCCAGGTCCACGGTCAACGGCCCGAAGGTCAATGCCGCTTGCTGTGCTTCACCCGCCGGCGCCTGACGCAGCAACGCACGCACCCGCGCCAGAAACTCCTGGATGCCAAAAGGCTTGGTCACGTAATCATTGGCACCACCGTCCAGCGCTTCGACTTTCTGCCCTTCACTGGCGCGTACCGACAGCACCAGCACCGGCACCGCCGACCACTCGCGAAACTCGCGCAGCACCTGCTGACCGTCCATGTCCGGCAGGCCAAGGTCGAGCACCAGCAAGTCCGGTTTGTTCAATGCAGCCTGCGCCAATCCTTCAGTACCGGTACCGGCTTCCAGCACTTTGTAGCCCTGGGACACGAGACTGATGCGCAGGAATTTGCGGATCTGCGGTTCGTCGTCGATGACCAAAATGGTCGCGGTCTGGCTCATGGTTTCTGATCGCAGCTGGGGAATGTGCAAAGGGTATCAGGCTTCATCTTCAGCGCTCAGCTTCAAATGAAGGCTGTTCTTGCAGAGGCAAGTTCAAGGTGATGCAGGTGCCGCGCCCGTCTATCCCGTCGGCGACACTGATTCGCCCACCGTGGGCACCAACCATCCCCTGGCAAATCGCCAATCCCAGACCGGTGCCCTGCCCTCCCCGATCACCCCGTGCGGCGGTGTAGAACATGTCGAAAATCTTCGCTCGCTCCTCTTCCGGAATACCGGGCCCTTCATCGCTGACCGAGAAAAACAATTCACTGTCGTCGGCACCGGCACGCAGCAACAGTCGCCCGTGAGCCGGCGAAAAACGCGCGGCATTTTCCAGCACATTGACCAGCGCCTGTTCGATCAGCGCGGCGTGGACAAACAACAGCGGCAATTGCGCCGGCACTTCGGTGCTCACCTGCAACGGCGCGAGCACGGCGCGCAGGCGGTTCAGCGAACTGCCGACGATGTCCGCCGGCGACACCCAATCCCGCGCCAGCTTCAGCGCGCCGTGGCCTAGACGCGTCATGTCGAGCAGGTTCTGAATGTAGCGATCCAGACGCTCGGCTTCATCGCGCGTGCCTTCGAGGAGTTCGCGACGATCCTCCAGCGGGATGGCTTCACCCAGCGCCAACAAGCTGTCGATGCTGCCACGCATGGACGTCAGCGGCGTGCGCAAATCGTGGGACACCGACGCCAGCAGGGCGCTGCGCAGTTGCTCGGTTTCGCCGTGCAGGCGTGCTGCTTCCAGGTCCTCAGCCAGTTGCGCACGGGCCAGTGCCTGGGCCAGCGGCTGGCTCAACGCGGTGAGCAAACGTCGACGCTGGCCGCTCAAGGTCTGACCCTCTTTGGCGCAGACGCCGAGCAACGCCAGCGGACCGTCTTCCACCGACAGCGGCCACCACCACCAGCGCCCGAACGGCAATGTCCCGG
>NZ_WFGV02000072.1 GCF_010095445.2 Pseudomonas sp. TNT3
CGCGTGGTCACTCACTGGACCCGTTGCGAGCAACTGGCGCAGACGCATCCCCGCCTGCACGTGGAGCCCAACCCGATCTTCATCAATGACGGCCCGGTCTGGACGTCCGCAGGTGTCACCGCAGGCATCGACCTGGCGCTGGCCATGGTCGAGGAAGACCTCGGCCGCGCCATGGCCATGGAAGTCGCCCGGCAACTGGTGGTGTTCCTCAAGCGCCCCGGCGGCCAATCGCAGTTCAGCGTGACCCTTTCCTTGCAAAAGGAAGACAGCCGATTCGACGAACTTCACGCCTGGATCAGCGAAAACCTCACCCTCGACCTCGGCATCCCGACACTGGCCATCAAGGCCGGCATGAGCGAACGCAGCTTCGTCCGCCACTACCGCACCGACACCGGCCAGACGCCCGCACGGGCCATCGAACTGATCCGCGTCGAAACCGCCCGCAGACTGCTCAGCGACACTGGCCTGCCCATCAAACGTGTGGCAGTCCAATGCGGATTTGGCAGCGAAGAAACCTTGAGGCGCAGCTTCCTGCGATCAATGGGCGTCACGCCGCAAGCCTATCGGGAGCGGTTCTGCGTCAGCGCTGCAGCAGATCCAGTAACGCCTTGAGCGTTGCCTCGGGCGCTTCCTCGGGAATGTTGTGTCCAACCCCCGCTAGAATTCGCCGCTCATAGGGACCGCTGAAGTGCTCAATGTCCTCGTCGACTTCCGGCGGCGGACCAACGCCGTCGTCGGCGCCGCACAGGGAAATCGTCGGTACGCTGATGACTGGCTGATGAGTCAGCGCTTGCTCCATCCACTCCAGCGCCGGATCGCCGTCTGTATACATGAAACGATGCCGGTAGGAATGAATGACCACGTCGACAAAATCCGGATTATCAAAGGCTGGCGCACTGTTAACAAACAGCGCCGGGCCAGTTGTCCAGCTTGGTGACCACAAGCGCCAAAGCAGTTCACACAGCGCCCGACGGTTCCGCGCCAAGCCTTCGGCACCTCGCGGAGTATGGAAGTAGTACTGATACCAGAGCCGATGTTCCTGTTCCGGATCCAGTGGCCCGGTCGAGTTCGGAATGTCCTGGAGGTTGTAACCGTCGCCGGTCACCAGGCAACGCACTCGCTCCGGCCACAGCGCCGCCACGATACATGCCGCGCGTCCACCCCAATCGTAGCCGCACAGTGCCGCCTGTTGAATGGCCAGGGCGTCCATCAGGTCCAGCAGATCCTGAGCAAGTGCGGCTTGCTGGCCGGAGCGCAAGGTGTCGGGCCTGTTGAAACGAGTAGGACCATAGCCGCGCAAGTAGGGGACGATGACGCGGTAGCCTTTTGTGGCAAGGACCGGGGCGATTTCGTCATAGGCACGAGGCGAATAGGGGAAACCGTGGAGAAGAATGACCGGGTCACCACTAGCGGAGCCGTGCTCTTCGTAGGCGAGCGAGAGCATCGATGTTTGGATGATCTTGATGGGAGTTCCACTCATGCCAGCCTCCGCAATTTTTCCAAGCCTTCTCAGGCTTCCGCCACCTGATTAAAATACTTCGACCGGTCCGGCGTGAACGTCACCACCATGGCGGTCCGCGAGCACGTCAGCTCCCGCTCTTCACTCAGATCGATATTCAAATCTTCCCCGCGCAATCCCTGCCATTGGGCCAGGTATTTGAGAGATCCGAATTTTTCGAGCTTCTTCAAACTGCGACTGACGCCACCTTTCCAGCCCAGCACAGGCAGTTCACCGGCGAGGCACTGGTTGGCGAGTTCGGGAAAGCGCGCCGCGCGTTGGCGGCCGACCTCCCAGCATTTGATCAGGCCTTTGTCGTGGTCTTCCCACAATTGCTCGCGGTTCAGACCCGTTCGTAGTGGAGAGTCGATGCTGCGCTGAATGTGTTGGCTCATTCGGGTTCCTTGAATCGGGTGGTGTTGGACAGCTCCGCTGTGCCCGTTGAGCGTGGATGTTAGGTGGGGTTTTGGACGCTGGCAACCTGCTATCTGCGCTGCATAGAACGATCAATTCGCGGATGTCGTTTAGCCGTTGTAGGAGCAAAGCTTGCTCGCGAAAGCGTCGTTTCAGTCGATATCAATCGCGAATGACAGTTCGCCATCGCGAGCAAACCCGGCTCTCACAATCAACTTAGTAGGGCAGGCTACAACAGCAACCCAAATCTACGGCTGCCAACTGGTCTTCTCGCCACTCAACCGCCGATCCAGAAAACTCGCCGCGCTGATCAGCGCCAGATGCGTCAGCGCTTGAGGCGTATTGCCCAGATGTCGCCCGCGGCTATCAAACTCCTCGGCATACAACCCCAATGGATTGGCGTACCTCAGCAACTGCTCGAACTCCAGATGCGCCTTTTCCACCTGGCCCGCCCGCGCCAGGCATTCAACGTACCAAAACGAGCACGCCGCAAACGCGCCCTCGGTCCCTTCGAGGCCATCAATGCGGGCGTCGTCGTTGCGATAGCGGTAAACCATCCCGTCACGCACCAGGGTCTTTTCAATCGCTTCCAGCGTCGAAAGCCAGCGTGGGTCCTTGGCGCTGACGAAGCGTACCAGTGGCATCAACAGCATCGAACCATCCAGCGCGGTGCCGCCAATATGCTGGACGAAATGCCCGCGTTCTTCGTTCCAGAAGTTTTCCCAGATATCCGCGTAGATCGCTTGGCGTGTCTCATCCCAACGGGCGAAAGGCGCAGGCAGCGAGCGTTTCGACGCCAGACGAATGGCCCGGTCCAGCGCCACCCAGCACATCAGCCGTGAATGCAGGAAATGGTGTTGCTCGCCGCGCATTTCCCAGATGCCGACGTCCTTTTGCTGCCAGGTTTCACACACCTGATCGACGACTTCCACCGCGTGTTTCCAGCCTTCGTGGGAAATGGCGTCGCCGTATTTATTGACCAGGTACACCGCGTCCATCAGTTCGCCGAAGATGTCGAGCTGAACCTGATCGTAGGCCTGATTGCCGATCCGCACCGGCTTCGCATCGCCGTGACCGGTCAAGTGCGAGAGTTCGGTTTCCGGCAGTTCCTGACGACCATCGACGGCGTAGAGGATGTTGAGTTTCATGGGTTTACCCTGGCAATCGCTCACCCGCCCACGCAGCCAGCCCATGTAAGCGTTGGCTTCCTCGACGAAACCCAGGCGCATAAAGGCATACACGGTGAAAGAGGCGTCACGGATCCAGGTGTAGCGATAATCCCAATTGCGCTCGCCACCGGGCGTTTCCGGCAGGCCGAAGGTCGCGGCGGCGAGGATGGCGCCATGTTTGCGCGACGTCAGCAACTTCAGCGCAAGGGCGGAGCGGTTGACCATTTCCCGCCAACGCCCCCGGTAATTGGACTGGGCGCTCCAGTCGCGCCAGAACTTCAGGGTGCGTTCCATGCACATCTCAGCGCCCCCCTCCTTGAAGCGCGGGTCGTCCAGGCCACCGAGCAGAAATTGCGCGCTCTGGTCCTGTTCAAGGGTGAACTGCGCCACCGCCGCACCGTCCTCAACGCGTAAAACCTGATCCGAAGACAGGCGCAAGGAGGGCTGACCGGCGGCTTCGAATGCCACGTCTTTTTCCTCCATGCGCGCACGGGTATCGGCACGCGCATAGTCGTGCCGCACGGCGCAGCGCATGTGGAATGTCGCTTGTCCACTGACCACCCGGACCCGGCGCATCAGCACCGGCAAATCGTCCTCACTGTCGCCGATGGGCAGCAGGTCGGTGACCTCGACCACTGCGCGGTCGCTGAGCCAGCGGGTTTGCAGGACGTTGGTGTCCGGCAGATAAATCTGTTCACGGCGAGCGTCAGGCAGGTCCGGTGCCAGCTGGAAAATGCCGGCCTCGGGCGTGTCCAGCAATGAACAGAAAATCGACGGACTGTCGAATTCCGGCCAGCAGAAAAAATCCACGCTGCCCTTGTCGTTGACCAGTGCCGCGCTGCGCATGTCGCCGATGATGCCGTGGGCGTCGATGGCGCTTTGTCGTTCGGGATGATGATCAGCCATTGCCGCGAAACTCCGGATAGAGGCTCATGCCGCCATCGATAAAAAGGGTGGTGCCGACGATGTAGTCGGAGGCATCGGAGGCGAGGAATACCACCGCATTGGCGATGTCCTCGACGTCACCAATGCGGCCATAGGGAATGAGTTTGAGCAGTTCCGGCGCGGCGTCGTCTTCGGTGGCGGCGCGATTGATCGCCGTGCGGATCGCCCCCGGCGCGATGCCGTTGATGCGGATGCGCTGGTGGCTGACTTCCTGGGCGAGGGTCTGCATCAGCATGTCGATCCCGCCCTTGGAGGCGGCGTAATTCACATGGCCGGCCCAGGGAATGCGCTGGTGCACCGAGCTCATGTGAATGATCTTGCCCGCCGCGCGGGACACGCCCTCGCGAACGCCTTGTCGATTGAAAATGCGCAGGGCGGCGCGGGCACAGAGGAACTGGCCAGTGAGGTTGACGCCAATCACCTGGTTCCAGTCGGCAAGGCTCATGTCTGCAGCCGGAGCGTCCTTCTGCATGCCTGAATTGGCCACCAGAATGTCCAGCGAGCCAAACGCTTCGAGGGTCTGGGTGAACAAGCGTTCGACGTCATCTTCCTTGGAAACGTCAGCGCCAATGGCCATGGCGCGACCGCCTTCAGCGATGATCTGCCGGGCCAGTTCCTCGGCGGGGGCGGCCTGGGAATTGTAGTTGAGCACCACGGCGGCACCGGCAGCCGCTAATGCCTTGGCGGCACCGGCACCAATGCCGGAACTGGCGCCGGTGACGAGGGCGACTTGTTGGTCGAGCGTTATCAACATGACGTTAGCGCCTTGAGGGGAGGGCCTAAGTAGCTGACCGGTTTCAGGCATCGAGAGTTCAGCGGCAAGATCAAAAGATCCCAGCCCGGGGCATTGAAATGCGATCCCCTGTAGGAGCTGTCGAGTGAAACGAGGCTGCGATCTTTTGATCTTGGGGCCTTCACACTCAACCAACAATTCCCCGCTTTCCCGCCACCTCGCCTTATGGCAACTTGCACTCCCGAATCGAGACCCCGACCCATGGCCAATCCCTACCGCGAACTGTTCAAAGCCCCTGGTAGCAAAGCCTTCGTGCTGGCCGGCATGATCGCGCGCATGCCGATCTCCATGACCGGTATCGGCCTGATCACCATGCTCTCGCAATTGCAGGGCGGCTACGGATTGGCCGGCGCCGTCGCCGCGACGTTCGCCTTGGCCACGGCTTTTTGCGCGCCGCAAGTCTCGCGACTGGTGGACCGTTTCGGCCAGCGCCGGATCTTGCCGGTCGCGGCGCTGATCGGTGGTGGGGCGCTGTTGATGGTGTTGCTCTGCACCCGTTTGCAGGCACCACACTGGACGCTGTTTGTGTTCGCCGCTCTGGCCGGTTGCATGCCCAGCATGTCGGCCATGGTGCGTGCACGCTGGACCGAGTTGTATCGCGGCCAGCCCGAGCTGCAGACCGCCTATGCCCTGGAGTCGGTACTCGACGAAGTCTGTTTCATCGTCGGACCGCCGCTGTCCGTAGGGTTGAGCGTGGTGGTGTTCCCCGAAGCCGGGCCGTTGGCCGCGTTGCTGATGCTGGCGATCGGGGTCACGGCATTCGTGCTGCAACGGGATACCGAACCCGCCATTCATCCCCATGACGCGCACCATCAGGGGTCGATCATTCGTTCCGGTGAGCTTCGGTTGCTGGTGCTGCTGATGGTCGCCATGGGCACGATTGTCGGCGTCATCGATGTCGTCAGCGTGGCGTTCGCCCAGCATCAGGGCCAGCCGGCGGCTGCCAGTATCGTGCTGTCGGTGTACGCCATCGGTTCGTGCATGGCCGGGTTGGCGTTCGGTGCTTTACGCTCGAATGTGCCGCTGCCGCGACTGTTCCTGTACGGCGGCATAGCGACGGCGGTGACGACCTTGCCGCTGCTGCTGGCGACGAACATTCTCGGGCTGTCACTGGCAGTGTTCATCGCCGGACTGTTCTTCGCACCGACCTTGATTGTCGCCATGGCCCTGGTTGAACAAATCGTCCCGCCGGCCAAACTCACCGAAGGCCTGACCTGGCTGGTCACCGGTTTGAGCATCGGCGTGGCGATCGGCGCCGCCAGTTCAGGCTGGCTGGTAGACGCGTTCGGTGCCCCCAGCGGATTCTGGGTGGCCATCGCCGCCGGCGCCGTGGTCCTCGGCTCGGCCATCCAAAGCTTCCGCCACCTGAAATAAGCCAGCCCTCTGAGACAGGCAAATATCAAACCTCAGCAAACACACAATCTGTGGCGAGGGAGCCTGTCGAATCGTCGCACCGTCCCGCTCGGCTGCGCAGCAGTCGTAGAAATGTTGGGGTTGCTGCACAACCCAGCGGGAGCGAGCTCCCTCGCCACAGGTTCTGTGTCCGCCTACTAATTCCACGCGCCCCTCATCCGTTCTCTAATCAGACAACTTTCGAGGTAAGCCCGGTGACCCAGCTGACATTGCTGTGCCTGCCCTATTCAGGCGCGAGCGCCATGGTCTACAGCCGCTGGCGGCGCAAGCTGCCGGAATGGATCAAGCTGCAACCGGTGGAGCTGCCGGGGCGTGGCGCGCGCTATGGCGAACCGCTGCACACCGACATGCGGCGCCTGGCGCTGCAACTGGCTCGTGAGCAACTCGCTACCCTCAAACCACCGTATGCCTTGTTCGGCCACAGCCTGGGCGCATTACTGGCCTGTGAAATGGCCCACGCCTTGCGCTCATTGGGCGGCCCTGAACCGGTGGCACTGTTCGCCTCGGGTACCGCCGCTCCGACGATGCGCGCCGACTACGACCGGGGGTTCGCCGAACCGAAAACCGATGCCGAGCTGATCGAACAACTGCGCGTCCTCAATGGCACCAGCGAAGAAGTATTGGCCAACGAAGAGCTGATGAACTTGACGCTGCCAATCCTGCGTGCCGACTTTCAACTGTGCGGACGTTTCGAACCGCTCCAGCGCCCATTGCTCAAGTGCCCGGTGCACGTGCTCGGCGGCAAGACCGACCGCGCCACCCCGTCGCAACTGATCGGCTGGAGCAAGGAAACCCACGGCAGTTTTTCAGTGGACATGCTCGCCGGCGGTCACTTCTTCATCCATGAACACGAAGCCAAGGTGTTGCGGCTGATCAAGGACCAGCTCGACATCCACCACCGGCGCCACGCCATGACCGCCTCAGCCTGACCCACCTTCCAACATCACCAAAATCCCGTGTAGGAGCGAGCCTGCTCGCGATTACGGTGTGTCATCCAACACATATATTGACTGACCCACCGCCATCGCGAGCAGGCTCACTCCTACACTGATCGCGGCCTACCACCAAACCTGCAGGAACAAAGCTTGCTCCTACAGGACTCTGCGCTGCCCCCGCATTTCACCTCGTTTCTGATACTTGTTCTCATTCGCTAATTTTTCCGGTCTGCATTCGTTTTATAGGGACGACGTGCCTTTGTGCTTCCCGCCACTGATCCGGATACCCAGAAATGAACGCTGAAGACTCCTTGAAACTTGCTCGCCGGTTTATCGGGTTGCCCCTGGAAAAGCGCCAGATGTTCCTTGCGGCCTTGCACAAGGAAGGCGTTGATTTCGCCCGTTTCCCCATTCCTGCCGACGTCGATGCCGAGGATCGCCAGGCGTTGTCGTACGCCCAGCAACGCATGTGGTTTCTCTGGCAGCTCGACCCGCACAGCGGCGCGTACAACCTGCCGGGCGCGGTACGTTTCACCGGCCAGTTAAACGTTCAAGCGCTTGAACAGTCTTTCGCCAGCCTGGTGGCGCGTCACGAAACCCTGCGCACCGTGTTCCAGCACCAGGCCGACGACAGCTTGCTGCAAGTACCGACTGTTGCGCCGCTGGTGATCGAGCAGAAAAACTGCAGTCACCTGCCCGCCACGGAACGTGAAGCCGCCGTGGCACACGCCGCTGAACAGCAATCGGTACAGCCCTTCGATCTGGCAGTCGGCCCCTTGCTGCGCGTCACCTTGCTCAAACTCGCCGAGCAGGAACACGTCCTGCTGCTGACCCTGCACCACATCGTTTCCGACGGTTGGTCGATGAACGTCCTGATCGACGAATTCATCCGCTGCTATGACGCCTTCGAAGCCGGCGCTCAACCACAACTCGCACCCTTGCCGATCCAGTACAGCGACTACGCGTTGTGGCAGCGTCGCTGGCTGGAGGCGGGCGAGCAGGCGCGTCAACTCGAATACTGGCAGGCCCGACTGGGCGATGAGCACCCGGTCCTGGAACTGCCGACCGATCACCCGCGCCCGGCCATGCCCAGCTATCGCGGCACCCGCTACGAATTCGCCATCGACGCACCACTGGCCGAACAGCTGCGAGCCACCGCGCAGAAGCACAACATCACCCTGTTCATGCTGCTACTGAGCGCCTTCAACGCGCTGCTGCATCGCTACACCGGCCAGACCGACATCCGCGTCGGCGTGCCAATTGCCAACCGCAACCGCGCCGAAATCGAAGGCCTGATCGGCTTCTTCGTCAACACCCAGGTGCTGCGCACTCAGCTCGACGGCCAGACCCGGGTTACCGACTTGCTGCTCGCGATCAAGGAAATCGCCCTCGGTGCTCAGGCCCATCAGGACCTGCCGTTCGAGCGTCTTGTCGAAGCGCTCAAACTGGAACGCAGCCTCAGCCACACGCCGCTGTTCCAGGTGATGTACAACCACCAGCCGCACGTCGCCGACATCTCCACCGTCAGTACCGCGTCCGGCCTGGCGCTGGGCGTGATCGAGTGGGAAGGGCGCACCACGCAGTTCGACCTGACCCTCGATACATTTGAAAAGGGAGGAAAACTGCACGCCGCACTGACCTACGCCAACGACCTGTTCGACCCCGAAACGATCACGCGCATGGCGCAGCACTGGACGCATCTGCTGCGCGGCATGGTCAGCGACTCACAGCAGCGCATCAGCGATTTGCCGCTGCTGGAAAGCGCCGAATACCAGCGCATCGTGCATGACTGGAATCGTGTCGACGAACCCTTCGCAACAGATCGCTGCATCCACGAACTGATCAGCCAGCAAGTCGCCGCGACCCCGGATGCATTGGCGGTGACCTTCGGCACACAACAGCTGACGTATGCCGAGATCGACACTCAGGCCAATCGCCTGTCGCACAAACTGATCGAGCTGGGCGTCGGCCCGGAAATCCGCGTCGGCGTGGCGATGCAGCGTACCGACCAGTTGCTGGTCGCCTTACTTGCCGTGCTCAAGGCCGGCGGCGCGTACGTGCCGCTTGACCCGGATTACCCGGCCGAACGCGTGGCCTACATGCTTGAAGACAGCCGCGCCCTGGTGTTGCTGACCGAGCAGACGGTTGCCGCGACACTTGACGTCTGCGCCGACACCCAAGTGGTATTGCTCGACCAGGTCGCCTTGACACTCGCGGCGTACCCCGCCAGCGCACCGCTCACTCGTGTCACCGCGGACAACCTCGCCTACGTCATCTACACCTCCGGTTCCACCGGCAAACCCAAAGGCGTGGCCATCGCCCATCGCAACGTGCTGGCGCTGATCGACTGGTCGAAATCGGTCTACCGCCGCGAGGACATCCAGGGCGTCCTGGCCTCCACCTCGGTGTGCTTCGACCTCTCGGTGTGGGAGCTGTTTGTGACCCTGGCCAACGGCGGTTCGGTAATCATCGCCCGCAATGCCCTGGAATTGCCGCTGTTGCCGGCCCGGGATCAGGTGCGTCTGATCAACACCGTGCCGTCGGCGATCAACGCGTTGCAACGCGACGGGCAGATTCCGCCAAGCGTGCGCATCATCAACCTTGCCGGCGAACCGTTGAAGCAGAGCCTGGTGGACGTGCTGTACCAGCAATCGACCGTCGAGCACGTCTTTGATTTGTACGGCCCGTCGGAAGACACCACCTACTCGACCTGGACCCGTCGCGAGGCCGATGGCCGCGCCAACATCGGCCGACCGCTCAAGCACACCGCCAGCTATTTGCTGGACGCCGAACTGCAACCGGTGCCCCAAGGCATAGCGGCGGAGCTATACCTGGCGGGCGCGGGCATCACTCGCGGTTACCTCGGCCAACCCGCGATGACCGCCGAAAAGTATGTGCCAAATCCCTTCGCCAGCAACGGCGAACGTCTGTACCGCACCGGCGACCTGACCCGTTATCAGGCCGATGGCACGTTGCAATACGTCGGACGCATCGACCATCAGGTCAAGGTGCGCGGCTTCCGCATCGAACTGGGGGAAATCGAAGCGCGGCTGTTGCAACAGGACGCCGTGCGCGAATTGGCAGTGCTGGCGCAGGACGGTACCAACGGCCAGCAACTGGTGGCCTATATCGTGCCCACCCATGCCGACGTCTTGACCGGCGATGTCGAGGCCCAGTCGAACCTGCGTGAAGTCCTCAAAACCGGACTGCGCCAGCACCTGCCGGATTACATGATCCCGTCGTTCCTGCTGTTCCTCGACCATCTGCCACTGACCCCCAACGGCAAGCTCGACCGCAAGGCGCTGCCTGCGGTGGACGGCAGCCAGCAGCAACGCGAACACATCGCGCCACGCAGCGCGCTGGAAAAGTCCCTCGCCGCCATTTGGCAGGACGTGCTGGCCATCGACACCGTCGGTCTCGAAGACAACTTCTTCGAACTGGGCGGCGATTCCATCGTGTCCATGCAAGTGGTCAGCCGCGCGCGTCAGGCAGGCATCCTGTTGAGCCCCAAGGACCTGTTCCAGCACCAGACCATTCGCAGCCTTGCCCAGGCTGCCCGCAGCGGTGAGCAAGTCTCTATCAATCAGGGGCCGGCCAGTGGTGTCGTGGCGCTGGCGCCCGTGCAGCAATGGTTCTTCGAGCAACCCATTCCCGAGCGTCAGCACTGGAACCAGTCGCTGCTTCTGGTTCCGCGCAAGGCGTTGAACGTCGATGCGCTCGCCCGCGCGCTGGAGCACCTGTTGACCCATCACGACAGCTTGCGCCTGCGCTACCAACACACCGAAAACGGCTGGCAACAAGCCTACGCCGTACCGACCACCGATTCCGTTCTGTGGCAACGTCAAGCGCAGACGGCCGATGAGCTCAACCTCCTGTGCGACGAAGCCCAGCGCAGTCTCGACCTAAAAAACGGACCGCTGCTGCGCGCGCTGCTGGTGACGATGGCCGACGACTCTCAACGTTTGCTGCTGGTGATTCACCACCTGGCGGTGGATGGCGTGTCCTGGCGCGTGCTGCTGGAAGACCTCCAGCAGTTCTACAGCGGCGTCGCCTCTACGACGCCAAAAACCAGCAGCTATCAGCACTGGGTGGCGCGCCTGCAAGCCCACCTCCCGGTCTTTGAACAACGCCTGGAGCACTGGCAGACCCACTTGGGTGCAGCGTCAGGCGAACTGCCTTGCGACCGTCCAGACGGCGCACTGGAAAATCGCTTCGAGGAAAAACTCGAACTCAAACTCGACACCGAACAGACCCGCAAGCTGCTGCAACAAGCCCCAGCGGCCTATCGCACCCACGTCAACGACCTGCTGCTGACCGCTCTGGCCCGTGCTGTTTGCCGCTGGAGCGGGCAGGGCAGCACGTTGATTCAGCTCGAAGGCCATGGCCGCGAGGACCTGTTCGATGACATCGATCTGACCCGCACCGTCGGCTGGTTCACCAGCCTGTTCCCGGTCAATCTGAGCCCTTGCAATGACCTCGGCGCGTCAATCAAAACCATCAAGGAACAGCTGCGCGCCATCCCCGACAAAGGCCTGGGTTATGGCGCGTTGCGCTACCTGGGCAACCCGACGATTCGTGCCGGGCTGGCCGCGTTGCCGCAACCGCGTATCACCTTCAACTACCTGGGGCAGTTCGACCGTCAGTTCGACGACAACGCGCTGTTTGTGCCATCCACCGAAGGCAATGGCGCCGCGCAGGATCCCTCGGCCCCGCTGGGTAACTGGCTGACCGTCGAAGGCCAGGTGTACGGCGGCGAACTGGCCCTGAGCTGGGGCTTTAGCCGTGAGATGTTCGACACCGCGACCGTTCAGGCGCTGGTAGATACCTGCGCGCAAGAGCTCGCGGCCCTGATCGAGCACTGCTGCACACTCGAAGAACAGCAAGCCACGCCGTCGGACTTTCCGTTGGCGCGCATCAGCCAGGCGCAACTCGACACATTGCCGGTCGCGACGCTGGAGGACCTCTATCCGCTGTCACCGATGCAGCAGGGCATGCTCTTCCACACGCTGTATGAACCGCAAGTCGGCGCCTACATCAGCCAGTTGCGCCTGGACATTCAAGGCCTTGATCCACAGCGCTTCGCCGATGCCTGGCAAGCGGCACTGGAGCGACACGACATTCTGCGCAGCAGCTTTCACTGGCAAGGCCTCGACACCGCCCATCAGGCGATCAGCCGCCAGGTGCTCTTGCCGCTCCAAGTGCTTGAAGCGACCGACACCGATGCGCTGGCCGATGCCGACCGCAACCAGGGTTTCGCACTGAATGCTGCGCCGTTGTTTCGATTGAAATTAATCAGCACCGGCCCTGACGCCTGGCACCTGATCTACACCAGCCATCACATCTTGATGGACGGCTGGAGCAACGCGCAGTTGCTCGCCGAAGTGATCCAGCACTACGCCGCTGGCCATTCACTGCCTGCGCCGGCCGGGCAGTACCGCGATTACCTGGGCTGGTTGCAGCAGCAATCGGCCAGCGCCGGCGAGGCATTCTGGACAGCCGCACTGGCACCCCTCGAAGCCCCGACATTGCTGGCCGAAGCGTTGCGTCCACCGGTTGGAATCACAGGCAGCGAGGAACACCGCGTGGCTCTCGACTGCCGCGCCACCCAGCATCTGGCCGAATTCGCCCGTCAGCAAAAAGTCACCCTCAACACCGTGCTCCAGGCGGCGTGGAGCCTGTTGCTGCATCGTTATACCGGTCAGGATTGCGTGGCCTTCGGCGCCACGGTGGCCGGCCGATCGGCTCCTTTGCCGGGCATCGAAGAGCAACTCGGGCTGTTTATCAACACGCTGCCGCTGGTGTGCGCCATCAAGCCGGACCAGACCGTCAGCCAATGGTTGAACGCGCTGCAGGCATTGAACCTGGCCATGCGCGAGTTCGAGCACGTGCCGCTGTATGACATTCAGGGATGGGCAGGGCAGCAGGGTTCGGCGCTGTTCGACAGCCTGTTGGTGTTCGAAAACTTCCCGGTGGCCGAAGCCCTGAAGCAAGGCGCGCCGGCCGGGTTGTCGTTCGGCAACCTGCACAATCACGAGCGCACGCATTACCCACTGACCCTCGGTGTCGAGCTGGGCGAAGACCTGAGCCTGGAGTTCAGCTACGACACCGCCCGCTTCAGTGCCGCGCAAATCGCCGAACTGTCGGCCAATCTGCAGCACCTGCTGGCGCAACTGGTAGCGTCGCCGAACGCCGCGTTGGGCGCGCTGGAATTGCTCGATGAGGAGGGGAAAAACACCGTGCTCACGGTCAGCCAATCCGCTGCCGTCGAGTTATCCACAACCCTGTTGGCACACGAACAGATCGCCGCTCAAGCCGACGCAACGCCACATGCGCTGGCGGTGCGGGTCGACGGTCAATCCTTGAGCTACGGCGAGCTGAACGCCCAGGCCAACGACCTGGCCCATCGACTGATCACCAACGGCGCAGGCCGCGGCAAGCGTGTCGGTCTCGCCCTGCATCGCGGCCCGCAACTGATCGTCAGCCTGTTGGCCGTGCTCAAAACAGGCGCCGCCTACGTCCCGCTCGACCCGAAATACCCGGCCGAACGCCTGAGCTACATGATCCACGACAGCCGCCTCGACCTGCTGCTGTGCGAATCCAGTCTGCTGGAAGACGTAAAAAACGTCCCCCGTCTCACCCTCGAAAACAGCACCGATACAGCGCCTGCAGGAGCAAAGCCATCTGTAGGAGCAAAGCTTGCTCGCGATAGCGCCAGCCCGGCCACTGAAGACCTCGCCTACATCATCTACACCTCCGGCTCCACCGGCCAACCCAAAGGCGTCGCCATCACCCATGGCGCTTTGCGCGAGTTCTGCCAAACCGCCGCCGACTATTCGAAGCTGTCCCCAGCAGACCGCGTGCTGCAGTTCGCCACCTTCAGTTTTGATGGCTTCGTCGAACAATGCTTCCCGGCCCTGTGCGTCGGCGCGGCGTTGATCATGCGTGGCGATGACCTGTGGGATGCCGGCCGCCTCGCCGCCGAAATCGTCCAGCAGGGCATTACCGTGGCGGACTTGCCCGCCGCCTATTGGCACTTGCTGGCCCGGGAATGCGCAAGCGGCGTGGTGCGTCATCTTGGCGATTTGCGCCAGGTTCACGTGGGCGGTGAGGCGATGTCGGTCGAAGGTCTGCGCCTGTGGCATCAGGCCGGTCTGACGCATGTGCGGTTGCTCAACACCTACGGTCCGACCGAGGCGACGGTGGTGTCCAGCATTCACGAATGTCGTCTGGAGGATGCCAGCGATGCGTTCGGTATTCCCATCGGACGCGCCATCGCCGGGCGCGCGCTCTACGTGCTGGACGCGGCGGGTCAATTACTGCCTCGTGGTGGTGTCGGCGAATTGTGCATCGGTGCTCAGACCTGCCTCGCTCAAAGCTACTTCGATCGTCCGGCACTGACTGCCGAGCGTTTCCTGCCGGACCCGTTCGCCCCTGAACCGGGCGCTCGCCTGTACCGCAGCGGCGACCTGGCGCGGTACAACGCCGAGGGCCATCTGGAATACGTCGGACGCATCGACCACCAAGTGAAAATCCGTGGTTTGCGCATCGAAATGGGCGAGATCGAAGCCTGCCTGCAAGCACGGGAAGACGTGCGCGACGCGGCTGTTGTTGCCCAGGACGGCACGCAGCTGGTGGCCTACGTCGTGGCGAGTGGCGCGGTGACTTCCGAGTCCGAGTATCTGCACAGTCTCAAAGCAGCACTGCGCCAGTCGCTGCCGGAGTACATGGTGCCCAACCACCTCCTCCTGCTAAACAAACTGCCCCTCAACAACAACGGCAAACTCGACCGAAAATCGCTCCCGCGAATTGACGGCGACAATGCTCAACGCGCTTTCGTGGCGCCGCTCGCCGGGCTTGAAACCCGGCTGGCAGAGATCTGGAAAGCCGTGCTGCAGGTCGAACACGTGGGCCGCGACGATAATTTCTTCGAACTGGGCGGGCACTCGTTGCTGGTGCTTCAGGTGATCTCCCGGGTGCGCCAGCAATTGCAGCTCGAGCTGTCCGTGAGCAGCCTGTTCTCGGCGGCGAACCTGGCGGAATTTGCCGAACGAGCGGCGTTGGCGAACATCGGCAATCAACCGGTCCTGCATGCCTTGGCGGTCGATCAGCCCCCGATCCTGTCTTACGCCCAGCAGCGTCAATGGATCCTCTGGCAACTGGACCCGCACAGCGCGGCCTACAACATCCCGGCGGCATTGCGCCTCAAGGGGGCGTTGAACCGTCCGGCCCTGCAAAACGCTTTCGAACAACTCCAGGCCCGTCACCACACCCTGCGCACAACCTTTGAACAGGACGGCCAGCAGGCGCGTCCGGTGCTGCATGAAAACCTGGCGCTGCAATGGGTCGAACGTACGCTGGATCAAGCGTCGGTTGAACGCGCCGTGGCCGAAGCAATCGCCCAGCCGTTCGACCTGCGCAACGGTCCGCTGTGGCGTGCATTGCTGCTGCAGGTGAACACGGACGAACACGTTCTGGTCCTCACCGTGCACCACATCGCCGCCGATGGCTGGTCGATGCAGGTGATGGTCGATGAGTTCAGCGCGCTGTATCAGGCCGCTGTCGACGGTCGATCCGTCGACCTCGCCAGCCTGCCGGTGAGCTACAGCGATTACGCCCATTGGCAGCGACAGTGGCTGGAGGCGGGTGAGGGCGCTCGTCAGCTGGACTGGTGGTGCGAACAACTGGCGGGCACCCAGGCACCGCTTGAACTGCCCAGCGAATTGACCCGCCCGGCCCGTCGCAGCGATCGCGGCGCGAGCCTTGCACTCAACGTTGATCGCGAGTTGCTCGCCGGTCTGCGCCAGCGTGCACAGACGCAGCAGGTGACGCTGTTCATGCTGTTGCTGGCGAGTTTCCAGGCCCTGCTGCATCGCCACAGCGGGCAGTCGAGCATCAGTGTCGGCGTACCGAGTGCCGGTCGTTCGCGCCTGGAAACCGAAGGCCTGATCGGCTTCTTCATCAACACTCAGGTGCTGCGCGCCGAGATCGACGGGCAGTTGCCTTTCAGTGCCTTGCTGCAACAGGTCAAGCACACCGCATTGGATGCGCAGGCCCATCAGGACCTGCCGTTCGAACAATTGGTCGACGCCTTGCAACCTGACCGCACGCTCAATCACAGCCCATTGTTCCAGGTGCTCTACAACCATCAGCAGCAACTGGGCGCGAGCGTCGAGCGCAGCGTTGGCGGCCTGCAAGTCGAGCGTCTGCACTGGCAGCAACACACCACGCAATTCGACCTGGTGCTCGACACCCAGGAGCAGGGCGACACCCTGGATGCCAGCCTGACTTACGCCACGGACCTGTACGACGAAGCGTCCATGCAGCGCCTCGCCGAGCAGTGGTTGAACCTGTTGCGCGCCGTGGTCGAAGACCCGCAGCAGCGAGTGGCCGAGTTGCCGATCCTCGATCAGCCACAACGCGATGCCCTGGTCCAGCACTGGAACCCGACCTTTCAGGCACAACCGCAGTCGCCGACGTTGCACCGGTTGTTTGAAACCCAGGCGGCCCTGCGGCCCGACGCTATCGCATTGGTCTACGAAGGCGAGCACTTGACCTACGCCGCGCTCAATGGCCAGGCGAACCAACTGGCGCGCAAACTGCGCGAACAGGGCGTCGGCCCGGAAGTGCGGGTCGGCATCGCCACCGAGCGGGCCATGCCGCTGGTGGTCGGGTTGCTGGCGATCCTCAAGGCCGGCGGCGCCTATGTACCACTCGATCCGCAGTACCCGGCCGAGCGCCTGAGCTACATGATCGAAGACAGCGGCATCACCTTGCTGTTGACCCAGCAGCACCTGATCGATGGCTTGCCCTCTCGCGAAGGCGTGCAGGTGCTGAGCCTGGAATCGTTGCAACTGGACGCCTACGGCGCTGACAACCTGCCCGTGCTGACGACTCCGGAAAACCTCGCCTACGTCATCTACACCTCTGGCTCCACCGGTCGACCCAAAGGCGCCTTGCTCAGCCATGGCAACGTCGGGCGTCTGCTGAGCGCCACCGCCGCCGAGTTCAATTTCGGTCCGCATGACGTCTGGACGCTGTTCCATTCCTACGCGTTCGATTTCTCGGTGTGGGAGCTGTTTGGATCGCTGTGCACCGGCGGACGCCTGGTGATCGTGCCGTACTACATCAGCCGCGAGCCGCAGGCATTCCACCGCCTGCTCTGTGATGAAGGCGTGACGGTGTTGAACCAGACGCCCACCGCATTCCGTCAACTGTTGCCAATTGCCTGCGCCAGCGAACGCAATCTGGCCCTGCGCCAGGTGATTTTCGGCGGTGAAGCCCTCGAAGTCGCGAGCCTGCGTCCATGGTTCGAACGCTTCGGCGACCAGCAGCCGACCCTGGTCAACATGTACGGCATCACCGAAACCACGGTGCACGTGACTTACCGCGCCATCCGCCTGGCCGACCTCGACGGCAAGGCCCAGAGCCCCATCGGCCTGCCGGTTCGCGACCTGCGCTGGTACTTGCTCGACAGTCAGTTGCAACCGGTGCCGGTTGGTGTGGCGGGTGAGTTGTACATCGCCGGTGCAGGTTTGGCGCGGGGTTATCACGGCCGTTTCGACCTGACCGCCGAGCGATTCGTGGTCGACCCGTTCGGCAGTGGCGAGCGCCTGTATCGCACCGGCGACCTGGCGCGTTATCGCGCCGATGGCGCCATCGATTACTGCGGCCGTATCGACCATCAAGTGAAGATTCGCGGTTTGCGTATCGAACTGGGGGAAATCGAAGCGCGCCTGCAAGAACACGCCGACGTGCAGGAAGCCGTGGTCCTGGCACTCGACGGCCCGAGCGGTAAGCAGTTGGTCGCCTACGTCGTGCCGCAGGATCGCACACGGGTGGGCGCTGATGCCGAGCAACAAGGCGCCTGGCGTGAAACCCTGAAAAGCCATCTGCTCGCCAGCCTGCCGGATTACATGGTGCCGGCGCAGACCGTGTTGATCGAACAAATGCCCCTGAGCCCCAACGGCAAACTCGACCGCAAACGCCTGCCTGCGCCGACCGCACACGTCAGTCAGCGCGCCTTCGAAGCGCCGCGCAGCGAGCACGAGCAGGTGCTGGCGCGGATCTGGCAGGACGTCCTGGGTGTCGAGCAGGTCGGGCGTCAGGACAACTTCTTCGAGCTGGGCGGTGACTCGATCATTTCGATCCAGGTGGTCAGCCGCGCGCGTCGTGCCGGCCTGAGCCTGCAACCGCGCGACCTGTTCCAGCAGCAAACCTTGCAAGCACTGGCCGCCGTGGTCAAAGAACAGGCCGCGCCGCTGGCACACCAAGGACCGGTGGACGGGGTGCAAACGCTCACGCCGATTCAACGCTGGTTCTTCGACGAACCGATCCCGCAGCGCGCGCACTGGAACCAGGCCGTGCTACTGACACCCCGCGAAACCCTCGAATTACCCCGCCTGCAAGCGGCGCTGCAACGGGTTCTGAAACAGCACGACGCCCTGCGTTTGCGCTTCAGTCAGGTCGACGGAACACCGCAGGAACCCTGTGGGAGTGACGGTGCGACGATTCGACCTGCTCGCGATGGCGTTAGTGCAGGCAACGTTAAGGGTGACTGTGATGACCTCATCGCGAGCAGGCTCACTCCTACAAAGTGGTCGGCGCGCTACGTCGGGGCCGACAGCGCCGATGTCATCGATATGCTCTGGACCGCCAGCGTGGCCAATGATGCCTCGCTGGAATCGGTGTGCGACGAAGCCCAGCGCAGCCTCAGTCTGCAGGACGGGCCCCTGCTACGTGTGGCCTTGATTGCCCAGGCGGATGGCACGCAACGCTTGCTGTTGGTGGTTCACCATTTGGCGGTGGACGGCGTTTCTTGGCGGGTATTGCTGGAAGATGTGCAGGCGGCTTACCAGGGCCAGGACCTGCCACCCAAGACCAGCGCGTTCCAGACCTGGGCGGACAAACTTGAGGCGTATGCACAGTCCGACGTTGCCGCCCGTGAACTGGGCTGGTGGCAAGGGCAACTGGCGGATGCAAGCGACTCGCTGCCGGCCGCCAACCCTCAGGCCAGCCAGGCCGGGCATCTGCGCCAGGGCGTCAGCATTGGCCTGGACCGTGAACAAACCCGCCAGTTGCTGCAACAGGCGCCAGCGATCTACCGCACCCAGGTCAACGACCTGTTGCTGACCGCACTGGCCCGAACCCTCAGCCGCTGGACCGGCCACGGCTCGGCATTGATTCAACTGGAAGGCCATGGCCGCGAAGAACTGTTCGACGACATCGACCTGACCCGCACCGTCGGCTGGTTCTCCAGCCTGTTCCCGGTGCGCCTGACACCCACCACTGACCTTGCAGGTTCGATCAAGGCCATCAAGCAGCAGCTGCGTGAAATCCCCGGCAAAGGCATGGGCTTCGGGCTGCTTCGGTATATGGGCGATGCCGAGTCCCAGGCGGCACTGGCCGCGCTGCCGCAAGCACGGGTCACCTTCAACTACCTCGGTCAGTTCGACCAGAGCTTCGCCGAGGACGCATTGTTCACCCCGGCCCGGGAATCCAGCGGTGCCGCGCAATCATCCCAGGCGCCGCTGCCGAACTGGCTGTCGGTGGACGGCCAGGTGTATGGCGGCGAACTGAAACTCGACTGGACCTTCAGCCGAGAATGCTTCGATCAACGGGAAATCGAAGCGCTGGCCGCGAATTACCAGCGCGAGTTACTGGCACTGATCGCTCACTGCCTGAGCGATGGCGCGGGCGGCGTGACCCCGGCGGATTTCCCGTTGGCGCGCCTGACCCAGGCCCAACTCGATGAACTGCCAGTGCCGCCCGTGCAGATCGAGGACCTGTACCCGCTGTCGCCGATGCAAGCCGGTTTGTTGTTCCACAGCCTGTACGAAAGCGACTCCGGCGCCTACGTCAATCAGCTCAGCGTCGAGGCCCGTGGCCTCGATGCCGAACGGTTGGGGCGCGCGTGGCAAGCGGTGCTCGACACCCATCCGATCCTGCGCAGCAGCTTCCATTTTCCTGACGGTTTCGAAGCACCGGTGCAACTGGTCCATCGTCATCTGCAATTGCCGCTGACCTGCCTCGACTGGCGCACCCGCAACGATCAGGCCGAAGCGCTGGCGCTGTTGATCGACAGTGAACGCCTGCAACTGGATTCGACTCGCGCCCCCTTGATGCGCTTGACCCTGGTGCGCCTGGACGACGAGCGCCAGCAACTGATCTACACCCACCATCACCTGCTGCTCGATGGCTGGAGCAACTCGCTGCTGTTGAGTGAAGTCCTGCAGCGTTATGCCGGGCAGGACGTGCAGGCCCCCACAGGGCGTTTCGCCGACTACATCGGTTGGCTGCAACGTCAGGATGCCCAGGCTGACGAGCTGTTCTGGCGCGCGCAACTGGCGAGCCTCGACAACCCGACCTTGCTGGCTCAGAGCCTGGCGACGGTCGGGCCCAAGCGTACGTCGAGCGTCGAGTTCGCCGACCATCGCCAGACCTTCGACGTGGCCACCAGCAAACGCTTCGGCGAGTTTGCCCGTCAGCAGAAAATCACCCTCAACACCTTGGTGCAAGGTGCGTGGGCGATCTTGCTGCAACGCTACAGCGGCCAGCGCAGCGTGGCGTTCGGTGCCACGGTGGCGGGGCGTCCGGTCGATTTGCCGGGTGCCGAAACCCAGCTCGGCCTGTTCATCAACACCTTGCCGGTGATCAGCAGTCCGGACGCAGTGGAAAGCGTCGCGCAATGGCTGACCCGTTTGCAGGTCCAGAACCTGGAGCTGCGCGAACACGAGTTCACCGCGTTGGGCGATATTCAGCGCTGGGCCGGGCGTGCCGGTGAGTCGCTGTTCGACAGTCTGCTGGTGTTCGAAAACTTCCCGGTGGCCGAAGCATTGCAACAAGGCGCACCGGCCGGTTTGAGCTTCTCGATCCCGCACAACCATGAACGCACCAACTTCCCGCTGACCCTGGCGGCGACCGCCGAAAGCCAGCTCAGCCTGAACTGGAGCTACCAGTGCAGCCATTTCAGCAGTGAGGCGATTGCGCGCATGAGCGAGCATTTGGCGACGCTGCTGACGGCCATGGTTGCGGCGCCGCAGGTGGCGTTGAGCGAACTGGACCTGCTGACCGCGCCTGAGCGGAAGCAGCAGTTGCTCGAGTGGAACCCGGCGTTCACCGTCGCGGAAGATCCGCTCTGCGTGCATCAGTTGATCGAAGCCCAGGCTGTCGCTCGCCCCGACGCCACGGCACTGATCTTCAATGATCTGGAATTGAGCTTCGACCAACTCAACCGTCGCGCCAATCAACTGGCCCATCGCCTGCGCGCTCTGGGCATTGGCCCGGAAGTGCGGGTCGGCCTGGCGATGCAACGCTCGCCGGAGATGATCATCGGCCTGCTGGCGATCCTCAAGGCCGGCGGTGCCTACGTGCCGCTTGACCCGGCATACCCCGCCGAACGCCTGCGCTATCTGATGGAAGACAGTGGGATTTCGCTGCTGATCAGCCAATCGTGGCTGCGGGAAAAACTGCCGTTGCCAGAAAATCTGTCGGTGCTGGAAATCGATCGCGAGCCGCTGGACCTGATGGCGGACGCCAACCCGGTCAACCTCACTTGCGGCGAAAACCTTGCCTATCTGATCTACACCTCGGGCTCCACCGGCCGGCCGAAAGGCGTCAGCGTGGCGCACGGTCCGCTGGCCATGCATTGCCTGTCGATTGGCGAGCTGTACGGCATGACCCCGGATGATCGCGAGCTGCAATTCGCCTCGATCAGCTTCGACGGCGCCCACGAGCGCTGGTTGACGCCGCTGGTGTTCGGCTCGGCAGTGATGCCCCGCGATGACGAGTTGTGGAGCGTGGAGCGCACCTGCTCCGAAATCGAAAAACACGGCATCACCATCGCCTGTTTCACCCCGACCTACCTGTCGCAGATCGCCGATTTCATGGGAGAAGCGGGGTGCGATCTGCCGATCCGTTCCTACACGCCGTGCGGTGAAGGCATGGCCAAGCACGCGTTCGATGAGGTGCAGCAAGTCCTGAAACCCAAGCGCCTGATCAACGGCTACGGCCCGACCGAAACGGTGATCACGCCGCTGATCTGGCTGGCGTATCCCGACACTGAATTCGACTCGGCCTTCATGCCGATCGGTCGTCCGGTCGGCAACCGCAGCGCCTACATTCTGGACGGTGGTTTGCAGCCGTTGCCGGTGGGCGTCGCGGGCGAGTTGTACCTGGGCGGAGAGGGCGTGGCGCGTGGTTACCATCAACGTCCGGACCTGACCGCTGAACGTTTTGTGCCGGACCCGTTCGTGCCTGGCGCGCGGTTGTACCGCAGTGGTGACCTCGCGCGGTTCCGTGCCGATGGCGTCGTCGAGTACCTTGGGCGCATCGACCAGCAAGTGAAAATTCGCGGGTTCCGCATCGAGCTCGGCGAAATCGAAGCCTGCCTGCTGGAACACGAAGGCGTGCGCGAAGCGTTCGTGATCGACCGCGACGGCCCCGTGAGTCGCCAGCTGGTCGGTTATGTGGTGCCGCGTGACCCGCTGGCCGACGAGCAGGATTTGCGTGAAGCGCTGACCGTGCACCTGCGCAGTCGCTTGCCGGCGCACATGCTGCCCGCGCATTTGATGTGCCTGGCTGCCTTGCCGCTGACACCCAACGGCAAACTCGATCGCCAAGGCCTGCCCGCGCCTGAAGCGTCACGCCAGAACCTCGAACACGTGGCCGCGGCGTCACCGGCCGAAGCATTGCTGGTGACGATCTGGCTAGAACTGCTGGGGCTGGATTCGGTGGGCGTCACCGAGAACTTCTTCGAACTCGGCGGCGACTCGATCATCTCGCTGCAAGCCGTGAGTCGTGCCGGGCAGCGCGGTCTGGTGTTCAGTCCCAAGCAACTGTTCGAACAGCAGACCATTCGTGCGCTCGCTGCGGTGGCGACCCGCCGTGAAGCAGCAATGATTGAAGCGGCGAAAGTCGAAGCGTTCTCACTGGTGCCGCACATCGATTTCGCCGCTCGCGAAGGCTTGCAAGACCTGTATCCGCTGTCGCCGATGCAGCAGGGCATGCTGTTCCACTGCCTTGATTCGCCGGAACTGAATCCGTACGTCAACCAGTTGAGCGTGGCCGTGGACGGCTTGCAGGTGCCGCGATTCCGCGCGGCGTGGCAGGCATTGGTCGAGCGTCATGAAGTGCTGCGCGCGGCGTTCCGCTGGCGCGATGGCCTGGCCGATCCACTGCAAGCGGTGTTCGCCGATGTCGAGTTGCCGATCGAAGAACTCGACTGGCGCGAACGTACCGACACCGAACAGGCGTTGAGCGAATTGGCGGCTGCGGAACAAGCCAAAGGCTTCGACCTGAGCTGCCCGCCGTTGATGCGATTCATCCTGGTGCGCCTGGGGGCTGACCGTTACCAGATGATCTGGATTTACCATCACTTGCTGCTGGACGGCTGGAGTGCTTCGCGGCTGCTGGGCGACATGTTGCGCCTGTACCACCTCGACAGCCTGCCGGCCCTGACCGGTCGTTACGCCGACTACATCGCCTGGCTGCAACGCCAGGACGGTGCGCAGGCGGAAGGCTTCTGGCGCGAGCGTCTGGCGCTGCTTGAAGCGCCGACCATTCTGGCCAAGGCATCGGGCGCCGCAGGGTCCG
>NZ_WFGV02000073.1 GCF_010095445.2 Pseudomonas sp. TNT3
CAGCGCGGCCATGACGTCACGCTCGCCGAGCCCGCCGAACCCATGCTCGAAGGTGCTCGCCAGCGCTTCGCCGAAGCCGGCCAGAACGCCACCTTCATTCAAGCCCCCTGGCAGGACCTGCTCGGCCAGCTCACCGAACCCTATGACCTGGTGTTGTGTCACGCCGTTCTGGAATGGCTGGCCGAACCCCACGCGATCCTGCCCGTGCTGCATCAGCTGACCAAACCTGACGGCTGGTTGTCCCTGGCGTTTTATAACCGCGACGCGCTGGTCTATCGCAACCTGCTCAAAGGTCACTTCCGCAAAATGCGCAAGAACGACATGGCCGGCGAAAAGCAGAGCCTCACCCCCCAACAGCCCCTTGATCCGCGCGAACTCGCGGCGCAACTTGAAAGCCTGTGGCGGGTCGAAACACAGAGCGGGGTCCGGGTTTTTCACGACTATATGCCGGTGGAGTTCCAGGCCCGCGTCGAGCTGGTGGACCTGCTTGAAATGGAGCTGGCTCACCGTCGTCACCCAAGCTTTGCCGGGCTTGGGCGCTACTTGCACTGGATCTGTCGGCCGGTCTGATCGGAGCATGAAATGAAAAGTCGTTCAGGGTTACTGGTGTTCTGTCTGGGCTTGGCCGCTTGTCAGGGCAGCAATCCTTATGTGGCCACGTCCAGGCCCTTGCCGCCCGCACCCCCGCAAGCGGCCACGACCTTCGACCGCAGCGCCTACCCGGCACCCCCTCGTGACTACGGACGCTACCGCAGCTGGGCCTGGTTGAACGGGCAACTGCCGCCGGGAACTGCGTGGGCGGATTCCGCACAGGTTGCCGAAGCCGTCAGCAACGCCCTCGATCAGCGCGGCTTGCGCCCCTTGCATGACAATCGCCCGGCCGACCTGTTCGTCAGCGCCGACCTGCGTGTGGAAACCCGTTTGCGCCAGGTACGGGACGACTATTACGGCGGCGGTTATTACGGTGGTGGATACGGCGGATACAACCATTGCTGTGGCAGCGGTTATGGCGTCTACAACAGCGTGCCGATCGTGCGGACCTACCAGGAACAGGTCGTGGTCGTGCACGTCGATATGTTCGACGCACAAAGTGGCCAGCCGGTGTGGAGCGCCAGCGCAGAAACCAGCGATACGGGCACTCAAAGTGCGCGAGCGGATGCGATCAGGACGGCTGTGGAAAAGGCCATGTCGGCGTATCCTCCCAGTTAGCTTCTGTAGATAAGAAGCATTGCGCAGGTTCATGCCGTTCTCCGGAGAAAAATCATGTTCCGCCGACTCGCTTTACTGGTTGTGGTTGCGCTGCTCAGCGCCTGCGCCTCGGATCAGGTCAATCACGACTTCGACGCCAGCCGCGACTTTGCCGCCTACCGCAGCTGGAGCTGGAAAGACCCCGCCCTGCAATATCGTCCTGATGACCCGCGGATCAAGAGTGACCTTACCGAGCAACGCATTCGCCAGTCGGTGAGCGAGCAGCTCGATCAACGCGGCCTGCGTCCAGCCGCTGCCGGCACTCGAGGTGACTTGAGCGTGCAGACTTATCTGATTATTGAAGAGCGCCAGCAACAGGTGACCACCAATTACGGCGGCGCCTGGGGTGGCCCTTGGAATGGTTACTACGGCGGCCCGATGTACAACGAAACCCGTAACATTACCTACAAAGTGGCGACGATCCAGATCGACCTGCTTGATGGCAAGGACGGCAAGCTGGTGTGGCGTGGCAGTGACGAGCAGATGCTCGCCCGCTCCCCGAACCCGACCGATCGCAGCAACGCGATACGCGAAACGGTCGGACGGATATTGGCCAATTATCCGCCCAAGTAATTCAGCGCAACCCTCGTAGGAGCCAAGCTTTGCTCCCAAAGGGAATATTGTTCACTTAAGCTGAACGCTTACATTTGTGGCGAGGGGATTTAGAGAACGTCGCACCGCCCCGTTGGATTGCGAAGCAGCCCCAAAACTTTACGACTGCTGCGCAGCCGAACGGGGATAAATCCCCTCACCACAGTATTTTTCTCGTCTGAAGTTCGTCTCAGTGAACAGTATTCTGCTCTTGTGAGAGCTTTTCCTGTGCGCGATAGCGAGTTGCCAGCAACCTCTCCAACCCTTGTCTACACTGATTTTTACCCACGGAGGTAATCCTCGGCAGTACGCCGGCAAAGGAGTGCGCGATGTCTCCCCGCATGCAGTTTCGCGGCCCGACCGCTCAACGCGGCGCGATCGGTTTGATGGCGGCGCTGACCCTCGGCCTGGCGATGATGTTCATGTTGCTGGTGGTCGATAGCGGTCGGCTGTACCTGGAGCAGCGCAAGTTGCAACGGGTGGCTGATGTGGCTGCGCTTGAAGCGGTCAGCCGAGGGGGTAACTGCAAAGCTGGCCTTTCGGCGGCAACGTTTGTCCGGCAAAGTGCCGCGCGCAACGACTTTGTCGCCGCTATCGATAAAACACTGGTCACTCAATGCGGCTTCCTGCTGACCGGGGCCGACTCTTTGCGCACGTTCAACGTTGACCCGGACAAGTCTTCCGCCGTGCGGGTAGTCGCGGGACATACCGTCCTCACGAGTTTGGCCGCCGGTGTTTTGGCCTTGTTTTCCAGCGGTCCCGTCAGTCTCGATACAACACTCAGCGCGACAGCGGTTGCCGCGGCGCCATTGCCACCCACGGCTCAATTGAGTATCCGAAGCACCGTCGCCGATGTCAGTTTGCTTAACCCTCTTTTTTCAGCCCTGTTGGGGAGTTCGGTGAACCTGACGGTGGCCAGTTGGAATGGGTTGTTATCGGCGCACCTCAATTTGCTGGATTACTTGAATCAGCTGGCCGTTGATTTACGGGTGACGGCCGGAGATTACGATCGGCTTCTCGCTGCTGACGCCACGATCAAACAATTGCTTCAGGCCGCTGCTACCGTTGCGACGCGCAACGGTGCAACCGCAGATGTCGTTGCGGGGCTCAATGCCTTGACCTCCGTGGCGGTCAACCCTGGCACCCTGCATATAGGCGATATTCTCAAACTCCAGACAGGTGGAAATTCCTCTGCGTTGAATGCCGATCTAAACGTCTTTCAATTGGTTCAAGGGTTCGTCCAATTCGGCAACAGCCAGAATGCGGTCGCGGCGAATTTGCCGGTCAGCCTGCTGGGACTTGGCTTGGGTGCCACGGCGAAAATAAGAGTCATCGAGCCGCCGCAGTTTTCTGTGATCGGCAATCCGGCGCTTGCCAAGCTGGATCCTTTGGGGGCAAACAGGATTTACGTGCGCACAGCACAAGTCAGGACCTTGGTAACCATCGATTTGTCTCTTGTGACAAACCTGGTGGGCGTAGTGACGGACTTGTTATCCGTCGTCACGGGGTTATTAGGTCTGGATTTGCGAGTGCTGCCCGATCCGAACCTTGATATCAGTCTTGAAGCGGGTGGAGGCAACGTGTATGTCACCGATTTCACCTGTGTCAGCGACACCAACAAAAGTCTGACGGTCAAGGCAACCACGGAGGCGGCTCGGCTACGCGTAGGCCGAGTCACGTCTGATTGGGCTTCATCCACATCGCCCATGACAGTCAGCGCATTGCCGCTTTTAGACATTGGCTTCAAGCCCTGCTTCACCTGCGCGCGTGTTGCGTATGCCGGTGGCGGCGCAGATATAAAGATCGACGTCCCAGCCTTACAAAGCACTGCCAACCACACCTTCATCAACCCTCCGGCTATGGGGCTTCCGGGTTCTGAACCTCCCTACAAACTGGTAGCGACCGATCCAATTGCAAGCATGTCCAAATCAGTCAGTGGCGTGAAGCTGACCCTTCACGAACCGACGTTCAATCCCGGCCTTCTGGCTTTGGTTTTCAAAACACTTCTGAGCATTGTTGATGGCGTATTGGACCTCCTGACATCGACCCTCAACACAATCCTGAGTCCACTGTTGGACAACCTGCTGAACAAGGTCATGCAGACGCTGGGAATCGATGTCGCGAAAAGCCAAGTGAGCGCCAACCTGAGCTGCGGCCAGACCGGCAAAGCGTTTCTGGTGATTTAGTTTTCCAGCAAAATCGGCAATTCAATACAAAACCGCGCACCTTGCGGCGAGTTGCTGACGCTGAGCCGTCCACCCATGTTCTCGACAATCCCGTAGCTCACCGACAGCCCCAACCCGGTACCGACACCGACCGGTTTGGTGGTGAAAAACGGTTCGAATATGCGCTCCAGCAACCTTGGATCGATACCGCCGCCGTTGTCCTCGACCCACAGTCGTACATGCTGCGCATCCCGTTCGGCATGCACTGCAATCCACGGCTCCAGCTCACGATTCGTTTCACGTTGCGCGAGCAGTGCATCCCGGGCGTTGACCATCAGGTTGATCAACACCTGCTCCAACTGATCGACATAACCGCGAACCTGCACTTCGAAGTCGACCTCGCTGACTCGCAACTCCACGCCTTTGCCGCGCATGCCGTCGGCCAGCAGCGACAGTGTGCCTTCGATAGCGTGCGCCGGATTGAACGGATGCTGCTCGATCTCGGAACGGCGGCCGAACACGCGCATGTGATCCACCACCCGCGCGGCACGCTGGACCTGTGCATCGATGCGGTTGAGCTTGTCGGTCAGGTAGTCGATCTGCACATCACCGCTGCTCAGACGTTTGAGCACATTGACGATGGCCATGCGCATCACATTCAGCGGCTGGTTGATTTCATGGGCCAGGCCCGTGGCCATTTCGCCGAGGGTGGCCATTTTTGCGCTTTGAGTCAGTTGCTGCTGGGTTCGCCGGACTTCGGTGTTGTCGCGGCCCACGGCCTGAACCTCCAGCAATCGCCCCTGCTCGTCGAACACCCCGCGATCCGACCAGACCCACCAGGCGTGCTCCCGTCCCGGCAGTTGCAAACTGATTTCCGCGCTACTCACCGGGCATTCAGGGCTCAGATCACTTAGCCGCATAAGAAACGCCTCACGCTGTTCCGTGGACATCCAACTGCCGAGGTTCACGCCGGGCAGTTGTTCGGGCTGGCATTCGAGGTAAGTCGCCAACGGTCGATTGCCGAATGTCAGGGTCAGGTCCGGGCGGTAGCGGCAGATCATGGCCGGTGAATCTTCCACGAGGATGCGATAGCGCTCTTCGCTTTGTTTAACCTGCTCGGCCGCCAGGGTCGCTTCGGTGACGTCCAGCCACAGGCCAACTGCTTCGACCGGCAACCCGAGGTCATCGCGCAGCAATTTGGCTTCATCCAGCAGCCAATGGTAATCACCGCGACTGTCACGCAACCGATAGCGGGCACGCACCGAACCTTCGCGCAGCAACAGGCGTGTGCGTTCGAAGTACTGATCGCGATCCTCCGGGTGTATCCGCTCCACCAGCGCTCCGACGCTGCAATCGGCGAGGGACAATCCCAGCAGAGGCAACAGGCTGTCGCTGAAAAAGGTCGGGTGCAACACCCCTTCGGCATAGCGCTGCACGTAGATAACCGCAGGTGAACTGGCGATCAGGTTGTCCAGGCGCGCGTGCGCTTTTGCGGCATCCTGCTGCTGGTTCTTGATGTCGCTGATGTCGAGCATGAACCCGATCAGACGCCGGTGTTTTCCGATGCCCACCGCTTGGCCCTGCAGGCGATACCAGATCGGTGTTTGCGCGGCATCGGTGCGATGCAGGCGTACGCACAGCGACAACGCCACGCTGTCGTTTTGCAGGGCTTGCAAGCGCGCGTTCAATTCTTCGCGTTCGGCGGGGTGCACGTGATCGAGCCATTCCTGGAGTGACAGTTGCGCGTTACCGAGCCCTAAAGTGCTCGCCAGCGAAGGGGCCAGATGAACCGACTCAGTGTCGTCGAACAGCTCCCACCAGCCTGTGCCGAGCAACGTTTGCAACGACTCCATGCGTTCCAGTTGCAGGCGGTGACGGTGCTCGCGCAAACGCTCCAGCAGGGGAGCGGCCAGCGCGGCAGTCAGGTCCAGCCAATCGCGATCATGCATGTCAGGCGCACGCTGTTGCGCCGGATACAGACCACACAGCAACCAGGCAGCCACGCCTTGCGCATCGTGATAAGGCACGACGAATCCATCGGCGTTGCCAAAGAGGCTTTGTAGCCGTGGGTGCTCGCTGCGACTGAGTTGCTGGGGCGCGGAGCCGTTCAAGCTATCGAGACGGGTGCCCAGGCGCTGATTGTCGTGCCAAAGATCGGGCGCGTCGAAGGCGGTGTAGTGGTGAAGAACCTGCCAGCCATCGCCCTGTTCATCGAGCAATGCGATGGCGATGCTGGGAATCTGAAAGCGCTGGGCCACGCACTGCAATTGCTCCGTCAGCACCTCGGGCAGGCGCGCCAGGCTGCACAAACGCAGTTGTTCATTGGCCTGTGCTGCCAGCTGTTGGCATTGCTCGCGAATGCGTGCCTGTCGGCGTTCCAGCAACAGATCGCCGATGTCGAGCAGTTGCAGCAACCAGGTATCTGCCAGCGGCTGAACCCATCCGCGCAGGTGCAGGGGCTGTCCGCCGAGCCCCTGAAAGTCGAGGTCCAGGCTGTGTCCCAGCCACTCCTCGGGCGTCCCTTCGACGGACAGGCAACTGTCGGGCATCAGGTAGCTGGTTAATGGCGCGGGGTGTGCGTGAGGTGTTTGCTGGGCGAGCGCATGCCTGAGCGGACCGGTTAAGTGAATGACGCCGCCGTGGGCGTCCAGGTGGACTTGTAGACCGATGCCCGGCGTGCTCACCGTGTCCGGTGCAATCGGTGGAGCCACCCGTTGTCGCTGGAGTAAACGCCCGAAGAGCGTGTCACCACTGCTCAAAACTGCAGGCTCGATTGAGCGCTGAGCGTCGTTGGCAAGTTGGGCACCGACCCGACCCCCGGCAACACCAAGGTGGGCAGGACGTTGTTCAATTTGCTGCTGGGATAATCGATGCTGACGGTCAAAACACCGGCCGCATAAACCGCCTTGGCATGGTTGGGGACACTGAATTGCAGCCCGGCCGGAATCCAAGACAATCGTTGGGTCAGCACATCTGTCGCCACTTTCTCGACAGCCTGTTTGTAGTTGGCGGTTGTCGGGTCCACGGCCACGCTGCGGCGAACCGCTTCGGCGGTCGACTCGTTGAATGACTGCATCAATAACAGCGGCAGGCTGTAACTGAGCACGCCATACAGCACGGCAAAAAAAATCACGAACACCAACGCGAATTCGATGGCTGCGGCGCCTTTTTGCTGGCGAGGGAGGGCGGTTTTCATGTGTGCGTCTACCCTGACAATCACAACGTAATGTCAGCATAGAATCATTCAGCCAAAACGGACGGCTTTTACTTATGCAGAGCGTTTTTCTACTGATCTGGCTGATGATTTGCGCGGCGCAGGATGCTCGGGAGCGGCACATCGCCAATGCCCTGACGCTGGGGGTTGGTGCGTTGGCGCTGGCCTGGTTGCTGTGGACAGGCAACACCTGGCTGGGCGCTGAGGCCAGGCAGGGTGGTCAGGCTTTTTTGCTGGCGCTGGCGTTCACACTGCCAGGCTACTGGATGGGACGCCTGGGCGCCGGGGATGTGAAATTAGTGACAGCTTTGGCGCTTGCGACGGACGGTATGCATGTTCTGGGTACTTTTATCGGGGCCGGTGTCGCGAGTGTTTTGTGGCTGCTGATTTCGCCAAAAGTCTGGCTTTATATGGGTCAGTCACTTAGAGGGCACTTGCGATACATGGGACCTGAAATGTCAAAAAAACAACCCTTTGCGCCGTTCGTTCTGGTGGGGGCGGCACTCACGATGGCCTGGATCCGCTAGTCACTTACTCTGTGTGCAGACCGAAAAAGTCGTCTACTTTCAAGTCATTCGTAGTAGTACAGCGTTTGGCTGTCGGTACAGGAATGGCCAGGTTTTGGCGTCGGCATGGAGTAACACGTGAACAAGCTCACCTCGGTAGTAAAAGTCCTTGTGGTCGACGATCAGCCATTGATCGTGGAAGAACTTAACGAGTTTCTCGAGAGCAGTGGATATCGCTGTGTTCCCTGTGAGACCAGTCAACAGGCGATTGAATGTTTCACTGAAGATGCGGATATCGGCCTGGTGCTGTGTGATTTGCACATGCCGGGCATGGATGGCATTCAACTGGTCAAGGAGTTGCTGCGAATCGCGGGCAAAGATCGGGTGTTCGAGGCGATCATGCTGACCGGCCGGGCTGACAAGCAGGATGTCATCAAGGCATTGCGTGCAGGCTTTGCCGATTACTATCAGAAACCTATTGATCTTGATGAGTTGCTGCAGGGCTTGCACCGTCAGATGGTGGCGCTGCAGGAGCGGCAAAAGGGCCTGCAGTTGGGGCATTTGAATCAGAAGCTGCAGTACCTTTCCGAGTCCATCGATGATCTGTACCAGGACCTCGACAAGGTTCGGCGCAGTCCTTCGCCGCGGGGTTCTTCGGGCGCTGGTTTGAGTGAGGCGGATCGGTTGGAGATTCCTTCGATTTTCAATCAGCTGTCTCCTCGGCAACTGGACGTGGCGCGGTTGGTGGGTAAGGGGCAGACGAATTATCAGATTGCGTGTGAGTTGGGGATTACCGAGAACACGGTGAAGTTGTATGTGTCGCAGGTGTTGCGGTTGACGCATATGCATAATCGGACGCAGTTGGCGTTGGCGCTGTCGCCCAGTGGTTCTGGCTTGCGGCAGAGGGTTACGGCGCACTGACCTTTGAGCTGCTTGCGCTTTTTGTAGGCGTGAGCCTGCTCGCGATGACGGCCTGTTGGTTGACCCGATTTATGCGGATGTATTCGATCCACTGTGGGAGCTGGCTTGCCGGCGATGGCGGCCTGACAGCCGACCATTCTTTTGCGGATGTACCCCGATCCCTGTGGGAGCTGGCTTGCCAGCGATGACGGTCTGACAGCCGACCCTTTTTTGCAGGTGTACATATCCATTGCTGCGGTAACGGCCACTTAGGGTTTCGCCCTTACGGCGACTCACTTTTTTTTCAAACGCCAAAAAAAAGTAAGCAAAAAAAGGCTCGCCCCAAGCGTACGGCACCTCGCTTAGGCTCGGTGTTCCCTCGCTCCGGTATTCATCTGGGGGCATCGCCTACGGTCTGCTTCGCGACGACCTCCTCTCGATGTGTGCGGCTTCGCCGCACGGCGCTTCGCGCCTGACCCCCAGATGAACACCTCCACTCGGCCTCCCGAAAGGGCGGGTGGATCAAAAGCCGGATCAAGATCAAAAGCTTGCAGGCGAGCTAACGCTCGGCCTTGAGTGGTGAAGGGCAAAGGCGCTGGGTGGTGGATTATTTTTGATCTTCTGTAGGAGCAAAGCTTGCTCGCGATGACGGTCTGTCAACCGACCCCATTCATGCGGCTGTACTCGATCCTGTGGAAGCTGGCCTGCCAGCGATGGCGGCCTGACAGCCGACCCGATTCATGCAGATTTACTCGATCTATTGTAGGAGTGAGCCTGCTCGCGATAGCGGCCGATTGACCGACCAGATTCATGCGGATGTACCCGATCCCTGTGGGAGCTGGCCTGCCAGCGATGGCGGCCTGACAGCCGACCCGATTCATGCAGATGTACTCGATCTATTGTAGGAGTGAGCCTGCTCGCGATAGCGGCCGATTGACCGACCAGATTCAGGCGGATGTACCCGATCCCTGTGGGAGCTGGCCTGCCGGCGATGGCGGCCTGACAGCCGACCTGATTCATGCAGATGTACTCGATCTATTGTAGGAGTGAGCCTGCTCGCGATAGCGGCCGATTGACCGACCAGATTCATGCGGATGTACCCGATCCCTGTGGGAGCTGGCTTGCCAGCGATGGCGGCCTAACAGCCGACCTGATTCATGCAGATGTACTCGATCCATTGTAGGAGTGAGCCTGCTCGCGATAGCGGCCGATTGACCGACCAGATTCATGCGGATGTACCCGATCCCTGTGGGAGCTGGCTTGCCAGCGATGGCGGCCTGACAGCCGACCCGATTCATGCAGATGTACTCGATCTATTGTAGGAGTGAGCCTGCTCGCGATAGCGGCCGATTGACCGACCAGATTCATGCGGATGTACCCGATCCCTGTGGGAGCTGGCTTGCCAGCGATGGCGGCCTGACAGCCGACCCGATTCATACAGATGTACTCGATCTATTGTAGGAGTGAGCCTGCTCGCGATAGCGGCCGATTGACCGACCAGATTCATGCGGATGTACCCGATTCCTGTGGGAGCTGGCCTGCCGGCGATGGCGGCCTAACAGCCGACCAGTTTTTTGCAGGTGTACATATCCATTGCTGCGGTAACGGCCACTTAGGGTTTCGCCCTTACGGCGAGGCACTTTTTTCAAACGCCAAAAAAGTACCCAAAAAGGCTCGCCCCAAGCGTACGGCACCTCGCTAAAGCTCGGTGTTCCCTCGCTCCGGTGTCCATCTGGGGGCATCGCCTACGGTCTGCTTCGCGACGACCTCCTCTCGATGTGTGCGGCTTCGCCGCACGGCGCTTCGCACCTGCCCCCCAGATGAACACCTCCACTCGGCCTCCCGACGGGGCGGGTGGATCAAAAGCCGGATCAAGATCAAAAGCTTTCAGGCGAGTTAACGATCGGCCTTGAGTGGTGAAGGGCAACGGCGCTGGGTGGTGGCTTGTTTTTGATCTTCTGTAGGAGCAAAACTTGCTCGCGATGACGGCCTGTCAGCCGACCCCATTCATGCGGCTGTACTCGATCCTGTGGAAGCTGGCCTGCCAGCGATGGCGGGCTGACAGCCAATCCGATTCATGCAGGTCTACTCGATCTATTGTAGGAGTGAGCCTGCTCGCGATAGCGGCCGATTGACCGACCAGATTCATGCGGATGTACCCGATCCCTGTGGGAGCTGGCTTGCCAGCGATGGCGGCCTGACAGCCGACTTGTCTCTTGCAGGTGTACATATCCATTGCTGCGGTAACGGCGGCTTAGGGTTCGCCCTTACGGCAACGCATTTTTTTAGCATCTCACCGATTTTTACTGCGTAGGAATAATCAACACGGTCTGTCTGATGAAACGCGGTAAGGCTTTTGCGGCCGCTTCGCGACCCAGCGCGAGCAAGCTCGCTCGCCACAAAGATCGGTATTTGTAGGAGAATTTTGTAGGACCTGCACGGGCTACATCGCCTTGCGCCGTTGCCTACATCTACGCCAGAATCCGCCGGCTTGTGCGCCTTGTAACTGGACTCTATCGTCTGCTCGTCGCTGTCAATTCAGCGATCGGGTTTAGCAGCCCAGCGATAAATCAAGGCGTGTCATAACGCAGGCAGTTTGCGTTATGGCGGCTGTGCGTGGGGCACTTCGGTGCGCCGGGTTCCTTGATTCCTGGTCTGCTAACCCGTGCACAGTCGCCACCCTTATTCGTTTAGCAGCGGATCGTGGCGGCTCCATCAATCAAGGAATTTTACCATGCCAAAACCAACCCCCAATCCCCCCGAATCAACCACCACCACTGCATCCCACCGCGACCTCAAAGCCGCCATTCTGAAAAACTCAAAACCCCATAGCCCCAGCAAAATGTACGCAATCGTCGCGGACATGGACACTGAAAGCCTGCTGGCAAATGCCTGCGAATCCCTGGCTTCGGCAAGCATCATGGCCAGTGATTTCGCGACCTTTCTGGATGGGCCGCAGCGCAGCATGCTGTTGGGTATTCAACAGGTGGTGATGCTGGCCGATCTGGCGGTGAATCAGGCTCTGGACAACCTCGATCCGCGAGACTGAATGCTGAGTTTTTGTGGCGAGGGAGCTTGTCGAAGCTTCGCACCGTCCCGCTCGGCTGCGCAGTAGTCGCGACTATTTTTGGGGCCGCTTCGCAGCCCAGCGGGAGCGAGCTCCCTCGCCACAGGAATTGGGGTAACCAGCAACTGCGCGCATCAATTCCCCTCCACCGTCCCCGCCGTGTCCTGTCCATAAAAATCCGGTATCTCGTGCTCGAAGCTTTTCAGGAACCGCGCCATGGCTTTTTCCCGTTCGGCCGCCGAGGCGGTTTGTGGCGTGTGGGAGGCGGCCTGGTTTCGGCTTTGCAGTGTCAGCCAGCCTTCGGTTTCCTGTTGTTGAGGTGATGAGGGGCCGGGGTCGAGGGCATGGGCTGGGAGGCTTAGCAGGCCCAGGCTGCACAGAAGGATCAGCTTCATTTTGTTCTCCTGGCCACTACTTCGTGACGTCGGTAACGATCGCCACCTGGCCGCTGCTGGACGGCCGCGGGGTGGTGGGGGTTTTGAGTTTTTCGGCGCGGGCCTGGGCGTCGCTGAACTGTTCGGGGCTCAGGCCGGCACGGCTGACCACTTCGCCGGCTTGCTGCCAGTTATCCTGGTAAATCAGCAACGCCACCAGATTCACGGCCGCCAGTTGATCGCTCTGTTTAAGCTCGATGGCGGTGAGGAATTCGAAGCGGGCGTCGTCCAGGCGTAGCTGGTTGAGGTAGACCACGCCCAGGTCGTTGCGGATTTTTTCGTCGGTCGGCGACAGTCGCGCCGCTCGCTGCAGATGTGCCTGGGCCAGGCCGTTGTCGCCACGTGCTGCCGCCAGTTGCCCCAAGCCGTGCTCGGCTTCGGCAGCACGGCAACTGCCGAGCAGGCTGCGGTACAACGGCTCCGCTTCGCTGCGTCCCAGCAAGCGGTAGACCCGGGCTTTGCGCAGTCGCACATCGGCCAGGTTGTCCGGCAGGTTTTGCAGGTTGGCGAGGCTGGCGTGCAGCTTGCCGTCCTTGGCCATGTCATCGGCCAGGTTCAGTGCCAGCTCCTGATCGGCGCTGGGTTTAGCGCAGCTCGAGGTGGTCAGGGCCGACCAGGGCGCTTGGCCGTTGGTGGCGCACCCGCTCAGCATCAGCAGGCTCAGGGCAGCGAACAGTATTTTCATCAAGAACCTCTTCAGGACGCGAACGCGCGGGCGATGGCGGTAAATCCCGGGCCTGCCAGCACAATCAACAAGGCGGGGAACAGGAATATCATCATCACCACCGACATCTTGGCCGACATTTTCGAGATGTATTCCTGCAGGTTGGTCAGGCGTCGATCGTCGAGCAACTGCTTGAGCGACAGCAAGGATTTCATTGCGCCGCCACCTTGCTGGATCAGTTGCTGAAGGATGATGCAGGTGTCGGTGAATTCATCGATGGCCAACACATTGGCTGCCTTGTTCAATTCCTGCCCGAGCTCCAGACCCGAGTCCACCCGGGCCAGAATCAGGCTCAGTTCCTGAGTCACCTGCGGCAACAGTTTCCGGGCTTCGGTGCTCAAGACGCGCAGGGCCTGCTCCACGGCCATCCCCGATTCGAACAAGATCCGTAGCAGTGGAATGAGTGTGGAAATCTCCACGGCGATCTGTTTCTGGCGTCGTTTGGCCGCATAGGCCAGCAAGCGTTTTGGCAGCAGGTAACCGATGCCCAGCCCGAAGAATGGCGCGATCCAGTGCGTCTTCACCTGGGGATAAAACAACTCTTGCGCCAGGAAGACCAGCCCGGCCACCAACAGCGGCGTGCCGACCTGCAAGGCTGCAAAGATCGAGCGCTGCCGGGCGCGGCGCCATCCAACGCGGTTGAGCAGCACTTGGGTTTCATTGTCGAGGCTGACGCTGCGCTGTCCCAGCTTGCTGTCGCCGAGCACGCGTAGCCAACTGCCTAAGCGATTGTCGCGCACCATCTGGCCATGCAAGCGCTGGTTGATCTGGCGTTCCCGACGGTGACGCGCAAACAGATCGCCCACTACCAGCAGCATGGCGGCGAGCAGTAGCAGCGAACTGATGATCAGTGCCGTGGCCATATCAAATGCTCCTTAACATGCGCCAGAGCACCAGGCAGCCCATGATTTGCAGGCTGGCGGCGATCATGAGCATTTGCCGGCCCCCTGCGTCGTTCCACATGCCAAGCATGTAGCCAGGATTGACCAGCATGAAATAGCTCACCAGGATGAGCGGCAACGACCCCAGCACCCAGGCCGTCATGCGGGTTTCGCCGGTGAGCGCGCGCAGTTGCCGGGCGCCCTGTTCGCGCTCGCGGATCAGTTTGATGAGGTTTTCCAGCAGCTCACTCGCGTTGCCACCGTAGCGGTGATTGACCTTCAGCCCGAGGGCGAACATGCGCAGTTCGTCCTGCTCATACAATTCGGCAAAATCGCTCACCGCTTCCGGCAGGCTCACGCCCAGTTGCACGTTGCGCTGGACCCGTCCCATGGCAGCTTTCAGTGGATCTTCGCTGACGTCGATGGCGCCCATGACCGCATCTGCGAGGGTGCGACCGGATTTGAGACTGCGCACGGTGTGGTCCAGAAGCTGTGGCAGTTGTTCTACGATTCGGCGAATCCGCCGGCGATAGCACCAGGAGACGTACACCCGTAACGCCAATGGCGGCAGTACCAGCAACAGGAAGAACCCGCTCCAGCTCGCCACCGCAAAACCCAGCAACATCGACAGGGCCCACAGCGCCAGCCAGAGGCCCAGTTTCTCTGTCGGGCGGCCAAGCCCCGCACGCAAAAAGGCCCGCTCCAGCCCGGTCCAGGAGCTTTTGGCCGGCTCCAGTTCCGGCTGACCCTGAGCCAGCCGATTGAGTACCCGTTCGGTGCCGGTCTTGCGCAGGCCCTGGTAAAACAGGCGAATCGAAAACGTCAGCAGCAACACGCACATCAGGCACAGCATCAGAGGGCCGATCATGGGCAGGCGCCTCGCGGTCAGTTGTGCGGCAAGGCCGACTCGCGGCGCAGCTTGTCGCCAGCGGGATTGACCGCCTCGCGCAGGAAGCCGAAACCGGTGCGTCGATCAAGCCGGAAAAGGGTGTTGGTGACGTACACGTCTTCGCGAATACCCACCACTTCGACGACTTCGCTGACGCAGCGGCGACCATCGGGCATGCGCGTCAGCTGGATCACCACGTCCAGTGCTGCGCAGATCATTTGCCGCAGCGTGCGTTCGGCAATCGTGCGCCCGGTCAGGCCCACCAGCGTCTCCAGGCGCAACAGTGCATCTTGTGCGTTGTTGGCGTGCACGGTGCTCATGGAACCGTCGTGGCCGGTGTTCATGGCGGTGAGGACGTCGACCACTTCGACGCCACGAATTTCGCCGAGGATGATCCGGTCCGGGCGCATCCGCAGTGCGTTGCGGATCAAATCGCTGGCTTTCACTTCACCGTGTCCTTCGGCGTTTGGCGGTCGCGTTTCGAGGCGCACAACGTGTGGATGGCCCAGCTGCAATTCGGCAACGTCTTCGATGGTGACCAGACGCTCGTGAGGGTTGATCAGCTGGCTGAGAATGTTCAGCAGCGTGGTCTTGCCGGTACCGGTGCCGCCGCTGATCAAAATATTGCAGCGCCTGCCCACGGCTTCCTGGATGAAATCGAAGATCGCCTGATCGATGGTTTGCATCGCCATCAGGTCCGAGCTTTTGAGCATGTCTTTGCGGAATTTTCGAATCGACAAACACGGGCCGTCGAGGGCAATCGGCGGAATAATCGCATTGACCCGACTGCCGTCAGGCAGCCGTGCATCGACCATGGGCGAGGACTCGTCGAGGCGTCGACCGAGGGGCGCGAGGATGCGTTGCATGACGCGCTCGACGTGATGTGCATCGATAAACCGCAGATCGCTCTGGTGCAACACGCCGTCGCGTTCAATGAACACCCGGTGCGGGCCGTTGACCAGAATCTCGGTCACCGCCGGATCGCGCAGCAGCACTTCGAGCGGGCCGAAGCCGGTGAGTTCGTCGACGATTTCTTCGGCCAGACGCTCCATCTCATAACGGGAAATCGCCAGGTGCAGTCGGGCAATGTATTCAGCGATCTTGTCGATCACGAACTGCGACAGCACCTGACGGGAACCTTCCAGCAGGTTTTTGCCGGACTCTTCGATGGCATCGATGATGTACCGGTGCAGCACCAGCTTCAGGCCTTCGTGGTCGGTGTTGCCGACCGGTCCGCGCGTTGGCGCACCGAAGAGTTTTTCACTGCTCATTGAGCACCCCTCAGTCGGTTGAACCAGCCTGTTTTAGGTTTGGCCAGGCCTTCGGAGCGTTTGGCCAGGCGTTCACCCAGGGTGCGCAGGCTTTGGGTCAGGGCTTCGCGTGGGGCCAGTTCGAACAGGGTCATGCCCTGGTTTTTGGCGTTGAGCCGCACCTCAGGGCTGTAGGCGAGGGTGGCAATGGTCTCCATCGCGAAACTCTTGCTCAGGGTCTCGGCGTCCGGTGCGACGTTGCGCAGGTAGCGGTCCACCAGCAATTTCGAGTGGTCGAGCTTCATGCCTTTTTCGCGCCAGAGATTGAGTACTGCGAGGTTGCGACGGCAGTCGAGCACGTTCTGATCGGTGTACCACAGCAGCTTGTCGCAGTGGCTGACAAAGGTGCGCAGCGCTTCACTGTCCGGTTGTCCGGTGAGGTTCACCACGATGTGCTGGAAGTGTTGGCGCAGGGCGCTGAGCAGCATGTACAACTCAGCGGCGCTGGTGTGCTCCAGCGGTTCATCGTTACCGGCGTACGCGAGGATCCGCAGCCCGACGTCACACCGGGTGAAGGCGCTGTCGATCAGCGTCGCGTCCAGGCGTCGCAGATGCCGCAAGGCATCTCCGAAGTGAAACGAGCTCTCCAGCCCGAGCAGCGCCAGGCTGTCACCCCGGGGCAATCCCAGGTCCAGCAACAGCGTCTGCTGACCGCTTTTTTGTACGACTTGCGCCAGGTGGGTGGTCAGCAGCGCGCCGTCCGCATTGCTTTGAATCCCGTAAAGCACTGTCAGGCCACCCAGTTGAGTGTTGGGCGCCACGGGTGGCAGGCGTTTGCTCAAGCGCCGCACCAGCCCAGCGACTTCGCTGGAACGCGAGCCATACGCGACAAAATCCCGCGCACCTGCACGCATGGCATTGAGCACCAACTGGTTGTCCATGCCATCGCCCAACGCCACGATAGCCAGCATCGGTTTGGCTTCGAGTGCACCCTCGATCAGCGCGCTTTGGGCCACCACGTGTTCGCGGTCGAGGCCGACGAAGACGAGGCTGGCGAAGGTGACGTCGACCAGCGCCAACAGCTCGTCGAGGCTGCCCCCGCCTGCACTGACCACCTGCCCCAACGGGGCGAGGGCGCCTTGCAGCCACTCAAGGTCGGTGCTGTTGCGCGTGATCGCCAGGAAGGTCTGACTCAGGTTCTGGCTCATTGCGATAACCCGCTGCGTTTATCGAAGTTGCCGTTTTCGAGGAAGTACATGCGATAGAAATTCGGGTCGTAGTTGCGCAGTTTCTCGCCCGGCAGCGAGGGCAATTGCGCGTTCGCCGCCAACGGCTGAACGAGGTGCGGGGTGACGATCATCAGCAGCTCGCGTTCTTCGCGGTTGATGTTCTGATCACGGAAAAAAGCCCCGAGGATCGGGATATCGCCCAGGCCCGGAAACTTGTTTACCTGTGAGCTGTTGCGAGTGCTGATCAAGCCGCTGATCACGAAGCTTTCGCCATCGGCCAGGGCGATGCTGGTGTCGGTGCGCCGCACGGTCAGCGCCGGCACCACCGTGCCCGCGATATTCACACCGTTGCTGTAATCCAGCTCGCTGACTTCAGGCGCGACTTTCAGGGCAATGCGATTGCGCCCGACAATCGTTGGGGTCAGCGTCAGGCGGATGCCGAACTCTTTGTACTCGATCGAGACGTTGTCACTGCCGGAGCTGGGCACCGGGATCGGAATTTCGCCACCGGCCAGGAAACTCGCACTCTGGCCACTCAGCGCTACAAGGCTCGGGCGCGCCAGGGTGTAGGCAAAGCCGCTGCCTTCCAGGGCGTTGATCATCACCATGGTTTTGCCACCGATCCATGAAATGTTGAACTGGCCGTTGTCCACTGGCAGTCGGGGCTGGACCACACCGTCAATCGTCGGCAAGGTTCTGGGCGCGCCGAACAGGAAGTTGCCGCGGGTGCCGAAAATCGAGGTCGACGCTTCCTTCAGTTTGGTCCGACTGACTTCTACAAAGCGGATGTCGGTCTGCACTTGCGAGGGCAGCAATTCGTCTTCGGAGGGCAATGTGGCGGCGGTGAGCGCGGCGGTCGCTTTGCCCTGAACGAACACCATGGTCTGGCGGGGCGAAGTGGAGCAGGCGGTCCAGACCATCAGGCTGGTCGCGCCGGGTGCGACACCTGTCAGCAGAAAACCACTGTTGCCCGTGGTGCGTACGTCAGCGATTTTCGGATCGCCCACCGCCAGTCGCGTGATCGCCACTGGTGACTGCAGCTCCTGTTGCAAGCCTTCGCCCACCTCCAGAACAGCGGGTAACGGATTCAGTGCGGTGCAATTGCTGGCAGCCGCGAAGCTGTTTTCGACAGGCACCGTCGACAACATCAAGCAACCGAGCAACGGGTAGAACAGCGGCATGGAACGACTGGGCATGTAGCTATCCTTGCTCGATCATGGGGTTTGTTGCGTAACCTGATTACCGCGAATAATTTCCACCGCAGGGCGGGTTGCAGCGGTGCGAACAGGGTTGCCGACGGGTGTTTTAGGCGCGCCACCCAATGCCAGTTGGGTGAACTGAAACAGGCTGCTGTTCGCCGCATCGAGATGCCCTGACGCGTCGTTTTCTCCAGCCCAGTATTTGGCCAGGCGCTGCTCTTCTGCGCTGCGCACCGCAAGACGCAAGGTGCCGACTTGTGTCGCCAGCATCAATCGGCTCACCAGCGGTTCCGGGACCGCCAGCAGCACGGTTCGCGCGGCAATCTTGCGTTGTTCCTGTTTGATTTTTTCTTCGGCGGTCAGGGCGGGGGATGCCGGCTTGCCGTCATTGGTCAGGCCCAGTTGATCGCCAACGCCGAGCACGCGCATGGCCGGGACGACGATCTGTGCCGACTGTTGCAGGTTGCTCGCACCCTGGGGCAAGAACAGCAGCACATCGACGTAGTCCCCCGGTGCCAACTGACCGGCAGCACCGATCACTTCGTCGACCGCCACCGCGAGCGCACGCTCGTTGCTGTGGATCATGCGCGCTAGTGTTCCACCGGCTTCGAAGCTGTCTTCGCTCAGCCAGGTGCCGGCACTGAGTGAACGCCAAGGCGTGCGGCCGACGGCTTGCTCGATGCTGCTCAGGCTGCCCGCCGGGGCGCTGCGAAGTTTTTCCACGGCCAGATCGGCGGCGGTCAATGGCGTGAAGGGCGCAACGTCGTGCACCAGGACCACCACCGGTTGGCGGGTCTGGTCTTCGGCGGTGGCCACGGTTTTTTCGAGGGCAATGCCAGCACTTGGCGTGGCGACGGGTTCGGCAACGGGGGTACGGCTGAGCATCAAACCCCAGTATCCGGCAACGCCGGCGCCGATAAGCAGTAGCCCGGCCAGGCCCATGGTGAAGCGACTGTTCATGACGGCTCTCCCTTTCCTGCTGCAAGAATTGACCGTTATCCAGACGGTGTAATCCATGCTCAGGCAGCTATGAACATTCCAACTATTTCGCTATTTGACGGTAGCGCAGCTAGGGCGAAACGCCATTAGCCTCGGTGAAAATATCTGGCAAAGTTTGCGAAGTGGCCGAAATGACGGGTTTTTCCTGGCGCCAGAAACAGGACTAATACTTAGTGATTAATCCGTTCTTACAGTTGCTGGGGTCGGGTTTGTTGACAATGCTCTGGTGGCACGGAGCAATCATGTCATCGCCCGTGATACCGGCGCCCGAGGGCCCAAGGAGTTGTCAGATGTTCCTCAAACTGTATGTGAAAGTTCGCGTGTTTTTTGAAAGCACTGAAGGGGCTTCGGCGATAGAGTATGCGATTGTGGCGGCGATGGTTGCGGCCGTGATTGTGGTGTTCATTACCCCGATATCAAAAGAGGTGACTGATATTTTTACCGGACTCCGGGATGCGCTCATCGACGCACGTCCTGCTGCACCAGCCACACCTTAACCTTCCGATCTGGGTTTTATGAGCTACTGTGGTTCAACCTGGTCCATTGGTTTCGGAACACCCTATGACAGTCATTTCAATGCCACGCCAGCAGTTGCTTTTGGTCGACGACGAAGAGGATGCACTGCTGGAACTGGCTGAACTATTGGAGGGCGAGGGCTTCTGTTGCTTTACGGCGACGTCGGTCAAACTCGCCCTGCATCATCTGACCCGCCATCCTGATATTGCCTTGGTGATCACTGATCTGCGCATGCCGGAGGAAAGCGGCATGTCGCTGATCAAGCGCCTGCGCGAGCACACGTCACGCCAGCATCTGCCGGTGATCGTCACGTCCGGGCACGCGGACATGGAGGATGTCAGTGACATGCTGCGCCTTCAGGTGCTCGACCTGTTTCGCAAGCCGATCTATCACGTGCGGTTGCTGGAGACGCTCAATAATCTGTTTCCACAGCCTCAGTTGCACCGGGTCATCAACTGAACACAAATCCACATAGGAGCTGCCGAAGGCTGCGATCTTTTGATCTTGCATTAGAAACAAGATCAAAAGATCGCAGCCTGCGGCAGCTCCTACGCGAGTACGCATTCAACCTCACAATTGATAACTGAAACTGATGCTGTACCTCGGTTTGCGGTTGAACGTGTCCAACGCTTCGTCCGACATCGGCTTGGCTGCTTCCAGGGCAATGTTGTAGTACTTGGCATCGCCAAAACGCAGTCCAAGCGCTGCCGATGACAGGTTGTTGCCCTTGACCGCCAGCTCGTTGAACCAGGTCTTCGAACGATCCAGCACCACGTACGGTTGCACTGTCCGCACCCAATTCCAATCGCGGTTGAAGCTGTAGTTCACCTCATAGGCCACGCCCCAACCCTTGTCTCCGGAAGCCTGATCATCGGGGTAGCCACGGCCGAAATTCTGCCCGCCGAACACGGCGCGTTCGCTGTCGGGCAGGGTGTCGTCGCTCCAGTACAACGCACCGGAAAGAACCCCCTGCCAGTTCTCGAAAAACCTGTCGCTCTGCACACCGGATAACCGCAGTCGAAAGAAGTCCAGGTCGAGATCGCTGTTGTTGGTTTTCGCCCCCATGCCGTCGATGCCCTGGTACACGCCACCGCTGATGATGCGCAGTTGTTTGGCATCGGCTTTGCGCCAGTCGCTTTCGAAAGCCAGGGCGCGGATGTCGCTGTTGATGTCGACGCTTAGCGGAAAACCAACGACCTGATAGCGGGTCTTGTCGTTGACCGCGTACAACCTCGCACCGGCGCTGAGCAGTTCGTTGGGCGAGGCAATGAGCGGGTGGCTGAAACCGATGGAATAGCGATCGTTTTCGCGGTGTGGTTTGAGTTCCAGTCCGTTGTCGGTCATTACGTTGGTGCCGGGATCGGCGCGGTAACGCGAGGCTGACAGCGCCAATTGCGTGCCCTCGGTATTGAGGAACTGGTTGTAGTCCAGGCGGTAGTAACGCTCGTGATCGTCCCCCGGTGGAAACAGTCCGCTGAGGCTCAATTGTTCGCCCATGGCCGTCTGGGAATTGCTGCTGACACCGAGCAGCGCCTGGAGGCTGTTGCGATTGTTTTCGGTGGTGCTCAGGGTACTGGTGAACGGTTTGCGACTGGCCTGGGCGACGAGGTAAGCCGCGCCATCGGTGGTGCCCGGCGGCGGCACCTGCGCCTGCAATGTCACGCCGGGGATGCGGCTCATCAGCGTGGTGTAGCGTTCGAAGGTCTTGCGCGTCAGCGGACGTTCGGCCTGCAGTTTGGCCACCAGTTTGTCGAGCAGGCCTTTGACCCGTCCGACGTCACCTTGCAATTGATAGTCCTTGATATAGCCCTCTACCAACACCACTCGGGCCACCCCATTGCTGAACGTTTGCTGCGGCAGGAATGCGTAGGACAGCAGGTAGCCATCCTGTTGATAGCGACGGGTGATGCTGCGGGTCGCTTCGATCAGATCGGCGAGGCTGGTTTCATGGCCCAGCAAAGGCTGGTAGAGCGTGGCGAGTTCGCTGAGCGGATAAATCGTTCCGCCTTCGATCTGCACGGTTTTGAGGTTGACGCGGGTGTTCATCATCAACGGCTGATTCTGGGCTGCACCGGGTTCGGGCACCGAGGGCGCAGCGGTGGTGGGACGGTAAGCGTCGGCCGGGAGGTTCGGTACGGGAAGGTTGCGGTTGGTTTCGTTGCTGTTGAGGAAGCTGGGAAGGGTATCGGCGAGAACGCATGAACTGACGGTCAAAAACAACAGGCTTGCCAAGACGCGCATAGGACACTCCATGTTCAATTTACAACTTCGCCTGGATCATCATGTTCCAAAGAAAAAGCGGAAGACTCCTTCGAATCTTCCGCCTTCAACCAAGCGTAGGCGCTGTAGATAAGGCCGTCGAATCGGCCGGGTGCAATATCAACGATTCTTGCCGCTCAGTTTTCCGGTCAGCCCACCCAGCAAGCCGCCAAGACCTCCGGTTGTGCCAGTGTCACCGGTGCCGCCAGTGACCAGTGTGCCTACGGCGCCGACGGTGCTGCCCACGGTGGTCACGGTGTTGCCGACGGCCGTTACGACGGGGTTCGGTGTGCTGGTGGCGATGGCGCTGCCGAGGTTGCCCACCGCGCCGCCGACCTGGGTCGTCAGCCCGTTGACCGTGGCGCCCAGACCCGTCGCTGTGCCGATG
>NZ_WFGV02000074.1 GCF_010095445.2 Pseudomonas sp. TNT3
AGGTTCTGCGCAGTGGGCAACCCGGCATGGATGCCGGGTTAGCCGCGCACGGCCATGGATGGCCGATCGCGGCGGGCCCACGGAGCAGGACCGGAGCGAGGGTATGCCGAGCCCAGGCGAGGCACCGGACGAAAGGGGCAAGAGCCCTTGGTTACTTGGGGCTTTTCCAAGTGACTCGCCGTAAGGGCGAAACCAATAGAAGCCATGACCGCAGGAATGGATATGTACACCGGCAAGAATCTCACCGCCGATCAGACCGCCATCGCGAGCAAGCTCGCTCCTACAGTTTGATCCGGTTACATCAGGAAAGAATCGGTCGGCTATCAGGCCGCCATCGCCGGCAAGCCAGCTCCCACACTTGATCGGGTGACATTCGGGAGAGAATGGTCGGCTGTCAGGCCGCTATCGCGAGCAGACCTACTCCTCCAGTCGACCCGGATCTTCACGATCGCGCTCATACCGTCTCGTCAACGGAAACGACGGTAACCAGGATTCACGCCGCACGATCCAGCTCTCGTAGGTCGGCGTGAGTTGGTCCGGTGCATCGAGGGACCCCAGGTTCACTTCGATTTCATCGTCGGTGCGCGCAAAGACCGAGGAGCCACAACGAGGGCAGAAAAACCGACCGGCGTAGTCCCGTGTTTCGCCCTCGATGGTCACCGCCTCCTGAGGAAATATGGCGCTCGCGTGAAACAGTGCCCCGTGGTGTTTGCGGCAGTCGAGGCAATGACACAGGCCCACCCGATAAGGCCGACCAATCGCCTCGAGGCGGACGTTGCCACACAGGCAACCACCGTTGAATCGCTCCATGCTGCACCTCCTCTGAAAACCTGTGGCATGTACGCGACATCGTGCGGATCAAGCGCCGGTCACCCCTTCAGAGCCGCCTCAATCGCCGCGACGTCGATCTTTTTCATCTGCATCATCGCTTCGAAGGCACGCTTGGCCGCCGCTCGATCAGGGCTCGCGATGGCCGTCGACAAGATGCGTGGCGTGATCTGCCATGACAAACCCCACTTGTCCTGGCACCAGCCACAGACGTTCTCCCTACCGCCATTGCCGATGATCGCGTCCCACAAACGGTCCGTTTCAGCCTGATCGTCGGTCGCCACCTGAAATGAAAACGCCTCGTTGTGTGTGACCCCCGACCCGCCGTTCAGACCGAGGCAAGGAATGCCCATCACCGTGAACTCGACCGTCAAGACATCGCCCTGCTTGCCCGCCGGATAATCACCCGGCGCCCGATTGACGGCCCCTACGGCACTGTCCGGGAACGTCTTGGCATAAAACGTCGCTGCATCCAGGGCCGTGCCGTCGTACCAGAGACAAATCGTATTTTTACTGATCATCTTGGTTCTCCAGGATAGAACTGAGACAACAATTCTAGCAGTGGATACGAAAATCCAATTGTAGGAACAAAGCTTGCTCCCACAGGTGACCAGGCATGCACACCCGTTCAGTGACTGGTGAAGATGTAGTTGTGGGAGTGATGTATCATCCGCCCGGGCCGATGCTGCCCGCCGCTCGCTTCCGAAAGGACAGGTGAAAGCATCTCTTCTCTCCAAATCCTGTTGATTCTCTTGAAGGTCGAGGTTTGGCAACGCGAGCACCCACATGCCTGGACCACAGGAGGAACAATGATTTCAATCGAGCAAGCCAAGCAGATGGCCAAGCGGTTGCGCACTTCGCTGGAAGGTCGCAATCAAGAGGTGTCCCACGCCACCGCGCTTGAAACAGTGGCGCAGCAGTTGGGCTACAAGGACTGGAACACCGCAGCAGCGCTGCTGCCACAGGAAAACGCCACGCCCGGAATAACGTTCGACAAAGCCATCCCGATTTTGCGGATGTTTGACGAGGCCAAGGCGCGTGAGTTCTACCTGGATTTCCTGGGGTTCAGCGTCGAATTCGAACACCGTTTCGAAGCCGATCTACCGCTGTACCTGGGCATCAGCCGCAACGGCCTGCACCTTCATCTCTCGGAGCATCATGGCGATGCGAGCCCTGGCTCGACGATATTCGTCCCGATGCAAAATATCGAACTGCTGCGGGATGAGTTACAGGGCAAACGCTACGGGTACGGACGGCCGGATATCGTTGAACAGGGCTGGGGAAAGATCCTTGAGGTCTACGATCCTTTCGGTAACCGGATCCGGTTCTGCCAAAGCTGACCTCGCCGTGCGGACTGGGTAACCCGGTCCGCTTCGGTCATCTTCAAGCAGTTGAAAAACCCGGTCGCTCCAGGCAAAGGTCAGAGAGCGTCCGGGCTCGCCCCTGACTCTGGCACGTTGAGAAAGGTGTTCCAGACCTCATAAGCATCGTGATGCCGTTGAGTTGCCTCTTCCCATGCGGGGCCAGATACACATCTGGAGGAAACCAGCAGCATCATGCCCATGGTAGCGGCGTCGAGTTCGATTAGAAGTTCGTGAGATTTGGTTCTGAAGTCGTCTACCGATGTCATTGAGTGCGCCCCGGGCGGATATCACCGCCATTGCGAAGCAAACCTCCACCGTTCATCGAGTGAATCCACCCCGGAAGATTCACTCCGTCTGACCGCCGGTACGTTTTTAGCTGCCACATAAATAGGTAGCAGCTGCCGAAGGCTGCGTTCGATTGCGAAGCAGTCGTAAAACGATTATGCAATGTCAGGTGAAAAACCAAGTTGCTGAATTTACGACTGCTACGCAATCGAACGCAGGCTTCGCCAGCTGCTACAGGTGTTGTGTCAGTCTGTATAAGGACTGTCCGGCCAAGGCGTCAACACCTGATAACCCTCGTCTGTGACCGCCACCATGTGTTCCCACTGCGCTGAGAGGGACTGATCCTTGGTGACCACGGTCCAGCCATCCGCCAGGGTTTTCACATGGCGTTTGCCGGCGTTCAACATGGGTTCGATGGTAAAGATCATGCCGGTCTTGAGCGTCATCCCCTGGCCGGGATAGCCATAGTGAAGAATCTGCGGCTCATCGTGATAAACCTTGCCGATTCCGTGACCGCAGTATTCGCGCACGACGCTGAAACCGTCTTTTTCCGCAACCGTCTGAATCGCGTGACCAATGTCACCCAGCGTAGCGCCGGGGCGAACCGTGCGAATGCCGGCCCACATCGCCTCATAAGTGGTGTTGATCAGCCGTAGTGCGTCCGGAGCGGGATCACCCACGCAGTACATGCGGCTGGTGTCGCCGAACCAGCCATCCTTCACCACGGCAATGTCGATGTTGACGATGTCACCATCCTTCAGTGGCGTCTTCGACGGGATGCCATGGCAGACCACATGATTCACGGACGCACAGACCGTTTTGGGGAATCCGTGATAGCCGACGTTGCCGGGAATGGCTTTCTGTACATTGACGATGTAGTCGTGGCAACGCTGATCAAGCTCGTCGGTCGTCACTCCCGCCTTCACGTAAGGAGCAATCATCGCCAGCACCTCGGCGGCCAGCATGCCCGCCACACGGGACAGTGCTATTTGTGCCGGCGTGTTGATCGGGACGTGCGCCTTCATTGCTTGGCTCCCATGGCTGCACGAACCTGATCTGCCCGAGGAAATTCCTCCAGCGTACCCAACGCCTTCAAATCAAGCCCCCCTGCCAGTTCGGCACGAATCAGCAAGCGACAGATGTCACTGTGATCAAGATTTGGATGGAGCTCCGCCAGCATGCCGATGCGCATCCAGTGCTCGGCCTGGGCATTGATCGAGCGACTCAACGCATCGCTGGCGACCCGAAGATTCTCGTGCATGTGGTCTGAAATTTTTACGATACCCACTGACTTGCCCTATATGAAATGCATATGAAACGTATATTAGGTATGAAGCCTGTGGATTGCAAATGTTCGGGCATCAACCCCCTGCCCTTTGAAGATCAGGGTTGGTATAACGTCAGGCTTCGCAGAACAACAAAAACAGGAGTCGAACATGTCCGAGCTAAACCTGCACCCCAACGCCTTGGCGTCCTTGAGCCAGTGGCACCAGATGATTGCCAACGCTGATTTGCACGCCTTGCCCGAATTGCTGGCACCCGACGTGGTCTTCCGCTCGCCGATGGCGCACACGCCCTACCCCGGTGCCGCCGTGGTGGCGATGATTCTCACCACGGTGTTCGACGTCTTCGAGGACTTCAAATATCACCGCGAACTGGCCACCGCGGACGGTTTGAATGTGGTGCTGGAGTTCAGCGCCAAGGTGAACGGAAAAGAGTTGAAGGGCATCGACATGATCCGGTTTAACGAACAGGGAAAAATTGTCGACTTCGAAGTGATGGTCCGACCGTTGAGTGGCTTGCAGGCGTTGGGGGAACAGATGGGGCAGCGGCTGGGGGCTTACCTGGCGGCGAGCAAGGCTTGAGTTTGGGGTAATTTGTTGAAAAATCGCAGCCTCGTTGCATTCGGCAGCGGCTACAGCGATCGGCGGGACGCGTTTTTGTAGCAGCTGGCGAAGCCTGCGTTGGGGCGCGAAGCGGCCCTGTTTTTCAAGCCGACATCACATTGTCCTAGCCAGCGACCGCTACGCAGTCGAACGCAGGCTTCGCCAGCTGCTACAGAGATCCACGTCTGCAGGAGCTGTGTAGGAGCTGTCGAGTGAAACGAGGCTGCGATCTTTTGATCTTTCTTCAACCCTGCCCCCCCCAACACAACCGGCCAGCCCTCCACAGTTGCGAATGACACCATCCCGACCTATGGTCCATGCCAGACGTCGCCCGTTTTTGGTGCGATGACTTGCAGCGAATTGCTGTCCATCCATTGCGAATTCAGTAGCGAGGTGACGACATGCCCAACGACTCCCGCCCTGCCGTGCTCGAACTGATCGGCAACACGCCACTGGTGCGTGTCAGCCGCTTCGATACCGGCCCGTGCACCCTGTTTCTCAAACTCGAATCACAGAACCCCGGCGGTTCGATCAAGGATCGCATCGGCCTGGCGATGATCGACGCCGCCGAACGCGATGGTCGCCTCAAACCCGGCGGCACTATCGTCGAAGCCACCGCCGGCAACACCGGCCTTGGCCTGGCCCTGGTCGGCCGCGCCAAGGGCTACCGAGTGGTCCTGGTGGTGCCCGACAAAATGTCCACCGAGAAAGTCCTGCACTTGAAGGCGATGGGCGCCGAAGTGCACATCACCCGCTCCGACGTCGGCAAAGGTCATCCCGAGTACTACCAGGACGTTGCCGCGCGCCTGGCTCAGGACATTCCCGACGCGTTCTTCGCCGACCAGTTCAACAACCCGGCCAATCCCCTCGCTCACGAATGCAGCACCGCGCCTGAAATCTGGGCGCAGACCCAGCATGATCTGGACGCCATCGTGGTCGGCGTCGGTTCCGCCGGCACGCTGACCGGATTGACGCGTTTTTTCAGCCGTGTGCAACCGGATCTCGAAATGGTGCTGGCCGACCCGGTGGGTTCGGTGATGGCCGAGTACAGCCGCAGCGGCACCCTCGGCACGCCGGGGTCCTGGGCCGTCGAAGGCATCGGCGAAGACTTTATCCCGTCAATTGCCGACCTCTCCAGTGTGCGCAAGGCTTACTCGATCAGCGACGAAGAAAGCTTCGACCACGCCCGCCAACTGCTGCGCGCCGAAGGCATTCTCGGCGGTTCTTCCACGGGCACCCTGTTGGCGGCGGCGTTGCGGTATTGCCGCGAACAAACCCAACCTAAGCGCGTGGTCAGTTTCGTCTGCGACACCGGCACCCGCTACCTGTCCAAGGTGTACAACGACCAATGGATGAACGATCAAGGCCTGCTGCAGTACAAACGCTACGGCGATTTGCGCGACCTGATCGCCCGGCGTTTCGAAGATGGCCGGGTGATCAGCGTCGGTCCGGACGACACCCTGCTCACGGCGTTCCAGCGCATGCGCCTGGCCGATGTCTCGCAGTTGCCGGTACTGGTGAACGGGCAACAACTGGTCGGCGTGATCGATGAATCCGACATCCTGCTCGGCATGCAGGAAGACGCGTCGCACTTTCGCATGACCGTCGCCAGCGCTATGACCGACAAGGTTCAAACCCTGCCGCCCGGCGCCGGCCTGGCAGAACTCCAGGCGGAGCTCGACCGCGGACTGGTGGCAATCATCGCCGACGCTGCGGGGTTCCACGGCCTGATCACTCGCGTCGACCTGCTCAATCATTTACGGAGATCCCTTGCATGAGTCAGCACGATGAAACCGCCCCGCCACATGCGTTTGCCACCCGCGTGATCCACGCCGGGCAGACGCCGGACCCGTCCACCGGGGCGTTGATGCCGCCGATCTACGCCAACTCCACCTACCTGCAACAGAGCCCCGGCGTGCACAAAGGTCTCGACTACGGCCGCTCACACAACCCGACGCGTTTTGCCCTGGAACGCTGCGTCGCCGACCTCGAAGGCGGCACCCAGGCATTTGCCTTCGCCTCGGGGCTGGCCACGATCTCCACCGTACTCGAACTGCTCGATGCCAATGCACACATCGTCTCCGGTAATGACCTCTACGGTGGCACTTTCCGCCTGTTCGACAAGGTCCGCCAGCGCAGCGCCGGGCACCGATTCAGTTTCGTCGACCTGACCGACCTGTCGGCCTTCGAAGCTGCGCTGCAGGACGACACGCGCATGGTCATGGTCGAGACACCCAGCAATCCTCTGCTGCGCCTCACCGACCTCGCTGCCATCGCTCGCCTCTGCCGTGCCCGAGGCATCATCTGCGTGGCGGACAACACCTTCGCCAGCCCCTGGATTCAGCGCCCGCTGGAACTGGGCTTCGACATCGTGCTGCACTCGACCACCAAATACCTCAATGGCCACTCTGACGTGATCGGCGGCATCGCCGTGGTCGGACAAAACCCTGAACTGGCCGAGCGCCTGGGCTTCCTGCAAAACGCCGTCGGCGCCATCGCCGGCCCGTTCGACGCGTTCCTTACCCTGCGCGGCGTAAAAACCCTGGCACTGCGCATGGAACGCCACTGCAGCAACGCACTGGAACTGGCGCGATGGCTGGAACGCCAACCGCAAGTCGCACGCGTCTACTATCCGGGCCTGCCGTCACACCCCCAGCACGAACTGGCACTGCGGCAAATGCGCGGTTTCGGCGGCATGATCTCCCTTGATCTGAACAGTGATCTTGCAGGCGCCAGGCGCTTCCTCGAAAGCGTACAAATCTTCGCCCTGGCCGAGAGCCTGGGCGGCGTCGAAAGCCTGATCGAACACCCGGCGATCATGACCCACGCCACCATCCCCGCCGACACCCGCGCACAACTGGGCATCGGCGATGCGCTGGTGCGCTTGTCAGTGGGTGTCGAAGATGTGGAAGACTTGCGAGCGGATCTGGCTCAGGCGCTGGCGCGGGTGTGACAAGCGTTCGGTAGCGACACCAGCGGGGCACCGAGCCGCCCCGCTACTTCATCAAACACTTGTGCATGATGATCGTGCGCTCGTCACCGTGAAACTCATCGCGGATTTTTCGATACCCCAACGAAGCATAAAAGCCCTCGGCAGTGATCGAAGACGGCACCCGCAAAACATCCAGGCCCGCGTCGATGGCCGCCACATGAATGACCGCCATGAGCTGGCGACCGATGCCGCCCCCTTGATAGAGCGGGTCGACAAATACGCTTCGTACAACGTCCTTATCCAGGCTGGCGGTTGCGACGACCTGTTGATCGACCGTCGCCACATAGACCTGACGCTGCGCCATCAACCCAAGAATCCCTTGCGGGGAAAAGCCCTGCTCCACGCGCGCGATGACGTCGGGCGAGTAATCCTGCGCGTTGGATTCACGCAGTGATCTGATCGTGATGAGGCTGACTGCTTCTGCATCATGGGCTGTTGCGAGTCGAATATGACAATCCATTGGGTGTGCCTCGCCCCGTGCTGTGCAGTTGACCCATCGTAAACGCCTGTGGTGTTGCGCGATACATTCAAGGCCAAGCTGCTATTAGAAAACCGGCGATGACGAGAACGTCGTCTAGCGCGCCGCTGGAATTAAATGAAACAACACCGGGGATTAAAGGACGTTTCCTACACAAGTTAAGGAATTGTCCTACTTGCACTTGATCGTTGTCATTCAACAGACGTAAGTAATTTCTGAAAAATCATTCAGCTCTTGACGCACTGTCTCAATCAGCAATAGTTTTGAATAACCAACAGCAGACAACGAAACACTTCACTACGCCGCAATTTAAATTTGGAACTTCCAACACCCATTTATCCAACGTGTCGTGCTGATCTTGATTGGTGAATAGGTGCGCAATCAACACGGAAGTGCCAACTGAAGGTGTGCTAACGAATCGCAAGCCATCCACGAAAAACTTTGTGCAAGGGGGACTCGCAACTCGCTGAAACGGAAAATGGTTAACAACCCAAAAGCTCACCGCAAGTTTTGACAACAAACAGAATACCAAGAGGGCTCTCGACTCGTAAAACAAAGCGCAGATGAAGAGCCCACCAATAAATTAACTGGGGCAGTACCGTTCAGGAGAACACATATGATATGCGTGGATCTGACATTCAAAGAAAAAAGTCGCACTCACCTACTAGAGATTCTTTTGAGATTAGAAATAAACCCCTATAGTGATTACGATTGTTTTGAAACGCAGGTTGACGATATTATTAAGAGTACTGGCATACCGGACGAGTTGTTGAGACTCTGCGAAGCCAGAAAATCAGTAGATATGTTTTCCAATCCCTATGTACTTCTCCACAACTGCCCAATAGACCCACAACTGCCCAATCTTGATTTCAGCTCTCCAGTGATCGACAAGCGGAAAAATAAACGCACCTTTGTCGCCGAAGGATTTTTATTGCTGTACGCAAAACTAATGTCTCAAGAACCTATCGGGTACATCAATGTCAATGACGGAGATGTTTTTCAGGATATCCACCCTATGGAAAGTCTTTCTGAAAGCCAGTCACAAAAAGCGTTAAAAAATATTTTTTCCACAAAGACTTGGCGAACCACTATGTCAGACCAGATTGGGTAAATATTATTGGCTTGCGTGGAATAACGGAAAATGAGGTTTACACCTGTTTCGCTTCCAATAAAAGGCTTCTTGCCGAATTACCTGAAGAAGTAAAAACCCAACTCAGGAAAACCGAATACAATACCCCTTTCGACGATCTGACCACTATCTCAGGGAATCTGGAAATGGGTGACGCGCCAAACCATCCCATTTTGGGTGGTGCGACCGAGTATGACATTCGCTACTTTGAACGCCGTACAGTCGGCATCTCTGAGCAGGCACGTAAAGCAATTAATATCCTTAATAAAACCTTACATCGAATAAAATTTCCGATTCATGTCCTTCCTGGAGTTTTTATAGGCTCTGCCAATAATGAATGCATTCACAACAAAGAGATAAGACTAATTAGCAACCCCTCAGAGCTAAAGCATCGCTGGCTAATGAAAACTGTCAATGTAAAAAACCTGGAGCAACACGCGAAGCATATAATACCAGGTAGAAAGCGCATCATCGCCGGGTAACTCAAAATCAAGGTAAAAAAAATGATTCCTATCCACAAAAAACTCTACGCTGACCTAAACTTGACCATTAAAGATATTGCTAACGTTGTTGATGGCGGTCTATTTAACAACGTACATCGCGTAACTCGATTAGACGAACATTTTTATATAAAGTCATTTACAAATGAAGCTAAAACCCAAGGATTTCCGCCACTGCCAACTTCTGCTTCGCAACGATACAATGTTGCCGTTCAATTACATAAGCACGCTCAAAAAGTAGTGACAGATCACGTTTACGTACCTAAATTATTAGCTTCAGACTCTGATAACAATGCAATTGCAATGGAAGGTGCCAAAGGGAAAAACCTTTACGATTATGTTGTAAACGACGAGACATTTAGCTTCGCGGTCGAACAGGCATCACACGTATTGTCTTGGCTAGGCTCATTACACAAGCTAAAAAACACAAACACTACATCTATGAATTTTAACAGTAAAGACTTCAAAAAATATAAAGCGACTCTTCAGTATAAAAACATGTTTGAATTTCTGCCCAGAAAAAACCTTGAGAATGCCAGCTTGTTCCTCGACGAACATATAAGTTTGAGAGATACGCTTTTACACGGCGACTTGAACACTCGCAACATTATAATCTGCGAGGATGGACGTATCGCTGTAATTGATTTTGAACAAGGTCAATTGGGTTGTGGCTCGCATGACGCAGCTTATTTAATCTCTGAATTAGTGATCGCCAGTTTTGTTGTCAATGAGGACACAGATGCATTGATCGATGAACTTTGGCTCTCATATGAAGCCATCCCTACTAACCCTGACAAGCATATGCGATTCAGGCGCCACCTATGTTTTCAAGTAATATACCGCTTAAAAGGACCATCTCGTAACATTTGGACAGAGCACTTGACTGATGGTACAAAAGCAAAAATTGAAAAGTGGTGTAGCCGCGAATTCAACAGCCGACTATGAGAAAGCCGTTAAGTTTATTAGCTATTTCTTACATAATCTTTTACTTTCCATCTGGACTTTTGAAAAGTTACCTTTCTCAATTCCTCGTAAATTCTGGATTATCGTATGGCATGGCCGGCATTATAGTTGGCTGTACTTTTACAATCAAAATCCTTGTCAACCCTACACTTACCTATATATCGGACCACACAAATGCAACGTATTTATTCAAGGTATCGTTTTCAGTAGTAGCAGCAATCAGTGTAGCCGCCTTATCTGTTAGTCAGTCCGTGGTACTACTGACGATATCTACCTGTGTTCTTATGGCATCACGCAATTTTTTTCAAAGCACGTTAGAAAGTACCGCGACCAATACCTCACAAAAAATGACTCGCAGTGGTTATGGTAGAGTTAAATTTGGCGGGTCGTTATCAGTCGCTGTTGGGACGGCCACGCTGGCGGGACTAAGTGCTGCGAACTTTTCTCCAGACTTGATATTTATCTCCATCCTATGCTCGTCCACCTTTTGCTTTAGTGCTGTAATGATTGCCACATCTAAAAAAACAACTGAAGCAAAACATCCCCGCACCTCATCACTCACATCCCAGACTCCCAGGCGAACTATACTGCTAATGTTCGCAGCGACGGCATTAATTATTGGATCGCAAGGAGCTTATTATTCGATTGGAACTCCTTGGCTAATGTTAATGGGATTATCCAACTCGCAGATTTTTATTGCCTGGACTATTGGCTTTGTCGCAGAGGCGCTGGTGTTTCGCTATTCAACCACTTCTGTTACTCGACACTACGAAAACGTCATTAAAATAGTAGCCATTTGTATTATTTTTAGAGCTTTTTTAATGTGGGCGTCGCCTGGCATGACACAAACTGCGGCCTCGTTCGTAATGCAAGGTATAACCTTCTCCATCCCACATGCCGCATTTATATTTTCGATCCGGCGCTACTTTTCCGAAAATTATTCAGCAACCGCCATTTCAGTATACTTTGCCGTAGCTCATGGTGTAGGCATTGCTATTATATCTGGTGTTTCCGGAATTATGTTGGAGCGTCACACCGAATTAGCGTGGGCGTTACCCGCAATATCTGGAACCATCGGCTGCGTTTTTTGGATGGCTTCGCATAAGGTTGCCAGCGAAAAAAAACACAACTAACAGATAATTCTTAATAAGCAAATAAACAATAAAAGATTTTGATTAAGCACAAAGAGCGCCTGAATATAAGTACTCAACATAGAGGGTTGTTCTATAGCCAAGGTGAGCGCGTGCTTTTCGACTGAGGGGCACATGAATGAAAATAAAGGAAAATGGCAGGGGCGGCTGGATTCGAACCAACGCATGGCAGGATCAAAACCTGCTGCCTTACCGCTTGGCGACGCCCCTGTATCTGTTGCGATGTGCGCGATGCACGGTGTTTCTGTGTCGCTGGTTTGTGAGCAACAGGAAGTGTTGCTGCGTTCGCTGTCAGCGCTGTAATGCCCTGTGCAGGAATGCGCGGAAATTTATCAACTTTCGCTTCGTCATGGAAGCCCAAAATCAGATTTTTTTCGTTTTAAAACAGTCGCTTGCCTCTACCACTATTGGCCAGGACACTCAACCAAAAAGTGCCAGCTGGTCATCCGGTGGGTCAGGCACCCAGCCAATTTCGCACGGGCACCACTTGGGATGCGATTAATGCGCTATACCGAATAGTTTCCCATTGCAGTTCTTCAACGTTGGAGGTTCGCAATGAAACTTGCAGGTTCACTGGCCCTCCTGATGATCACCGCCAGCATGGCGGGCTGCTCGACTTCATCAAACCATGGCGTGAATGTTCCGTTGGTTGCTACTCGGCAGAACACCGGGCAGATTGGGTCTGTCACGTTGACGAGCCAGGACAAGCAAACCGGACTCAGCTTTTTCATCAGCGGAGCGCCAAGCGGGGTGACGCTCCCCTTGCGCCTCTACACCTTCATCAATAAAGGCAGCTGCCAGCAACCTGGTCCGGTCGCCTACGCATTGAATGATCAGGTCAACACCCAACGCCAGGCCGTACGCGGCTGGACCATGTCCAGAACGGCACCTGTTGAGCTGTCGGTCCTGCTTTCCAATGAGCACTCCATACTCGTGCGAACCGCGCCGGAGAGTGGCAACGTCGATATCTTTTGCGGGGATATCAAGCAAGCAAGTGCGGGGTAGGTGAATTCTAGGTAGCCGCCCCCCCGAAAATCCCTGTGGCGAGGGAGTTTACTCCCGCTGGGCTGCGTAGCGGCCCCGTTCTTGTGCCAGAAAACCAGGGGCCTGCTGCGCAGTCCAGCGGGAGTAAACTCCCTCGCCACAGGGTATGTGCAAATCAGGGATTTACTTCGTGCTTTGCCAGCAACTCGGCAATTCTTTTACGCAGATCTCCGTGCATTTCCTCTGAGTAGGCGATCGCGGTTTTCCAGTCATAGAACCACACGGGCATCTTGCGTTTGTCGTCCGGCTCGGAGTCGTAGCGCGGAAAAATGTGGCAATGCAGCTCAGGCTCTGAATTGCCCAGTATCTCGTAGTTCATACGAAGTGCATCGGTGGCCTGTAAAACCGCGTCTCCGATGCGCGCCATATCGAGCAGGTAGGTCGCGCGGGCTAGTGCATCCAGATCGTTCAGGCTTGATACGACAGGATCGGGCAGCAGCAGGCAGTATCCAGGTAGAAACTGCACGTCGCCCATGACCGCCCAACCGGACGCCATTCGGCAAATGACCTTATCGTTTGTTCCGTTGCGTGCCATCTCTACACGTTGCGATATCAGAGGCATTACGGGTCCTTAGTAGTGCTATCCATGGCATCGAATGCACAGTCTGGGGCAGGCATTGCGGATGAACGCGGTCGGTGGCGCCGCACGCTGAGTGACGCCACGGACGAACACGCAGACTCAGCCCTTGGCTGCCATCGCGGTCACTTCCACGCGCATGCCTTCCACGGCCAGAGCAGCCACGCCAACGGCGGCACGAACCGGCCAGGGCTTGGCGAAGAAGCGTTTGTATACCTCGTTGAAGGCGGCGCGATCAGCCATGTCGGTGAGGTAGATGGTCAGGTGCAGGACGCGGTCCATGGAACTGCCGGCGCGCTCCAGCGCAACCTTGAGTGCCTGCAGGGTGCATTCGCTTTGCACTGTGATATCGCCCAGTTCCAGACTGCCGTCGGCACGGGTGGGGATCTGCGTGGAGACCAGCAGCCCGCCGAAACCGGTGACGTCGGACGAGATGGAATCCTCGTCAGGATCGGGGACGTAGGTGATGTCGTGGTTGGCCATGGGAATCTCTTGGTAAGGGGTCAATGGGTTGGCGGGCCGCTGAAAAAATGAATGCGGCGACGCCTTCTGCCGAGGCAGTTTACAACCCACATCGTCGAGTTCGCCATGCGCTCCGGCATCTTGCGTGTGTTGGGCAGCGGGCCGGGCCGCACGATCCCTTCTGATTGCGCCCTGCCCGACACCATTGCGCATCGACGCGCAACGGTGCGGGTGATGGCATTACTTGTCGGACTTGATGCTGGTCCAGACGCGCGTACGCACGCGTTCAAGCTTCTGCGGAAGGGGCTGCACGACATACAGCGTCTTGAGGGCTTCGCTGGTCGGCGTGAGGTTCGGATTGCCGGTGATGTCCTTGTTGATCAACGCTAGCGAGTCTTTGTTGGCGTTGGGGTAGCCGAGGAAATCACTGATGGGGGCGATGACTTTCGGGTCCAGCAGCGTGTTGAGAAACTCGTGGGCCTCTTCGACGTTCTTCGCGCTTTTTGGAATCGCGAAGGTGTCAAACCAGATCGGCGCGCCTTCTTTTGGCAAACGCCAATCCACCACCACACCGTTGCCGGCTTCTTTGGCGCGATTGCCAAACTGGTAGAAGCTGCCCGAGTAGCCGATGGCAACGCAGATATCACCATTGGCGATGTCGGTCATGTACTTGGCGGAGTTGAAGTAGGTGACGTAGGGCCGGATCTTCATCATCAGCGCCTTGGCTTTCTCATAGTCGTCCGGGTTCTGGCTGTTCGGATCCAGCCCCAGATAATGCAAAGCCAGGGGCAGGATTTCCGACGGTGAGTCGAGCATCGCCACGCCGCAGGCTTTGAGCTTTTCCATGTTCTCGGGCTTGAACACCAGGTCCCAACTGTCCACCGGGGCATTGTCACCCAGGGCCGCCTTGACCTTGGCCGGGTTGAAGCCGATCAGTACGGTGCCGTACATGTAAGGCACGCCGTACAGATTGCCGGGGTCATTCTTGTTCAGCAGTTTGAGCAATTCAGGGTCTTGATGGCTCCAGTTCGGCAGTTTGGACTTGTCGAGTTTCTGGAAAACCCCCGCCTTGATCTGGGTTTCGATGAATTGGTTCGAGGGCACCACCAGGTCGTACCCCGAGTTGCCCGTCAGCAGCTTGGCTTCCAGGGACTCGTTGGTGTCGAAGGTGTCCCAGGTCACTTTGATGCCGGTGTCCTTTGCGAAATCCTTGGGCACGGACGGCAGGATGTAGTCCGCCCAGTTGTACACCCTCAGCTCGCGCTGTTCAGCCTGCACGGCGCTGGCGAGCAGCGTCAGCCCACACACAGTGGCGCCCAGTATGCGTTTCATCGTGACCATGGATTTTCCCCAAGTGTGACGTTAGTACGACGGTTTTTATGTTCTGTACACGGCAGCGGTTTTGAAAAAAGCCAAGGGCAAGATTTTGGTTGTTATATCGCTGGGCGCTCGGCAACACGCGCTCTTGTTCGATTCTTGCTGACAGTTGGGGTTGATCACAGTGCGAGGTTGGCCAAAAGGAGATCGAAGTGGCCAAAATCCATGTCCGTATTTGGACGATCAACGATCTATTGCGTGCGGCGAAGATGGATCTCGAAGAACGAAAAAGCCCGCGCGAGGCGGGCTTGGAATTCGAGTAGGTGGCCAGTGCTGGTATCTGGCTTACAAGGTTTATCAGGACTCCCACACAAGCGTTTTGTGCGCTCGTGCTTCACACGGCATCAGGGCTGGATCTCAGCGCGGAGATCTTTCTAACCGTGTACCCTTCGGAACGCTGCCCCGCGTTTCCTCGCTATCCGCTTGCGCATCAGTCTGCGTCTTCACCTACAGGTTTGAGAATAGCAAAGCCCCCGCAAAAACGCGTTCGCGTTTTAGATTGATTCGGCCTGACATTAGAACTGCCGGAAGCAAGAAAAACCCACGCTTGTCCCGTCGTCTTTTTTCGGTATACGTGGGGTGAATCAGGCTCGTATAGTCGATCCACCATAAAGGGAAGCTACACCGACCCGTTCAACAGTCCGGCCGGTAATCAGTAGCCAATACGCGCCCTCTGAAAAAGCCCAATTTCACTAACGGGATGAACCGCAAAATGACGATGCAAACTGAAACTGCCATTCTCGCCGGAGGCTGCTTCTGGGGGATGCAGGATCTGCTCAGACGCTACCCCGGCGTGGTGTCCACGCGGGTGGGCTATTCGGGTGGAGACGTGCCCAACGCCACCTACCGCAACCATGGCACCCACGCCGAAGCGCTGGAAATCGTATTCGATCCGGATCAGATCAGTTATCGGCAAATCCTCGAATTCTTCTTCCAGATCCACGATCCGACAACGAAGAATCGCCAGGGCAACGATGTGGGAACCAGTTACCGCTCTGCCCTCTTCTACCTTAGTGAGGAACAGAAACGAGTCGCGGAAAACACCGTGGCCGACGCCGATGCGTCCGGCCTCTGGCCCGACAAGGTCGTCACTGAAATCGCGCCTGCCGGACCGTTCTGGGAAGCCGAACCCGAGCACCAGGACTACCTCGAACAGTATCCGAATGGCTATACCTGCCATTTCATCCGGCCCAACTGGAAACTGCCAAAACGCGAGTAATCCCCGATTCACGCATGACCCGTGGCGAGGGAGCTTGCTCCCGCTGGGTTGCGCAGCGACCCCACTCTTTTACCTGATAAAAGCAGGGGCCTGCTGCGCAGTCCAGCGGGAGTAAACTCCCTCGCCACAGGGTTATTGAGTGTATTCAAGGAATAGTTCGAGCGTCGGTGATCACGGATCCACCTGCCCCATCAGCTCGGCCACCGTTTCCGGGCGTTTGGCGTAACGCTGCGCCAGCACCGCGCAAACCATCAACTGAATCTGATGGAACAGCATCACCGGCAATATCAGCACACCAATGGTGCTACCGGCGAACAACACCTGCGCCATTGGCACGCCGGTAGCCAGGCTCTTCTTCGAACCGCAGAAAAGGATGGTGATGCGATCTTCCTGATTGAAGCCAAAAGCCTTGCCAAGCACCGTCGCCGCCACGATGACCAACGCCAGCAAGATGCAGCAAACAACCACCAGCCCCGCCAGTTCCCACAGGGGAATCTGATGCCAGATGCCCTCAGTCACCGCCTCGCTGAAAGCCCCGTAGACCACCAGCAGGATCGATCCCTGATCAACGAACCTCAGCCAGTTTTTATTGCGCGCCACCCAGGCGCCGATCCAGCGACGCGCGATCTGCCCGAGAATAAACGGAAACAGCAATTGCACGCTGATCTTCAGAATCGCGTCGAGCGTCGAGCCGCCATCGCCATGAACGTCCAGCATCAGCGTGACCAGCAAGGGCGTCAGGAAAATCCCGAACAGGCTGGACGCCGCCGCACTGCAAATCGCCGCCGGAATATTGCCCCGCGCCAGCGAGGTGAAGGCAATGGCCGACTGCACCGTGGCGGGCAGCGCGCAGAGGTAAAGCATGCCCATGTAAAGTTCATCGCCGATCATGGGCGCCATCAAAGGTTTGAGCGCCAAGCCGAGCAATGGGAACAGCACAAACGTCAGGCCGAACACCAGCAGGTGCAGGCGCCAGTGGCCAGCGCCGGCGATGATCGACTCGCGGGACAGCTTCGCCCCGTGCAAAAAGAACAGCAGCGCGATGGCACTGTTGGTCAACCAGCCAAAGCCGACCGCGACTTGCCCGCTGGCAGGCAGCACGCTGGCGATGATCACCACGCCGATCAAGGTCAGGGTGAAGTTATCGGGGAGGAAACGAGGGCGAGTCATCAGAGAGATATCCGGGGGTTGCCAAGGACGTGGGAACGACTCTAACGTGACTGGTGATGACCGACTAACGCCGATGAGCCAGCTGATGCCGCCAAAAGGACATGACAAAAGCGTAAGACGCAGTATTCCCGGGCTTCCAAGCCTGCCGAGACCTGTCTACGGACGTACCGAATCGCTGCCGAACCGTGCGCTGACCCGACGCCACAGCCACCCGTGGGTGCAATTGTCGTACGCGATCCAGGGCGTGCTTGAAGTGCAAACCAGTGCCGGACGCTTCGTTGCTCCGCCCGAGCGTGCGGTGTGGATTCCGGCGGGCATGCCGCACCGGGTCTTCAGTTCGCCGCGCACGGAAATGCGCAGCCTGTACCTCGATTGCAGCGTCACGGCCTGGGCGCCGCAGCGCTGCCATGTCCTCGGCGTCAGCAATCTGCTGCGGGAGCTGATCCACGCGTTCAGCAAGATCCCGGTGGAGTATGAGCAGGATGGCGCGCAGGGACGGCTGACGCAGGTGCTGCTGGATCAGCTGGCCGAGGCACCCCAGATAGACTTGATGTTGCCACTGCCCCAGGACAGCCGATTGCGGCAGATTTATCACAGCCTGCAACTGCACCCGGAACAACAGACGACGCTGGCTCACTGGAGCCAGAAATTCGACGTGAGCGAGAAAACCCTGAGCCGATTGTTCCTGCGCGACACCGGCCTGACGTTCCGCGCATGGCGCCAACGCTTGCGCCTGCTCGGCGCCCTGACGCCCCTGGAACAGGGCGCGCGGGTTACCGATGTGTCACTGGCCTGCGGGTATGATTCAACCTCGGCGTTTATCGCAGCGTTCCGGCAACAGTTTGGTGATACGCCAGGGGAGTTTTTTCGATAGAGAAAACACTCAACAGCAGCCAAACCGGGTACCTGACACACCGCCATCACAAGCAATCCGACACCCTGTAGGAGCTGCCGAGAGAAACGAGGCTGCGATCTTTTGATCTTGACCTTCCCAAACTGCAAACACAGCAAGATCAAAAGATCGCAGCCTTCGGCAGCTCCTACAGGTCGGGGTATCCCACAGGCCGCTAAATCATCGGCGAACTGCTGACTACCCGCAGTGCCAGGCCTTCATACGCATCCAGCGTAATGGTGAACTCACCCTCGTCTGTCAGGTCGCCTTCCACCCGCTCGTTGATGATATCGACCACCGGCCCCGGCGCGATATTGGGAAGGTGCAAGGTTTCGGTGATCGGCGTCGAACCGAAATTCAGCGCGGTGATTTGCGTACCTTTGCCGGCCGGCAGTTCGTGAACCATGATCAACAGACCGGGGTGCTGCACGTCCGGCACGAGGATCTGGCGACTGGCGGCAATGTCATAAGCGCGGCGCGCGGCGAGGATTTTTTTCAGCTGCGAGGCAAACGAATCCGGGTCCTTCAATTGGGTCGGCAAGCTGCCGTACAAGGTCTTGGGACGGGGCATCTGACCCGCCGACAATGGCGCGTCCGGGTTGAGGTCCACCAGATCGTAGGCACCGCGATGAATCCACCGGGTATCGCCATCGAGCATCAGGTCCGCGACCTGTTCTGCCGGCAATGGCAATGCACCGACCAGGTCCCAACCCGACAAGGCAAACACCCCCGGCTGCATGGCGTTGTACATCACCAACAGCAGGTGCACCTGACGAATTTGCTGGATATCCGCGTCCGTGATCGCGTCGAGATCGCGAATCCCCAGTGCCGCAGTGATGATGCTGGCGGTGGTGCACGACACGCCGTTGGTGACGAATTTCAGGTTGTAGGGTGCATGCTCCCCGGCGAGACGTTCGTACATCTGCTCGCGAATGTGTTCGCGCAAGATGCTGCCGGGAAAGGTTTGCCCCTGATACAGGTAGGTGTCATGGGCGTGCAGCGTCCAGAAATGCACCAGTTCGAGGGTCAGCTCATCGTGGTTTTGCAACGCGTGGATCAGCGAGCCCGGATCGATGCCCAGGGTGTGCATCTGGCGCAGCATCAAGCGCAGGAATTCGGTATCGCCCATCAGCAAGGCATGCTGGTAGGCCGGGCGAGTGATGAAGTCATAAGACAGGTCGGCGCCGCCGTGGGACATGGCGGCAATGTCGTCGACCGTCAGGTTCAGCTCCTGAAAACTGAAGCCGCCGGCCTTGCGAATGGCACCGGCCAGCAACTGGTTACCGGTGATCGACAACGGGTGGCTTTCCGACCAGGCGGTGCCATCGAGCTTGCGCTCCACGCCAAGAAAGCCGTTGGCGTCCAGACGCAGGATCTTCGCGCCCATCACGTCGATGGCATGCAGTGCGTCGCCGATGATCATCTGCTGCGCGGCGAACGTCGGGTCCAGCCAGTTCAACGACGGCTGCCCTTCCTTGAAGTAATGCAGGTACACCCAGCGCCGCGGCTTGCCGTCGACGCCGATCACCACCGGCGTCGCGCTCCAGTCGGTTTCCTTGACTCCGGGCTCGAAGAAAATCACCCGTTGCAACTGACCGACGATGTAATGCTTGTCCCGCAGGATGTCGACCTGCTGCGGGCTGAGGTTCTGCGCATCGCGACCTTCGGCAATGTCCGGCAGCAGCGGCCAGTCCTCCTCCCGAATTTCCACCATGTGGTAGAGACCCGGGTAGTCCTCATACGCCATCTCGGCCAGTCGGAAATCCGCGCCTTTGCCGGTGTGGGACGGAATCACGTCGTCGATGATCACGGCGTTGTGCGCGGCGGCCATGCGGGTCAGGGCCTGCAACTGCGCCTCGGTGCCCAGCTGGGGGTCGATCTCGAAACTGATACGGTCGAAATTGCCATCGATGGTCGGTGTCTGCTCCGTGCCTCGCAAACCGCCCGACATCTTCAGCGGACCATTGTGAATGCCCTGGATGCCGATTCTCGACAGCGCATGCCACAGGGTTTCATCGCCCAACGCCTCAAGCACGGTACCGTCTTCGCGAGTGATGATGGACGCCGGATACGCGGTGAACCACACCGATGCCAGCGCCGACGCATCCCGAGGCCGGGTATGGGCGTAGGGCTGCTGCCACAGGCGACCCTGCCCCGAGTAGAGCTTGGCCCGCTGTCGTGCCGCGTGCAGCATCGATTGTTCTACCAGCCAGGACACATGGTTTTTTTCCGCCGCCGTCATAAAACAATCACCTGTAGTCTGGGTTCAAAATCGCACTCGGCCATCTCGTTTCAATGGCACCGCTCGTCTTCATATGAGGCCCTCACGGGGCATTCGTTGCATCCCTGAAGCCGACCATTGCCACTATCGAGTGATTGCAGTCGCCACCATCCCACAGGTAGTATTGAGAGCGATTCTCACTCACATCTGGAAAGCCGACCGGTGCAACCCTCTTCGACCCGCAAGCTGGGCTTCTTTTTCAGCGACCATCACCGCTGGCTGCTGCAGCATATCCAGCAGCGCCTGCGCAATCACGCGGACGCCGAGGACACCGCCGCCGACACCTTTTGCCAGTTGCTGGCGGCGCGGGTTGATCCCGACAGCATCGAACAACCTCGTGCGTATTTGTCGACCATCGCCCGGCGACTGATTTTCGATCGTCATCGGCGCCGCAAGCTCGAGCTGGCCTATGTCGAGCGCCTGTCCTTGCTGCCCGAAGCGCTGGCCCCCTCCCCCGAAGAACAACTGCTGCTGATCGAAGCGCTGGTCGCCATCGACCGGGCCATCGATGGCTTGCCACAGGTCGTCAAGGCCACCTTCCTCTACAGCCAGCTGGACGGCCTGAGCTACGTGGCCATCGCGCAGAAACTGGGGCTGTCGGAGCGCACGGTCAGCCGCTACATGAAACAAGCCCTGCGTCAGTGCTACCTGAGTGAGTTGACACCATGAGCACTCGGCGCCTGGACCCTGTCAGCGAGCAGGCCATCGACTGGATGGTCAAGCTGCGTGCCGCGACGCCCGATGCCGCCTTGCAAGCGCGCTTCAATACCTGGCTGGGAGCAGACCCCGCGCACCTGCAGGCCTGGACGACCTTGCAGGAACGCCTTGGCGGGTCCTTCAACACCGTCCGCACCCTGGACCGGCGCCTGCCCGGCCAGGCCGGTGAAGCCCGGCAAATCCTGCTTCAGCCCCACGGATC
>NZ_WFGV02000075.1 GCF_010095445.2 Pseudomonas sp. TNT3
CTCGTTAGCGGGAGGCGAATTCTACAGCGTTACTCGCTGCTGTCAACACCTCTTTTTCAACTCCTTTCGCGCTTCGATGACCTGAAGCAACTCACTGCCGAAAACTGCGTAACTCTTTGTTTACCAATCAGTTTTCCGTTTCGACTGCGCTGGAAGTGGGGCGAATTATAGACATCCTGAATCTGCCGTCAAGCACTGATTTTGCTTTTCTATCAGAAGCTTTGAATTTCCTCTTATATATAGACGCAGCCGTGTCGAATGCGCAGTATATTGCCCAACGCCAGATCAACTTCCTCGTTTCAACCTTGGACGATGCCATTTAATGAATGACCAACCCCGTAACCTCGCCTCCACCCTGTTCTCGGTTGGCCTGCTACTTATAGCCATGGCGTCGATCCAGTCTGGTGCTTCCCTGGCCAAAAGTATGTTCCCGATTGTGGGCGCTCAAGGGACCACCACCCTGCGGCTGATTTTTGCCAGCGTGATCATGCTGCTGATATTGCGCCCGTGGCGCGCGAAGCTCACCTCGAAATCACTGCGCACTGTCATTGTCTATGGAATGGCGCTGGGAGGGATGAACTTCCTCTTCTATATGTCCTTGCGAACCGTGCCGCTGGGGATTGCCGTCGCTCTGGAGTTCACCGGTCCACTGGCTGTTGCGATCTACGCTTCGCGTCGGGCAATCGACTTCCTGTGGATCGCCCTTGCCGCTGCCGGATTGCTGCTATTGATACCTACCGGTGCAACAAGCGCCGGTATTGATCTGACAGGTGCCGGGTATGCATTGGGTGCTGGTGTCTGCTGGGCCATCTACATTCTTTACGGACAAAAAGCTGGTGCCGACAACGGTGTGCAAACCGCCGCCTTGGGCGTGATGATTGCCGCACTGTTCGTAGCCCCTATCGGAATCGTACATGCGGGCGCAGCATTGTTGACGCCGTCATTGATTCCCGTCGCCATCGGCGTCGCCATTCTCTCCACTGCCCTGCCCTATACCCTGGAGATGGTTGCCCTCACACGGATGCCCGCTCGGACCTTCGGAACACTTATGAGCATTGAACCCGCGTTCGGAGCGTTGTCAGGCCTTTTGTTCCTCCATGAGTTCCTCTCGCTGTCACAGTGGATGGCTATCATGTGCATCATTCTGGCTTCCGTAGGTGCAACGTTGACCATGGGTAGCAACGCCAAGCCCGCAGTAGCCGCTGATTGACACAGGTTTTGACAAGGGTCTGGTATTTGTCGCGCAATTAGGCCATGTTTAGCCCCGAAACCCAGTGCTAGGCATGGAAATTCAAGGATTGGGATATCAAAACGCTTCAAGCAAAAGCGAACGCAGTCAGACCCGGGCGATAGACTCGGGGACGCTATAAGGACAGCAATGAAACGAATTTTGGTAATGATCGCCGTACTCGCAATTGCGGGCTGCGCGGCGACATCGAAAACCCAGGTCAAGCACGGCAAAAAAGGGCTGCACATCAACTGTTCGGGGCTGTCATCCTCTTGGGACAAGTGCTACACCAGCGCCGCTAACTCGTGCGCACCCAAAGGCTACAAGGTCATCGCCAAGTCCGGGGATACCGTTGAGGAGCCAGGTGACTATCCCTTCGGCCTGAACCCGGCCGGTTATGCCAGTCGCAGCATGATCGTCATCTGCAAATAGCCAGACTCGACATAAGCGAGTCACGCGATCTGACGGCAAATTTCGTCGTAACTGGATTTCAGTACGGTGCGCTGCACCTCGGGAGTGGCCAACATCCGCGCCACAACCAGCGCGCCGATGCATTGCGAAAGAATGGCCCACGCAAGGCTGTCGCTTTCCAGGGTCAGCGCCCAGTTTTTCTGAAGCCGGCAAATCCAGCTCTCCGCCTGCTGACGAACCATCAAATCCGAGCGGGCAATCTCCGCCCCCAGCGCGGGCAGCGCGCAGCCAGACTCCGGACTTTCGACATGGGCCATGCTCAGGTAATGTTTGAGGCATCGCTCAAGTCGCTCTCGCCCCTGATCCACTTCCAATCGCGCCAGGCTCTGGGACAGTTCATGTTCCACGATCGAAGCAAACAGTTCATCTTTTGAAGAGAAGTGACTGTAGAACGCCCCGCCGCTCAAACCGATTGCCTTCATCAGGCCATCAACGCCCACCGTAGAAAAACCTGACTTCTTGGCCGATACAGCACTGCTTTGCAGCAACTTCTCTTTGGTTTCCAGCTTATGGTTGGCCGAGTAACGCATTGCCCTGTCCTCAAAATTGATCGTCTTGACGCATGCCGGATCGTAGCATAACGTTCGTTTAGTTAACGATCGTTTACCAAAGAGAACCGTCATGAATAATAAGAAGGTCGTACTGGTTGTGGGTGCAGGTGACGCCACTGGCGGCGCCATTGCCAAGCGCTTTGCTCAAGAAGGGTTCATCGCCTGTGTGACGCGTCGAAGCGCGGACAAGCTTCAGCCTCTGGTCGATGCCATTCAGGCAACAGGTGCCGAGGCTCATGGTTTCGCCTGTGATGCCCGCAAGGAAGAAGATGTCGTGGCGCTGGTTGAGCAGATTGAAAGCCAGATCGGCCCAATCGAAGCGTTCGTATTCAACATCGGCGCGAACGTGCCGTGCAGCATTCTTGAGGAAACCGCTCGCAAGTATTTCAAGATCTGGGAGATGGCCTGTTTTTCAGGATTTCTCAATGGGCGCGAAGTCGCCAAGCGCATGGCCCAGCGTCAGCGCGGCACAATTCTGTTCACCGGTGCAACAGCAGGGCTGCGTGGGGCCGCAGGATTTGCGGCGTTCGCCGGTGCCAAGCACGGCATACGCGCACTGGCCCAGAGCATGGCCCGCGAACTGGGGCCGATGAATATTCATGTTGCCCACGTGGTCGTCGACGGCGCCATCGACACCGATTTCATTCGCACCAGTTTCCCTGAAAAATACGCCACCAAGGACCAGGACGGCATTCTCAACCCCGAACACATCGCCGAAAATTATTGGTACCTGCACAGCCAACCCCGAGACGCCTGGACCTTCGAACTGGACCTGCGCCCCTGGAACGAACGCTGGTAAGCCCTCCCCCACAATAAAAAGCAGAGAGCATCGACCATGAGCAAAACCGTGGAGTTCTTTTTCGACCTCGGAAGCCCCGCCACTTACCTGGCTTATACCCAGCTACCGAAAATCTGCAAGCAAACCGACAGCCAGCTGAAGTACATCCCCATGCTATTGGGAGGTGTCTTCAAAGCAACGGGCAATGCCTCGCCAGCGACCATTCCGGCCAAGGGCAGCTATATGTTTCAAGACCTGGACCGGTATGCAAAGCGCTACGGCGTACCGTTGAAGTTCAATCCGCACTTCCCCATCAACACACTGATGCTGATGCGCGCCGTCACCGGCATGCAGTTGCACCATCCCGAGCGTTTTCAGGCATTCATCGACTGCCTGTTTCAGGCTCTCTGGGTTGAAGGTCGAAGCCTTGATGATCCGGCGACCGTCGCGTCAGTGCTGACTGAGCACGGCTTCGATCCGAATGAAGTACTGGCGCTGACAGCGGATGAAAACGTGAAAAACGCACTCAAAAACAACACCGAGACCGCCGTGCGTCGAGGGGTATTCGGCGCCCCGAGCATGTTTGTCGATGACCAGCTCTTCTTCGGACAGGATCGACTCGACTTCGTGCTTGAAGCATTGAGTTAACAGCTCCACAGCACGGAGGCAGGTGCTACAAACAGCGCCTGCCCCCTTATCCATCAGATAGCGGCAGTACGCGTGTTCAACCACTCGAGAGCGGCGCCATCGAGCAACGGGCTCAAACGCTCGCGCACTTCAGCGTGATAAGCGTTGAACCACTGCTTTTCGTCTTCCGTCAGCAACGACGGCTCCAGGCAGCGAGTGTCGATCGGGCACAGGGTCAAGGTTTCGAATTTCAGGAACTCACCGAACTCGCTCTTGCCCGCCTCACGATTCAACACCAGGTTCTCAATGCGCACACCCCAGCGACCAGGGCGGTAAGTGCCCGGCTCGATGGACGTGATCATGCCCGGCTGCATGGCGGTTTGCGGCGCAGCAGCGGCCTGATAGGCAATGACCTGCGGACCTTCATGCACGTTGAGGAAGTAGCCGACGCCATGGCCGGTACCGTGACCGTAATCGACGCTCTCGGCCCAGATTGGCGCGCGGGCAATCGAGTCGAGCAGCGGCGAAAGAATGCCACGCGGGAATTGCGCACGGGACAACGCAATAACCCCCTTCAGCACGCGTGTGCAATCACGCTTCTGCTCTTCGGTCGGGTTACCGACCGGTACCATGCGCGTGATGTCCGTCGTGCCGCCCAGGTACTGGCCACCCGAGTCGATCAACAACAGACCATCGCCCTCGATCACCGCGTGCTCTTCTTCGGTGGCGTGATAGTGCGGCATCGCGCCATTCGCGTTAAACGCCGCAATGGTGTTGAAACTCAGCGAGACATAATCCGGACGTCGGGTACGCGCCGCCGTCAGGTGCTCGTCGATGGTCAGTTCGGTAATGCGCTCACGCCCCCACGCCGATTCCAGCCAGGTGAAGAACTCGCACAGCGCCGCACCATCCTGCTCCATTGCCCGACGGATGTGCTCGGCATCGGCCAGGCTTTTCTGCGATTTGGCCAACGTCGTCGGGTTCAAACCTTCGACCAGCTTCACGCCGCTGTCCAGGTGACCCAGCAAGCCGGCGGTCACTCGCGCCGGATCGACTTGCAGGCTCGAACCACTCGGCACCGCTTTCAACGCTTCGGCCACTTCGCTGTAGTCACGCAGGGTGACGCCGTCCTTCTCGAGGATCGCACGCAACTGCGCGCTGACTTTACTCAGCGCCACAAACAGCGTGGCCTGCTGCTGGCTGATCAATGCGAAGGACACAAACACCGGGTTGAACGACACATCCCCCCCGCGCAAGTTGAACAGCCACGCAATGTCATCGAGGGTCGCAATGAAATGCCAGTCAGCGCCACGCTCCTTCAATACTTCGCGCAGCTTGGCGAGTTTCTCTCCACGACTGACCGTTGCCTGAGGCGGCAAATGTTGATAGATCGGCTCATCAGGCAGGCTTGGCCGGTCACCCCACACCGCACTCAACAAATCGATATCAGTGCGCAGACGTGCGCCGCGCTCTTCGAGTTTCCCACCCAATGTGCGCGCCGAGGCCACCGCCATCACGGCGCCGTCCACCGCAACCACACCACCCTTCGGTGTTTGCTCCGCGAGCCATTCCAGTGGGCCGGGCTGACCCGGTTGCAGCTTGACCAGTTCAATGCCGCTGCCGTTCAGTTCCTTGGTTGCCTGCTCCCAGTAGCGGCTGTCAGCCCAGACACCGGCGAAGTCTGGCGTGACAATCAGGGTACCCACAGAGCCATGAAAGCCCGACAACCACTGCCGCCCTTGCCAGTAACCCGGCAGGTATTCCGACAGATGCGGGTCAGCCGACGGCACCAGCAAGGCGTGAATGCCCTCCCGGCTCATCAGCTCACGGGTTTGCGCCAGGCGCTGGGGCACTGACCCATTGATCGAAGGCTGCGTACTCATCATGTCTCCTGCTAATCACGTATTCATTATTGTGTGAGTGCTGATCCAGGCCAGCACCTTATGGGACTACTGCCAGAATGCCGGAGCACTGGCGCAGGCCGCTTTTATCAGATCAACCGCCTGGTCGATGTCCTGCCCGGTGGTAAATCGGCCGAGGCTCAAGCGAATGGTGCGACTCGCCGAGCGCGCGTCGTGCCCCAGCGCCAGCAACACATGAGAAGGTGAATTACTCGCGGAATTACAGGCCGACGTCGCGGAGAACGCGATGGAATGGCTTAAAGCCGTGGAATTGAATTCACCGTCACTGAACGTCAGGCTCAACGTGTGAGGAATACGCTGAGTGGCGCTGCCGTTAAGGCGAACGCCTGGAATACTCAACAACTGCTCAAGCAAGCGTTCACGTAATCGAGCAATGGTGGCTTTCTCTTCGTCGAACAGCTGCGCCGCCAACTCGAATGCCACACCCATCGCAGCAATCTGATGCGTGGCCAATGTGCCAGAACGCAAACCACCTTCATGCCCGCCGCCGTGAATCTGGGCCTGCAAACGCTCCCGGGCACGAGGACCGACATACAACGCACCGATGCCCTTGGGCCCGTAAATCTTGTGGGCCGAAAACGACATCAAATCCACCGGCAACTGCGCCAGGTCGATCACTACCTTGCCCGCACCTTGCGCCGCATCCACATGGAACAACGCGTCACGGGCGCGAACGATCTCGCCGATGCTCGCCATGTCGTTGACCGTGCCCAGTTCATTGTTGACCAGCATCAGCGACACCAGAAAGGTGTCGTCGCGCATGGCTTCGCTGACGGCTTGTGGAGTGATGATGCCTTCGGCGTTCGGCACCAGATAAGTCACCGCAACACCGGCGTCCTGCAACTGTTTGGCCGTATCAAGAATTGCCTTGTGCTCAATCTGGCTGGTGATGACATGGCCACCGGCAATTCCGCGAGCCTGGGCCACGCCCTTGAGCGCGAGATTGTTGGATTCGGTGGCACCGGACGTCCAGATGATCTGATCAGGCTGGGCGCCGACCAGTGTTGCGACTTGTCCCCGTGCGTGCTCGACCGATTGCCGGGCTTGTTGCCCGAACGCGTGGGAGCTGGACGCCGGATTGCCGAAGTTGCCGGTAAAACCCAGGCACTCGACCATGACCTTGATAACTCGCTCATCCACCGGCGTGGTGGCGGCGTAATCGAAATATAACGGACGTGTATTCATAAAAAGACTCGCAGAGCGTGTTCCGGGATCAGGAGGCTCGTCACAGAAACGTCAAAGCGCAGCCTCGTGAGCTGCGCCGATATTCCGGAACGTCAGAAATACCTGATCGGAGGCCGTTAAAGAAGAACAACTTCATTAAAAGTGCGTAGGAACGCTCCTGAAGTCGAGCTTAACAGGCATCGGGTAACCGGTTGAAGCAATGCGTCAGCTAAAGCTTTCGAGCAGCAACGGATACAGCGACACCACCAGCAGCGCGGCCATGCCCCAGTTGAACACCCGCAACCAGCGGCGATCTTTCAGCACGTTGCGCAATAGCGTCCCACAAGCTGCCCAAACCCCGACGCTCGGCAGGTTGATCAGCGCGAACACCGCCGCAATCACAATCACATTGGTGAAGTAACCCTGCATCGGCGTGTAGGTGCTGATGGCTCCGATGGCCATGATCCAGGCTTTGGGATTCACCCACTGGAACGCCGCCGCGCCAAGATAACTGATGGGTTTGCTTTCACCCTTATCAGTATCGGAGACCGGTCCGGAATGGGCGATTTTCCACGCCAGGTACAGCAAATAAGCGGCACCGACGTACCGCAACACGGTGTAGAGGAGTGGATAAGTCTGGAACACCGCGCCCAGGCCGAAACCCACGGCCAGCACCAGTACAAAGAATCCGCAGGTAATGCCGAGCATATGGGGGATAGTGCGGTTAAAGCCGAAGTTAACACCCGATGCCAGCAACATGGTGTTGTTCGGACCGGGCGTAATTGAAGTCACCAGGGCAAACAGTGCAAAGCCCAGCAGCAGATCGAGGGAGAGGGTCATCGGTGGCAGTCCATCAAGGGCAATCAGGTATTGACCCTATCGCACCCCCTGAAGGAAACCCACGCACAGTTGCACAAAACTTCGAGCGGTACAGTCGCTCAGCTTGGACGGCCATGGAGTTGCACGGCGCGCTCAGCGTTCATTTCGCCCTGCTTGTCGAAACTGAAGGATTTCTGCGGCTGGCCCAGCAATGCGGCTTTCTTCGCGTGATATTCGTCGAAAGACAAACCGCGACGATTCAACTCTTCCATCGCCAATTGCCGACTTTCTTCGGCAGTGTACGGTCGCAATTCCGGTGAAACATGACTGGCACATCCCGCGAGAACGGAGATTGCGAGCAACAGGAAAGTGGCGATTAAAGGTTTCATGATCTGGCGTCCTGGCAACTGGGTTCGAGGCAATGAACACAGGCTACTCGCGCCCCTCGATGGGCAGAAATCAACGCTCTCGATAGTGGGTATCGGGATAAACGTCCAGGCTCGCGGATTAACTTTTTAACGCCCCTCATTTATTCCATAACGATCTATAAATATCTTTTATCGATATTTTGAGGAATAACCAGAAGCCTTTATAACAGTCACATCGCTTCACACACTGTTGCCCAGGCAACTGTTTGCCACGCAACAGTGATTCGACAAACAGCCCTTCAAATCGAACAGCATCCACCGAGTCGTGCGCTGAAAGCCCCGGATAACCGGGCTCCCATGGATTGGTACAGCTCTTGCTCAAGGCCAGTGACTACTCACTGCTCCCTGAGCAACTGTTTAAAAAGGAACCGATCATGTCGCGCCCATTGAAAGTCGTAGCCCTCTCCGGCGGTACCTGGCGTCCGTCGCGCACCCTGGTGCTCACGCAGGCCTTGCTGGCACAACTGTCAGAGCATCTGCCGATCGAAAGCAAACTGATCGAACTGGGCGACATCGCCCGGTCACTGGGTGCGGCGTTGTCTCGCCAGGAACTGACTGCCGACGTCGAAAGCCAACTGCAAGCCATCGAAAACGCTGATCTGCTGATCGTTGCCGCGCCGGTCTTCCGCGGCTCCTATCCCGGGTTGCTCAAGCATCTGTTCGACCTGATCGACCTCAATGCGTTGATCGACACCCCCGTCCTGCTGGCGGCCACTGGCGGCAGCGAACGTCATGCACTGGTGCTCGATCACCAGCTGCGACCGCTGTTCAGCTTCTTCCAGGCCCTGACGTTGCCGATCGGCGTTTACGCTACCGAGGCCGACTTTACCCACTACCAAATAACCAGTGAGCCCTTGAAGGCCCGCATTCGTCTTGCTGCAGAACGCGCTGCGCCTTTGTTCGGCGTGCACCCTAAAAATCTGCTGAAAATCGCTTAAGGATCTCTTCATGGATGTTTTCTGGTTCCTGCCGACCCACGGCGATGGCCACTACCTGGGTACCACTCAAGGCGCTCGCCCGGTAACGCTCAACTACCTCAAACAAGTGGCCCAGGCCGCTGACAGCCTCGGTTACCACGGAGTGCTGATTCCCACCGGACGTTCCTGCGAAGACTCGTGGGTCATCGCATCGGCGCTGGTTCCGCTGACCGAACGCCTTAGGTACCTCGTAGCGATCCGCCCCGGCATCATCTCGCCGACGGTGTCTGCACGGATGGCAGCCACCCTGGATCGACTGTCTGGAGGGCGGTTGCTGATCAACGTCGTGACCGGCGGCGATCCGGATGAGAACCGGGGCGACGGCAGCTTCCTCGATCACAGTGAACGTTATGAAGTGACCGACGAGTTTCTGAAAATCTGGCGCCGCGTATTGCAAGGCGAATCGGTGGATTTCGAAGGCAAACACCTGCGCGTGCAAAACGCCAAGGCGCTGTATCCACCGGTGCAGAAACCGTACCCGCCGCTGTACTTCGGTGGCTCTTCCGACGCTGCCCACGATCTCGCGGCCGAGCAGGTAGACGTCTACCTGACGTGGGGCGAACCGCCGGCCGCCGTGGCGGAAAAAATCGCCGATGTGCGTGAGCGTGCAGCGCGTCACGGTCGCACGGTGAAATTCGGGATTCGCCTGCATGTCATCGTTCGCGAGACCGCGCAAGAGGCCTGGAAAGCCGCCGACAAACTCATCGAGCACATCAGCGACGAAACCATCCAGGCGGCACAGAAGTCGTTTTCACGCTTCGATTCCGAAGGTCAACGACGCATGGCCGCGTTGCACGACGGACGCCGCGACAACCTGGAAATCGCGCCCAACCTGTGGGCCGGTGTCGGTCTGGTACGCGGTGGCGCCGGGACCGCGCTGGTGGGCGATCCACAGCAAGTCGCGGCACGGATAAAGGAATACGCGGACCTTGGCATCGAGAGTTTCATTTTCTCTGGTTATCCACACCTCGAAGAGGCTTATCGCTTTGCCGAGTTGGTGTTCCCGCTTCTGCCTGAGCCCTATGCGAGCCTGGCCGGTCGCGGCGTCACCAACCTCACCGGGCCGTTTGGCGAAATGATCGCCAATGACGTACTGCCAAGCAAAGCCACGGCCTGACACCAGCAACTGGTTCCCAACGGTAGGAGGTGTAGGAGCTGCCGCAGGCTGCGATCTTTTGATCTTGTATTCAAAACAACGTCAAAAGATCGCAGCCTCGTTTCACTCGACAGCTCCTACACAGCTCCAACAGGGAAGCACAACGACTCAAAGGAATTTTCGCGTGACTGCCAAGCCGCAAAGTGCCCTGATATCACCCTTGCAGACCGCCCGCCAACTCGCGGCGCAGTTCGCATTGACCGCCGTCGAACGGGACGAACGCGGTGGTACGCCTAAAGCCGAGCGTGACGCCCTGCGCGAAAGCGGTCTGCTCGCATTAAGCATTCCCACCCAGTACGGCGGCCTCGGCGCCAGCTGGAGTGAAACCCTGACGGTGGTGCGCGAGTTCGCCAAGGTCGACAGTTCGATCGCCCATGTTTTCGGCTTCCATCACCTGATGCTTGCCACCGTGCGCCTGTTCGCCAAGCCCGAACAATGGCAACCGTGGTTCGAACAGACTGCCCGCAAGAACTGGTTCTGGGGTAACGCGCTCAACCCGCTGGACACCCGCACCGTGGTGAAAAAACTCGATGGCTGGCGCGAGTTTTCCGGCAAAAAAAGCTTCTGCTCCGGCGCCAGCGATTCACAAATGCTGATCGCCTCCGCCGTCGACGAAAGTGCCGGCGGCAAATTGCTGATCGCCGCCATCCCCAGCGGTCGCAGTGGAATTACCCTGCATAACGACTGGAACAACATAGGCCAGCGCCAGACCGACAGCGGCAGCGCCACCTTCGAACGTGTGCGGGTCGAAGAGTCGGAGCTGCTGCTGGACCCGGGCCCTTTAAGCACACCGTTCGCCTGCCTGCGGCCGTTGATCGCCCAGCTAACCTTCACCCACATGTTCCTGGGCATTGCCGAAGGTGCTTTCGAGGAGGCGCGGGAATACACCCTGACCGAGACACGCCCCTGGCACAAATCCAGTACCCAGGATGTGCGTCAGGACCCCTATGTGCTCGGTCACTACGGCGAGTTCTGGGTGGCGCTCGAAGGCGTTCGGTTACTGGTCGAACGTGCCGCCGAACTGCTCGACAAGGCGTGGGCCAAAGGTCCACAGCTCAGCGCCGAAGAACGTGGACACCTGGCCATTGCGATCGCCACTGCCAAGGTCGCGGCCACGCGCAATGGCCTGGAACTGTGTAGCCGAATGTTTGAGGTGACCGGTGCACGCTCGACCCACGCCTCCCTGCGGCTCGACCGCCACTGGCGCAACCTGCGTACGCAAACCCTGCACGACCCGGTGGATTACAAACTCCATGAACTGGGTGACTGGGCGCTGAACCAGTCCCTGCCCGTTCCGACTTTCTATTCATAAACCGCCATTCATGGAGCGAACCCCATGCAACTGCTGACCTTACCGCCCTCGCCCGCGCTGGCCACCTCGATCCGTGCCACCGCGCAGGTGTTCGAAGACCCTAAATCCCAAGCCTTGCTCGCGCACTTGCAGCAGGTCGCGCCGAGTGAAGCCAGCGTGCTGATCATCGGTGAAACCGGCACCGGCAAAGAGCTGGTGGCGCGGCACATTCATAACCTCAGCGCCCGGCGGAACCGGCCCTTCGTGGCGGTGAACTGCGGTGCATTCTCCGAATCCCTCGTCGAGGCTGAACTGTTCGGCCACGAAAAAGGCGCGTTTACCGGCGCGCTGAGCGCCAAGGCCGGATGGTTCGAAGAAGCCGATGGCGGCACCTTGTTCCTTGACGAAATCGGCGATCTGCCGATGGCCATACAGGTCAAGTTGCTGCGAGTATTGCAGGAACGCGAAGTGGTACGCCTGGGTTCGCGCAAGAGCATTCCCATCAACGTACGCGTACTGGCGGCGACCAACGTCCAACTGGAAAAAGCCATCAATGCCGGGCACTTTCGTGAAGACCTGTACTACCGACTCGACGTGGTCAGCCTGGAACTGAGCCCGTTGCGCGATCGTCCGGGCGATATCCTGCCGCTGACCCGGCACTTCGTTGAAGCCTACAGTCAGCGCCTCGGCTACGGCACCATCACCGTCAGCAAAGAGGCCGAGTTGAAACTGCGCAGCTACAGTTGGCCGGGCAACATCCGCGAGCTGGAAAACGTCATTCACCATACCCTGCTGATCTGCCGCAACGGCGTGATCGAGCGCGATGATTTGCGTCTGTCGAACATGCGTATCGAGCGTCAGGACGATTACAACAGCGGCATCGACGATTCACCGGAAGCCTTGCTCGAGCGGGCTTTTCAAAAGCTTTTCGAGGAACAGGCCGGGGCATTGCATGAAAAAGTCGAAGACGCCTTGTTGCGCGCAGCCTATCGCTTCAGCCACTACAACCAGGTGCACACGGCGGCGCTGCTTGGGCTGAGTCGCAACGTCACGCGCACACGACTGATCAAGATCGGCGAGCTGGCCGTTAACAAGCGCCGCCCCACGGAAAACCTTCAGGGTGAACGCTTGATGCAGTTGTCGATCTAGGCGCTCTTCCGCCTTAGTGCACCAGATTGCAGTGCAGCGCGTTGTCATGACTGCGTTCCAGACTGTGCACCACCTGGAACGAGCCGAAGGTCACGGTTCTCGCCTGATGAGCGAGGATCAACTGCAAGAAATCCTGTTCGCCGCTTTCAAAACTCTGGAAGGCGGCCTCACCCGCCTCGCGGGACTGCCATTGCAGGAAATTGAGCACGCGCCGGCCGTCATCACTGGCCTGGATACTGGCACTCAGAAACCCGTTGTAGCCCTGGGCCAGGCGCTCGGTTTGTGCCGACAGCGCGGACACCAGTGCGGGCTGTTGATGGGGCTCGATCTCAAATTCGATCAACTGGGTAAAACTGCGATTTTTCTCTGATACGTGCATGAAAAGCCCCCACTTTGCGTAAGCCCGATCTAACGATCCGAAGGCCTGCAGGGTAAAACCTCTAGTTAAGTCAAGGTCAAGAGGCATTTTTCAAAAATAGCGGCAAAGGAATAGAGAGTTCCTGTGGCGAGGGCGCTTGCTCCCTCGCCACAGGTTTCAATTCAGCCCGAAATTTTTTGGAACAGCATTACCCCTTCAAGGAGCTGCCGAAGGTTGCGATCTTTTGATCCTGATTTCTTAAAACCCAAAATTCAGAAACCAGCTCAAAAAATCGCAGCCCTCAGCAACGCCTACTATATTTAATCCCTCGTGAATCGTTGTCTCACAACCAACAGGGAGAACCGCCATGAGCGTCAAACCCATCCCGGAGGGCTATCACAGCATTACCCCCTACCTGGGCATTAAAAAAGCAGCCGAAGCCATCGAGTTCTACAAAAAAGCCTTCGGCGCCACCGAAGTCATGCGCCTGTCCATGCCCGACGGCGGCATCGGCCACGCCGAACTGCGCATAGGCGATTGTCCGATCATGCTGGGCACACCCTGTGATCAGGGACCGTTGAGCAATCCGGACCAATCCCCATCCGTCGGCCTGCACCTGTATGTCACGGATGTCGACACGTCCTATAAACAGGCGATTGCCGCCGGCGGCACTGTGGTGTCCGAGGTCAAGGATCAGTTTTACGGTGATCGGTCCGGGACCTTGAAGGACCCGTATGGGCATCTGTGGTTTCTGGCCACACGCAAGGAGGATTTGACTCAGGAACAGATTGAACAGCGGGCGAAGGAGATGTTTCAGCAGGGTTGATATCGGCGGCGCGTCTAATGGCCTCATCGCGAGCAGGCTCACTCCCACAATGGATCGGTGTGAACCAGATCCTGTGGGAGCGGGCTTGCCCGCGATGAGGGTCTACGGGGCACCACAAAACCCGTTGAACACACTTCATGAACAATCCCACCACGCTTCGCACCTTGCCCTGACCGCCCGACGCTTTCAGGATGCTGGCAATCAAAACAAGGAGGCGCCCTCATGTTTGCCGGTTTCCTGAAAGACCAACGCCACGTCAACGGCGTGGACATCGCCTACCGGATCGGAGGGAGCGGGCTAGGCTTGTTGTTACTGCACGGCCACCCGCAAACCCATGTCATCTGGCACAAGGTCGCCGAGCAACTGGCCCGGCATTTCACCGTGGTCGCCGCCGATCTGCGCGGTTACGGAGACAGCAGCAAGCCGCCCGCCAACGAACACCACACCCACTACAGCAAACGCGAGATGGCCAGGGACGGTGTGGCGCTGATGCAGTCCTTGGGCTTCGAACAATTTTCCGTGCTGGCCCACGACCGTGGCGCCCGCGTCGCCCATCGCCTGGCGCTGGATAACCCCGATGCGGTGCAACGCATGGTGCTGCTCGACATCGCGCCCACCCTGGCGATGTACGCACAAACCAACGAAGCGTTTGCCCGCGCGTATTGGCACTGGTTCTTCCTGATCCGCCCCGCCCCCTTGCCGGAAACCCTGATCGAGGCCGATCCCGAAGCCTATTTGCGCAGTGTGATGGGCAGCCGCAGCGCCGGCCTCGAACCCTTCACGCCAGACGCTTTTGCCGAGTACCTGCGCTGCCTGAAACTGCCGGGCACCGCGCGCGGTATCTGCGAGGATTACCGCGCCAGTGCCAGCATCGACCTGGAGCATGACCGCGCCGACATCGACGCCGGTCATCACCTGGATCTGCCACTACTGGTGTTGTGGGGCGCCGACGGCACAGTCGGGCGCTGCTTCGAGCCCCTCAAGGAATGGCAACACGTAGCCACCAACGTTCGTGGCAAAGCCTTGCCTGCCGGCCACTACATCGCTGAGGAAGCCCCCGAACTGCTGCTCGCCGAAGCCCTGAAATTCTTGCTCTGACACGCTTTATCGGAATACGAAACATTTACTTTCATTTTCAGGTTCGGGATTTCTGATTCTCATTCGTCTTATATAGATGCAGTCGGCCCGCGTAGGCAAAAGCCACGGACGGACTTTTCAAGGACCCAACGCTGGGAAGCCCGCAGCAGAGGGCCCTCTCATCGATACAAGACTTAAATCATGTCGAAGAAATCCCGCTCCAAACTCTGGTTTCTGGTCCATAGCTGGCTGGCACTGCCGATCTGGTTTTTCGTATTGATCGTGTGCGTGACCGGCACACTGGCGGTGGTGAGCCAGGAAATCGTCTGGCTGACCAACCCGCAAATGCGCGCCAGCCAACCGTCCGACGATGCGCCCCTGCTCAACTACGACCAGATCATCGCCGCGATCAAGAAGGCCGAGCCTGACACGCTGGTCGAAGACATCAGCCGTCCCGATGAATCGCACTTCGCCCTCGACGTAAACGTCAGCTACCCCGACGGGCGGTCGGTGACGGTCTACGTCAACCCGTACACCGGGGTCATTCAGGGCACGGCGCCACAATTCAATTTCAAGGCGTTTACCCGGGCACTGCATGGCTGGTGGCTGGTGCCGTTCACCAACGGTTATAGCTGGGGCTGGTACCTGGTGTCATTCCTGAGCCTGCCGTTGCTGGCCTCATTGGTGACCGGGCTGGTGGTGTACAAGAAATTCTGGAAAGGCTTCCTCAAACCCACCCTGCGCATCCGGCACGGCGCGCGGATTTTCTGGGGTGATTTCCACCGTCTCAGCGGCATCTGGTCGATCTGGTTCATCGCGGTGATTTCCGTCACCAGTACCTGGTTCCTGATCGAGGCCTTCATGTTCGACAACCAGGTGTCGATCTCCACCGCGCCAGTTGCGCTGGTGGTGCCCCGCGAGAGCGTACCGGTCAGCGCCGACGGATCGCCTGCGCCGATGATCAGCCTGCAGACCGCAATTGCTGAAGCCAAGGAGCGCATTCCCGGCCTGGACGACAGCTTCGTCAGCCTGCCCGCCAACGCCTACAGCTACCTGACCGTGGGCGGACGCAGCTGGTACCCGTTGATGTTCCAGACCGCCGACATCAACCCCTACAACGGCGAAGTCGCCTCCACCCGCTTGCTGTCGGATCGCTCCGGTCTGGAGCTGGTGACCGAGTCCATGCGCCCCCTGCATACCGGCGACTTCGGCGGCTTGTGGATCAAGCTGATCTGGTTCTTCTTCGGTTTGCTCCTGAGCATGATGGTCCTCAGCGGACTGCTGATCTGGACCAAACGCACCGCCCTGGCCACGGCCAACGCCTTGAAACGTGAAAACAAGCGTTCACGGGTGCAACCAACTGAACAGCCAGTCACCCACCGCGAAACCACGGAGGTGAGCCAATGAGCCTGCACGTTGCGGATAAACCCTCCTCGAAGCTGAGCCGTTTCTGGCACAAATGGCGCTTCCACATCAACGTTCTGTTACTGCTGGTTCCACTCGGTTTCATGCCCAAGTATTTCGCCGACGCCGCGCTGTTTCGAGGCGATGTCGGGCTGGGTGAGCGCGAAGCCGGCGAAGTGCAGGTCGGGCCATGGAGCCTGCGCCTGGCGGAACTGCGCAATGAAGCACCGCGACTCGATGGTCCGGCCGGCTACATGAAAAGCTTCAATGCGGCGCTGTGCGACAGCTGCCGCGATCAGGTCAAGGCGACTTACCTGCGTATCGGCAAACCCCGCAGCCTGCGCGCCGCCGGGGTGATTTTCTTCGGCACCCCGTACCGCATGGGTGCGATGGTCCCGATCCCGGAAAAGACCAAACCCGATGCTGAGCTGTGGATCACCATGGAAGGCTGGGACGGCGCGATGCACCAGGCATCCATGCCCTTGAGTCAGGCATCCCCCGCCACCGTCGAGTGGCTGAACAAACAAGGAGGCAAACCATGAATTTTCGTCATATCACCCCCCTGTTGCTGGTGCTGAGCGCCGGTTTCAGCGCCAGCGCGCTGGCCCACAACCCGATGTGCGAGTGCAAGGCGATCGACGCCGAACAGATCGAGTGCACCGGCGGCTTTTCCGATGGTAGCGGCGCACCGGGCGTCACCCTGGACGTGATCGGCTACGACGAGACTATTCTGGTACCCGGCAAGCTCGGTGCCGATTCGAAGATGACCTTCAAGAAACCCGGCGCCGAGTTCTACGTGCTGTTCGATGCGGGCCCGGGCCACGTGGTCGAAATCGACCAAGCGGATATCCAGGTCCCATGAGTACGCCCACCACTCACGTTGTCCGCCCGGCAGGCGCCGGCCATGAAACCCTCTATGTGCTGCTCTTGTGCCTGATGATCCTGGCGGTGGCCGGTACGGTTGTCGCCTGGCGCCACGAGTCGCAGGAAGTGAGCGCTGTCAGCAGCCATCAACTGGATGCGCGCCGCGACTTGAGCGCCTCCGAGCAAGGCATCTATGCCGACCTGCGGGTGACCCTGGACGAGATCCATCTGCTGCGTCAGGAAGCGCAATCCCTGCCAACCCCTGCCGTCCTCGCGGATGAAGGTTTCGCGCCGTTCGCCCAGGACGCCAGCTCCGTCAGCCGTGGCGGCCATGCCTGGCAATTGCTCGAGGCCAAGGCTTATTTCGGTCAGAGCCAGGCTCCGGAAGTCGCCGGTTCGTTCCTGATGCGCCTGACCGCTGAGGACGATGCACCGGACATCTGGCTCAACCGCGACAAAGCCCTCGCTGCGCCGACCGACCTCGCTGACAGCGCGCTGGAAAGCGCCGGCTGGCAGCAGATCGTCGCGCAATTCGATGCCGGCGTGACCCGCCAGCATCGGCACTGAACCCTCGCCTTCACCCGAGAGAAGACCGCTTCCCCATGCCAATTTCATCTCAACGTTCAATCTTTCGCGTGTTGCTGGTGGGCCTGCTGGCTTGCCTGCTGACACCCATGGCGAGTGCCGAAGAGGCCAAGCGCCTGCGCATCGGCATCACCTTGCACCCTTATTACAGCTACGTGGCGAACATCGTCGGCGACAAGGCCGAAGTGGTGCCGCTGATCCCGGCCGGCTTCAACCCGCATGCCTACGAGCCTCGCGCCGAAGACATCAAGCGCATCAGTGGGCTGGACGTGGTTGTGCTTAACGGCGTCGGTCATGACGACTTCGCCGACCGCATGATCGCCGCCAGCGAGACGCCGAACGTTCCGGTGATCGAAGCCAACGAAAACGTCCCGCTGCTGGCGGCCACCGGTGTGGCGGCCCGGGGTGCCGGCAAGGTGGTCAACCCGCACACGTTCCTGTCAATCAGCGCGTCGATCGCTCAGGTCAACAACATTGCCCGCGAGCTGGGCAAGCTCGATCCGGCCAACGCCAAGACCTACACCCAGAACGCCCGCGCCTACGGCAAACGCCTGCGGAAGATGCGCGCCGACGCCCTGGCGAAACTGACCGAGGCGCCGAACGCCGAACTGCGCGTCGCCACGGTGCACGCGGCTTACGATTACCTGCTGCGTGAATTCGGCCTGGAAGTCACTGCTGTGGTCGAACCCGCTCACGGGATCGAGCCAAGCCCGAGCCAATTGAAAAAGACCATCGATCAACTACGGGAACTGGACGTGAAGGTGATCTTCTCGGAGATGGATTTCCCGTCCAGCTACGTCGACACCATTCAGCGCGAATCCGGTGTGAAACTGTATCCGCTGTCGCACATTTCCTACGGCGAATACACCGCTGACAAGTACGAAAAAGAAATGACCGGCAACCTCAATACGGTGGTCCGGGCCATTCAGGAGTCCGGCGCATGACCGCCCAGGAAACCCTCATCGCCCAAAGCGCCGGCCCGACCCTGGATTTCGCCGACGTCAGCCTGACGCTGGGCCGCACCATCATTCTCGATAACGTGACCTTCCAGGTCCAGCCCGGCAGCGTCCATGCGCTGGTAGGCCCCAACGGTGGCGGCAAGAGTTCGCTGATCAAGACGTTGCTAGGACAAATGCCCCATCAAGGCCGCTTGAGCCTGCTATGGCCAGATGCACCAGGGATCATCGGCTATGTCCCGCAAGCGCTGGAGTTCGACCGAGGTTTGCCCATGACCGTGGACGATTTCATGGCGGCCATGTGTCAGCGGCGCCCGGCGTTTCTCGGTGTCAGCAAGCGCTACGCGGCGGCCATCGGTGAAGCGCTGGAACGCGTCGGCATGCAGGACAAGCGCAAACGGCGCATGGGCGCGCTGTCCGGTGGCGAACGCCAGCGGGTGTTGCTGGCACAAGGGCTGATTCCAGCGCCGCAGTTGCTCGTGCTCGATGAACCGATGTCGGCACTCGACGAAGCAGGCATCCGGGTGTTCGAGCGATTGCTTGGGGACTGGCGACGAAGCGGGATCACCGTGCTATGGATCGAACATGACCTGGAAGCCGTCGGACGCTTGGCGGATCGCGTCACCGGGCTCAATCGTCGGGTGCTATTCGATGCCACGCCGAAGGAAGCGCTGACCCCGGAACGATTGCTGACCCTGTTTTCGACCCATCCACGGAGCGCTGCCTCATGAGTTATGAAGCCTTTCGTTTGATGATTCAGGGCTGGGCGTCTTCGGGTTACCTGCCCGAGGCGCTGGCTTACGGATTCGTGGTCAATGCACTGCTGGCCGGTCTGTTGATCGGCCCGGTGCTGGGTGGCCTGGGCACGCTGGTGGTGGTCAAGCGCTTCGCGTTTTTCTCCGAAGCGGTGGGTCACGCGGCCCTGACCGGCGTGGCCGTTGGCATCCTCTTGGGCGAACCTTACACCGGGCCTTATGGCAGCCTCTTCGGTTACTGCCTGCTGTTCGGCATTCTGCTTAACTACCTGCGCAACCGCACCGGATTGTCCCCGGATACGCTGATTGGGGTGTTCCTTTCCGTGTCGCTGGCACTGGGCGCCAGCCTGTTGTTGATCCTGGCCGGCAAGATCAACGTGCACATCCTCGAAAACGTATTGTTCGGCTCGGTACTGACGGTCAACGGCAACGATCTGCTGGTGTTGGCCATCGTCGGCTCACTGGTCATGGCGCTGGCCTTGCCGCTGTACAACCGCATCATGCTCGCCAGTTTCAACCCGCAACTGGCCGCCGTTCGCGGTGTGGCGGTGAAGACCCTGGATTACCTGTTCGTGATCCTGGTGACCTTGATCACCGTGGCCGCCGTGAAAGTCATCGGCGCGATTCTCGTCGGTGCCCTGCTGGTGATTCCGGCGGCAGCCGCCCGTTTGCTCAGCCAGTCGCTCAAGGGGTTTTTCTGGTGCTCGGTGCTGATCGCCACGGTCAGCACGCTGTGCGGCATCCTGGCACCGATTGTCTTCGACCTGCCCATCCCGTCCGGCGCCGCAATTATTCTGGTGGCCGGTATCGCCTTCGCCCTGGCGGCTATCGCCCGTGGCGTCGTCCCAAGCCTGAAAGGGAACCTCGGATAAATGTCTTTTTCTCTGCGTCAACTGACCCTGGCCGTTGCCCTGTGTGGGCTGGTCAACCCCACCTTCGCCGCTGACAAACCGCTACGCGTTCTGGCGTCTTTGCCGATCACCTACGGCCTGGGCGACGTTTTGCTCAAAGGCACCGATGTGCAACTTGAACGCGCCGCGCCAGCCAATCTGCCCGGTAGCCGTCAGACAGCCTACTTCACGGGCCGTGGCGCACCGGCGCTGGCCAAACTGGCGACCGACGCCGATGCCGTGATCGGTCTGCGCTCGCTGTGGCCGGACGACCCGCTGTACCCGGTTT
>NZ_WFGV02000076.1 GCF_010095445.2 Pseudomonas sp. TNT3
GTTCGGGCCGAAGGAAGCGTTGGCCCGTGCGCGCTGTCTGGTTGCCGAGGCCGAAATCGCGCTGGCCTCCCGGGACCTGGGGTGGCCGACCAAGGCACTGGAAGCGGCGCGGGTCGTGCTGGAGGCTCAGGGTGACCGGACCAACGCAGCCCATGCACGGTATCTGCAGATTCGGCGTTTGTTACTGGTCGGGCAGCTCGATGACGCCCAGGGATTACTCGCAGACCTCGACCCGGCGCCATTGCCTCCCGCGTTGAGGGCTGCCCATGAACTGGTCGTCGCAGGCATTGCGATCCGGCGACTGCACACCGACAAGGCGCGTGCGGCGCTCACACGGGCTGCCAATGCGGCTCATGAGGCTGGCATTACGGCACTGACAGCCGAAGTGGAAAACGCCGCGCTCGTGCTCGACACCCCTGTTGCGCTGCTGATCGCCCGGGGCGCGGAACGGCCGATCCTGCTGGATGAAGTGGAGGCCTTGCTCGGTTCGACCGTGCTGGTCGTGGATGCCTGCCGATCGATTGTGCGCGGTGTTGGCATGTCGGTGTCCCTGGCCACGCGCCCGGTGCTGTTTTCCCTGGTTCGGGTACTGGCCGAAGCCTGGCCAGGCGATGTGTCCAGAGAAGTGCTCATTGCCCGGGCCTTCCGATTGAAGCTTGCCGATGAATCCCTTCGCGCACGATTGCGCGTTGAAATCGGACGACTGCGCGTCGCACTCAAACCCCTGGCCGGGGTGAGCGCGACCAAACGCGGATTTGTGCTGGTGCCGCTGGTTTCATCTGAGGCAGTCCTGCTCGCGCCGCCCGTTGAGGAGAAGTACGCGTCAGTGTTCGCCTGCCTCGCGGACGGTGAGTCCTGGTCCAGTTCAGCCCTGGCACTGGCGCTTGGCGCCAATCAGCGCACGGTGCAGCGTACGCTCGACAAGCTCTCGGCGACAGGCAAGGTGCAGTCGTTCGGTCATGGTCGCGCCTGTCGCTGGATGACGCCGCCGGTGCCGGGTTTCGCGACGACCTTGTTACTCCCGGCACCACTTCCCGGTGATTAGGATGAACGTCACCAACCCGCGAAGAGGATCCGAACATGAAACATTCAACCGCTGAAATTCTCCGTGAATATGGACCGTTTCCAGGTGTCGACAAGGTGCACGGCGTGACCTGGGACGGTCAGCATGTCTGGTTTGCCGTCGGTGAAAAACTCACCGCGCTCGACCCAGCGAACGGCCAGACCGTGCGCTCGATTGATGTCGCCGCCCACGCCGGTACGGCCTTCGACGGTGAGCATCTGTACCAGCTCGCCGAAGACCGCATCCAGAAGATTGACCCGCACACCGGTCAGGTGCTCAACACCATCCCGGCGCCGGGGGGTGGCAACGACTCTGGCCTGACCTGGGCCGAAGGTTCGCTGTGGGTCGGTGAGTACCGTGAGCGCAAGATTCACCGGATCGACCCCGAGAGCGGGGCCATCTTGCGCACCCTGGAATCGAACCGTTTCGTCACCGGTGTGACCTGGGTCGAAGGTCAGCTTTGGCATGGGACGTGGGAGGGCGATGAAAGCGAGTTGCGCCATATTGACGCCACGACGGGTGAAGTCCTGGAGAGCGCCAGGCTGCCGGACGGCGTTGGCGTATCGGGGCTTGAATCGGATGGCGGCGAGCGATTTTTCTGTGGCGGCGGAGGCAGTGCGAAGGTGAGGGTTGTTCGTCGGCCACGATAGATATGTCTTGAATGTGAGGGCCCCATCGCGAGCAGGCTCACTCCTACAGGGGATCTTGTTGTACACGAAATGTGTATTCACTGGAGATCCCTGTAGGAGTGAGCCTGCTCGCGATGAGGCCCTCACAGACGTTGCAAAATCAAAACTTTGCCACCTGCCACAACAGCACTCACCGCACTTCCTCATTCAAAAATCCAACCCGATCCTCCTGTCCGATAAACGGCATGACTGTCGTGAAAACGACCTGTTTGCGCTGAACGCGAACCACCGTGACTTTTCTGTTGAACGACTGTTCAGCTTCGACTATGTTGGTTCCCACTTCCCCGGCTGGTAGCGCGGGCTTGCGTTTCTTCATTTTGAACGAGGCACTTGCATGCGGTTTTCACCCTTTGTTGAACGGATTACGGGCGACGGCGTTGCCGCTTGGGATATCCACTACGCGGCGTACGAAGCCCAGCGCCGTGGCGAGGATGTGATCATTCTCAGCGTCGGCGACCCGGATTTCCCCACCCCTGATTTCATCACCGACGCCGCCATTCACGCCCTGCGCGAGGGCGACACTCACTACACCGAAATCGCCGGCCGCCTGGCCTTGCGCGAAGCCATCGCCGCCCGCTACACCACCTTGCTCCACCGCGAAGTACATGCGCCTGACGTCATCCTGACGGCGGGGGCGCAGAACGCACTGTTCGCCGCCTCGCTGTGCTTGTTGACGAGTGGCGATGAAGTGATCGCCCTCGACCCGATGTACGTCACCTACGAGGCCACGCTCAAGGCCTCAGGCGCCACACTGGTTCGCGTCCCGTGTACGGCGGACTCCGGTTTCCGGCTCGACGCCGCAGTGTTGGCCAAAGCCATCACCCCGCGCACCAAGGCGATTTTCCTCTCCAACCCCAATAACCCCACCGGCGTGGTGCTCAACCGCGAAGAGCTGCAAGCCATTGCCGAACTGGCCATTGTCCATGACCTCTGGGTCGTGGTGGATGAGGTCTATGAAAGCCTGGCGTTCGAGCGCGAGCACTTGAGCCTGGCGGCGTTGCCGGGTATGGCCGAGCGTTGCGTGGTGATCGGCAGCCTGTCGAAATCCCACGCCATGACCGGCTGGCGCATCGGCTGGATCGTCGCCAATGAAACCCTGGTGGGCCACGTCGAAAACCTGGTGCTGAGCATGCTTTATGGCTTGCCGGGGTTTGTCATGGAGGCGGCACTCAAGGCGGTGCAGGCCCATACCGACGTCACCCACGGCATGCGCGACATCTATCGCCGCCGTCGCGACCTGGTGGTGAACAGCCTGGCGGACTGCCCGGGCATTTCGGTGCTCAAACCCGACGCTGGCATGTTCGTGCTGATAGACGTGCGCAACACCGGCCTGACGTCGCTCGAATTCGCCTGGCGCCTGCTGCGCGAAGCGCATGTTTCGGTGCTGGATGCGGCAGCGTTCGGTGAACCGGCGCAGGGCTTTGTACGGCTCTCGTTCACCCTTGGCGAAGAGCGACTGGCCCAGGCCTGCCAGCGGATTCGCAAGTTTGTCCTGGTGCTGAACGGTGAAGCGCCTCGGCCCGTGATCTCCCGCGTGACCTGCGAAGCGACTATCGAACCAGCCTCGTGCAAGACCATGATCGAAGTCGATCGCCTGCACAAACGCTTCGGCAATATCGAAGTGCTCAAAGGCGTCTCGTTGACGGCGCGCGAAGGTGAAGTGATCTCCCTGATTGGTGCCAGCGGCTCGGGCAAAAGTACCTTGCTGCGTTGCATCAACATGCTCGAAATACCGGACCAGGGACGCATTCTGGTGGACGGTGAAAGCATTCACCTGAACCAGAATCGCCCTGGCGCGCCTTTGGTTTCCGATGCCAAGCAGCTGGTGCGGATTCGCTCGAGCCTGGGCATGGTGTTCCAGAACTTCAACCTCTGGCCCCATCGCACGGTGCTGGAAAACCTCATCGAAGCGCCGACCCAGGTCTTGCGTGAAAGCCGGGCGGAGGCGACCGAGCGCGCCGAAGCCTTGCTCGAACGTGTAGGGCTTGCGGCCAAGCGCAACGAGTACCCGGCGTTTCTCTCCGGGGGGCAGCAACAACGCGTCGCCATTGCCCGGGCCCTGGCCATGCGCCCCAAAGTCATGCTGTTCGATGAGCCCACATCGGCACTCGACCCGGAACTGGTCGGCGAAGTGCTCCGGGTGATTCGCTCCCTCGCCGAAGAAGGCCGGACCATGATCCTGGTCACTCATGAGATGGCCTTCGCACGTGATGTCTCCTCCAAAGTCGCCTTTTTGCATCAAGGGCTGATCGAGGAAACCGGTTCGCCGGACGAAGTGTTCGTACACCCACGCAGCGAGCGCTGCCGACAATTCGTCAACGCTCATCAAACTCGCTAATACATAACAAGACGGGAAAACATCATGGGAAATCGACGTTTGGCAAACTGGATGACCGGCGTGGCTTGCGTTCTGCTGGCCGGCATCAGCAACGCTCAGGCTCAGCCGATCAGGTTCGCGGTCGCGGCTGAACCCTATCCGCCGTACACCGAGAAGCAGGCCAACGGTGAATGGAAAGGGTTTGAAGTCGACCTGATCCACAAGCTCTGCACCGAAATGAAAGCCGAGTGCGAGATCAAGGAAGTGGCGTGGGACGGGATCATTCCATCGTTGCTGGCGAAGAAGATCGACGTGATTTTCTCCTCGATGTCCGTGACCGCAGAACGCGAAAAACAGATCGCTTTCAGCCGGGCTTACTACGATTCGCTTGTCGCGATTGTCGGCCCCAAGGGCACCAAGGTGAGCAAGTACCCGGATGACCTGAAGGGCAAGATCATCGGCGTGCAGAACTCCACGGTCAGCGCCAGCTACCTGAAGGCCTACTACGAAAAAATCGCCGACGTGAAGTATTACGACACCCAGGATTCGGCCAACGCGGACCTGATCGCCGGTCGCATCGACCTGATGATGGCGGACGGCACAGCCATGACCGAGTTCGTCAAAACGCCGGACGCCAGCAACCTCGAATTCCTCGGCACAGTGCCCTACGACCCGATCTTCGGCAAAGGTGTCGGTGCCGGTCTGCGCAAGGACGACACCGAGCTCAAGGCCCGACTGGACAAGGCGATCACCGCACTGCTGGCGAGCAAGGACTATGACGACCTCTCCCAGAACTACTTCGGCACCAGCGTGAAACCTGCTTTCTGAGTCCCAGGCTGAAACGCATATCCCATGGGAAACGCTGATCCTTGTGGGAGCCGGGCTTGCCCGCGATGAGGCCGTTGAGGCCGCCAAAAAGCATCGCGGGCAAGCCACGCTCCCACAAGGGCGAGATGGTGACTGGAGACCGAAATGCCGGAAATGTTCGCTTTGATCAATTTCACCGAACAAGGATGGGGTGGTGCGCTACTGAAGGGTTTGTTGATGACCCTGCAGATCTCCGCAGGGGCATTTGTTGTCGGGCTGTTCATCGGCCTGGTGGTGGCTTGTCTCAAGTTGGGCGCGCCCAAACCGATCGCGGCGCTGATGCGCGGCTACACCACATTATTCCGTGCGATTCCCGAGTTGCTGCTGATTCTGTTGCTGTACTACGTCGGTTCCATGCTCCTCAATTCACTGATGGCCAAGATGGGTTACGACGCCGTCAACGTCAGTGGTCCACTGGCCGCGATCCTGGTGCTGGGGCTGGTTCAGGGGGCTTACGCTTCGGAAATTTTCCGCGCGGCGATCCAGGCCATTCCCTATGGCCAGATCGAAGCGGCGAGGGCGTTTGGCCTCAGCGGTTTCGGGCTGTTCCGCCGTGTCACGTTGCCGATCATGGCGCCTTACGCGATGGCCGGAATGGCGAACCTGTGGATCAACCTGATCAAGGACAGTGCCCTGATCAGCGTGGTCGGCACCAACGAACTGCTGTACACCGCCAAGCAAGGCGCGGGTTCGACCCGTCACTACCTGTTGTTCTACCTCACGGCTGCGGCGATGTATTACGTGGTGACGCTGGCGTCCAATTACCTGTCCGGACGACTTGAACGACGCATCCGTCGCTGGATGCCTTTGGCTGAGTGAATGAAATGATTCCAGCGTGGATAGTTGAATACGCGGCCCTGTTGGGTCGAGGTCTGCAAACGACCATCACCATTTTGCTGATCTCCATGGTGTTCGGTTTCGTGCTGGCGGTGCTGGTGGCGCTGGCGCGGATCTCGAAGAACAAAGTGATCGCAAGGGCCAGCCTGTTCTACACCAGCGTGTTGCGTGGCACGCCGCTGCTGATCCAGATCTACATTTTCTACTACGGGCTCGGCAGCCTGTTTGCCCAGTTTCCGCTGATCCGTGGCAGTTTCTTCTGGCCGTACCTGCGTGACGGCTACTGGTACATCGTCTTCGCGCTGGTGCTGTCGGTGGGTGCGTATGTCGGTGAAGTCATTCGCGGTGGGCTGCTGGCAGTGCCCAAAGGCGAAATGGAAGCCGCGTCGGCCTTCGGCATGACCCAACGCCAGGCTTTGTTGCGGGTACGCTTGCCCCGGGCGATGCGGTTGCTGTTGCCGACCCTCGCCGGGGAGACCGTGATGCTGCTCAAATCCACGGCGCTGGCGTCGACCATCGCGATCATCGACCTGCTGGGTGCGGCCAACGTGGTACGCGCGCAAACCCTGCAAGTGTACGAGCCGCTGTTGCTGGTCGCTGGTGTGTATGTCTGCCTGACGTTCCTGATCGAGGCGCTATTCGCCTTCTTCGAGCGTCGGGGAACGCCAGTGCGCAGGTCCGTGTGATGAGCACGCCAGGGACGGTCGACCGGTCGTTGCAAGGTATTGGTCTGTGCACCTTGGGCTATGCGTTCCTGGCGTTGCAGGACGCCGTGATCAAGTGGCTGGTGGCCGATTATTCGGTGGTCACCATCCTGTTCTGGCGCAGCTTGTTCGTGGTGTTTGTGTGCCTGGTGGCGGGGCGTTTGCGGCTGGTGCAAAAAGCCTGGCGCTCGCCGAGCCGACGTCTGCTGGTGCAGCGTGGTTTGCTGTCGATTGTCGCCTGGGTGCTGTATTACACGGCGGCCCGGGACCTGTCGCTGGCGGAGATGACCACGCTGTATTTCTCGGCGCCGATCATGGTCACGGTGTTGGCGGCGGTGTTCCTCAAGGAGCGCGCGAACGGCTGGCAGTGGTTCACCCTGATCGTCGGATTTGTCGGGGTGATCATCGCCTGTCGCCCCAGCAACATCGCCGAGCCGTTGCCGGTGGTGCTGACGCTGCTGGCGGCCATGTGCTGGGCCTTCACCTACATCCAGTTGCGGCAGGTGGATGACCAGACGTCGGTGCTGGAGCAAATGCTCATCACCAACGTGGTGTTTGTGATCTGCATGACCGTGGCGCTGCCCTGGACCCACACGCCGTCGCCGACCCCGGCCTGGCTGGGGATGCTCGCGGCGGGCCTGGTCGGCGGTATCGGTCAGTACCTGTTGTTTGCGAGTTTCCGGCGGGCCACGGCGACGTTGCTGGCGCCGTTCGAGTACACCGGGCTGATCTGGGCGTTCCTGTTGTCGAGCCTGATCTGGGGCACGGTGATGGATGTGTCACTGATGATCGGCGCCGGGCTGATCGCGGTCAGTGGCACCCTGGCGATGATCTTCGGGCGACACGCCTCACAGGACGTCGTCGGTGCTGAATGCTCCGTGACGCAACCCCTTTATCCAGCAGCGACAGATGTGGAGCCCGTTGGCGGGACTGAAGGTTTCGGGGTTGAGGCACCACTCGATCCAGAGTCCGTCGAGCATCGCCGATAGGCCGATGGCGGCCAGGTGAGTGTCGTGAATCACAAAGCCTTCGCTGGCAGCCAGGTCATCCAGGAGTTGGCGGAGCAAGTCGAGGTAGGCGCGGTAGCTTTTTTCGTGAGACTGGCTGACGTGTTCGGAATGGCGAATCAGGCTCCAGAACACCACCCATGCGCCGAGCAAATCGGGGTCCATGACCCGTGGTGCAAATGAACCGGTCAGGAACGCGTCCATCCTCGCGGCCGGCGTGTCGGCCTGCTCGATTTCCTGAAGCAGGGCCGTGGTCAGTTCGCTCGCGAGCTTCTGATAGGTGTCGGCGATCAACGCATCGATGCTGCCGAAATGATGGTTGAGCAAGCCAACGGACACGCCGGCCTCGGTGGCGATGCGGCGCACGGAGATACCGGCATGCCCGTCACGGACCAGGCAACGCAACGTGGCAGCCACCAGCATTTCGCGGCGCTCGTCCGGTTCGGCGCGGCGGTTTTTCGGAGCGGTAGTGGTCACAGGGACGTCCTTGGGTGCGGTTACTCGTTCGCGAGCTTAGTTGAACGTCTGTTCAATCACCAGCGGCGATGCACGGGTTTTTAACGGTCATGACGGGAGGGCACGCGGATGGCGCAGGATATTTCGTTCAACGTTCGTAGCAACAACGGCGACCCGCTGCGGGTGGGTGCCTGGCGTTTCGAGGGCGATGGCAGTGGCCCCAAGGTGCACCTGCAAGCCGGGGTGCATGCCGATGAGATCGCCGGGATGCTGGTGTTGCACCTGTTGATGCAACGCCTGCAAGTGGCCGAGGCCGAAGGTCGGCTCAAGAGCCAGGTGACAGTGGTGCCCCAGGCCAATCCGCTGGGTATCGGGCAGTTTCGTCAGGGACGTCTGCTGGGCCGATTCCACGACGCGACCGGCCATAACTTCAACCGCGGGTTCGACCAGTCCGCAGCGATGAATCCACCTTCGACGAACATTCAGGAATGGCAGAAAAGTCTGGTGCAACTGGCCTCCAGCGCAGATGTCATGCTCGACCTGCACACCGATGACGAGGCGCTGCCGTATCTCTATGTGCACCGCAGTTTCTGGCCCCGTGGCCGTGAATTGGCGGCTGCGATGAAAATGGACGTGGCGATCATCTGGGACGACGGCGGTGATGGTTCCTTCGAGGAAAGCATCATTGCGCCCTGGCTGCGAAAGGGCGTCAGCGAGCGGCAAATGGCGGCGACGCTGGAGCTGCGCGGGCAGGGCGATGTCAGCGACCGGTTTGCCGAGCAGGATGCCGACGGGCTCTATGCCTGGTTGTGCAGTTACGGGGTCATCGATGAGGCGCTGACACTGGGTGACTGGCCTGTCGAAGTGATGGAAATGGGGCAGATGGAAACCATTCTGGCACCGCAGCCAGGGGTGCTGATCTTTGAAAAGGACTTGGGAGATTTTGTCGAGGAAGGGCAGCGCTTTGCCCGGATTCTGCGGCGTCCCGGGGATCCGTCGTCAGAGGTGGTGTTGGTGGCCGAGCAAGCGGGACGGATGGTGACGCGCTATCGCGATCGGATGGTGTCCCAGGGCATGGTCGTGGCGAAGTTCACCGGCAGCCGGGTGTCGCGCCATTGGCGTGGCGGATTGCTGGATCCGAACTGACGCCTTTTCTTTTGCAGCAGCTGCCGAGGCACGAGGCTGCGTTGCGTGTCCGCAGGACCGCCCCGGGGGCCGCTGCGCAGCCCGACGCAGCCTCGTGCCTCGGCAGCTGCTACAAAGAGCGCGATCACGTCGTTTGTAAAAAGTGGGCTCATGGCGGCGATTGAAGGTATCTCCCGATTCTGAATCCTGTTAATTCCCCTGTAGCAGCTGCCGAGGTACGAGGCTGCGTTGCGTGTCCGCAGGACCGCCCCCGGGGGCCGCTGCGCAGCCCGACGCAGCCTCGTGCCTCGGCAGCTGCTACAGGGCGCGCGATTACTGCACCTGCAACACGATCTTGCCGATGTGATCACCGGCTTCCATTCGCGCATGGGCCTGTGCGGCGTCGGCCAGCGGGTAGACCTTGTCGATTATGGGCAGGCAGCGTCCAGCAGCCAGAACAGGCCAGACGTATTCGCGCAGCTGTTCGGCAATCGAGGCTTTTTCTTCGCGGGTACGCGAGCGCATCAGGGAGCCGGTGATGGTCGCGCGCTTGCCCAAAATGGCCATGAGATCGACGTCCTTGGCATGGGCACCCCCCAGAAAACCCAGCATCACCAGTCGACCCTCCATGCCCAGTGCCGCGATGTTCTGATTCAGGTACGAGCCGCCCATGATGTCGAGGATCACGTTGACGCCCTTGCCAGCGGTTTTGTCCTGCACGACCTGGACGAAATCCTGGTCGCGGTAGTTGATCGCCTCGGCCCCCAACGTGCGGATTGCTGCACACTTTTCTTCACTGCCCGCCGTGGCGAACGCCTTGACGCCGAATTCGCGACACAGCATCAATGCAGTCGTGCCAATACCGCTGGTGCCGCCATGGACCAAAGCGCGCTGGCCTTTGCTGGCACCGCCGATGTCGAACAGGTTGGCCCACACCGTGAAGAACGTTTCCGGCACCGCCGCCGCGTGGACCCAATCCATGCCCTGAGGAATCGGCAGTGTCTGGCTGGCCGGTGCGACGCAGAATTGCGCATAACCGCCGCCATTGGTCAGCGCACAGACCTTATCGCCGACGATGAACTCACTGACGCCCGCGCCGATGGCTACCACTTCGCCGGCCACTTCCAGGCCCGGGATCGGGCTCATGCCGGGCTTCATCGGGTATTTGCCCGCACGCTGAATCACGTCAGGACGGTTGACGCCGGCCGCGTGTACGCGAATCAGCACTTCACCGGCACCGGCGGTCGGCACGGGTTCCTGCCGGGGTTTCAAGACCTCCGGGCCGCCTGGTTCGGTGATTTCGATCAAGGTCATGGTCTGGGGCAAGGTCATTTTTGCTGTCCTGATTTGAAGGTTTACAATAAATGGGACCGTGTATTTGTGGGGGAGGTCAAAAGATCGCAGCCTCGTTTCACTCGACAGCTCCTACGGGTCTACAGGTCTACAGGGGGCGGCAAGGATTGACGTTATCCTGTAGGAGCTGTCGAGCGAAGCGAGGCTGCGATCTTTTGATCGTCAAAACCTCCAGCAACAACGCCACCACAATGGCCCCCGCCGCAATCTCGAACAACACCGCGTGATGGCCGCCGCTCACATTGAACAACGCCGAGTACGCAAACCCTGCAATCGCCTGGAACGTTGCGAATGACACCGTTGCGCGACTCCAGGCAACCTGCTGTTGATGATGGCTCGGGATCAACTCATGCACCCGGGCCAGCGCCAGTGGAACAATGCCTGGCGGGAATGAACCGAGAATCACCGCCAGTACCGCGAGGGTCGTGAACGAGCTGGAGATCGACAGCAGCCCCACAGCAATCGCCTGCACCACCAGCACCAGGCGAATACTCACCTTCGCCCCCAGTTGATCCGCGAGAAAACCATAGCTCACCGGGCCGATTATCGCGCCGAGGCCGTACATGACCCAGATCAGCGCACCGACATGCGGTCCGGCACCCAGCCCGCGAGCCACGTAGTCGACCAGGAACACCATCGCCGGCACCAGCCCGGCGGCCATGAAGGCGTACTGGGCAAACAACAGGTACACGCCCCTATCCGTCGGGTGCCTCGTCTCGTTGATCGAGGGCAATACGCTTGCTGCGTGAGTATCCGACGGCCAGCCAAACCAGCTTGCTGCCGTCAGCACCAGGGCCAACGCGCCAAGGCCGAACCAGGTTTGCTGCAAACCCAGGCTCAGCAGCGGCGGCACAAGGGTCCCGGAACCCGCAATGCCCAAGCCGATGCCCAGAAAAATCGCCCCGCTGGCCAGTCCTCGACGGGCTGCCGGTACGTGCGGCAACACAGTTGCGGCCACCAGCACCATGATCGCGCCACCGGCAACGCCCGACAGCAGGCGCCAGCCGAAGAACCAGCTCACTGACAACGGGAAACCACAGGCGAAAAACGACAGGGTGACGATAAGCATCATCAGCCGCTGCGCGCTTTTGTTGGACGTGCGATGGGCCAGCGGTCGGCCGATCAGCGCGCCGATCAAGTAGCCCACGAGGTTGGCGGCACCGAGGTAAACCACGTCACTGGCCGAAAACCAGTGCGCCCCAATCAACGAAGGAATCAATGGCGTATAGGCAAACCGCGCCAGGCCGATGCTGACCAGGCTGGCGCAGAGACCGGCGAAGATCGGCAGCCAGATCGCACTCGGCGGGTGACTCGATGAATTGTGCATGGCAAATGTCCTGAGAGGTTCTTCCGGCCTTCAGCCTATCCCGGATCTTTGATGCAATAACGCAGCGATTCTGCGTTATCGTGATGCATCGATGCATCAGCGGGGGAGTGGTTATGAATTGGGATGACGCGCGGGTGTTCCTCGCGGTGTGCCGGGAGTTGACGCTCAGGGGCGCGGCGCGGGTATTGGGGGTCGATCAGGCCACCGTCGGCCGTCGTATTACGTCGCTGGAAAAGTCCTTGAGCGCAACGTTGTTTTTGCGCACCTCAGAGGGATACGTGCTGACGGCAGTTGGCGAAGCGGCGTTGCAGGCCGTGGAAAAAATGGAGCATTCAGCACTGCAGCTGCAACGTCAGATTCAAGGACTGGATGACCGGCTGACGGGCACAGTTCGGGTCAGCACCACCGACTCTCTGGCCATCGACTTTCTGATCCCGGCGATTGCCCGGTTGCACGCCCTGCACCCCGACGTGCGGGTGCAACTGGACGCTTCCACGCAGATTCTAAGTTTGGCCAAGCGCGAGGCCGACATCGCTGTGCGTAACACCCGGCCGGAGAACCCTGACCTGATTGCCCGGCGAATTGCCCGGTGGCCGGTGGGGCTATTTGCGTCGCAAGCCTATGTCGATACCCATGGCCTGCCGCAACCGGGTTCGGCGTTCGAGGGGCATGACCTGGTGGTGTACCAGCCGTATTTGCAGGGCAACAAGGACATGACGCTGGTGTCTGAACCGGTGACCCGCGGGCGCATCGTCTCAAGCCTGAGTTCCGGCCTGTTGGTGCGCCGTTCCATTGCCGCGGGAATCGGGCTAGGGGAAATTCCGGTGTACATGGGAGAAAGGGACGGGCTGGTGCGGGTGTGGCCGGAGCGCACACGACCGGTGCCCTACGACGTGTGGCTGGTCACCCATGCGGATCTGCGACATACCGCACGGGTGCGTGCGGTCATCGAAGAAGTGGTTGCGGGTTTTTCCGGGAGTGGTGAGTAACAAACAAATCCCCAAATCCCTGTAGCAGCTGCCGAGGTACGAGGCTGCGTCGGGCTGCGCAGCGGCCCCCAAAGGGCGGTCCTGCGGACACGCAACGCAGCCTCGTACCTCGGCAGCTGCTACAGGGAAACGCAGGGGGCTTACGGCATTTCAGGTAATTCCTGCGGCCGCAAATCAAACACCAGTACTTCGGCATCCACGCCATTGCTCAACGTCAACACCTGCTCATTGCGAACCCGCACGCCATCGCCTTCCTGCAACGGCATGCCGTTGAGCTCGACACTGCCACTGGCTACATGCACATAGGCGTATCGATTGGCGGCCAACTCGAGGGTGGCGCTCTCCTTGCCGTCGATCAGCGCGGCGTACACCCGTGCATCCTGACGCACCTTCAGCGAGCCGTTGCTCCCATCCGGCGAAATGATCAGCTGCAAGCGTCCGCGTTTTTTCTGCGTGCTGAAATGCTCCTGCTGATAACGCGGTTTGGCGCCGCTGACGTCCGGCACGATCCAGATTTGCAAAAAGTGCACCGGGCGTGTCGCCGAGTGGTTGTATTCACTGTGGGCGACGCCGTTGCCGGCACTCATCAACTGCACATCGCCAGGGCGAATCACCGAACCGGTGCCCAGGGTGTCCTTGTGTTCCAGTGCACCTTCGAGCACATAGGAGAAAATTTCCATGTCGCGATGGGGGTGCTGGCCAAAGCCTTTACCGGCCGCCACACGGTCATCGTTGATCACCAGCAGGTCGGAAAAACCCTGCTCTTTGGGGTTGCGGTAGTTGGCAAAGGAAAAGGTGTGGAAGGACTTCAACCAACCGTGATTGGCCAAGCCGCGATCGGAAGCTTTGCGAAGGGTCAGCATGATGAATTCTCCTGTGTGGACGTTGATTCGTCCGAGTGAGGAGAGGTTAATGGTTACTGGCGGATGCAATAAGTAGATGAAAATTGAAACACTGTCCCTTTGAGGTTGACAGTAATGTGCGGTGCATCACCTATTCTTATCCAACGTCTGCGCCGCACTTGGCCATAATGACAAGCGCTCGTTCAAGCTCCTCAGGAGGCGGCGTATTACCCGTTCCTTTTTATCGACCTCAAAGAAATCCATCCCATGAAAACAGTGGCAATGGTGCTGTTCCCCGACTTTCTCCTGCTCGACATGGCCGGCCCGATGGAGGTGTTTTCCATCGCCAACCGATACCTGGCGCAAGATCAACGTTATGAACTGTCGACCATCGGCACCGAGCATGGCGCACTGCGGGCTTCCAACGGCGTCAACATCACGGCGGATGTGCACATCGATCAAGCGAGCGACCGCTATGACCTGCTGCTGGTCCCCGGTGGTCCGGGCGCTTACAACGAAAAACACCCACCGTTGCTCGACTGGCTTCGAGGCGCGAGCCGTCGAGCCGGTCGATACGGGTCGATCTGCACCGGTGCCTTCGTGCTCGGGCACGCCGGCTTGCTCGACGGGTATCGCGTGACCACTCACTGGCATTACACCGAACGGCTGATCAAGGGCTTCCCCAAGGCAACCGTCGAGACCGATCAGATCTACGTGCAAGACCGCAACCTCATCACGTCCGGAGGCGTTACCGCTGGCATCGATCTGGCACTGGCTGTGGTGGCCGAAGATCACGGCAAGAAAGTCGCCCAGGACGTGGCGAAAGTGCTGTTGGTGGTGATGAAACGCCAAGGAGGGCAGGCGCAGTTCAGCCCCTTGATGGCGGCGGTGGCTCCCCACGAAACTGCCATCACACGGGTCCAGAACCATGTGCTTGAGCACCTCGATAAGCCCTTCAGCATCGATTGCATGGCCAGTCTGGCAGCCATGAGCCCACGGCATTTCGCCAGGGTCTTTGCCCGGGACGTAAACATGACGCCCATGGAATTCCTTCAGAGCGCACGCATCGACAATGCCAGAAACCTGTTGGAAACCAGTGAGTTGCCGCTCAAGACCATCGCTTTCAAAAGCGGCTTCGGCAGCGTTCGACACATGCGTTTCCTGTTCAGTGAAAAGCTCGGTTTGACCCCGTCCCAGTACCGCGAGCAGTTCAGCTAGGGGCAATTGTCCGTTGTGCGCACCGAGATGGCCGTGACGCTCCCATCTGCGCAGTTGTGCTGTCACCGATGCCTGCCAAGATAGATGAGAACCAATTGCAATGGAGGTGCGGGAATCTAGATAGGCGTGCAATGGGCGCGCCGGACCAGATTTCAGCACGTGAAGTGCATGAACAGTCTCAGAGATTTGAACAGCGATACGGTGCTGCGATTCGGCCCGTACGCCTTTCACCTGCAACAACGGCTGATCCTGGAAGGTGATCGGCCTTTGCGCATGGGCGGTCGGGCGCTGGATATCTTACAGGTGCTGGTCGAACATGCCGGCACCGTGGTCAGCAAAGACGAGCTGATCGCCCGGGTATGGCCGACTTCCGTGGTCGAAGAAATCAGCCTGCGCGTGCACATCGCGGCGTTGCGTCGGGCGCTGGGCGACGGACAGAACGGCCACCGCTACATCGTCAACGTACCTCAGCGCGGCTATAGCTTCGTTGCCACTGTGCAGGCCGAGAGTGTGGAGGCGCTGGTCTCGCTCGAGACGGCGCAAAACCCCCAGCACAATTTGCCCGCGCGCCTTACACCGGTGACGGGGCGGGATTCGATTGTTGGCAGTCTGGTCAGGCAGTTGCCGGTTCGGCGTCTCATGACCCTGGTCGGCCCGGGAGGTATCGGCAAGACCACCGTGGCCTTGCGGGTCGCCGAACTGCTGTTGCAGCACTATCGAGATGGGGTCTGGCGGGTGGATTTCTCGGTGATCGATGACCCGGCGCGGGTGGTCGATCAGTTGACGCAAAGCCTTGAATTACCAGTCGGAACAACCCTGGATGTCCTGGCCCAGCGTCATGCCTTGCTGGTGTTCGACAATTGCGAGCACCTGCTGGAGCGTTGCCGGACGCTGGTCGATGATTTGCTGCAGGCGGCGCCTCGACTGTCGATTCTGGTCACCAGCCGCGAACCTTTGCTGGCGGCGGGGGAGACCGTCCAGCGCCTGCCACCCCTGGCCGTCCCACCGGCCTCGGCGATGCACAGCGTTGCCGAGGTCATGGGCTATTCGGCGGTGCAGCTGTTCGTCAGCCGGGCCCGTGCCCGTCAGCAAGGCTTTGTCCTGCGTGAACAGGACCTCAAGGCGGTCCGTGAAATCTGTCGGCGTCTCGATGGACTGCCGCTGGCCATCGAGCTGGCGGCGGCGCAAATCGATGCGCTGGCGTTGGTCGGGTTGCAGGCTCAGCTGGATAACTGTTTCCAGCTACTGACCCAAGGGCGGCGCACCGCCGTGCCACGGCATCAAACCCTCAAAGCTGCGCTGGACTGGAGTTATGAACGGTTGAGTCAGACGGAGCAAACCGTGTTGCAACGCCTGGCCGTGTTCAACCTGTCGTTCACCCTCGATGCGGCCATCGGCGTGATCAGTTGCGAGGTGCTGAACCCCGTCCGCTTGAAGGCGCTGATGGACCGGCTTGTCGCCCAATCGCTGCTGTCTCTGGAGCGGACCAACGGCACCGGGCGCTATCGCTTCCTCAACACCACGCGCACTTATGCCTTGGAGAAGCTCGAACACAGCGGCGAACTGCGTCTGTTCGAGGCGCGTTACGCCCGTTACGTGAGCAGGGCGCGCTGGGTGTCAGGCGTGCAAGTGCCCCTGGAGCTCGTCGAGTAACTGCCGGACGTTGACCAGGTCCGGCGTGGCAAACCCTTCGCTGAAACGCTCATAAATCGGCGACAGCAATTCATGCGCTTGCAGCCGTTTTCCCTGGCGTTGCCACAGCTGTGCCAAGGCCGTCGCGCTTCGCAGTTCCCACGCCAGCGCACCCTGACTGCGCGCCACGTTCAACGCCCTGATCAAGATAGTCTCGGCCGTCTCAACCCTGCTGCAGGCGGCGGTTTCGGTCGGTTGATCCTCCGCCATCAACGCCAATGCCCTGGCCCTTAAAATCTCCGCCGTACTCCAACCGGCCGCCCCCGTGTTCGCCCTCAGCACCAACGCCTCATCCACACACCCGGTGTCCAGCGTCACCATGATTTCGTTGATCAGCCCGGCACCGGGCAACGGGACGACCTTGACCCCGGTACCACCGATCACCTGCGCATAGTGTTGCGCCCAGTTGTAGAACAGCTGGACCGAATGCTTCTGGGCTTGCTCCAGCAGTAGGCGCAACAGTTCGCGGGCAGTGCCGGTGTCGCCGTTGTACTGCGCGATCAGACAGCCCGCCAGCGCCAGGGTGTAGCAGATGGACGTGCCGTGATTGATCTGGAGCGCGATGTCCAGTGCCTGCCGGGCCGTGCGCCAGGCTTGTTCCGGCTGGCCTTGCAGCCAGAGGATGCGCGCCAGAATCGTCAGCGAGGCCACGCTCTGGTCGTATTGCACGCCAAAGCCGTGGGTGAATCGGTTGAGGTGGCCGCTCTGGGCCATGCGCTGGATCACCTGTTCAGCGTTTACCCGCGCCAGTCGCTGATTACCGGCGAAGTGCAGGGCCAGCACGCGCAAACGGTGCGTGCTCAGGGACAACACTTCTTCGCCGTGCAGTCCCAACCGGTCGAATTGCTGACTTTGCTCCAGCGCCATCTGATAGTGGCCGCAACTGAGGTTGACCGCCATGTACCCGGACACCGCCCGCAATTCGCCGGCCACATCGTTGCACTGCCTGGCCAGGGATCGAGCGCTGACGAACGCTTCGATGGTTTCGGTCGTACCGCCCTGGCTGTGGTAGCAGGAACTGCCGAGTGCGAGCTTGAGGGTCATCTGCAACAGCGGGCAGGGCGCTGACGTAGCGTCGAGCAGGGCCAGGGCCTTACGCACATAAGTGCCGTGTTCCTTGAGCAGCGACAGTTCCTGCCAGAGCGGCGTGGAGGTCGCCGTCAATTGGATGGCCAGCGCCTGGGGCCCCTCGGCGTTAAGGCCCCAGTCGAGGGCGGCGCGGATGTCCGCCAGGCTTCGGGCGTAGCGCTCGATCCACAGGTTTGTCGGGATCAACTCCCAGTCTCGCGCGGCCTGGCTCATCAGCGCCAGACAGCGTTCGGCATGGCGTTTGCGGGTATCCGGCAAGTCATGGGCCTGGTCGAGTTTTTCCAGCGCATAGCCCCGGGTGGTGTCGAGCAGGCGGTAGAACACCTCTTCGTCACCGACCTCCACATTCAGCAGGGACTTGGCCACCAGTTGCGTGATCGAGCCGAACACTTCGCACGGTTCGATCTGTCCGCCGACGATCACGGCCGCCGCGGATTCCAGGGTAAAACCGCCCCTGAACACACCGAGGCGACGCAGGCAGGTTTGCTCGCAGGGGCTGAGCAGTTCGAAACCCCAATCCAGGGTCGCCCGCAAGGTTTGATGGCGCGCCAGACTCAGGTGGGAGCCTTGAGTCAGCAGGCGAAAACTGCTCTGCAGTTGGGTCAGCAAACCGCTCAGGCCGAAGCGACCCACTTGCGCCGCCGCCAGTTCGATCGCGAACGGAATGCCGTCCAGGCGATGGCAGATGTCGATCAACAGCGGCAGGTCGGCGTCCGTCAGTTCGAAGCTGTCGTGGCTGGCCATGGCCCGTTCGACAAACAATTGCAGCGCCGAAAACGTCAGCGCCTGGTCTCGATCAAGCACCGCAATCGGCGGCGGGCAGTCCAGGGATTCCAGGCGTTGAACGAACTCGCCCTCGGCCCGCAAACCTTCCCGGCTGGTGGCCAGGATGTGCACCTGAGGCGCGCCGCGCAGAATGTCTTCGCAGAGCAGTGCGACAGCGTCGATCAGGTGTTCGCAATTGTCGATCACCAGCAGCATTTGCCGCTCGCGCAGGAACGTCACGAGGCCGCTCATCGGCTCGGCATCGTGCAGGGACAAATCGAGCAGCGTGGCCAGGTGCGCGGTAATCATCAGCGGATCGTTGATCGGTGCCAGGTCCAGCAGGCGTATCCCGTCGCGGTAACGCCCGATCAGTTGTTCGGCAACGCGCAGGGCCACGGTCGTCTTGCCGATACCACCCGGGCCGACGAGGGTAATGAAACGCTGGCGCGCGAGTTGCGTCATCAGGCTGTCGACCAGTGTCTGGCGGCCGATCAGGCGGGTGTTACGGACGGGCAGGTTATGGCGGCTGGGTTCGACCGCTTCACCGACGGGATGGGGTTCGACCTGCTCCAGGGAAAATGGCGCGACAAAACTGTACCCGCGCTGGGCAACGGTGATGATGTAGCGCTGGCCGGCCTGACCGTCACCAAGGGCTTTTCGCAGGGCCGCCATGTGCACCCGCAGGTTGATGTCTTCCACGACGCTTTTGGGCCACACCCCGGCGATCAGGTCCTGTTTGCTGACCACCTGTCCTGCGTGCTCCAGCAGAATCAACAGGATATCCATGGCACGCCGACCCAGGCGCAGAGGCTGGTCGGCCTCAAGCACCAGACGTCGTCCAGGGTAGATCCGGTAAGGGCCGAAATGGATGGCCTGTGTGGGGGAAAGGGTCAACGGGACACTCCTGCTTGCATCCGTCTAGTACGCGGTTTCCGAGCATATTCCTCAGGTTTGGTCGCCAGTGCAACGAGCGGGCTGGATGACTCCCGGGTGTTCGTCGTGACCGGCGCCTTCACGTAATTGTCGCAGGCGCCGTATTGACTCAGCGTAGCGGTGGTCAGCGGCGCGTCCAGATGTTTGGCGCGCGATTGAAAATTAACAACGTTTAACTCGTCGCGGCGAGTGCCAGGGCCAAAACTCTGATCTGAGTGAACAGCGAGGCTACGGTTTTGCGGTTTACGGATGCGCATCATTTTGGCTCCTGCAGGTTTTGCGGTGACGGCTTTGGCAGCCCGATACCGTCCAGCAACCCCACAGCCTGAAAAGGAATTCAACGCGTCTGGAGCAATCTCGGAATGAGCAATGTGGTGGTGGTCTATCACAGCGGCTACGGGCACACCCGGGTCATGGCCGAAGCCGTGGCGCTGGGCGTGGAGCGGCATTTGGGCAGTACCTGCCAGTTGGTTCCGGTGGAGGAGGTGGACGATCACTGGGACCGTCTGCACCGCGCCGATGCGATCATCTTCGGCGCCCCGACTTACATGGGCAGCGCCTCGGCGCCCTTCAAGGCCTTCATGGACGCCACGGCCGCGTTCTACCTGGCCCAACCCTGGCGCGACAAACTTGCCGCCGGCTTCACCAATTCCGGCAGCCTGTGCGGCGACAAACTCAACACCTTGCTGCAGATGGCGGTCTTCGCTGCGCAGCATTCGATGATCTGGGTCGGCCTCGACCTGTTGCCCGCGCGCTCCGGCACCGGGGTGTTCGACGGGCAAATGAATCGCCTCGGCAGCTCGCTGGGCGCCATGGCCCAGTCCAACGTCGAGCAACCCCCCGAACAGGCGCCACCGCCTGAAGATCGCTGCACCGCCGCGCATCTGGGCGAGCGCGTGGCGCGCCT
>NZ_WFGV02000077.1 GCF_010095445.2 Pseudomonas sp. TNT3
AAACCGAATCGATGCAGGACGGTTCCGACGCCGTGTCCGACTGGCCACTGCTCAACGCCCTGCTGAACACCGCAAGCGGCGCGACCTGGGTGTCGCTGCACCACGGCGGCGGCGTCGGCATGGGCTTTTCCCAGCACTCGGGCATGGTCATCGTCTGCGACGGCACCGACGAAGCGGCCGAGCGTATTGCTCGCGTGCTGCACAACGATCCGGCGACCGGGGTCATGCGCCACGCCGATGCGGGTTACCAGATCGCGATCGACTGCGCCAAGGAACAAGGCCTGAACCTGCCGATGATCACCGGTAAATAACGCATTACCTGTAGGAGCGAGCTTGCTCGCGATGGAGTGTCAGTCGACACAGCGTTGATTGACACTCCATCGGGAGCAAGCTCGGCTCCTACAGAAAAGCAAACCTGAAAAAACAGAATCACCCGCCGCTTTTCCGAGGAGTCTGCAACATGACCAGCAGCCCGTTTACCCAACAGTTACAGGGCGTTCGCGTCCTGGACCTGAGCCGCGTGTTGGCCGGTCCGCATTGCACGGCAATGCTCGCGGACCTGGGTGCCGATGTCATCAAATTCGAAGTGCCGGGGCACGGTGACGACAGCCGTCACCTGGGCCCCTTCAAGGACGGCGAAAGTGTTTATTTCGGCCTGATCAATCGCGGCAAACGCAGTGTCGAAATGGACTTCAAGTCCACCGATGACCTGGCCCGGCTCTATGAACTGGTCCGTGATGCCGACGTTGTCGTGGAAAACTTTCGCCCCGGCGTGACCCAGCGCCTGGGCATCGACTTCGACACGCTCAAGCACTACAACCCCAAGCTGATCTACGCGAGCATTTCCGGCTTCGGCCAACACGGCCCACTGTCGGCCAACCCCGCCTACGACATCGTTGCTCAGGCGATGTCCGGGCTGATGAGCGTCACCGGTTTTGCCGAGACGGGACCGACACGCTGCGGCGAAGCCATCGGCGATCTATGCGCTGGCGTGTATGCGGCCTGGGCGATCAGCTCGGCGCTGTTTGCGCGCGAACGCCATGCACCGGGCGCGCAATACATCGACGTCGCCATGTTCGATGTGCTGTTCAGCCTGCAGATGACCGGCCTGTCCAACCTGTTCGCCAACGATGTCGCCCCCGGCCTGGTCGGCAACCGCCATCCGGTGTCGACGCCCTTCGACACCTACCGCGCAGCCGATGGCCAGGTGGTCATTGCCGTGGCCAGCAACAAATTGTTCCTGCGCCTTTGCCAGTGCCTGGGCAAACCCGAACTGGCGAGTGACCCGCGCTATGCCGACGACCCGCAAAGAACGCAGAACGAGCCTGCGCTGCGAGCTGAAATCGAAGCATGGACGCGCCAACTGAGCGTCGAACAGGTCTGCGACATCCTGCTGGATGCCGGCGTGCCCTCCTCTCCCGTGTGGAACCTCGCCCAGGCCGCCGACAGCGAACAGGCACAAGTCCGTCAACTGCTGGTTCGACCAGAAGGCGCAACGCAGCCGCTGGTGCCACAACCGGTTTTCTTCAATGGCCACAAACCCCATGCCCTCACCCTCGCCCCACGCCTGGGCGCAGACAACGCGGCATTCGGACTGCAAAAACAGGAGCTTTCCCATGAACTTTGAATTGGATCAGGTCGAACTGGCCGTCGTTGAAACCGTCGAAAAACTGGCCCGGGAGGTGATCCAGCCCCGTGCCCAGCATTACGACGAAACCGAAACCTTTTGCGCCGAAAGCCTGCAGGCACTGGCCGAGTTGGGCGGCCTGAGTATCAACCTGCCTGAGGCCTACGGCGGATTGGGCATCGGCAGCCTGGCCATGAGCCGCGTGGTGGAAGCCGTGGCCGGCGCGTGCGCCTCGACCGCCTCGGCACTCACCGCGCATTTTCTGGCCACCGATTCGATTCTGATCGGCGGCACCGAAGCGCAGAAACAGGAATGGCTACCCCGTGCCGCCAGCGGTGAATTGCTCGGCGCCTTTGCCCTGACCGAACCCGCCGCCGGCTCCAACCCCGCCGACATGCGTTGCCGTGCGCAACGCGAAGACGGCGGCTGGAGAATACGCGGCAGCAAGCATTACATCACCAACGCCCGCGAGGCCGGTTTCATCGTGTTGTACGCCAAGACCGACGCAGACGCTGGGCACAAGGGCATCAGCACCTTCATGATTCCCCAGGGCACCACCGGCATCAGCTTCTCCAGCCCGGAGAAAACCATGGGGCTGCGCGGCAGTACGATCTATGAACTGGCCCTGGACTGCTGGTTGCCTGAGTCGGCCTTGCTCGGCAGCGAAGGCGCCGGTTTCAACACCGCGATGGCCGTGCTCGATCGCGGCCGGGTCGAAGTCGCCGCCATGTCCTTGGGTATCGCCAACGCCGCACTGCAAGCCAGTTTGAACTGGGTTCGCGAACGGCAGATAGGGCCCAAGCCGCTGGCCGCCTATCAGGGCACGCAATGGCGCCTGGCGGACATGTACGCGCAGCTGGAAGCCGCCCGCATGCTCACCTGGAAAGCCGCCGCGCGCCGCGACAGCGGTGAACGCTTCAGCCTGGATTCGGCGACCGCCAAACTGGTGGCCGCCGAGTGTGCCGGCTTCGTCACGGACGCCGCGCTCCAGCTGCATGGCGGCTATGGCTACATACGCGATCTGCCGCTGGAGCGCTATGTGCGCGATGCGCGGATTCTGCGGATTTTCGAAGGGACCTCGGAAGTACAAAAAATCATCATTTCGCGAAGTCTGCTCGACGCCCAGCGCTAACCGAGCGAAAAACCGGGGCCTGTCCTACAGGCCCCCTCCTTAACGCCTCAATCACGAGAAGGCTGTCGTATCCGACGACGCCCGAGAGGAACCGCCATGTCCGCCTCCAAAGAAAGTGCGCAGCGCAAGACGTATATAGAACGGCGATCCATTGATTACATCCCCGAATCCGAGCGTCATGGTCGACTGCTCAGTCAGTTCACACTGTGGTTCGGTGCCAACCTGCAGGTCACTGCTGTCGTCACCGGGGCGCTGGCCGTGGTGTTGGGCGGCGACGTGTTCTGGTCGCTGATCGGCCTGTTGATCGGGCAACTGCTGGGCGGCGCGATCATGGCGCTGCACGCCGCGCAGGGCCCTCAATTGGGCCTGCCACAGATGATCTCCAGTCGGGTGCAGTTCGGGGTCTATGGCGCGGTCATTCCCATCGTCCTCGCGTGCCTGATGTACGTGGGGTTTTCGGCCAGCGGTTCGGTGCTCGCGGGCCAGGCGATCAGCCAGCTGGCCGACGTCAGTGATGCCACCGGCATTCTGATTTTCGCGGCAATGATCGTTGTGCTGACCGTGCTCGGCTACCGGACCATCCATTTGATCGGACGGCTGTCGAGCCTGATTGGCGTGGTGTCTTTTCTCTATCTGTTCTACCGGTTGCTGTCGGTCCATGACATCGGCGAACTGCTGGGTAATCGGCATTTTTCGCTGAGCAGCTTTCTGCTGGCGATTTCGCTGTCGGCCTCCTGGCAGATCGCATTCGGCCCCTACGTGGCGGACTATTCGCGCTACCTGCCGAGGAAGACTTCAGCCCTGAAAACCTTTCTGGCCGTGGGACTGGGGTCCGTCATCGGCACACAAATCTCGATGGTTTTTGGCGTGTTCGTCGCGGCCCTGGCGGGTGATCAGTTTGCCGGGCATGAGGTCTCGTACATTGTCGGAATGGGAGCAAGTGGGGTGGTGGCTTCGCTGCTGTTCTGCAGCATTGTGCTCGGCAAGGTCACCATCACCACCCTCAACGCCTATGGCAGCTTCATGTCCCTTGCGACGATTGTCAGTGGTTTTCGCGGGAACCAGGAAATCTCCACCACCCTGCGAATGGTCTACATCCTGTTCATGGTCGGACTCGCGACCGCGCTGGCACTGCTGGGCAGGCATACGTTCCTGCATGATTTCTCCGCCTTCATCCTTTTCCTGCTGGCCTTTTTCACCCCGTGGAGCGCGATCAACCTGGTCGACTTCTACCTGGTAACCAAAGAACGCTACGACATCCCCGCGCTGTCCGACCCGAATGGCCGTTATGGGCGCTGGAACATGCCCGGTATTGCGGTCTACACCCTCGGGGTGCTGATTCAGATGCCGTTCATTGCAACCAGTTTCTACACCGGTCCCTTGGTCGAAACCCTCGGCGGCACCGATATTTCATGGGTCATCGGCCTGACTGTCCCCGCCCTGGTGTACTACTGGGTGGCACGCGGTTCGCGGCAACGGATTCCCGCTCGACTGATCCTTCCGCAGGAAACCCTCTGATCCTTTTCACCACAGGGCGGCTCCGCGCCGACCCTGTTCCTGCCACGCCTTGATCGCCTTTTACTTGACGGGTTCACCATGCTTGCAGTCAACGCCTCAGCCCATTCGCAACCCACGGCTCGTGACCGGCTCAATGAGGCCGCGATCGAGCTGTTCGCCACACGCGGTTTTCAGGCCATCGGCTTGCGCGATCTGGCTGGCCACATGGGGATGCAGGCCGGCTCTCTGTATCACCACATCGACAATAAGCAGGGCTTGTTGTTCGAGCTCATCGAGTCGGCCTTATCGGACTTGCTCGTCCTGACGAAGCGCCGCATGAAAGGCGCCAGGACGCCGTGCGAACGCCTGCGTCGTTTTGTTCAGGCGTTTGTCGCGTTCAACCTGAAGGAAAAGCACCGCCTGGTCCTGGTCACCCGTGAGTTCGTGAACCTCAACGACGAGCACAAACAGCAGGCTGACGCATTGAAACAGGCGTATCGCAGGCTGTTGAGCGACATCATCGCCGATGAATATGCGGTGACGGACACCCGCGACGGTGAGGTCTGCCTGATCACCCATGCAGTGATCGGCCTGCTGTACGGCCATTTGCAGTGGTACGAGGGGCAGGCGACCGAACGGCAACTGATGGAAGTCCTCGAAAACTGCGCCCTGTGCATCATTGCCAGCGGCAAGCAGACGACTCGCTAAGGGGTGCACTGAGAATCAACAATCAGTGCACTTTGCGCCAAGCCATTGGCCCGTTCGAACGCGTAGTTTTGTGCCGTGGGTTAGACGTTCGTCCTGACCTTCACCTGATAACAACAAGATTTCTGGTGACCCATGAGCACAGTAGATCCGATCACCCTGGCCGTCGTGCGAGGCGCGCTCGAAACCGCGCAGCGCGAAATGACCATCACCCTTGAAAAAACCGGTCGTTCGAGCGTTTTCAATCTCGCTCACGACTATTCGAATGCGCTCTTCGACCACTTTCCGGAAATGATCCTGCAAGGTCAGGACATCCCTATTCATCTCGGATCACTGATTCCGGCGATGAAATGCGTCGCCGGTTTCTTCGGTGACGACGTCCAGGAAGGCGATGTGATTTACCACAATGACCCCGCCTACATGGGCAGTCATATCCTCGACTGCTGCATGTACAAACCGGTGTTCTACCAGGGTGAGCTGGTGTTCTGGGCCGTCTGTAAAGGCCATCTGACGGACATCGGCGGCCCTGTGCCGGCGGGCTACAACCCCGATGCCAAGGAAATTTACGCGGAAGGTCTGCGCATTCCGCCCGTGAAGCTGTGGTCCCAGGGCAAGCGCCGTGAGGACGTGATCAATCTGCTATTGACCAATATGCGCGCCCGCGCCTACCAGGAAGGCGACCTCAACGCTCAGTACGGCGCCTGCAACGTCGGTGAACGGCACTTGCTCGAGCTGCTTGATCGCTATGGCGTGGAACAGGTGCGCGCGTGCATCGCCGAGTTGAAAGACATGGCCGACCGTCACATGCGCGCCTTGTTGCGTGATGTCCCGGATGGCGTCTACACCGGCACTGCAGTGCTTGAAGACTCGGGCCACGGCCTGGGTGAATTATCGATCACGGCCCAGGTGGAAATTCGCGGTGACGAGGCGCACATACTGATCGAAAGTCCGCCGCAGGTGCCCTACTTCATCAACTCGTACGCCGGCAATTCGGTGTCCGGGGTGTACCTGGGGTTGATGATGTTTGCCCAGGTGCCGCCGCCCTACAACGAAGGCCTGTACCGTTGCGTGTCGGTCGATCTCGGCCCGCCGGGCACGTTGTGCAATGCCCAGGAACCCGCGCCGCACGTCAATAGCACCACCACACCGATGGAAACCCTGGCCGATGCCGTGCGTCAGGCGCTGGAACAGGCGGCACCGGATCGCGTCACGGCTTCCTGGGGGCACGCCAGCGGCATCAACATTGCCGGCCATGATCCGCGCAATGGCAACGACGAGTACGTGACCATGGTGCTCGCATCGATCATCTCCGGTGCCGGCGCGAACAAGGCCATGGACGGATGGCCGGCCTGCGGTCCGCTGTGTTGTTTCGGTGCGCTGATGTCTGGCGATATCGAGTTGCTGGAGTACGCCTATCCGATCCTCATTCACCGCTACAGCCTGATGACCGACAGCGGTGGCGCCGGTGAATTTCGCGGCGGTTCGGGGACTCGTCTCGAGATCGAACCCTTGAACCATCCGATGACCGTGGTGGGTTTTGGTGAGGGTCGGCAACTGCCGACGTCGGGGGCGGCGGGCGCGACCAATGTCATGCTCGAGCCCAAGCTGGGCCGGCTGATTCACCGCAAACACGACGGCGAAGAACAGCACTTTATCTACAACGCGCAACTCACGGCGCAACCGGGGGAACGGGTCATCAACGTCAACCCGGGGGGCGGGGGCTATGGCAACCCATTGCTGCGCCCGATTGCCAGTGTGCTGGACGACGTGCGCAACGGCCTGGTGTCCCTTGAAGGCGCCCGCCTGGAGTACGGCGTGGTGATCGACAGCAATGGCCAGGTCGACGACGTGGCGACGCGCGCCTGCCGTACCACGCACTGATCGACCCCGCCCCTTTGAGCCATTTGGAACCTTCATCATGACCAAGCAACAATATCGTCTGGGCATCGACGCCGGCGGCACCTTCACCGATTTCATCCTGGCGGATCGCAGCGGCAACGTGCAGCTGTTCAAGGCGCCCTCGACACCTCAGGACGGAACGATCGCGATCCGTAACGGCCTGGCGCAAATCGCCGACGCCATCGGGCGCACGCCTGCCGAAATCATTGGCGACTGCGACCTGTGCATCAACGGCACCACCGTGGCCCTCAACGCGCTGATCGAAAAAACCGGTGTAAAGGTGGGCCTGCTGTGTACCGACGGGCACGAAGACAGCCTGGAAATCCGCCTGGGCCACAAGGAAGACGGGCATCGCTACGACGCCAGTTACCCACCCGCCTACATGCTGGTGCCGCGACACCTGCGACGGCCCATTGGCGGCCGGATCATCAGCGACGGCAGTGAATACGCACCGCTCGATGAACAGGCGATTCGCGACGCGATCGAATATTTCCGCGAGCAGGACGTCAAGGCCGTGGCCATTTCCTTCGTGTGGTCGGTGCGCAACCCGAGTCACGAACAGCGCGCCGCCGAGATGGTGCGAGCGGCGCTGCCGGGTGTGTTCGTCTGTACCGGCAACGAAGTGTTCCCGCAAATCCGCGAGTACACCCGCACCTCGACCACTGTGGTCAACGCTTACCTGAGCCCGGTCATGGGCCGCTACATCGAACGGATCGACGCCTTGTTCGAAGAGCTCGGTGCGCAGCAACCGACCCGTTACTTTCAATCCAACGGAGGACTGGCTCCTGGCGTAGTGATGCGCGAACGGGCGGTCAATGCCATCAACTCCGGCCCGGCCTCCGCACCGCAAGCCGGGTTGTGTGTCGCGCAGCCGTTCGGCATCGACAACGTGATCACCGTGGACATGGGCGGCACCTCGTTCGACATCACCCTCAGCAAGTCGGGACGCACCAACTTCAGCAAGGACACTGACTTCCTGCGCTATCGCATCGGCGTGCCGATGATTCAGGTCGAAACCCTCGGTGCCGGCGGCGGCTCGATTGCCTTCATCGATGACTTCGGCATGCTCCAGGTCGGTCCGCGCAGTGCCGGTGCCAACCCAGGGCCGGTGTGCTACGGCAAGGGCGGCACCGAGCCCACCGTCACCGACGCCAACCTCGCCCTCGGCTACCTGGCCGACGGCGCGCTGCTGGGCGGGAGCATCCGGCTTGATCGCAAGGCGGCCATCGAGGCGATCCAGCGCAAAATCGCCGAGCCTTTGGGTATCAGCGTAGAGCGCGCGGCCATTGGCATCATCACCCTGGTGAACCTGAACATGGTCAGCGGTATCCGGCGGGTGTCTGTGGAACGCGGCTACGACCCACGGGATTTCGCCCTGATCGGCGCGGGTGGCGCAGCGGGCATGCATGTCATGCGTCTGGCCGAGGAGATCGGCAGCCAGGTGGTGCTGATCCCGAAAGTGGCGTCGGGACTGTGCGCCTACGGGCAGATTCTGTCGGACATTCGTTACGACCAGTTGACCACCCTGCCGATGCGCCTTGACGACGAACTGGTCGACCTGCCCCTGCTCAATCAGACGTTGCATGACCTGCGCGAACGCGGCATGAGCAACTTGCGAGAAGACGGTTTCGGCGCTGAAAACAATGTCGAGTGCCTCTACAACCTTGAGATTCGCTACCTCGGGCAGATTCACGAATGCAGCGTCGAACTGACCTGCGCCCCACTGGACCAGGCCGGCCTGCTCACTCTGCGCGAGGCATTCCATACGCGGCACAAAGCGCTGTTTTCCTACAGTGAGCCCGACAGCCCGGTGGAACTGGTCAACCTCGAGTGTTCGGTGATTGCTCGCCTGCAACGCCCGCCCATGCCTGAACTCCCGCCACCTGACGAGGACGTTGCACCCCGCGCCAGCGGTTATCGGTCGATGCTGTTCAGCGCTCAATCGGACTGGCAGCAGACCCCGGTGTACGACGGTGACCGGTTGCAATCCGGGCAGACGGTCCAGGGCCCTTGCGTGATCGAAGAATCGACGACCAACATCGTCGTGCCACCCGGCTGGCAGGCAATGCTGGCGCCGTCGGCCACGTACCGGCTGACGCCTGGTGATTGACCGTCCGTAAGCATTGGCAAATGATGGCAACCCCACGGTGCCGACGGTGGTTTACGTCGGCACCGTCCTCATAATAAAAATCATACGAGGGCAGCCATGGCGTACAAACTTTCCACACGCTCCTGGTCCGACAGTCAACGCCAGCCCCTATGGGCAGACGCCATCGCCTGCGCCTATTTTCCGCTGTCCCTGGAATTCGCCCCCAGTGCCTCCTTCAGTGGCAGCCTGCAAATCTGGGAAACCGGCAGCACCCCGCTGACCCTGTCCCGCCTGCGCTCCAGTCAGCTCGGCTATTCGCGCAGCAAAGCGCAGGTCAGTGAAGATAACGAAGCCTGCTACCTCGTGACCGTGCCCCGTCGCAGTGAAGTGCATTTCGAACAGGATGGCCGGGCACTGCATTGCCAGCCCGGAGGCTTCATCGTCGAACGTGGCGATGCCCCATACCGTTTTCACTACGCCAGCGACAACGATCTGTGGGTATTCAAACTCCCGGAGCGCGCGCTGCACGGGCAACTGCGCGGTGCCGAGCGCTACACGCGCTTCTGCTTCGATGCCAGGCGCGGGCTCGGTCGAATCTTCGTCGATCAGTTGGCCATGTGCGCCGCACGTTTCGATGAATGCAACGAAGCCGCCCGCCACATGCTGCTGGAGCAGGCACTTTCGACCTTATTAATGGCGTTGCGCGAAGATGAGCGCGTGCTCGGCAGCGAGAACTCGAACCTTGCCGCGCTGCATTTGCAGCGCATCGAACAGTACGTCGAGAAGCATTTGGGCAACCCCGACCTGGCGCCGCCATTGATCGCTGACGCTTGTGGCCTGTCGGTGCGCTACCTGCATAAACTCTTCCACAGTACGCCCTACAGCCTTGGAGAATGGATTCGCCTGAGGCGCCTGGAGGCCGTCCACAGGGGCCTGCTCGACCCTAACTGTCATCTGTCGATCGGCGAATTGGCCATGCGCTGGGGATTCAGTGATCAAGCCCAATTTACCCGCAGCTTCCGCCAGCACTTCGGCTGCACCGCGACCGAAGTGCGCAACAGCGCGAAGGCATAGCGCGGCAAGCTTCCTGTGGCGAGGGAGTTTACTCCCGCTGGACTGCGGAGCTTGCCAGCGATGGCGGTGTATCAGGCAATGGTGATGTTGAATGTATGGGCCTCATCGCGGGCAAGCCCGCTCCCACAGTGAACTGCAGCGATCACAAAATCCGGGTAATCCACAAATCCCCTGTGGGAGCTGGCTTGCCAGCGATGGCGGTGTATCAGGCGATGGTGATGTTGAATGTACGGGCCCCATCGCGAGCAGGCTCGCTCCTACAGTGAACTGCGGCGGACGCAAAATCTGGGCACACCACAAATCCCCTGTGGGAGCAGAGCGACCCCGCTCTTGTATCTGAAAGCAGAGGACTGCTGCGCAGCCCAGCGGGACGGTGCGACGATTCGATAAACTCCCTCGCCACAGGGTCGGTGTCGTGCTTGAGTGAATAGCAGGACCTGAAGGCTACCGCCGCGCCCGGCCTAAAAAAACAAAATTGTCATGTGTTTCCTTCGTCCTTCCCTACGTCGCAGTTCTTCACTGCCTGTTCCCATACGTCTGGAGTTCTCCCCATGCCCTCGCCAAATTCCCTGCCCGCTGCGCTGCTGGGCCTGGCCCTTGTCTGTCCGGCCATGGCTGGGGCTGAGGGCATGGAACTGGGCCAGGTGCTGATTGGCGCTGAGGATCGCAGCGGCGAAGACGCGTCGATCGAGGATGCCGAGGTCCGGCTTGAACAGGTGCCCGGCGGCACCAATGTGGTCGACATGCGCCGCAACCTGCAGGGCCGCGTGGCGAGCAATCAGGATGTGCTGGCTTATCAGCCGGGGATTTATGCGCAGTCTGCGGGCAATGAAGGGGTCAAGATTTCGATCCGTGGCTCGGGGATCAACCGTGCACCCGGCGCCCATGCCTCGGGGTTGTACGCCATGCTCGACGGTCTGCCGCTGACCGGCCCGGGCGGCACGCCCTATGAATTGCTGGAGCCCTTGTGGCTCGACCACGTGGAAGTGCTGCGCGGTGCCAACGGCTTCGACAGGGGCGCCCTCGCCCTGGGTGGGGCCATTGATTACATTAGCCACACCGGCTACAACGCGCCGAAACTGCAAGTACGCTACTCGATGGGCAGCCACGGTTACCTGCAGCGCCAGGTCAGTTCGGGTCAGGTGCTGGGTAACGCCGACTACTACGTGGCCCTGACCGACGCCCGCTCCGACGGTTATCAGGACCACACGGGCAGCGAGAGCCAGGGCATCATCGCCAATGTCGGCTATCGCTTTAACCCGAACCTGGACACACGCTTTTACCTGCGCTACCGCCAGACCGACAACGACCTCGCCGGACGGGTGACCAAGCACTCCATCGAGCGCGACCCACGCGCGGCCAACCCGGCCTACGTCTCGCGGGACGACCGTCGCGAGCAGCCGGGCAGCACCTTTTTCGGCAACAAAACCACCTGGTACATCGATGACGATTCGAGCCTCCAGACGGGACTCGTCTACCACGACTATCCCATGGACCTGCGTGAAGGCCCCAACCGTTTGAAGGTGGCGTACACCGACGTCAGCGGCACGGTCGACTACAAGCGTCGCGACACGCTCTGGGGTCTGGAAAGCCAAAGCACGATGGGCTTGCGCGTGACCAAACACCTGCCCAATGCCGGCGCCAGCGAGCTGGTGCGTATCCCCACCGGCAACACCGCCGGTTACGCGCCCGGCACGCACATGCGCAACTTCACCTACCAGGGTTCGGACAGCGTCTTGCACGTCGGCAACGATCTGGAAATCGCCGACGACCTGTGGCTGACCACCGGCCTGGCCGCCATCTACACCCGCCGCGAAAGCGCCGTGACCTACCCGGAAGGTGGCGGCAAGACCAGCCTGAACGACTGGGACTACGCCCCCCGCCTCGGCTTGCGCTACCAGGTGACACCTGACCTGCAACTGTTCGGCAACCTGAGCCGTTCGGTCGAAGCGCCGCACCCGTGGTCGCTGATCTACAGCTCGAATGTTCGATTCCCGGCAGGCAGCGGCGCCGCCACGGGTGCCCAGCGCGATCCGGTCAAGCTGCAAAACCAGACGGCGACCACGCTGGAAATCGGCGGCCGTGGCGACAGCGCCATGGGGCAATGGAGCCTGGCCTGGTACTACGCGCAAGTGCACAACGAGTTGCTCTCGGTGCTGCCGGACGCCAACGCCACCACGCCCTACGAACTCAACGCCAGCCCCACCATCCACCAAGGCGTGGAAGCCAGCCTGCAAAGCAACCTGTGGTCGCCGCACGACGGTGGTCAACTGAGCCTGCGCCAGAGCTATACCTTCAGTGACTTCCATTACCAGGACGACGACCGCTTCGGCGACAATCGCCTGCCCGGCTTGCCGATGCACTACTACCAGGGCGAACTGCGCTACGACTGGCCCCTGGGTTTCTTCGCGGCCCTCAACACGCAGCTGGTTTCCAAAGTGGAGGTCGACTACGCCAACAGCTACGAAGCCGATCCCTACGCGCTGTTCGGCGCAACCCTGGGCTACAACGCGCCCAAGGGTGACTGGCAGACCTGGCTGGACATGCGCAACCTGACCAACAAGCACTACGCCGCCACCGTCACACCGGGCTACGACGACAAAGGTCTGGACGCCGCACGGTCTACGCCGGGTGAGGGTTTGGGGGTTTACGTCGGGGTGTCGTGGAGCTTGCTCTAAGCGCTGGGTGGACTTGCCTGTCTGTTCAACTGAGCATCTTTTGCAAGGCCGATGGCCGCGCTAATGGCGGCCTGAGCCTGGGGGCTGTTCTTCCAGCAAGTCGATCCCGTTGCGGCGGATGCCTGAGCCAGGATGTCTCCCACATTCGCTGTGCTGAGCTCAGCGAGGGAGTCGATGCCCATCTGCTCAAGACGAGCAATAACGGCGGGACCTACGCCCTTCAGGGCTAACAAGGCATTGTATTCCGTCAGTGGAAATGGCATCCGTAAACTCCTTTTATCGGCCAGTGAAGCGGCAGGAGTTTGCCCGACGGGTGAACGCATCTCAATAGACGCAGCTCAATGGATCAGCTCTCGGCGGAACTGATGGCCTCGCGCTCGGCTTCCTCAGCCAGCTTCGCCCGGTCCGCTTTGCTGATGTATTTATCCTTGCTGACCGGGGCCAGTTTGGCACTGGCTTTTTTGGCCTTCGCCTTGAATAACTGCTGTAATTTCTTCTGACGATTCATGGTGTCCACCCAGCGTGTAAGTTGCTGAATGATATCAGCTTCATTGCGGGGTTCACTTCCCTTCGGTTTCGCGAGTTGAGTTCAACCGGTTTGCACGCCGTAAACGCAGCCACACCACCCCGAGCAGCCCTAGCGGCACACCCAGGCCCAGCCACGACAACACGTCAAAGACGCCATCGCCGATCAGTGCCGACAGCAGGCCGAACAGGCTCACAACAGCGAGTACCACAGGCCAGCGAAAGATCATCCACAGTCCGCGTCTCATGCCCTGCCCTCCACGCTCGAACGGTTGGCGTTCAACTCAACCAGATGCTTGGGCATCGGCCGATTGCGTCGGCGGATCCAGAGGTACAAACCGCTGCCCAGGACGACGATGCTGATGACGTCGAGCAGCGTCCAGATAATCTTCAACGGTAATCCACCGTAGTCTCCAAAGTGGAGCGGCTGAGAGATCAGCAACGTCTTCACGTACAACGGCATCTCCCGTATATCGGTCAGCTCGCCCGTCACCGCATCCACGAGTGCCGGTTTCAGCAGTCGTGCGGTGAGGGGCGTGGTTCCGCGCATGAACACCGCGTAGTGATTCTGGCTGCTGAATTGAGTACCGGGAAAGGCGACGAAACTCGGCTCCATGTCTGGCGCGGCCTGGCGGGCGGCTTCCAGCGCTTTGTGCAATGACCCGAGGCGCTCAAGCGGAGGCGCATCCTTGTACGGTGCCGTCATGTCTGCCAACTGATCACTCTGCCACAGGCCAAAGATGGGCAGCGCAAGGGTATTGATCACCCCTGTCACGCCAACGACCAGCACCCAGGTCAGGGTGACCATGCCGAGCACGTTATGCAGGTCCAGCCATTTCAAGCGTGCGCTACGCCCTGTTCGCACGGTGGCGAAGTCCAGCTTGCGCATGAACGGGGTGTACACCACGACGCCGGACACCAGCGAAGCCACCAGCAGTAACCCCATGAAACCGAGAAACAGATAGCCCGGCAGCCCCATGAACAGATCAGTATGCAGACGCAACATCAGGTTCATGAACCCATCGTCCGGTTGCGCCGGCGGGAACAGCTCGCCAGTGCGGGTATCGAACGGCTGAGAGTGACCTTCGATCGGCGGTGGCGTCAGGCTGGTTGCCGTGAACACCACACCGAGCGGGCTATCCGGGTCGAATCCAACGAAACGCACGACCTCGTCCGGCCAGGTCGCCAATACACCGGCGACGACCTTGTCGTAGTCGATTTGCGGCGAATCAGCGGTCAGCGCACGCAATTCCGGGTGAGGCTCGAAGTAGTGTTCGATCTCTTCATGAAAGATCAGTGGCAACCCCGTCAGGCACAGCAACAACAGAAAGACGGTAGAGACCAGGCTGGTCCATTTGTGAACCAGGTACCAGATACGCAGTTTACGGGCAGTCATGCTGGATTGATTCCGCGACGGGTGCTTGAAAGGTGCGAGGGCTCAGTCACACCGAGCCCTCAGAAGACATCAGTATTTCCAGGTCACGGAAGCCACCACGTTGCGAGGTGCACCGTAGCTGGCGGTCGTGGCGCTGTTGTAAAGCGAGAGCAGGTATTTGCGATCGGTGACGTTGTTCAGGTTCACCGACGTGCTCCAGTTGCTGTCGATGTCATAGCTGGCCATGAAGTCGAGCAAGGCGTAGGCGTTTTGGCGGATAGCGCTGTTGGTGTCGTTTTCCACTGCGCTCTGCCAGCTGACCCGCGTACCGATCTTCGCTTGCGGCAAGCTTGGCAGGCGATAGGTGAGCATGCCGCGCACGCTATGGGTCGGCACATATTTACGCGCCTTGTCGCCGTCATCGTTATCGATGGTGACGTAGGTGTAACCGCCGAGCAGGTCCAGGCCAGGCAGTGCTTCGCCGGAGGCTTGCAGTTCGACGCCGTGGCTCTTGTAGTCCATGGGGTCGTAGACAAATCGGCCATCGACGAAGCCGGCGGACTCTGCCACGTTTTGCTGCTCGGTCTTGAAGGCAGCGGCCGTCACGTTGAGGCGGTGATCCAGCAAACTGCCCTTCACACCGGCTTCCATGCTCTTGCCTTCGAGGGGTGCGAGCAATTTGCCGTCGGTGCCCAGGTTGTACTGCGCGCTGTAGATTTTGGTCCAGCTGCCATACACGCTCCACTGCTCGTCCAGGTCGTAAACCAGGCCCGTGTAAGGCGTGACCTTGCCGTGTGCGCGCGTGTAGTAATCGGACCCGTAGTTATCGCCGGAACCGTCCAGGCTGATCATCCGCGCACCGGCGATCCAGTGCAGGTCATCGGCCAGGCTGAATCGGGCACCTGCGTAAAGGCTCTTCTGGGTGTCGCTGAAATTCTGGGTGTTGGTGTCGCTGGTAAACAGGAACGACGGACGCGGCAGGTTCCCCGCCAGCACGTCCGAGAATGACGCGTCGTAGTAGCCCCCTTCAACCGCATCGTATTCCCGGGCTTTCTGATGGGTACGACCATAAGCAGCACCCAACGTCAGCTCATGCTCGCGACCAAACAGGCTGAACGGACCGGTGACCTTGGCGTCGCCCAGCAACTGATGAGCCTCGCTTTTGGTGTTGGCAGCAAAAACCGACGTGTCATCACCGGAAACCCCGGCGACATACAGCATGTTGGTGTCCTGCTTCTCGATAATGCCCGTCGCGGTGACCGTAGCGTTCCAGCCATTGCCAAAGTCATGTTTGAGCTCGGTGAAGGCGCGCTGGGTGTGCAGGTTCCAGTAGGTCCAGTCCTGACCGATGCTGGAACTGCGGCTGCCATAGTGGATGGCGTTGCCATCGTTATCCACCAGCGGCAGGTTGCCCCAGGTGCTGCCGTTGGAATCGCTGTTGTGCTGAGAGAAACCCACCGTCACGGTGTCGGCATCCGACAGATCAAAGGCCAACAGTCCGGCGGCGACGTTACGCTCATGGCTGTAACGATCCATCCAGGAATTGCCTTTGTCGTGGGAGTAGATGAAGCGGCCACGCACATTGCCCGTGGGGGTCAACGGGCCGGCAACGTCCACGTCCACCCGACGCCCGTCCCAGGAACTGACGCTGGTGTCGACTTGCGCCTGGAAAGTCTCGGTCGGACGTTTGCGCACGAAATTGACCGTGGCTGACGGGTTGCCCGCACCACTCATCAAGCCGTTGGCGCCATGCAAGACATCGATCTGTTCGAACTCCGCCAGATCCTGGTCGCCCACCAGCACTGTGCCCACGAACGGCATGCCCACACCGTCGTATTGGAACGTGTTGATGTCAAAACCGCGCGAGGTGAATTCGGTCCGGTCGGTTTCGGTTTGCTCCACGGTCACCGACGGCGCTGAACGCAGTGCGTCCTTGATCCCGGTGATCTTGAAATCATCGAGCGCCTGCCGGGTAATCGTCGTCACCGCCTGCGGCGTTTCCCTGTCTGTCAGCCCCAACCGGGTCGTGCTCGAAGCCGGATTGCTCTGGTAACCCACGCTCGGAACGTCGACAAGATCAGTGCTGCCGTCGATCTGCGTAGCCGGCAACGTCAAATCATCGGCGGCATGAACGAAGGACACGGCGCTGCAAGCACCGGCGAGTAGAAGACTGGCGGAGAAGCGAAGTTTCAAGGAGCAAATTCCTACGGCAAGGGGGTCAAGCGCGACCACTTTTGAGAACGCTAATAGGAATCTAACTCAATCACTCTCTTCATTTCGACATTTTTTTCACATTTTGAAACATTCAGTCGTGCACGGATGGCTTGAGCTAGAGCCCCCGCCGTCGATCAAGGCGATACCGCCCTCTGAGAATGCTTAGAACGACCGCCACTGAGGGACTTCAGTACACTCACCGAACCTCGTCCAGCCGACTTGCCCCCTCCACGGGGTAAGTCAGCAGATAGCTGCTGACGGCATCATCTATGGTGGGAAAAAACGACGTTTCGCCAAGACTTGCGAAAAGCCCGAATCGCTTCAGTTTGTCCTTGACCGGGTCCTTCATCTCGGCCACGCGCAACTTGATTCCCGCTGCGTTCAGGGTTTCGTCCAGTTCACCCAGCATGTCGGCCGAGGTCACGTCCACACTGGTGACGGGTTCTGCCGCAACAACTAACCAGCGCACCGGCGTAGGTGATGCAGCCACTGCGTCGAGCACTCGCTCATTGAACAGTTCGGCGTTGGCGAAGAACAAGGGTGCATCCCAGCGAAACAGGACCAGGCCAGGTATAAGGCTCGCGTCGGGATAACGCTGGATGTCGTGGTAACCCTTGACGCCCTTGGCCTGCCCCAGCACTGCGGAATACGGCCGCCAGGCATCCCACAGAAATTCGATGACGGCAATCAGGATGGCCAGGCCGATGCCCTCGATCGCGCCAAACACAGCCACGCCGACGGTGCAAACGATCGACAGCCAGAACTCCCAGCGCTGGATGCGATAAATTCGCCGCAGGTCGGCCACTTCAATCAAGCCAATGGCTGAAGCAATCACCACTGCTGCCAATGCACTGCCGGGCAAATTCTCCAACAGGTTCGGCGCCACCATCAGCAGGAGGGCCACGGTCAACGCACCCACCACGCCGGTCAACTGACTTTTGGCCCCTGCGGCTTCAGCCACGGGGGTACGCGACGAACTGCTACTGATTGGAAACCCCTGAAAAAATCCAGCCGCCAGATTGGCAAGACCGAGCCCCGTCATTTCCCGATTCGGGTCCACGTAGGTGCGGGTCCGCGCCGCATAGACACGAGAAAGTACGCTGGTGTCGGCGAACGACACCAGGGCGACGGCGCAACCACCAATGAGCACGGGAACAATATCGGCACGGGTGATCCAGGGGATGGCAAACGCAGGCAAACCTTGTGGAAGAGCACCGAGCACCGACACCCCGGCACGCGTGCCAAGGTCCAGCACCCCGACGGTGATCGTCGCACCGACCACTGCAATCAGGATGCCTGGCACCCGTTTGTAGGGCTTGAGCAGAAGGATCACGAGCAGGGTGGCTGCGCCGATCATGAACGCGGTCCAGTTAGTCTTGCCTTCCAGCACTCCCGTGGCGATGGCCCACAGGTTTCTCCCCGGGCCGTCGGACTGTATTGAAAAACCGAATACCTTGGGTAATTGGCTGATCAATACGGTCAGGGCGATGCCATTCATGTACCCGTAACGGATAGGTTTGGACAGCAACTCCGTGATGAAGCCCAGCCGCATGATGCCTGCCAGTATGCACACGGCCCCTGACACGATCGCCATCATGCCCGCCAGGGCGACTGCGCGATGCGGGTCGCCACCGGACAGGGGCAAAATCACCGCCAGGATCACGGCGGCCAATGACGAATCCGGGCCGAGCACCAGAATCCGGCTAGGCCCGAACAAGGCGTACGCGAGCAGCGGAACGATGGTTGCGTAGAGGCCATAGATGCCGGGTACGCCCGATGCAACGGCGTAGGCGATGCCAACGGGCACCAACATCGTGGTGAGCACCAGGCCGGCAACGATGTCGTGACGCAACCAGGCAAGCTGGTAACCGCGCAACGTTTGAAGCCCCGGAAACCAACGGCCCCAGCCGGTCGCACCGCTGGCATCGCGACGTAGAACCCGGCCCGGTTCCGGAACGGGAGGCGAAGAATCCGGCTGGCTCATAGGTCTTTGCCCTTTTAGGGTACAGCGCCGATTCGCTTGAACGTGTCCGTCAGAACTTTTCGGGAACTCGCCGGTGCGGATAATCCGGATCGCGATAGCCGCCTGGTTTCTGCCGCTTGGGCAATATCACCTCCTCGCGCGGTACATCCTTGTACGGAATGCGGCTGAGCAAATCGGTGATGATGTTAAGGCGCGCCCGGCGCTTGTCGTTCGAGTTGGCCACCAGCCATGGGGCATGGTCGGTGTCAGTGGCCTTGAACATCTCGTCACGTGCGCGTGAATAGTCGTACCAACGGCTGTATGACTTGAGATCCATCGGGGTCAGCTTCCAGATTTTGCGTCCGTCCTTGATGCGAGCCTGGAGCCGGCGGGTCTGCTCGTCTTCGCTGACTTCCAGCCAGTACTTGAGCAAGATCACGCCTGAGTCGACGATTGCACGCTCCACGAGAGGCGTTGTCTTCAGGAAACTGACAACCTGCTCTTTGGTGCAGAATCCCATCACCCGCTCGACGCCCGCACGGTTGTACCAACTGCGATCGAAAATCACCACTTCGCCAGCCGCAGGAAGGTACGGCAGGTAACGCTGGACGTACATCTGGCTTTTCTCGCGCTCACTCGGCGCCGTCAGCGCCACCACCCGAAAGACACGAGGGCTCACGCGTTCGGTGAGCGCTTTTATCGTCCCTCCTTTGCCCGCGCCATCTCGACCTTCGAAGACGATACAGATCTTGATGCCCTTGGCTTTTACCCACTCCTGCAATTTGACCAGTTCGACATGCAGGCTGCGCAGCTGCTCAAGATAATCCTTGTTCTTCAGTTTCAGGCTTTCAGCAGCGTAAATCTTGGGGGCTTTTTTCTTGCCTTTTGCCATGATCAAGACCTCACCAATATAAAAAGCACGGTTCCTTTCCAGGGCGTTCTCAACCCAGTTGAGTGTAGGTTGAAAAGATTTTTTCGCTCCTGTGATCACATGGATCAATCCAAGTGCCTCGTTCCTCTGGTCTTTCAACGTCTGCGCAGCCTTGCCTGTCACAACGCAATGCATCGACAACGACTAAGCTTTTTCGGTTGAACCTAGTTTCCCAGGGAGATCTCTATGAGCGCCGCGCCCCTGTCCGAACTCGATGCCGCCCTGCCCGGTCTGGCCCGCAAGATTCGCGTGCTGGATGCCCTGGCCTGGCCGGAAGGGATTGAGGAAGTTTTCCTGGCGCGTTGGCGCGCCGGGCAGGCAGAGCTGCCCAGGGTTGAGCTGCGCGCCCGCGACCACA
>NZ_WFGV02000078.1 GCF_010095445.2 Pseudomonas sp. TNT3
TCGTCGGTTTGACCGATGCATTCCTTATCGGCGCTTTGGGTAGAAGGGGTGGGACGAGAAGTCTCCCACAGTCTGTACTGGTCAGAGTCAGAATCGAGTCTGTAGTCCCACCCCACCCCTTCAAGTCAAAACATACAAGCGAGCCTGCTCGCGATTGCGGTGACCCATCCAGCATCGATGTTGCCTGACACGGCCCCATCGCGAGCAAGCTCGGCTCCCACAGTAGGTCACTGTCGTACACAAATGTTGTGTCCACTGAAGATTCAAAGTGGGAGTGAGCCTGCTCGCGATGGCGGTGGCCCATCCAGCATCGATGTTGCCTGACACGGCCCCATCGCGAGCAAGCTCGGCTCCCACAGTAGATTACTGTCGTACACAAATATTGCGTGCACTGAAGATCCACTGTGGGAGTGAGCCTGCTCGCGATTGCGGTGACCCATCCAGCATCGACGTTGCCTGACACGGCCCCATCGCGAGCAAGCTCGGCTCCCACAGTAGATCACTGTCGTACACAAATTTGTGTCCACTGAGATCCACTGTGGGAGCCGAGCTTGCTCGCGATGGGGACAGCAGGGTCAGCGGAAATCTCAGAGCTGACCACCAAAAAATTCCACCTCCGGCATTGTCCGCTTCATCAAAACCTTCCCGTCCCGAATCGAATACAGCGGCAACCCCTGGCTGCGAATAACTTCGTAATCACTGTCCGCCGACAGGATCAGCAAATTCGCCGGCCGCCCGCGCTCCAGGCCGTAACGATCACCCAATGCCATGGCCTTGGCGCTGTTGTCGGTGACCAGGTCCAGCGCGCTTTGCAGGTTGCGGTACCCGAGCATGTGGCAGATGTGCAGGCCGGCTTCGAGCACCCGCAGGATGTTGCCGTTGCCCAGCGGGTACCACGGGTCGACGATCGAATCCTGGCCGAAGCACACGTTCATGCCCGCTTCGAGCAGCTCGTTGACCCGGGTCACGCCGCGGCGTTTCGGAAAGTTGTCGTAACGCCCTTGCAGGTGAATGCTTTCGGTCGGGCAGGAGACAAAACTGATCCCCGAGTGCCCGAGCAGACGAAACAGCTTTGCGCAGTACGCGTTGTCGTAGGAACCCATCGCCGTGGTGTGGCTGGCGGTGACCCGCGAGCCCATGTCGCGGCTGCGGGCCTCTTCGGCCAACACTTCCAGGAAGCGCGAGTGCGGGTCGTCGGTTTCGTCGCAGTGCACGTCCACCAGGCAACCGGTGCGTTCGGCCAGGTCCATCAGGAACTTCACTGAACTGACGCCCTGATCGCGGGTGTACTCGAAATGCGGAATCCCGCCTACCACATCGGCGCCCATGCGAATCGCTTCTTCCATCAGCTCGCGACCATTGCGGTAAGACTCGATGCCTTCTTGCGGGAACGCCACGATCTGCATGTCGACCAGGTGGCGGCTTTCCTCGCGCACTTCGAGCATCGCCTTAAGTGCCGTGAGTTGCGGGTCGGTGACGTCGACGTGGGTGCGCACGTGCTGGATGCCGTGGGCGGCCAGGGCCTGGAGGGTTTTGCGCGTGCGGGTCTTGGTGTCTTCCTCGGTGATCGTGACCTTGCGCTCGCTCCAGCACTCGATGCCTTCGAACAGCGTGCCGCTCATGTTCCAGCGCGGCTCGCCGGCGGTGAGCGTCGCGTCGAGGTGGATGTGCGGCTCAACGAACGGTGGAATCACCAGATTGCCGCCGGCATCCAGATCGTCGGGGCCCAGGGTGGGCGCCTCGGTCTGACGCGCGATGCTGCTGATCAGGCCGTTTTCCAGGTGCAATTCATGCAGGCCTTCTTGGTTGCGCAGGCGGGCGTTGATGATGTGCATCAGGCGAATCCTTTTTCAGAGATCTTGTAAGGGTGCGTTGGCGACTCGAGCACCAAAAACGCCGGTCAATAGCACATACGTTAGCGCGGCAGCGGCAATCCCTACCAGCGGTGCGACCCACGGCGAACTGAAAGCGGCCACCGTGCCGACCGCATAAGCGCTCAAGCCGGGCCAGTTGAACGCCGGTAAACGCGTGTCGGCCAGACGAGGATATTGACCACGGTAGCGGAAGAAGAAATCCGCCATGATCACGCCGCCTATCGGCGGAATCACCGTGCCCAGCAGAATCAGATACGGCACCAGCAGGTCGTACATACCCAGCAGCGCCAATGCGGTGCCAATCACCGCGCCGACCAGGGTCACGGTCTTGCGTCGGTCGGTGCGCAGCAGGTTGCAACCGGCGACGGCGAAGTTGTAGATGGTGTTGTCCTGGGTGCTCCAGATGTTGAGCAGCAACATGCCCATCGCTGCCATGGCAAAACCTTGCAGCAACAGCACTTCAACCACGTCCGGTTGCTGATAGACGATCGCCCCGTAGGCGCCGATCAACACCATCAGGCCGTTGCCGATGAAGAAACCGATCAGACTCGCCAGCACCGCAACCCTGGCCGAGCGCGAAAAACGCGTCCAGTTGGTGGCTTGCGTGGCGCCGCTGACGAAGGTGCCGAACACCAGGGTAATCGCGGTCGACCAATCCAGCGTGCCTGTCGGCACCACGGCCAGCAAACCGTCGAGCCCGCCGACTTTTACCGTGGCGACCCACATGGACAGCATCAGCAGCAACATCATCGCGGGCACCGCGATCCAGGACAGGATTTCCAGACCGCGATACCCGACATAAGCGGTGGCGCAGAAGCCCAGGCCGAACAGCACCATCAGGCCCAGCACGGTCCCGTCGCTCAACTCGAAATACTTGCCCAGTACGACGGCAGCCGTGGCCGTGCCCCAGGCGTACCAACCGATCTGGGTAAAACCGAGGATCAGATCGCTGAGCTTGCTGCCCACCTCTCCGAAGCAGAACCGGCCCATCAACACCGAATTGAGGCCACTCTTGAAGGCGATGTAGCCCAGTCCTGCGGCATACAGTCCGAGCAGCAGATTGCCGACGATGATCACCATCATCATTTCGCCGAAACTGAACGCCACGCCGAGCTTGCCGCCGGCAAACATGGTGGCGGTGAAAAACGTAAAACCGAGCAACACCATGGCCGTTGAGGCCAGGCCTTTACGGGCATGCATCGGGACTTCGCTGAGGGGATAGTCGTTGCCGGGAGCGTTCTGCGTCATGGGGCGTTCCTTGCTGGAGTGGAAGACGCGGAGGAGGTTGCAGTGGTCGTGCCAATGGCGTTGGTCTGGTTATGTATAGCCGAGGCTGATCATTTGGCGCGGCAGAGGGCACAAAAGCGGTGCACTCGAACACTCCGTATCCTTTGTAGGAGCAAACTTTGCTCCTACAAAGGATTGAGTTTGTTCAGGGGGAAGTCTGGAGTGGCAGGAATCTGAGCAGCGCCGCAACAATGGCCTCCGGCGCGTCCTCTTGCACCAGGTGCCCGGCATTGGGGATGGCATGCAACTGGGCACCGGGAATCATCTGTTGCAGCGCTCGCCCACGCTCGATGGGAATCCACTCATCGTCTTCACCCCACAGGATCTGCACCGGACAGCGGATCGTTGGGTAGAGCGTTTCAGCTTCGCGGGTATAGCGCGTGTCCATCTGGGCGATCTGCCGATAGAACGCCGCTTGCCCTTCATCCCCCAGCCAGGGCTGTACGTAGGGGGCGAGTTCGTCGTCCGTGATCTCGCGCTTGATCGCCCCGCGAATGTAGGCCGGCACGATGGCGCGCTGAATGTAGTCCGGCACACCGCTGAACGCCGCTTCATGCTGGCGCACATGCTGCACGAACGGCGAACCCCAGGGCGTCAGCGCTACCGGATCGATAAGGGTCAGGCTGCGGTAATCCTTGCCATTGAGCAGATGCGCCCGCAACGCAGTGGCACCGCCGAAATCGTGGGCCACCACATCCGGGCACGCCAGGCCCCAGTGGTCGAGCAGTTGAGCCAACAGGTCGTTCTGCACACCCAGGGAAACATCGCCGTCGATTTTCTCGGATTGCCCGTAACCCAGCAGGTCGAAGTAATGCACCCGATGGGAAGCGATGAAGTGCGGCGCGATACGGTGCCAGACGTAAGAAGAGAACGGCGTGCCATGCACGAACACCAGGGGCGGTCCGTCGCCGCGCACGGCGTAGCGGATGGAATGTCCGTTGAAGCGATAGGTTTGAGGCAGCGGCCAGTCAGCCATACGCGTGTCCTCTTGGCGGGGGAGAAGCAAAAGCATAGGCAAAAAACCGCCTGCTTCGGTCGTTTTTTATCCCGTGAAATTCAAGTCGGCAAAGGTGTAGGAAAGGTCCAGGTTTGCGAGGCGTTTTTTCCTATATTCAGGACTGCAGGGGACTTCTTTCACAACGTGTTGCCAGGGCCTGATTTCTCATTGAAGCGGTCGGCATACTCCGCCGACACCAATGAGTTTAGGAGCACGTAACTTTGAAAAAGATTTCATGGATGACTGGCAGTGTTTTAACAATGAGCATCTTGCTGGCGGGATGTGCGAACGTTGGCGATCGGCCCAATGGCGCCAAGGACGCAAAGCCTGTCGAGTTTATCGATTCCGGTCGGTATAACTTGCCATTCTCTGATGCCGTCCAGGTGAGCGCTACGAAGTTGTTATTCATGTCGGGCACAATCGGTGCCGAGCCAGGATCTGACCAGTTGGTAAAAGGTGGCATTGAACCGGAGTCACGTCAGGCATTGGACAATATTAAAACGGCTCTGGGATCCAACGGTTATGAAATGACGGACGTGGTCAAGTGCACAGTGATGCTGGCCGATATAGCAGAATGGCCCGCCTTCAACGAGGTGTACAAAACTTACTTCAGTAAACCTTATCCCGCTCGCAGTGCGTTCGGTGGCACCCAGCTTGTTTATGGTGCACGACTGGAGCTGGAGTGCATCGCGGCAAAATAACCGCGACAGATCCAGACAAAAACGCCCCGAACAGTCGGGGCGTTTTTTTAGATGCTTGCAGCATCTTTGTAGTTAACGTGTTGGCATTCAGGTCGCTTTTTTTTCGAACGCTTACTCGCCGTTATAAATGCAGCCACTGGTGCAGGTTTCGTGGATGCGAATCGCGCTGAGTTCCGGCAGCAATGGCTTCAACTCGTTCCAGATCCACTTCGCCAGTACTTCACTGGTCGGGTTTTCCAGGCCAGGGATATCGTTCAGGTAGTTATGGTCCAGACGCTCGTACAGCGGCTTGAAGATCGCCTTGATCTCCGAGAAATCGCGAATCCAGCCGGTGTGCGGATCCAGGTCGCCACTCAAATGAATGGCCACTTTGAACGAGTGACCGTGCAGGCGACCGCACTTGTGGCCTTCCGGCACGTGGGGCAGGCGGTGGGCGGATTCGAACGTAAATTCCTTGAAAATTTCCACAGTGTTTTGAGCTCTGTCAGGTGGCGATCGCCGCGGCGATGTGGGCAGGCGGCGAGTTTATCAGTTTGTCCTGACTAAAGGGTCAGCAAGCGCTCGCCGAGGCGACCGTTGGCGGTCAGTTCGAGGAATTCGTCACCCAGTCGCCGGCTTTCATCCATCGCCGCGCGCCAGTACTTCTGCCGGCTCGGGGCATCGCCCATGAAGCGCTTGAAGTCGTTGCGGTCGGGCAGTTTGCCGTAAGGAAGGCGTGCCAGGTACTCCTTCGAGGGCGCCAGCAGCAGCACATCCTGCAGGCGCTTGGGGCAGGCCCGGCGCCAGGGCAGGGTCTTGTCGAACCAGCCGGGGATGATGCGGTCGGTGAAGTGCGGGTAGAGCACGATGTCGTTGCCGCTGTAGGGCAGGTCAAGGTGATAGTCGAGCAGCCCGCCGTCACGAAAGGTTCCGGCGCCGGCGCCTGGCAGATCACGCACACCTTCCATCACCATCGGGATCGATCCTGAGGCGAGCAAGGCCTGGCGCAAATTGCCGGCATTCAGGGCGATAAAGCGTGAGGGGAAATCGTTCAGCGCGTTCACGGGAGGCGCCAGGCGCGGGTCATGGAGGATCAGGCGTTCGAAGTGTCGCGCAAGCCGCGAACGACCTCGCAGGTTGTCGGCAATCACTGACGACAGGCCCAGTCCCAGTCGCCCGCGATGATCATCGGCCAGTCGGCCATGGCTTTTGACTACCATGATGTTCAGCCGGTAGTGCGCGTTGTCGAGTATCGAAGCGTCGCGGCCGTCGAGCAGTTCATCGAGCATGCGCTGCGAGCTCTGGCTGATCTGCGCCATCGTGACGCCCTTGTCGAAATTCTGCTCGGTGTACAGATGGCCGAGGCGGCGGATGCCTTCGGCCGCGTCTGGCAGGCAGGCGCTGGCGAAGCGCCAGGAACCCACCGAAGCGCCGATCAGCGAGCGCTCCCGTGGCGCAGCGGGCAGCCATTCACCGAACAACGCCAGGTCCAGACCTTGAATCCCCAACGCCTTCGGGCCACCGGCGGCACCGGGCAGCGTCCCCACGTCGGCGGCGTTCAGACCGTTTTCCCGGATGCGCGCAAAGGCTCGCGGGCCGGCTTTGAGGGTCAGGGAGGGGAACTTGATGTGGATGGCGGTCATACGGGTCTCGGTGCGTGGCAGGCGGGCGGGATTATAGAAGATTTCGTTGGGCTCCCCTGAAGGAGATGATGGCCATTCAGTTTCAATTAAGTTCACCTCGCTAAGGTGGCTCCCTGTTGGCAATACACGAAAAAACACGGAGACACCCATGAAAAACCTGACGGCCCTGATCACCGCATCCATTATCGGCATGACGGCCAGCATCGCCCACGCTCGCGACCTGGGGCCCGACGAAGCCCTGCGGCTGCGTGACGCTGGTACCATTGTGTCTTTCGAGAAGCTCAATGCCACCGCGTTGACCAAACACCCAGGCTCCAGCATCACCGAGACCGAGCTGGAAGAAGAGTACGGCAAGTACATCTACCAGGTTGAGCTGCGCGACCCGCAAGGTCTCGATTGGGACCTGGAATTGGACGCTGTCAGCGGGCAGGTTCTCAAGGATCATCAGGATACGTAATGAAGGTGCATTTGTTTTCCAGTCGAAGCGCCAGCCGGGCAGGCCTGGCGCTTCTGGTTTTGTGTTCGGTGGTCATGGCTCGCGACCTGGATCAGGACGAAGCCCTGCGCCTGCGCCAGCAAGGCGTGATCCTGCCGCTTGAGCAGCTCTTGCAGCAGGCGCTGGACCGCTATCCGGGCGCCAAACTGCTGGAAGCGGAGCTCGAAGAAAAACACGACGTCTACATTTATGAAGTCGAACTGTTGACCACCGAAGGCGTGGTGCGTGAACTGGACCTCGATGCCCGTACTGGCCAGTTACTGAAAGACAAGGAAGATTGATCGATGCGTTTGCTCCTCGTGGAAGACCACGTGCCCCTGGCCGATGAACTGATGGCCGGATTGAATCGCCATGGCTATGCCGTGGACTGGCTGGCGGACGGTCGCGATGCGGTGTATCAGGGCAGCAGCGAGCCCTATGACTTGATTATCCTCGACCTCGGCCTGCCGGGTTTGCCGGGGCTGGACGTGCTCGCGCAATGGCGCGCAGGCGGTTTGGCGACGCCCGTGCTGATCCTGACAGCACGCGGGTCCTGGTCCGAACGCATCGAAGGCCTGAAGGCCGGCGCTGACGATTACCTGACCAAACCTTTTCATCCAGAAGAACTGCACTTGCGGATTCAGGCGCTGCTGCGTCGGTCCCACGGCCAGGCCAACCAGCCGACGCTCAAGGCGGCAGGCCTGCATCTGGATGAAGGTCGCCAATGCGTGACCCGTGACGGTGCAGACATCCAGCTCACTGCCGCGGAATTTCGCCTGTTGCGTTATTTCATGCTGCACCCCGAGCAGATCCTCTCCAAAAGCCACCTCGCCGAACACCTCTACGACGGTGAAACCGAGCGTGATTCCAACGTACTGGAAGTCCACGTCAACCACCTGCGCCGCAAGCTCGGGCGCACGGTGATCGAAACCCGCCGCGGCCAGGGTTACCTGTTCGGCGGTCAAGCCAAGTGAGGTCGATCCAGCGCCGCTTGAGCCTGGGGCTGATCAGCGTGATGGTGATCGTCGGCCTGGTGCTGGCGCAGACCAGTTTGTGGCTGTTCGAAATGGGTTTGCAGCGCTACCTCGAAGCCGGGCTGCGCAACGACAGCGAGAGCCTGCTGGTAGCGCTGGTGCGTGGTCCCCAGGGTTTGCAGCTGGATGAGCGACACTTGTCGCCGGCTTATCAGCGGCCGTATTCCGGGCATTACTTTCGCATCGACTTCGCCGACAACCATTGGCGCTCCCGTTCGCTGTGGGATCAGGAGTTTCCGCGGCTTGAGCAGCCCGGTCTGCAAAGCAATTTGCAATTGGGGCCGGAGGGGCAGCAGTTGCTGGTGTTGCGTTCGGACTATCGCCGGCTCGGGCAGTCGATTTCCATCAGCGTGGCCCAGGATTACACCCCGGTGCGCGACAGCTTTTTGCGCATGCAGCAAGTGGGCTTGGGCCTCGGTCTGGCGGGGTTGTTGCTGATTCTGCTGTTGCAACGGGTCACCGTGCGCCGCGCCTTGCGCCCGCTGGAAAAAGCCCGCGAGCAGATCGCTCAGTTGCAACAGGGCCAGCGTTCGCAACTGGACGATCAGGTGCCGGTTGAACTCGAGCCGCTGGTGGCGCAGATCAACCATTTGCTCGCTCATACCGAAGACAGCCTCAAGCGTTCGCGCAATGCCTTGGGCAACCTTGGCCATGCGTTGAAAACGCCGTTGGCGGTGTTGTTGAGCCTGGCATCGAGCGAAAAGCTCGATGCGCACCCGCAATTGCGCAAAGTACTCCAGGAGCAACTGGAGCAAGTCCGTCTACGTCTCAACCGCGAACTCAATCGCGCCCGATTGTCCGGCGACGCGCTGCCGGGGGCGTTGTTCGATTGCGATGCCGAATTGCCGGGATTGCTGGCCACGCTCAACATGATTCACGGTGAACACCTGGACCTGAGCTATGTCGCGCCCAAGGGGCTGCAGTTGCCCTGGGATCGGGAAGACCTGTTGGAGCTGCTGGGTAATCTGCTGGATAACGCCTGTAAGTGGGCGGATGCCGAGGTGCGGTTGAGTGTGGTCGAGACGGCGGCAGAATTTGTGTTGAGCGTTGAAGACGATGGTCCGGGCATTCCCGAGGATCAGCGGGCCCAAGTGTTCAGCCGCGGCACGCGACTGGACGAACAGACCGATGGGCATGGGCTGGGATTGGGGATCGTGCGAGACATCGTGGATACGTGGGGTGGGGTGATGCGGTTGGAGGAGAGCGAGTGGGGCGGGTTGAAGGTGGTGATTCAGTTGCCCAAGCGCTGACATTGATCTCATAGCTGCTGAGAAATCTGTGGGAGCGGGCTTGCCCGCGATGACAATGTAACAGCCCACATAGAGGGTGGCTGTTATGACCTCATCGCGGGCAAGCCCGCTCCCACAGGTAATGCCGGTGGATGCAGTATTTGTGTTACACCCGGAACTGGTCCATCAAGGCCTGCTGCTGATTCGCCAGGCTGTTGAGGGACTGGCTCACCCGCGCTGATTCATTGGCCTGCCCCGACAGCGACTCCGTCACGTCCCTGATCGTCGCCACGTTGTTGTTGATCTCTTCCGCCACGGCGCTTTGCTCTTCTGCCGCGCTGGCGATCTGCAGGTTCATGTCGCTGATCACCGTGACCGCATCACCAATCTGGCGCAACGCGGTTACGGCCTGGCCGACTTGCTCGACGCTGCCCTGAGCCTGGCGATGGCTGTTGTTCATCGAGCCCACCACATCCTGTGTGCCGCTTTGCAGCTGTTCGATCACCAGGCGGGTTTCTTCCACCGACTCCTGGGTGCGACGTGCCAGGTTGCGCACTTCATCGGCCACCACGGCAAACCCGCGTCCGGCTTCACCGGCACGGGCGGCTTCGATCGCGGCGTTGAGCGCCAGCAGGTTGGTCTGTTCGGCAATGGCACGGATCACTTCCAATACCGATCCGATTTTCTCGCTGTTGGCCGCCAGGCCTTCGACTTGCACCATCGCTGCGCTCATATCGGCCGCGAGGTTGTCGATGCTGGTGGTGGTCTGGTCGATCACGGTCAGGCCCCGGCGGGTTGCATGGTCGGCGTCCCGGGCGGCCTGGGCGGCTTGCGCTGCACTGCGGGCGACGTCCTGAGCCGTGGCGCTCATTTCGTGGGACGCGGTGGCAACTTGATCCACCTGACGGTACTGCTGCTCCATGCCGGCGCTGGTCTGTGTCGCAATCGCGGATGACTGGTCGGCCGTGCTGCGCGCGTCCTGCACCGAGCGTTTGACCTCGGCAATGATCGGTTGCAGCTTGTCGAGGAAGCGGTTGAACCAACCGGCCAACTGGCCCAGTTCATCCTGCTTGTCGTAGGCCAGGCGGCGGGTCAGGTCGCCTTCGCCGCTGGCGATGTCTTCGAGCATGCGCGCCACACCCAGAATCGGTTTGGTCACGCTGCGCGCCATCAGCCACACCAGCAACAGGCCGATCAACGCGGCGACAACACCCAGGCCAAGCTCCAGCAGTGTGCCGGTGGTGTTGCTGTCGTCGAGTTGTTTTTCCAAAGCTTCAGCCGGGCCGACCAGGATTTTTTCCGGTACTTGCAGCAGTACGCCCCAGGATTTTCCACCGGGAATCGGCTGGAACGGTGCCAGAACCTTCAACTGCTGGTTGCTGTGCAGGCTTTCGGTCTTGCTGCTGCCGGCCAGCCTGCGGATCAGCTCTGCGCCGCTGGTTGTATCCACCGTGTCCAGGCGCTGGCTGAGTTTGCTGGCGTCCGGGCTGTAACCGGCCAGCAAACCGACCGGGCTGATGATGCTGACGTTCGTCTGGCCGTCATAGAGCTTCTTGCTCGCGGCCTGACTGATCGCTTGCAGGCTGTTGAGGTTGATGTCCACCGACAGCGAGGCGATGACCTTGCCGTTGACCATCAACGGAAAAACAATGCTGGTCATCAGCACGTTCTGGCCGTCGATCTTGTAGAAATACGGTTCGATCACGCAGGGATTGAGCGAGGTGCGCGGGCAGGTGAACCAGGCGTTGGCCGGCTCGCCGCTGGGGCCGGCGCTGGTGTCGGCCATGTCGCTTTCCGGCAGCGCCATGGACGTGACCTTGCCCGGCGTCGGTTGCGACCAGTACAGGGCGAACCGGCCCTTGTCGTTGCTGCCCAGTTCGGCCTGGCCGGCGAAGAGTTCGTCCTTGCCGTCCAGTGCGTTGGCTTCGAACACCAGCGACAGACCGAGCAGCTCCGGGTTGGCCTGCAGCGCCGACTTGACCTGTCGGGTCAGGTCTTCACGCAAATCGAACGCGTCGAGGAAGCGTTTTTCGGCCTGGTCGCGCAGAAACAGCACCTGACGCGAAAAGCCGTGACCGTATTGATAGGCGTCCATGAACTGCTGGCGAATCTCCAGCGCCTGGTTTTCGCCCTGGGATTCGATCCGCGCCTGGGCGCTTTCGTTGAGCATCTCCATGCTCGAGGCTTTCACCAACGCGGAGCTGTGCTCCATGCGATACAGCGAAAGACCCACCAGCAGGGTCACGATGCCCGCCAGGCAAAGCCCGGCCAGCAGGGTGATTTTCCATTGAATGGAAAGTTGTCTGAGTGACATGGAGACGTCCTTATTCGATAAATATCTGCGGCTTTGCTCTGTAACGGCAGTGATTTTGGATTCTTGATCCATTCAGTTAAATAAGAAGCGACACCAAACCCTGTAGCAGCTGGCGAAGCCTGCGTTCGGCTGCGCAGCAGTCGTAAAATCAGAACTCAAGGTGTATCAGGAAGTCCATGCAAGCCGGATTTACGACTGCTTCGCAGCCGAACGCAGGCTTCGCCAGCTGCTACAAGAGGCGTGCACGTTTAGCCTGCTACAAGTGCGGGCAGGCATCACAGCGACCAGGCCGGTCGTGTTGGCTTTGACAAGGTGGCATCGGTCCGGCACAGTGCGCGCCCTCTAATAAAACCCATTTCATGATCCGCTGGCGGCTCTTTGCAGACTGCCGGCTGAACTCATTGCGCTTGTCTTGAGGTAACGATGATTAATGCTGTAATTGCCGCGGTCGGCGTCATGCTGATACTCAGCCTGTCCCGCGTGCATGTCGTGATCGCACTGATCGTGGGTGCCCTGGTCGGTGGTTTGACCGGTGGCCTTGGCATCGACGCCACCCTGAAAGCCTTCAATAGCGGCCTCGGCGGCGGGGCGACGGTGGCGTTGTCCTATGCGTTGCTGGGGGCTTTTGCCGTGGCGATCGCCAAATCCGGCATGGCCCATGCGCTGGCTGACAAGGCCCTGGCGATGGTCGATCGCCAGCACGCCAGTGGGGGCGGCCGGGTCAAGTGGCTGCTGATCGGCTTGCTGTGGGTGGTGGCCATTGCCTCGCAGAACATTTTGCCGATACACATCGCCTTCATTCCGTTGCTGGTTCCGCCGCTTTTATACGTGCTGACCAAGCTGCAACTGGACCGGCGGCTGATCGCCTGTGTCATGACATTCGGCCTGATCACGCCGTACATGTTCCTGCCGGTAGGCTTCGGTAACATCTTTCTCAATGAAATCCTGCTGGCCAACGTCGCCCGCAGTGGTGTGGACATCAGCGGCATCAACGTTACCCATGCCATGGGTATTCCGGCGCTGGGCATGGTGTTCGGGCTCGCCGTAGCGTTCTTCAGCTACCGCAAGAAACGCGTCTACGACCTGGGGAAGATCGAGCAGGTCGAGCAGGTGGCCGTGCAATACAACCCGCTGAGCCTGATGGTGGCGGGACTGGCCATCGTTGCCGCGTTCGTCATTCAGCTGCTGCTGGATTCGATGATCATCGGTGCGCTGGCGGGGTTTCTGATCTTCTCGGTGTCGGGCATTGTCAAGTGGCGTGATACCGATGACCTGTTCACCGAAGGCATGAAGATGATGGCCATGATCGGCTTCATCATGATCGCCGCATCCGGCTTTGGCGAAGTGATCAAAGCTACCGGGGACGTGCAATCGCTGGTCGAAACCTCGGCGTCATGGATCGGCCACAGCAAAGCCATTGGCGCCTTGCTGATGTTGCTGGTCGGCCTGTTGGTGACCATGGGCATCGGCTCATCGTTTTCCACCGTGCCGATCCTGGCGGTGATTTTCGTGCCGTTGTGCGTGCAGCTGGGGTTCAGTCCGCTGGCGATCATCAGCATCGTCGGTACGGCCGGTGCCTTGGGTGACGCGGGCTCGCCTGCTTCGGACTCGACCCTGGGCCCGACCTCCGGTTTGAACATCGACGGCCAGCATCACCATATCTGGGACACCGTGGTGCCAACGTTCCTGCACTACAACTTGCCGTTGCTGGCGTTTGGCTGGGTGGCGGCGATGGTGCTCTGACTTACAAAAGCAGGGGCTGTGTGGCGAGGGGATAAATCCCCTCGCCACACAGCCACACTCCCACAATGACCGCATTCAACTTTTGACCTGGCGTGCCGTTAAAGCTTTAACCACGCCAATAACATCAAAAGAGTGAACGTCATGCGCATGAGCTTGAAGGCTAAAGTCCTGTCCCTTGCCGTCCTCCCGGTATTGCTCTTTGCGCTGGTCATCAGCCTGACCACCTTGTTCATTCTCCAGCAACAGGCCCGCAACGAAGTCGAGGAAACGCGTCAGCGTCTGCTCAGCGACGCCAAGACGACCCTGCAAAGCTACGTCGCCGTGGCCATGACCGCGATCAAACCGCTTTACGACGCTGCCGCCCCCGGCGATGACGCGGCACGGGCCCAGGCGGTCAAGCTGCTGTCGAGCATCAGCTACGGCAAGGATGGCTACTTCTTCGGCTACGACTCCAACACCGTGCGCCTGTTCAAGGCCAACAGCCCGGAAGGCGTCGGCCAGAGCTTCAAGGACAACCGCGATCCGAATGGCGTCTACGTCAACCGCGACCTGGTGAAGGTCGCGAAGGATGGCACCCACTATCTGCAATACAGCTCGCCACTGCCGGGTAACAGTCAGGTGCTGGTGCCCAAACTCGGCTACACCGAATTCCTGCCGAAGTGGGACATGGCGGTCGGCACGTCGGTCAATCTCGATGGCATCGAAGCGCAGGTTGCACTGGTCGAAGCCAAGGTGCACGAGCGGATGGAAGGCGTAGTGCTGAGCATTGTCGGCATCGCGCTGCTGGTGTTGCTGGTGATCGCCGTCGCCGGTCTGTTGCTGGCCAACACCATCTTGCGTCCGCTGACCCTGATGAAAGCCAACCTGGACGACATTGCGGCGGGCGAGGGCGACCTGACCCGCCGTCTGACCGTCACCAGCAAGGATGAACTCGGTGAACTGGCCGGCTCGTTCAACCGCTTCGTCGACAAGATCCATGGGCTGGTGCGGCAGATCACCGAAATGACTTCGCAACTGACCGGGTTGGTGAATCAGGTGTCCGATCAGGCCCAGCGTTCGGACAAGGCCATGGAACGTCAGCGCCATGAGACGGATCAGGTGGCCACGGCGATCAACGAGATGTCGGCGGCGGCCCAGGAAGTGGCGAAAAGCGCGCAGAACGCGGCGGTGGCCGCCCAGCAGACCGACGAAGAAGGCCAGGCGGCCAAGCGCGTGGTGGCTGGCAGCATCGTCAAGATTCATGCATTGGTGGACGATATTCGCAGCAGCGGCGTGTCCCTCGACAGCTTGCAGAAAGACGTGTCATCGATTGTCAGTGTGCTCGGTGTGATCCGTTCGATTGCCGATCAGACCAACTTGCTGGCGCTGAACGCTGCCATCGAAGCGGCTCGCGCTGGCGAAGCGGGCCGAGGGTTTGCAGTGGTGGCGGACGAGGTGCGGGCGTTGGCCAGTCGCACGCAAATCAGCACTCAGGAAATCCAGAGCATGATCGACCGCTTGCAGGCCGGCACCCAGTCCGCCGTGGACGCCATGCGCCGCTCCAGCGAAGCCGGCGACGGCACCAGCGCTCAGGCCAATGAAGCGGGTGCGTCGCTGGACACCATGGCGCAACTGATCGCCACCATCAACGCGATGAACGCGCAGATCGCCAGCGCCGCCGAGGAGCAAACGGCTGTGGCCGAAGAGATCAACCGCAGCGTGCATCAGATCGCGGTGGCCGTGGACAGCGTCGCCGACGAAACCCAGCTCGGCGCGCAGACCACCCGCAGCCTTGCGGACCTGGGACAGCGGTTGGGCAAGCTGGTCGGGCAGTTTCGTATCTGACCCAAGGATGTCCTTGGAACACACACACTTGTAGCAGCTGCCGAAGGCTGCGTTGGCGCCGGGGTCGCGCTCGACCGAAGCGGGCGCTGCCCAGCACCCTGTGATTTTCACTTGAAAATCGGGGGCCGCTTCGCGGACCCAACGCAGGCTTCGCCAGCTGCTACAGGTCTTCCGGGGTGTCGGAGGCAGTAGGCAACTGTTACGGCCTGTCCCAATACGGCACCACGCCAAAACACTCCACGTAAAAATCAATCACCGTCCTGACCTTCACCGACAACCGTCGGCTGCCAGGCCATAGCACCGCGATCTGTTGGGGCTCGAGGCTGTTGGACACCTGATAGTCCCCCAGCACTGGCACCAGCGTGCCGTTGCGCACGGCTTCGCCAATCAGCCAGGACGGAAACATCACCAGCCCCAGTCCCTGTTCGGCGGCCTGGGTGAGGGTGTCGGCGTGATTGCCTGTGATCGGCCCGGTGACCGGGTAGGGCGTCCAGTCCTGTTGATCCTTGCGGAAAAACCAGCGCTGCTGGCCCGTGACCCCTTTGTAGGCAAGGCACTGATGCGCAGCCAGCTCATCGGGGTGTTTCGGCGAGCCATGGCGTTTGAGGTACGCCGGGCTTGCCGCTACCTGAAAGCGATGGGGCGCCAGGATGCGCGCCTGCATGCTGGAATCGTGCAGCGGGCCGATGCGAAACAACAGGTCTGCGCCTTCCTGCAGCGGGTCGACGTAAGTGTCGGTCTGCTGGATATCCAGTTGCAGCTTCGGATAGCGCTCGCATAACTGCCCCAGCCACGGCGTCAGGTGACGCTGCCCGAACACCACCGGCGCATTGATCCGCACCAGTCCGCTGGGCTCGCTTTGCTGTTCCTGCAACGCCTGTTCGGCTTCTTCCAGTTGCACCAGCACCAGCCGCGCGTGATGCCCGAGCATGCGTCCGGCCTCGGTCGGCGTGACGGCGCGGGTGTGGCGATAGAGCAATTGCTGGTTCAAGGCCTGCTCCATTAGCTGGATTTGCCGGGAGATCGAAGAGGGCGCCAGGCCTTCGCGACGGGCGACTTCGGAAAAACTGCCGTGGTCGAGCACCGCGACAAAAAGTCGGAGTGCCTTGAAACCAAACTCGTTGAGGCCCTGCATGGGAATGTCCTGCTGTGCGGTTTGCGCAAAAGTGTTGTCCGGATGCTCCCATTTATCGCAAAGGATCGCCAGACGATAATGCGCGCCTATTCCACCCAGTGGGAGCGAGCAGACTCGCACTCACGGGTTGGGCCAACTGATCACGGGTACTGCTTATGCAATCTTCTTCAATCGAACAAGCCGGCGTTGTTCCTGCGCCTGCAACCAAACCAGGACTTCGGCTGCTGCTGTTGCCGCTGGTGATTCTGGCCGGAATGGGCCTTTCCGTGGAGGCCGGGTTGCTCGGGCCGCTGGGGGTTCAGGTCGGGCACCTGTGGGCGACCTTGAGCATCTTCGGTGTTGGCTCGGCGATTCTGTTTTTGCTGCTGTTGTTCAGCGGCCCGCAACAGGGTCCGGCCTTGAACACCTTGCCGCGCTGGCAATTGATCGGCGGTTTTCTGGGACCGATGTACGTCATCGTGCTGACCCTGGCCACACCCCATATCGGCATTGCCATGACCATGATCGCGATCCTTTCCGGGCAGGTCGGCAAGAGTGTGTTGATCGACCATTTCGGCTGGTTCGGCGCCGCGCGTAAAAAGGTCAACGGCGAACGTTGGCTGGCCTTGCTGCTGATTGTGGCGGCACTTGTTCTGATCGCGAGAGGTTGATGATGAATCTGATTATTTTGTTGGCGGTGGTCGTGGCTGCCGGTGCGGTGTTGAGTGTGCAGGCGGCGATCAACGGACGTCTGGGTGAAACGGTCGGTGTGTTGCGCAGCAGCCTGTTGACCTTCGTGGTGGGTGCGGTGGTGACCGGATTGCTGATTCTGTTTTTCGAACCGGCCCATGCGGTGAGCCTGCTGGACGTGCCGAAATGGCAGCTCAGTGGCGCGTTGTTCGGCGTGGTCTACATGATGGTCATGGTCGGCGCGGTACCACGGGTGGGTACGGCAGTGGCGACGGTGGCAGTGATCGTGGGGCAACTGGGCATGGGCATGTTGATCGACAATTTCGGCTGGCTGGGTAATCCGGCGATCGAGTTGTCCAGCAGCCGTATCCTGGCGATGGTGTGCCTCGCCTTGGCGTTGCTGTTCATGTACCGCAGCAATACCCGCAGCGCTTAGGCGATAACGACTAACCCTGTAGCAGCTGCCGAGCCTGCGAGGCTGCGTTTGTTTCGACAGTCTGGCGAGGACTTCGTCCTCGAACGCAGCCTCGCAGGCTCGGCAGCTGCTACAGGGATGTACACAGCTCCTACACTGTCAGTGACGAGTGCGCATCCGCCGCACCCGGACGACCATAACAATGGAGTCAAACCATGACAGTGACCAAAACCGATACCTGCGACTGCCCGAAATGCGAGTGCAAGCTGGGTGAACATCCGATCGCGCGACACGGCAAGCACTACTGCTGCGAGGCCTGTGCCAAGCATCATGAGCATGGCGAAGAATGCTCGTCCAAAGGCTGCAAGTGCGCCAAAAGCTGATCAGTCGCCCAAAGAAAGTGGAGCCTTCCTGGCTCCACTGTCGTCTGAATTCCCCTCCCCTGTTGATACTTAGCCTGCGGGTCGCCAGGTCACATTCTCGACCCCGAATTTCTCCGCCATCGGTTTGCTGGTTTTCTGCACCTTCTCTCGGCCAAAGCGCGGGATCCGACCCACGCCGGCGTCACAGCTTGCCCAATGCCAAGCCTCTGCGTTGTCCATCTTGTCCAGACGGATAATGAAAGACTTGGGGGCGCCATGAAGGGTGTATTCAATGACGAATAGTTTTGCGTTGTTCATAAAGCCCGTATTCCTCCCTGTGGTATTAAAAGGATCGTGGGCGTCGCGGAAAATTCAGTCGGATTGTCAGACGGCTGTGACCAGTGGCGGCCTGACTGTTCGCTCGTTAACATGCATCTCCTGAAAACCCCAATGATCATTGCCCATGGCCCTCGCCGCGCCCCCAGATCTGAGTGATACCGATGTGCCTGTGCAACCGCTCGCGCGCACCTATCCGCGCGGGCTATTCATCGAGCCCCACGAGCATGTCTGGGGCCAGTTGCTGTATGCGATGAGTGGGGTCATGTGGGTCGAAACGCCGCATGAGGCGCTAGTGGTTCCGCCGCAGCGCGCGGTCTGGCTGCCGCCGGGCGTGCCCCATGGCATTCGTGTGGTCTCGGACTTGCAGATGCGCAATATCTACCTGCGCCCTTCATTGGCGGCGACGCTGGACGACACGGTCCAGGTGATCGAAGTGGGTGGGTTGCTGCGTGAGTTGATCGTCAGGCTGGTGGAGCAGGGTGAGGACGGCGCCCCCGAGTATTACGAGGCGCTGGTGAACCTGGCGTTGTTGGAGCTTAGGCGAGCCGGGCGATCCCTGCTGAAAATACCGCTGCCGGACGATTCCGACCGGCGCCTGATGAGCTTGTGCCAGGCCGTCATGGCCAATCCCTCGCTGGACGTTCCCTTCGAACAGTACGCGGAAAACGTCGGTGCCAGCGTGCGCACTCTGGCGCGATTATTCAAGGACGGCCTGGGCATGGGCTTCGCCGAGTGGCGGCGGCAGGTCCAACTGGCGACGGCGGTGGCGGAATTGATTCAGGGTGTACCGGTCAGCGCGATTGCACGGGAGCTGGGCTATTCGCCGAGCAGCTTCAGCGACATGTTCCGTCGGGAGCTGGGTGTCGCCCCCTCACAGTTTTGCGCAAGTCAGCGTCCGGACTGATCGTTTGGCCGAGATTCAGAAGCGCTTGGCCGATACGCGACGTGACCCGCTTATAGACTTCAGGCTTATCTAAACGCCTGGATGCTGCCATGAATTACCTCATCTCGATTGTGATCGGTCTGGGCGTCGGCCTGCTGTACGGCGCGCTGGATTTTCGTTCGCCAGCACCGCCCGCGATTGCGCTGTTAGGCCTGCTCGGCATGCTCGCCGGAGAGCAGTTGTGGCCGCTGGGGCGGCAACTGATCGCTGGCTGGATCTCTTGAATTCTGTTCCTTCAAAATTGGACACCTTCCATGAATGCACTGCAGTTCGACAAAACGGGCGACCTTTCGGCCCTTCGCTATGTTGAGATTCCCGCCCCTGTTGCCGGCGCTGATGAGGTGCTGGTCGAAATCAAAGCCGCCGGCCTGAACCCCAGCGATGTTAAGAATGTGCTGGGGCGTTTTCCCTACACCACGTTGCCGCGCATTCCCGGCCGCGACTTCGCCGGCATCGTTGTGCAAGGTCCGCAGGCACTGATAGGCCAGGAGGTCTGGGGCACGGGGCGTGAGTTGGGTTTTTTCGCCGATGGCTCTCATGCGCAATTCGTGAAACTGCCGGCCAATGGCGTCGCACGCAAACCGACCCACCTGTCCTTCGCCCAGGCCGCCAGCCTCGGCGTGCCGTACACCACGGCGTGGGATGCGCTGGAGCGCAGTCTGGTGACGGCCGATACGCGATTGTTGGTGATCGGCGGCG
>NZ_WFGV02000079.1 GCF_010095445.2 Pseudomonas sp. TNT3
GGCCGGCGTGGTGGCCGTGTTCTGGACGCCCAGCCTCGGCGACAGCGCGCTCTATTCCGAAGAACAGCTACGCGCCCTCAAACAAGCCCGTACGCGCGTTCGGCTGAACGTCGAACAGCAGGACGACGGCAGTCTCAAGGGTTACGGTTTTTACACGGGCAAGAACCGCGATTGGGAAATGGTCGATGTCGTGCAGTTCACCTTGCGCGGCACCCAGCAAGTGGCGGAACTGGGGGATGGTGTCGAGCTGATCTGGACTCCGGCTGAGGACGGGTCCGACATTCTTGGTATTCCGGCACTGCAAGCTGCGCCGCAAGCACCTCACATATGGGTTTATCCGCCGACGAAACTGGCTGACAGCATCATCGTTAATCCGATTCACCCGCCTGAGTACAAGGATTTTATTCTTGTGTTTCCGGTGGGGTCGGGGGTTAGGCCGGTTTACATCGTACTAAGCACGCCTCAGGTTACTTATCATCAAAAGCCTGATTTTCTTCCAGCTTTTCCGGGCGCCAGATGGGCTAGCCCAAAAACTGTAATTCAAGGCGGTGGGGGATTACGCCCCCGCTGGAAAGATAGAAAAGGGACAATCTACGAGTGGGACTTCCGACATGGGGCGGTGGAAAAATACAACAAACGCGGCAAACATCTTGGAGAGTTCAACTATGAAACAGGTGTCCAAAATAAACCTGCAGACCCAACAAGGACAGTAGAACCATGAAGTTTATCGTTATGGGAGTTCCGGAAGGTGAAGACTTCCCTTCCTTTGAAAAGGAGATCTTTATTTCGCTTGCTGAGCTCGCGTTGATCATGGGTTGGAAAAATGATGAAGACCCACTGCATGATTACCTGCTAACAGAGCAACACATCACCGCGATAGAAAAAGCATGTTCGATCAAACTGCCTGCAAATCTTAATTTTTTCCTGACTTCTTACGATTAATGATTACCGAAAATGGAGCCCCCAGTGCTCTCCCCGAAAGGACATAAAAATGACGGTAACGATGGAGGCGGCGTGGGTTTGAGAATCAGATTGGAATGGTACGACAAAGAATCCGAGCTGGGCGTTGGGGAGGAGATGTCAAAAGATTTTGGCCAGGACCCCGTTGTGTTGGATGCGCTAGGCATCCCCATTGAGAACAACATAAACAATGGCGGTTTCAACGTGCTAGAAAGTTGGGTCGCTCATCTTCAACCTCATTTTCAGCAGGCTATCGATCTGTCCGCCTACGACTATCAGGTGGCGTTTGACTATCGCGATGTCTGGTAACTCGAGATGGGAATAAAAGTCAGATTGAACTGGTACGACAAAGAAACGGAAATAGGAGTTGGCAAGGAATACTCCGTGGACCTCGGCGATGATGGTTCGGTAATCGAAGCATTGGGGCTCATGGCGGAACCTGAGATATACGACGGAGGGTTTGACGTCTTAGCCGCGTGGATTCCTGATCTTCAATCTTTGTTTAAGCACCAAATTGAACCTGCCGTTTTTGATTACCAAGTTTCATTTAGGTATCGGCACGTATGGTAGTAAACCGTAGTGCTATGTAGATCAAAAGATCGCAGCCTGCGGCAGCTCCTACAGGGGCCACACCGAATATCCGGGTCAATTGTCTGACAGCGTTGGCTGACGGCATGAGTGAGAGATAAAGAAGAAAATGCGCTATCTATCCATCACCGGTTTTTACCCGGACGACAAGCTGGACGATTCATTGCAGTTTGAGCTGACGATAAAGGAGCAGGCGTTAAACCAGGCGCTTGCTCAGCTGACTGAATCAAAATCTCTGGAAGAAATAGAGCCTGGCGAGCTAGAGCTGACGGGCAGCCAGGTGGCTCAAATTTCAAGACTTCTCAAAGTGGATTTCCCCGAAGGCCTGGAGTACTTCATCGGTGCTCGGGCGCCATCCTGAATGCCTCAGCCACAAATCGCCCCTATACCCGGTTGCTCAACCTGGAGACCTCGTTTGGCTGATGAAATTTCGCGACTGAACTGGCTTCATCGCGAGCAGGCCCGCTCCTACAGTGGATCTGCGGTGAACACAAACTCTGTGCATGACCCCGCCCCCGTGTGGGAGCTGGCTTGCCAGCGATTGCGGTGGAACAGACACCAACAAAAAACGGCACCTCACGGTGCCGTTCGCCTTTCAAAATACATCAACCTACTTACGCGCATCCGCCCAGGATTTCAGCAGTTCGGTATAGCTCACGGTTTCGCCTTTAGGCTTTTCGTTCGCCAGTTTCGGTTTCGGTGCGCCCGGCTGATCGAACCAGTATTGCGCATCCCGTTCCGGGTTCATCTTCGGTCCGCACACCGGCTGTGCCTTGGAGCGTTCCAGGCGGGTCATGATCGCGTCCTGATCCTTGGCCAGGCCATCGAGTGCCTGTTGCGGGGTTTTCTCGCCGCTCGCGGCTTCGGCGATGTGGCTCCACCACAGTTGTGCCAGGCGCGGATAGTCCGGCACGTTGGTCCCGGTCGGGGTCCATTGCACACGGGCCGGGCTGCGATAGAACTCCACCAGGCCGCCGAGTTTAGGCGCGAGGTCGGTCATGGCTTGCGAGTTAATGTCCGACTCGCGAATAGGCGTCAGGCCGACGATGGTTTTCTTCAGCGAGACGGTTTTCGAGGTCACGAACTGCGCATACAGCCAGGCCGCAAGTTTTTGTTTTTCAGGCGTCGACTTCATGAACGTCCAGGACCCCACGTCCTGGTAACCAAGCTTCATGCCCTCTTCCCAATACGGCCCACGTGGCGACGGTGCCATGCGCCATTTAGGCGTGCCGTCAGCGTTCACTACCGGCAAGCCCGGTTTCGTCATGTCGGCAGTAAAGGCGGTGTACCAGAAGATCTGTTGGGCAATGTTGCCCTGGGACGGCACTGGGCCGGATTCGGAGAACGTCATGCCTGCCGCTTCCGGTGGTGCGTAGGCCTTCATCCAGTCGACGTACTTCTGCGTCGCATACACCGCAGCCGGGCCATTGGTATCGCCGCCACGGGTCACGCTGGAGCCGACCGGATGGCAGTCCTCGACGCGGATGCCCCACTCGTCCACCGGTAAACCGTTGGGAATGCCTTTGTCGCCGCCACCGGCCATGGAGAACCAGGCATCGGTGAAACGCCAGCCCAGGGACGGGTCTTTCTTGCCGTAGTCCATGTGCCCGTAGATACGCTTGCCGTCGATTTCCTTGACGTCTTCGCTGAAGAATTTGGCGATGTCTTCATAGGCTGACCAGTTAACCGGCACACCCAGTTCGTACCCGTACTTTTCCTTGAACTTGGCTTTCAGGTCAGGCCGCTCGAACCAGTCGGCGCGAAACCAGTAAAGGTTGGCGAATTGCTGGTCGGGCAGTTGATAGATTTTGCCGTCCGGCGCGGTGGTGAAGGAAATGCCGATGAAGTCTTTGATGTCCAGGGTTGGTGAAGTGAAGTTCTTGCCTTCGTTGGCCATCAGGTCGGTGATCGATTCAGTCTTGCCGTAGCGAAAATGCGTACCGATCAGGTCGGAGTCGTTGACCCAACCGTCATAGATGCTCTTGTCCGACTGCATCACGGTCTGCAGCTTTTCCACCACGTCGCCTTCTTGCAGCAGGTCGTGGGTCAGCTTGATCCCGGTGATCTCGGTAAAGGCCTTGGCCAGCACCTTGGACTCATATTCGTGAGTGGTCAGGGTCTCAGAAACAACCTTGATGTTCATCCCGCGAAACGGTTCGGCCGCCTTGATGAACCACTTCAGTTCCTCGAGCTGCTGCTCTGGCGTGAGGGTGGACGGTTTGAATTCGCTGCCTATCCATTTTTTCGCGGCATCTTCATAAGCATCGGCCCAAGCCGCAGCGCTCAACCCGCTGAGTGCCAGCATGGCTGCCAATGAAACGCTATGTCGCAGCTTATTGTTTTTGTCGAACATAGAGACCTCCTGTTTGATTTTCGGAGCAACATTGCCGATCGATTCGACTAGCCCCAGCGCATCACAGCCAACAGCCACACCAGGGACAACGCGGACGCCACCCAGATGCTCCAGTCGGTGACGCCGATTACCAGCAGATGCAGGTAGGCGCTGCCGAGAAGACCGATAAACAGCCGATCGCCACGGGTGGTGGCAATCGGTAGAAAACCTCGCCGCAGAACGCTCGGCGAACGCAATTCCCAGGTCGTCATGCCTACCAGAATCAGGCCAATGACGATGAAGAACGCCGCGGTGGGGACCGTCCAACTCATCCATTCCATCATCAGTTCCTCATACCCGGCCCAAGGCAAAGCCCTTGGCCACGTGGTTGCGAACAAACCAGATCACCAGCATGCCGGGCAGAATGGTCAACACCCCCGCCGCTGCCAGCACGCCCCAGTCAATGCCGGACGCCGATACCGTTCGGGTCATCACCGCCGCAATCGGTTTGGCATTCACCGACGTCAGCGTGCGCGCCAGCAGCAGTTCGACCCAGGAAAACATGAAGCAGAAAAACGCCGTCACCCCGATGCCGGAACCAATCAGCGGAATGAAAATCTTCACGAAGAACTTGGGAAAACTGTAGCCGTCGATGTAGGCCGTTTCGTCGATCTCCTTCGGAACACCGGACATGAACCCTTCAAGAATCCACACCGCCAATGGCACGTTAAACAGGCAGTGAGCCAAGGCCACTGCGATGTGGGTGTCAAACAGGCCGATCGACGAATACAGCTGGAAAAACGGCAGCAGGAACACCGCAGGCGGCGCCATGCGATTGGTCAGCAGCCAGAAAAACAGGTGCTTGTCGCCGAGAAAACGATAGCGCGAGAACGCATAAGCTGCCGGCAACGCGACGCTCAGGGAGATCACCGTGTTGAGGCTGACGTAATACAGCGAATTGAGGTAACCGGTGTACCAGGCCGGATCAGTAAAGATCACCTTGTAATTGGCAAGGGTGAAATCCTGCGGAAACAGCGTCAGGCCGCCGAGGATTTCGGTATTGCTCTTGAACGACATGTTCAGCAGCCAGTAGATCGGTACCAGCAGGAACAGGATGTAGATGAGCAGCGGGATAAGCTTTCTTTTGCTCATGGCAGACCTCAGCGGTTGGCGTCAGAGTGAGTCATGGCGGTGTAGAACAGCCAGGACACCAACAGGATGATCAGGAAATACACCAGCGAGAAAGCCGCGGCCGGACCGAGGTCGAACTGCCCGATGGCCATTTGGGTCAGGGTCTGGCTGAGGAAGGTCGTGGCATTCCCCGGGCCGCCACCGGTCAGCACGAACGGCTCGGTGTAGATCATGAAACTGTCCATGAACCGCAGCATCACCGCAATCAACAGCACGCTCTTGAGCTTGGGCAACTGGATGTGCCGGAAGACCGCCCACGCCGACGCCCGATCAATCCGCGCCGCCTGGTAATACACATCCGGAATGGCGCGCAGGCCGGAGAAGCACAACAGCGCTACCAGGGACGTCCAGTGCCAGACGTCCATCACCAGCACCGTGACCCAGGCGTCCATGGTGTTCGCCGCGTAGTTGTAGTTGATGCCCATGGCGTTAAGGCTGGAGCCCAGCAAGCCAATGTCGGCGCGGCCGAAGATCTGCCAGATGGTGCCGACCACGTTCCACGGAATCAGCAGCGGAATCGCCAGGATGATCAGCACCAACGAGGACCAGCGGCCCTTGGTCGGCATGGTCAGGGCAATAGCAATGCCCAGCGGGATTTCGATCAGCAGCACGCAACCGGAATAGATGAACTGGCGCAGCAGCGAGTCATGCAGACGCGGATCGAGCAGTACCTGCTTGTACCAATCGGCGCCAACGAAGTAGCGGCTGGACTGGTCAAATATGTCCTGCACCGAATAGTTGACCACGGTCATCATCGGGATCACCGCGCTAAAGGCCACCAGCAAAAACACCGGCAAGACCAGCCACCACGCCTTGTTGTTCTGCACCTTGTTCATGGCTGCTCCCTGTTATTGGCTTGCGCTGGCAACAAATAATCATCGGCATAGACCATCAACCATTGCGCCGGAAAACTGATGTACGCCGTACCTTCCGGCACCGGCTTGTCTTCAGCCAGGCGCACTTTCAACGGGGCGCCGTCGAGGTTAAGCGTCATGATCTTGTAGGTACCGAGGTCTTCGACGTGTACGACGTCGGCCCGCATGGCGTCATCAAAGGGCTCCTCCCACACATGGATAAACTCCGGGCGGATGCCTACTTTCAAAGTGTGCCATTCGGACTCGGCGATGCGCTGCAGTTGAGCGTCGGACAACGGTAGATGGGTCGACGCGAAACCCACGCCCCCCGGCTGCGGCTGCACTTCGATCAGGTTCATCCCGGGGCTGCCAATGAAGTAACCGACAAAGGTGTGGCTCGGCCGCTCGAACAATTCCCGTGGCGTACCGAACTGCACGATCTGCCCGCCATACATCACCGCGATCTTGTCGGCGAAGGTCGAGGCCTCCAGTTGATCGTGGGTGACGTAGACCATGGTGATGTTGAACTGCTCGTGGATCTGCTTGAGCTTGCGCCGCAGCTTCCATTTAAGGTGGGGGTCGATCACCGTCAGCGGCTCATCGAAGAGGATCGCGGAGACGTCATCGCGCACCAGTCCGCGCCCCATGGAGACTTTCTGTTTTTCGTCAGCGGTGAGGTTGCGCGCCTTCTTGTTCAGCAGCGCCTGCAGGTCGAGAACCTCGGCGATTTCCTGAACCTTGCTGTGGACTTTCGCCTCGCCCATGCCCTGATTACGCAGCGGGAAGGCGAGATTGTCGAACACGGTCATGGTGTCGTAGACCACAGGAAACTGGAAAACCTGGGCGATGTTGCGCTTCTCAGGCGTCAGGTCGTTGACCACTTTGTTGTCGAACAGCACCTGGCCCTGGGAAGGACTCAGCAGACCGGAAATGATGTTGAGCAAGGTCGATTTGCCGCAGCCCGAAGGTCCAAGCAGCGCGTAGGCGCCACCCTGTTCCCAGATGTGGTCCATTTCGCGAATCGCGTAATCCTCGGGACCGGTCGGTGTGCGGGTGTAGCTGTGGGCGAGGTTCTGCAATCGGATTTCGGCCATCAGGCAACCCTCGCGATACGGCGACCGGGCGCCTGGACCAGCCGCCCCTGCGCATCGAACACAAACAATTTATGGGTCGGGATATAGATGCGAATCGGCGCATCCACGTCGTATTCATGAACGCCTGGCAGGTGCAGCACCAACAGGAAATGTTCGTTGCGCACGTGCAGGAAGGTTTCCGAACCACTGATCTCGGCCACCTCGACGGTCACCGCCAGTTCCAGGTCATCGTCGTTGCTCGGCACCAGCGAGATATGGCTGGGCCGCACGCCAAAGCGGAACTCGCCCTCGCCCACCGGGCGCAGGTCGACGTTCAGCGGAAAGTGCACAAAGTTGGCGAAGCTGACTTCGTTGCCAGCGATGCGCCCCGGCATCAGGTTGATCGGCGGCTCGGAGAACAGCTCCGCCGCCAACACGGTTTGTGGCTGGTGATAGACCTCGGAAGACTTGCCGCTCTGGATCACCCGCCCCTCGTGAAGAATGGTCGTGGTACCGCCCAGGGCCAGGGCTTCGTTAGGTTCGGTGGTGGCGTAGATGGCAATGGTGTGCCGCGCCTTGAACAGCTCGCGCATTTCCTGGCGCAGCTCTTCGCGAAGCTTGTAGTCGAGGTTGACCAGCGGCTCGTCGAACAGGATCAGCTCCGCATCCTTCACCAGTGCGCGTGCCATGGCCGTGCGCTGTTGTTGGCCGCCGGAAAGTTCGAGGGGATGGCGCTGGAGGAATTTCTCGATGCGCAGCATCTTCGCGGTTTCGAGCACTTTGCTCTGGATCATTTCGTTGGAAACACCGCCCTGGCGCAACGGCGAGGCGATGTTCTCGAACACGGTCATGGTTGGGTAGTTGATGAACTGCTGATAGACCATCGACACGTTGCGCAGGCGCACCGGGCGCTGGGTGACGTCGACACCATTCATCAGGATGCGGCCACTGTCGGGCTTGTCCAGACCGGCCATCAGGCGCATGAGGCTGGTTTTGCCGGAAAGGGTGCGACCGAGCAAAACGTTGAAGGAACCAGGTTCGAAACTCAAGCTGGCGTCGTCGATCCAGAGTTGGCCCTCGACGGTGCGGCTGACGTGTTCCAGGGTTAATGACATGGCTCGGCCTTTTTATTATTGGAGTCAAGCGACCGGAGCTACAGAGCGACATTCGTGCCAGAAATTGCAAGTGATTGATCCGCTTCAGAATCCTCTGAGACGGTGTTGATATTGCTTTCGATGCTGAACAGAAATGAACAATCGCACCTGAACAATTGAACACTTCGACCGTTGACAATGAACAATAGTGAACAACACTCTACACACCGTTTTACTGCGAAGAATGTCGAGATACACACCCTGTGTAGCAGCTGCCGAAGGCTGCGTCCGGCGGCGAAGCCGTCGTGAAATCAGGCGGCGCGGAGTGTCAGGGAAATCGCATAAACCGTTTTACGACGACTGCGTCGCCGGACGCAGCCTTCGGCAGCTGCTACATGAATCGCGTTACTTACAACAAAAATAATAATGCTCAGAGATCGACTGCCATGGCCGCACCTGCCCAGCCGCTGTCCCACGACGCCATCATTCAGGATTCATGGTCCCGATGCCGCGCGTTTGGTCTCAATCATCAAAGCGCCCCGAAATTCGACCAACTGCCCGCCGAGGGCATTGCGCAGTTGCTCGAGAGCCAGCACTCGCTGGTGCAGACCACTCACCAGGAAGTGCTGCCGTATTACGAGAACATCCTCAGCAATTCCAACTGCCTGATCATGCTCGCCGACAATCAGGGCCAGGTGCTCACGTCCTGGGGAACTCAGCGGTTTATCGAACCGAAGCTGACGCATGGCTTCAGTGCCGGCGCGAGCTGGATGGAGCGTAGCAGCGGCACCAATGCCATCGGCACCGCACTGGCGTGTGAGCAGGCCGTGCACATCGAGCACGATGAACATTTCCTCAAGGCCAACCGTTTCATGACCGGTTCCGCCGCGCCTATTTTCGATGCCGAGCGCAAAGTCATCGCGGTACTGGACGTGTCCAGCGACAGCTACCTGCCGCCCTCCCACACCTTGGGCATGGTCAAGATGATGAGCCAGACCGTGGAGAACCGGTTGATCCTTAACCTGTTCCATGGCCAGCATTTTCAACTGACCTTCAACACCGGGTTGAACAATCTGGACAGCCAATGGGCCGGGCTGTTGATTTTCGATGAGACCGGTCAGGTGCTGTCAGCCAATCGACGGGCCGACAACTTGCTGGGCATCAGCCTGTCGCGGGTCAGCGTTGAAAGCCTGTTCAAGGTCTCGCTGCTGGAGCTGCTGAATCAGCCGGAGGGTCTGCCGTTCGCCCTGCAGACGTCGGGGCGAAACCGCTTTCAGTGCCTGTTGAAACGACCTAAACAAGTGCCGATCCAGGCACGGCTTTTTTCCGAAGCGAAAAGCGCTGAACCCGCCGTGGCCGCACCGGCAGCGATCAGCCTGAACACTCTGCACTTCGGTGACAGCCGCGTGGAAAAGGCCGTGCGGCAGGCCGAGCGTTTGCTGGAAAAAGACATTCCACTGCTCATCCACGGTGAAACCGGGGTCGGCAAGGAAGTGTTCGTCAAAGCCCTGCACCAGGCCAGCTCTCGCAGCAAACAGGCATTTATTGCCGTGAACTGTGCAGCGATCCCCGCCGAACTGGTGGAATCGGAGTTATTTGGCTACGAGAAGGGAGCGTTCACGGGAGCGAACCAGAAAGGCAGCATCGGGCTGATCCGCAAGGCCGACAAGGGCACCCTCTTCCTTGATGAAATCGGCGACATGCCGTTGCCGACCCAGGCTCGTTTGTTAAGGGTTTTGCAGGAACGTTGCGTACAGCCGGTGGGCAGCAGCGAGCTGTTCCCGGTGGATATACGGATTATCTCGGCGACCAACCGTTCGTTGCGCGAGCAGGTGCAATTGGGGCGGTTTCGTGAAGACCTGTATTACCGAATTGGTGGTTTGACCCTGGAATTGCCGCCACTGCGCGAACGCAGCGACAAGCAGGCGCTGTTCACGCGGCTGTGGGAACAGCATCGCGAGACGTCGCAATGGGCAGGATTGAGTCGTGAGGTGATGGAGTTGTTCAGTCGTCATCCGTGGCCTGGGAATTTGCGCCAAGTCAGCAGCGTGATGCAGGTGGCGCTGGCCATGGCCGAGGAACAACCGGTGCGGCCGGAGCATTTGCCGGATGATTTTTTTGTGGACCTGGAGATGGAGCCGGTGGATTCGCCGGAGTCGCTGGCGGTGGATTTGAATGACGCCGAGGATTTGAATCGGCAGTTGGCGGCGGCTGGGGGGAATATTTCGTATTTAGCCCGGCGGTTAGGGGTCAGTCGCAATACCCTGTACAAGCGGTTGCGCCAGTCGGAATGACAATTTAGCCGCACTGGCGGTGGCAGCCTTGAGACCATCGCGAGCAGGCTCGCTCCCACAAGGGATCTGCGTCGAACCCAAGATTCAAACATGACGAAAATTAAATGTGGGCGCTAGCCTGCTGGCGATGGCGTCAGGCCTGCCAACCAAGAATCCCTGGATAACCCAAAAAACAAAAACCCGCACAAGGCGGGTTTTGTTTTGCAGCGGATGACGCTATCAGTCAGCCAGACGCCAGGTCGTGCCGCCCTTGCCGTCTTCCAGCACTACGCCCATGGCGGTGAGCTGGTCGCGGATGCGGTCGGATTCGGCCCAGTCTTTGCCGGCACGCGCCGCCAGACGCGCGGCGATCAGTGCATCGACCTCAACCGCATCAACCCGCCCTTCAGCACCTGCCTGAAGGAAGTCGTCCGCTTCAAGCTGCAACACACCCAGCACGCTGGCCAGCTCTTTCAAGCGAGCCGCCAGACCTGCCGCTGCATCGATATCGCTCTCGCGCAGACGGTTGATCTCGCGCACCATCTCGAACAGCACCGCGCAGGCTTCCGGCGTACCGAAGTCGTCGTTCATCACCTGGGTGAATCGCTCCACGAAGGCTTCACCGCCAGCCGGCGCCACGCTCGGCAGGCCTTTCAGCGCGTGGTAGAAACGCTCGAGTGCGCCCTTGGCGTCCTTGAGGTTGTCTTCCGAATAGTTGATCGCGCTGCGGTAATGGCTCGACACCAACAGGTAACGCACGACTTCCGGGTGGTACTTTTCCAGCACATCGCGAATGGTGAAGAAGTTGTTCAAGGACTTGGACATCTTCTCGCCATTGATGCGAATCATGCCGCAATGCATCCACGCGTTGGCGTAGGTCTTGCCAGTGGCCGCTTCGCTCTGGGCGATTTCGTTTTCGTGGTGCGGAAATTCCAGGTCGCTACCGCCGCCATGAATGTCGAAGGTCTCGCCCAGGCAGCACGTCGACATCACCGAGCACTCGATGTGCCAGCCCGGACGGCCGTCGCCCCACGGCGAAGGCCAGCTTGGCTCGCCCGGCTTCGTGGCTTTCCACAGCACGAAGTCCAGTGGGTCCTGCTTGGACTCGTCGACTTCGATACGCGCGCCGATGCGCAGGTCTTCGATTTTCTTGCGCGACAGCTTGCCGTAGCCCATGAACTTGGCGACACGGTAATACACGTCGCCATTGCCCGGTGCGTAGGCATAACCCTTGTCGATCAGGGTCTGGATCATGCTCAGCATGCCCGGAATATGATCCGTGGCGCGCGGTTCCATGTCCGGCTTGAGGATGTTGAGGCGCGCTTCGTCCTCGTGCATCGCAGTGATCATGCGCTCGGTCAACGCGTCGAATGGCTCGCCATTCTCCTTCGCCCGATTGATGATCTTGTCTTCGATGTCGGTGATGTTGCGCACGTAGGTCAGGTTGTAACCGCTGAACCGCAACCAGCGGGTCACCAGGTCGAACGCGACCATGCTGCGGCCATGGCCAATGTGGCAGTAGTCGTACACGGTCATCCCGCAGACGTACATGCGCACATTGTTGCCATCCAGCGGCTTGAAGACTTCTTTGCTCTTGGTGAGCGTGTTGTAGATCGATAGCACTTTAGTCGTTTCCTAGAATCACTGGCCCCACGAATCACGCAAGGTCACGGTACGGTTGAATACCGGATGACCTGGTTTCGAGTCCTTGATATCCGCGCAGAAGTAACCTTCGCGCTCGAACTGGAAACGGTCTTCCGGCTGTGCATTGCCCAGCGAGGGTTCAGCACGACAACCGGTGAGCACTTGCAGCGATTCAGGGTTGATGTTGTCCAGGAAACTGGCGCTGTCTTCGGCCTTTTCAGGGTTCGGCGAGCGGAACAGGCGATCGTACAGACGCACTTCGCACTCGACGCTGGCAGCGGCCGGCACCCAGTGCACCACGCCTTTGACCTTGCGGCCTTCAGGGTTCTTGCCCAGTGTTTGCGGATCGTAGGAGCAACGCAGTTCGACGATGTTGCCATCGGCGTCCTTGATCGCTTCGTCGGCGCGAATTACGTAGCTGCCGCGCAGGCGCACTTCGCCGTTTGGTTCCAGGCGCTTGTAGCCTTTTGGCGGCTCTTCCATGAAATCTTCACGGTCGATGTAGATTTCACGGGCGAATGGCAGCTTGCGCACGCCCAGTTCTTCTTTCTGCGGATGACGCGGCAGTTCGAGGTTCTCGACCTGGTCTTCCGGGTAGTTGGTGATCACGACCTTCAACGGATGCAGCACGCACATGGCGCGCGGCGCGTTCTGGTCGAGGTCCTGACGGATGCTGAATTCCAGCATGCCGAAATCGACCACGCCGTCGGAACGGTTGGTGCCGACCATGTCGCAGAAATTGCGGATCGACGCCGGCGTGTAGCCGCGGCGGCGGAAGCCCGACAGCGTGGACATGCGCGGATCGTCCCAACCATGAACGTGCTTCTCATCGACCAGCTGCTTGAGCTTGCGCTTGCTGGTAATGGTGTAGTTCAGGTTCAGGCGGCTGAATTCGTACTGACGCGGGTGCGCCGGTACTGGCAGAGCATCGAGGAACCAGTCGTACAGCGGACGATGACTTTCGAACTCCAGGGTGCAGATCGAGTGGGTGATGCCTTCGATGGCGTCCGACTGACCGTGGGTGAAGTCGTAGTTCGGGTAAATGCACCACTTGTCACCCGTCTGGTGGTGGTGCGCATGGCGGATGCGATACATGATCGGGTCGCGCAGGTTCATGTTCGGCGAGGCCATGTCGATCTTCGCCCGCAGCACGCGTGCGCCGTCCTGGAATTCGCCGGCCTTCATGCGGGCGAACCAGTCGAGGTTTTCTTCGACGCTGCGATCACGGAACGGGCTGTTCTTGCCCGGCTCGGTCAGGGTGCCACGGTATTCCTTGGCCTGTTCCGGGCTCAGGTCATCGACGTAGGCCTTGCCGGCTTTGATCAGCTCGACGGCCCAGTCGTGCAACTGGTCGAAATACTGCGACGCGTAGCGCACTTCACCGGACCATTCGAAGCCCAGCCATTTGATGTCGCTTTCGATCGCGTCGATGTATTCCTGGTCTTCCTTGGCCGGGTTGGTGTCGTCGAAACGCAGGTGCGTGACGCCGCCAAACTCCTGGGCCAATCCGAAGTTCACGCAAATCGACTTGGCGTGGCCGATGTGCAGGTAACCGTTGGGCTCAGGCGGGAAACGAGTAACGATCTGCGTGTGCTTACCCGAGTCCAGGTCCGCCTGGATAATCGGGCGCAGGAAATTGACCGGCACGGCAGGGCCAGTCTTGGAATTCGAAACAGGTTCGACAGTGGGCTTGCTCATAGGATCCTTGAACGTACAAGTGCGCGGCCGCAGACGGGGCCTGACAAAACAAAGCCGCTATCATAGCCGAAGCTGTCAAGTGGCTGACAGAGCAGGCCCGAAAACGGCTGCATTTAATCGGATGCAAATGAAAAACAGCCTCGAAATTCACGCCTGTCGCGCTAAACTGCGCTACTTGGCCATTGCTGGCCAAACCGGTTGGGGGCTTCAAAGCCCCAAAAACCACGAATTCCCAGAAAACGCATTCTCAAAAAGAGTCTCCGATCATGACCCAAGTCAAACTGACCACCAACCATGGCGACATCGTCCTGGAACTGAACGCTGAAAAGGCACCGCTGACCGTTGCCAACTTCATCGAATACGTCAAGGCCGGCCACTACGAGAACACCGTGTTCCACCGCGTCATCGGTAACTTCATGATCCAGGGCGGCGGTTTCGAGCCAGGCATGAAAGAAAAGAAAGACAAGCGCCCAAGCATCCAGAACGAAGCCGACAACGGTCTGCCAAACGTGAAGTACAGCGTTGCCATGGCCCGCACCATGGAGCCGCATTCGGCTTCCGCCCAGTTCTTCATCAACGTGGCTGACAACAGCTTCCTGAACCACAGCGCCAAGACCACTCAGGGCTGGGGCTACGCCGTATTCGCCAAAGTGGTTGCCGGCGAAGAAGTGGTCGACAAGATCAAAGGTGTGTCCACCACCATGAAATCCGGCCACCAGGATGTACCGGCAGACGACGTGATCATCGAGAAAGCCGAGATCATTGAGTGATACTGCTGATTTCAGACTTACATCTGGAAGAGGAGCGCCCGGACATCACCCGGGCGTTTCTGGATTTGCTCGCCGGACGCGCCCGCTCGGCGAGTGCGTTGTACATTCTGGGCGACTTTTTCGAAGCGTGGATTGGCGACGATGCCATGACTCCGTTCCAGCGCTCCATCTGCCAGGCCCTGCGCGATCTCAGCGACAGCGGCACGGCCATTTTTCTGATGCACGGTAATCGCGACTTCATGCTGGGCCAGGCTTTTTGCAAACAGGCCGGCTGCACGTTGTTGAAAGACCCGAGCGTCGTGCAGTTTTACGGCGAGCCGGTGCTGTTGATGCACGGCGACAGCCTCTGCACCCGCGACGTCGGCTATATGAAGCTGCGTCGTTACCTGCGCAACCCCATCACCCTGTTTATCCTGCGGCACTTGCCCCTGAGCACTCGCCATAAGCTCGCGCGCAAGCTGCGCAGTGAAAGCACGGCCCAGGTGCGGATGAAGGCCAATGACATCGTTGATGTCACGCCTGAAGAAGTACCGCGGGTGATGCAGGCGTTTGGAGTGAAGACCTTGATTCACGGGCATACCCATCGCCCCGCCCTTCACAAGTTGCAGATTGGCGAGCAGGCGGCCAGGCGCATTGTGCTGGGGGATTGGGACCGTCAGGGCTGGGCGTTGCAGGTGGATGAGAACGGAATGGCGCTGGCGCCATTCGACTTCGCCCCCCCGCCGCAATTGGCAGGCCCTTCTGCCTGATCATTCCCACGCTCTGCGTGGGAATGCAGCCCGGGGCGCTCCGTGTTGCTTCCAAAGCCGAACGCTGAGCGTCCGTTGAGGCGTTCCCACGCAGAGCGTGGGAACGATCCAAAGATCGCAGCCTTCGGCAGCTCCTACAGGTGGTACGGTGATTCTCTGTAGGAGCTGCCGAAGGCTCGGGCCGCGTTCGGACGATCTTTTAAACAGGCGCCGCTAAATCAGTGGCCGGAGGCTGCAGGCCCAGCCTTCGCTGCGAACGGTGGTTTTGCCAGCCACACGAGCAGGATCAGCCCCATGAAACCCCATCCTAAAAGCGTGAAATAATCCACGGTCGAGAGCATGTACGCCTGACTGGTCAGCACATGATCGAGTTGCGCATAGGCCGGATTACCTGCCCCGCCCAGTGCGTTCAACGCATCCCGGGTCGCCGGCTCATAGGTGGAAATGCTTTCGCTCAGGTATGCATGATGCTGGTCGGCCCGGCGAATCCAGATCCAGGTGGTCAGCGACGCCGCAAAACTACCGCCCAGGGTCCGCAGGAATGTCGCCAAACCGGCGCCATCGGCGATCTGGCTCGGCGGCAGGTCCGACATCAAAATGCTCAAGGTCGGCATGAAGAACAGCGCCACCCCGATCCCCATGAACAGTTGCACCAGCGCGATGTGCTGGAAGTCCACTTCGTTGGTGAACCCGGCACGCATGAAGCAACTCAGACCGATCGCCAGGAACGCCAGTCCTGCCAACAGCCGCAGGTCGAATTTGTGCGCATATTTGCCAACAAACGGCGACATCAGCACCGGCAGAATGCCGATTGGCGCTACCGCCAGACCGGCCCAGGTGGCGGTGTAGCCCATCTGGGTCTGCAGCCATTGCGGCAGGATGAGGTTGATCCCGAAAAACCCGGCGTACCCCAGCACCAGCACAATGGTGCCGATACGGAAATTGCGATGGGCGAACAGCCGCAGGTTGACCACCGGATGCTTGTCCGTCATTTCCCAGATGATGAACACCGCCAGCGCAATCACCGAGATCGCGGCGCCGATGATGATGAAGTTCGATTCGAACCAATCCAGGTCATTGCCCTTGTCGAGGATCACCTGCAAGGCGCCCACACCAATGATCAACGTGATCAAACCGACGTAATCCATCGGTTGACGACTGGTTTCCACCGGGCGCGCCTTGAGCTGCTGGCGCACGACCATCACCGCGAAAATCCCGATCGGCACGTTGATGAAGAAGATCCACGGCCAGCTATAGCTGTCGGTAATCCAGCCGCCGAGGATCGGGCCGGCAATCGGCGCTACCACCGTGACCATCGCCAGTAACGCCAGGGCCATGCCTCGCCTCGCGGGGGGATAGACCGCAATCAACAGCGTCTGCGTCATGGGATACAGCGGTCCGGCGACCAGACCCTGAACGACCCGGAACAGAATCAGTTCCGGCATCGAGGTGGAGATGCCGCACAGGAACGAGGCGATGACGAAGAGAATGGTCGCCCAGAGAAACAGCTTCACTTCGCCGAAACGCCGACTGAGCCAGCCGGTCAACGGCAGCGCGATGGCGTTGCTCACCGCGAAGGAGGTGATAACCCAGGTGCCCTGCTCCGAACTCACGCCCAGGTTGCCGGAAATCGTCGGCAACGCCACGTTGGCGATGGTCGTATCGAGCACCTGCATGAAGGTCGCCAGCGACAGGCCGATGGTGCTGAGCAGCAGGCTGGGTGGCGTAAAAGACGCTTTATTGCTCATCGCAGATCCTTTGAAACATGGCGGGCGCTGCGCCCTTGTCGGAGCGAGCTTTTGTGGCGAGGGAGCTTGTCGAATCGTCGCACCGTCCCGCTGGGTCGCGAAGCGGCCCCAAAAGCTTTACGACTGCTTCGCAGCCGAGCGGGAGCAAGCTCCCTCGCCACAAAAGCTCGTTCCCGCACGTCGGTATCAGCGCTGTGCGGTTTTGCTGACCGCAGCGCTGTTGTCGTGGATCAGTTGAGCGATCATCGCGTCGGCTTCGGCCAATTGACGGTCGTAGACATTGGTGCTGAACGAGGCCTTCTGCGGCGGCTGTTGCGCCAGCACCGGACCGCTCTGGTCACGCAGGTTCACATCGACCTGGGTCGACAGACCGACACGCAACGGATGCTTGGCCAGTTCTTCGGCATTGATGTGAATACGCACCGGCACACGCTGGACAATCTTGATCCAGTTACCGGTGGCGTTCTGTGCCGGCAACAGGGCAAACGCGCTGCCGGTACCGGCGCCGAGGCTGTCGATGGTGCCGCTGTATTTGACGTCGCTGCCGTACAGGTCGGCTTCGATGTCCACCGGCTGGCCGATGCGCATGTCACGCAGCTGGGTCTCCTTGAAGTTGGCGTCGATCCACAGTTGGTCCAGTGGAATGACCGCCATCAGCGCCGTGCCCGGCTGCACCCGTTGACCCAACTGCACGGTGCGTTTGGCCACGTACCCGGTGACCGGCGCGATCAAGGTGCTGCGTGCATTGGTCAGGTAGGCCTGACGCAGTTGGGCGGCGGCGGACATCACGTCCGGGTGCGACGACACCACGGTGTCATCCACCAGCGCGCTGGTAGTCTTGAGTTGCTGCCTGGCGTTGGCCAGGGCGTTTTGCGCCGAGGTCAGGTCGTCGCGAGCATGGGACAGTTCCTCCTGGGAAATCGCCCCGCCAGCCGCCAGATTCTTCCGGCGATTGAAGTTGTCCTGCGCTTTTTGCACTTCGGCCTGTTGCGCATTGACCTGGGCTTTCATGCCGTCGACGTTGCTGTACAGACCGCGCACCTGGCGCACGGTACGCGCCAGATTGGCCTGGGCGCTTTGCAGGCCGACTTCGGCGTCGTTCGGGTCGAAGTTGATGAGCACCTGGCCTTCATGCACCAGGTCACCATCGTCCGCACCGATGCTGACCACGGTGCCTGTGACCAGCGGGGTGATTTCCACCACGTTGCCGTTCACATAGGCATCGTCGGTGCTTTCGTTCCAGCGTCCGTAGAATTCGTGATAGCCCCACACGCCGAGTCCGACGAGGATGACCACAATCGCCAGCACCACCAGCATGATTTTGCGTTTGCGTGGATTGCTGGTGTCCTGAGCGTTGTCGGGTGCTTTATCAGTGGGAGTCGCAGTGTTTTCGGCAGTGGCCATGACAAATACCTTGAATTAGTTGTTCTGCGTGGCGGGGGGCGGATTGGCTGCGGTCAGGGTTTCACCCTGGAAGCCGCCGCCCAGCGCCTGCATCAGTTGGATCGACAGGTCGATTTGCTCGGCATTCAGGTTGGCCAGCTGACGCTGGGCCTGGAGCAGTTGCTGCTCGATGCTGAGCACGTCCAGGTAGTTGCCGATGCCGGAACCGTACCGCTGGACCACGGTGTTGTAAGAATCCTGGGCAATGTCGGTGGCGTGTTGCTGCGCCCCGATCTGCCGCCCGATGTCGTGCAGCTGGTTGATGGTGTCGCTGACATCACCGAGTGCTTTCACCAGGCTTTTGTTGTACTGCGCCACGGCGAGGTCGTAGTCGGCATCGCGTGAATCGAGGTCGGCACGCAGGCGCCCGCCGTCAAAAATCGGCACTGAAATCGTTGGCCCGACATTGAAGAAACGACTGGCCGAACCGAACATCGCATCGCCCAGCAACGACTCGACACCCGCCGCAGCACTCAGGTTGAGGTTGGGGTAGAACCGGGTCTTGCCGGCGTCGATGTTCTTGCTTGCCGCTTCGACGCGCCAGCGCGCCGCGACCAGGTCCGGACGGCGGCCGAGCAATTCAGCGGGCAGAACGGACGGCAAGGCCACGGCGCTGGCCTGGAGGATTTTCGGTCGGGCGATTTCATTGCCGCGATCCGGCCCTTTGCCGAGCAAGACCGCCAAGGCGATTTTGGCGCTTTTCAGGCGTTTCTCGGCGTCGATCAGGCTGGCCTGAGAACTGGCTTCCAGGCTTTCGGTTTGCTGGAACTGGTATTGGCTGTCGATGCCCGAGCTCAGACGACGCTGACTCAGGTCGAGCATTTGCCGGGTGCGTTTGAGGTCTTCGCTGGCCAGGTCATAAACGATGTGCGCCTGACCCAGGTCGCTGTAGGCGCGGGCGACGTCGGCGGACAAGGTCAACTGCGCGGCTTGCTGATCGACCTCGGCGGCACGGGCTTCGCCG
>NZ_WFGV02000007.1 GCF_010095445.2 Pseudomonas sp. TNT3
GGCGTGGCGCCGGCCAGCGCTTCGGCGAATTGCCCGACGCCGCCTTCGACCAACAGGCGTCGGGTCAGTTTGACCAGGTCCTGGGCAGTGATGTCGCGCACCCACTCACCCTGGCACTGCGCGGGCAAGCCTTGCGCGCGGGTTTCTTTAAGGGAGCGATTGTAGCCCGCGACATAACCTTCAATGAGGTCGCGCACCGCCGGGGTTTGCGCCTGCCAGAAAGCGTCAACGGCCTGGGAGGTGTTCAGCCAGGTGAAAAACAGGTCGCTGACCTGATTTTCACGTTCTTCGACCGTGAGCTGCTCAGGCCCGAAATAGCGCGAACGCTCGCCATTGACGGTGGTGATTTCGTTGGCCAGCAAACACAGGTTGTCCTGCGCGTAGGCGTACCCGATACCGTAGCCAAGACCCCGTTCGTTATCGGCGCGAATGTGCGGCACACCAAACGTGGTTCGACGGATGTCTGCACTGGCCTGCTCTGACTGGCTGCGCGCGTTCGCTGCAAGGCTTAAACCCACCAAAATGGCGGCAAGGCTCAACCGGGTTAACTGCCTGGAAATAATCACGCTCGCTCCTGATCGAAGATGTCCGGTGCGATCCATTGTGGGAGCGCACTTCATCCCCCAAGAACGAAACAAATGGCAAAAAATTTAGCGCATGAAACCCCGTACCAAAGGCATCTCACGACTTGTCGACGCGGCGTCGACAAAATTTCTACATTCGAGCCTTCATGATTTGCCACGCTCATGCGTCTTATTGATTGAGAGCACCAATAATTTCCCGGATCAGGCTCTGAAAAGGAGTTTTTGCATGCACAACTCGCAACTGCCAACGGACGGTAGCACTGCGCCAATGAGTACCACCATTGGCTCCGGCGTTTTCGATCAACGTACCGATCGCCATGGCAACGAACGCATCAGGATGCTGCTCAAGAGCTTCGGCCTGCGCACCAGCCTGATTCGCCTGAAAGTCATCGACGCCTTACTCAACGCCGCCGAACACGACCGCACCCTGGGTGTCCGCGGGCTGCACAGCCAACTGCTGGATCTGGACATCCCCCTGTCGTTTCTCAGCGTGCGCGAAGTGTTGAAACGCCTGTGCAGCGAAGGCGTGATCGAACTCAACAGTGACAAAAGCTACCGCCTGAACCCCCAGGCATTCGCCGCATTGCACGGCGAATAACCGACTTTCAAGGTGCGTCGCTCAAGGCTTGACCTTGCGACGCATTACACCGTTCACCACTACCACGATCACCGCCACGGCAATGGCGATGTACTGGAACATTTTTTCAGTGATAACGCCTGTGTTCTGCAAATAGGACAGGCCAAACATGATCGCCAGTACCACCAGCGAGATCAGAATCGAATATTTCAAACGTTGCGACTGTGTCATTGCGAGTTCCTGAAGCTGATGAAAATGTATCCGGTTTGTATCCGGTCGCATGCCAAGCCCTTACCGTATTCCGGGGATGGCATGCTGCAAACGGGGTCTCATGTTACAGCCGATGAAGAGTTTTAGCTTTATCACGGCGCTAACCATGAGGATTTTCACATGTTCCGTCGAATCACACGGCTGATTCCCCTGCTGGCCCTTTTAACCCTGAGCGGTTGCATCGTTTTCCCACACGGCGGCGGGCATCACGACCACTATGACCGGGGCGGCCCGGGTGACTATCAGCACCGTTAACCGTTTACTTCTTCTCACCCTGAGCACCCTTGCCGGTGCTCAGTGGCCAACCTGACAACATTGTCATCTTCGCTTCATCTGCCTGACAGCCTTGATCTACGATCATCAGGTCGTTGAGCTTTGAATTAATTCGAAACACTCCTTGAATGCCTGGTCGCTGAAAATGGTCAGAATGCATTTTTTTGGCCGCAATTCGAAACGAGATGCCCATGCGAACCCACCTGCGACTGGCTGCCCTGAGCGCCCTGTTCATTTCCTCCCTGGCCCAGGCCGCCGACTTGATCCCGATTGAAGTTCATCGCGATGCCAACTGCGGCTGCTGCAAAAAGTGGATCAGCCATCTGGAAGCCAATGGTTTCAAGGTCGAGGATCACGTCGAAGCCGACATGAGCCAATTCAAGCAACAGCACGGTGTGCCCCCGCGCCTGGCGTCCTGCCACACCGGCCTGATCAACGGCAAATTCGTCGAAGGTCATGTTCCGGCCGATCAGGTTCTGGCCTTGAGCAAGCGCGATGACCTGCTGGGCGTTGCCGCCCCCGGTATGCCCATGGGTTCGCCCGGCATGGAAATGGACAGCATGAGCGATGCGTATCAGGTGATCGGCCTTAAAAAGGACGGTACGGATGTCGTGGTGGCGGACTATCCCGCCCAGTGATGTTCGGCGCTTATATCGGGCTGTTTTTCGCGGCCTTCGGCGCGGCGACCCTGCTGCCCCTGCAATCGGAAGCGGTTCTGGTGGGGTTGTTGCTCAGCGGCAAGTATTGGCTATGGTCACTGCTGGCGGTTGCGACCCTGGGCAATGTCCTGGGCTCGTTGGTGAACTGGTGGCTGGGGCGCGGCATTGAACGCTTTCGCGATCGGCGCTGGTTCCCGGTCAGCCCTCGTCATCTGGAAAAAGCCCGCGTTCACTATCAACGTTATGGCCACTGGTCACTGCTGCTCAGTTGGCTGCCGGTCATTGGCGATCCACTCACCTTGGTGGCCGGTGTCATGCGCGAGCCCCTGGGTCGATTCCTGCTGATCGTGACCCTCGCCAAAGGCGCTCGTTACGGGGTGTTGGCCCTGGCGACCCTTGGCTGGATGGGTTGAACGATCTGGCGCGGTCATTGCCTGTGTTTAATGTCGCCCTAATCAAGCCGTTCCAGCATCGGCCGATTTCCACTGGAGCTTACTCATGCCTCTCACCCTCTCGCGCTGGCTGCCCGGCCTTCTGTTGACCGCTGCGTTGCCCTCCCTCGCCCACGCCGAAGGCCCGGAATACGGACCCGAGCTGCAAGGGTTCGAGTACCCCTACACGGTCAAGCATTTCGCCTTCGAGTCTCAAGGCCAATCCCTGCAAATGGGTTACATGGACGTTGCCGCTGAAGGCAAAACCAACGGCCGCACCGTGGTGCTGATGCACGGCAAAAACTTCTGCGGTGCCACGTGGGACACGTCGATCAAGGCGCTCAGCGAAGCCGGGTATCGGGTCATCGCACCGGATCAAATCGGTTTTTGCACTTCCAGCAAGCCAGAGCATTATCAATACACGTTCCAGCAACTGGCGACCAACACGCAACAATTGCTCAAGGCCCTGGGCATCCAGAAAGCCACCTTGCTGGGCCACTCCACCGGCGGCATGCTCGCGACCCGCTACGCCCTGCAATACCCTGAGCAGGTTGAACAGCTGGCGATGGTCAACCCCATTGGCCTGGAAGACTGGAAAGCCCTCGGCGTCCCTTATCGCACCGTCGACCAGTGGAATGAGCGCGAACTTAAGGTGACGGCGCAAGGCATCCGCGATTACGAGCGCAGCACCTATTACGATGGCCGCTGGAAGCCTGAGTACGACCGCTGGGTAGACATGTATGCGGGTCTGGCCAAAGGTCCGGGCAAAACCCTGGTGGCGTGGAATTCGGCGCTGATCTACGACATGATCTTTACCCAGCCGGTGTATTACGAATTCAAGAACCTGAAGATGCCGACACTGTTGTTGATTGGCACCTCGGACACCACAGCGATTGGCAAGGACATTGCCCCGCCAGAGGTCAAAGCGAAAATCGGCCATTACGATGTGCTTGGCAAACAAGTCGCCAAACTCATTCCCCATTCCACACTGGTGGAATTCCCCGGCATGGGCCACGCACCGCAAATGGAAGAACCGGCAAAATTCCACCAGGCCCTGCTCGCCTGGTTGAACAAAACCAACCCCGTTCGTTGATGAGGTAAGGCTGATGGCTGTGCAGATTGCGGTGATCGATGATTGGCAGGATGTCGCGAGCGGCGTAGTGGATTGGTCGGCGCTGGAGGGAATTGGCGAGGTGCACTTTGTCCATGACTACCCAGCCGACAATGACACCTTGGCCAAACGCCTGGAAACGTTCCAGGTGATCTGTGTGATGCGCGAACGCACCCGCTTCGATGACGACCTGCTGCGCCGCTTGCCCAACCTCAAGCTGCTGGTGACAGGCGGCATGCGCAATGCCGCTCTGGACATCAAAGCTGCAGGCGCGCTGGGTATTCAGGTATGCGGCACTGACAGCTACAAGCACGCGGCGCCGGAGCTGACCTGGGCGTTGATCATGGCCGCGACCCGCAACCTGGTGAACGAAGCCAACGCCCTGCGCCAAGGCAAATGGCAACAGGGTCTGGGTGGTGATCTGCACGGCAAAACCCTGGGCATTCTGGGGCTGGGGAGTATCGGTCAACGGGTCGCCCGCTTCGGTCAGGTGTTCGGCATGCGGGTCATTGCCTGGAGCGAAAACCTGACCGCCGAGCGTGCGGCCGAGGCAGATGTCACTTACGTCAGCAAACAGGAATTGTTCGAACAGGCTGACGTGTTATCGGTGCACCTGGTACTCAGCGATCGCAGCCGGGGCATCGTCGACGCTCAGGCACTGGACTGGATGAAACCGACCGCGCTGCTGGTCAACACGGCTCGTGGGCCGATTGTCGATGAGTCGGCGCTGATCAAGGCTCTGCAAAAAAACCGCATTGCCGGCGCGGCACTGGACGTCTTCGAACAGGAGCCCCTGCCCGCTCATCATCCGTTCAGGACCCTGGACACTGTACTGGCGACGCCGCATGTCGGGTACGTCAGCCAGCAGAACTACCACCTGTTTTTCTCGCAGATGATCGAAGACATTCAAGCCTGGGCTGCCGGAGCGCCGATTCGGCTGCTGAGCTGAAACCGAGTCATCGTTTATCGTCGGAACGCCGCCCGGAGCAGGCTCAGCTCCCACAACGATTCAACCACCTTTTACGGCCACGAAGGCTGCAGTCATATAGGGCACTGTCACAACATCCTTGTTACGCAATTCAGGCTCGGATGCGATAAGCGCCCGCAGCTGTTCATCAACCTTTGCCCGCTCCATCGCCGGCAGTGCAGCGATGAAACTGGTCGAGCGCACCCGATTGAGAATCACATCCTCCGGCGCCCCGGTGTGTCCATGGGCGAATTGCTGCTCCTGCAGCGGCCCGAATGCGTCATGGGGAAACGCATCGCGCCAGGCGCCGGTGTAATACCGTGGCGTGTCACCCTCCAGCGCATTGACGATCGCATCCAGCTTCGGCACCCAGCCGATGCGGGTATCACGCTGGTTCCACACCAGGCCCAACTTGCCGCCAGGCTTGAGCACCCGAGTGATTTCGTCCAGGGCGTCACGGCTGGCGAACCAGTGAAATGCCTGGGCGCACACCACAACATCCACCGAAGCATCAGGCAACGGCAGGTCCGTGGCCGTACCACTGACAGCCAGTGCTTGCGGATAGGCGGCTGACAATAGTTCCAGCATCTGCGCCACCGGTTCCACGGCAATCACTTGTGCCCCGGTCGCCACCAGCCGACCAGTGAACTTGCCAGTTCCGGCCCCCAGGTCTATGACAGTGGTGTGCGCATTCAGACCGAGCACCTCCGTCAGCCAAACAGTAAGTTGCGGTGGATAGTCCGGACGACCGCGTACGTACGTCTCGGCAGCGGTTTTGTAGCCAGCAGCGGCAGTATGGTGGACGTGATCTTTCATGGCAGCGCTCCAGAACGGCAACGAATGCTAACGAGCATAGCGTCTGGGATTGAGCTTTCTTTACAGAGATCGCCAGAAAGTATGAACAATTGTTCACGCTGCGGTGTTCTATAGCTATCACCCCTGAGGATTGCTCCCATGAATACTCGTCTTGCCTGGTGCACCCCGCTGTTGCTGGCCGCCGCGCTATCCAGCTCCTTTGCATTCGCCAACGGCGATGAAGAAGAGCCGGCCAAGCCCAATTGCCCCAAAGGCCAGGTCTGGGACAGCAAGCAGCAAAAATGCCTGATGCAAAACAGCAGCTTGCTGCCGGACGCGGATCGCACCGATTACGCCTATCGCCTGGCCAGGGACGGACGCTACGAGGAAGCCCTGGCGTTGCTGGATACGCTCAAGGAGCCGAACACCGCCAAAGCGCTGAACTATCGCGGATACGCGACGCGCAAACTCGGTCGCACCGACGAAGGCATCGGGTACTACCTGCGATCGGTCAAGCTCGACCCCCAGTACGCGCAAGTGCGCGAATACCTTGGCGAGGCCTATGTGATCAAAGGTCGGCTGGATCTGGCGCAGGAGCAGTTGCAGGAAATCAAATTGATTTGCGGCAATACGTGCGAAGAGTACGAGGATCTGGCGGAGGCCATTAATGGCTCGTCGAAAACCTGATCGCTGAATGCACAGTATCTTGTCGAGTGACGAACTGTGGCGAGCGAGCTTGCTCGCCACCGTGTGTGTAGCGTCTGGAGAAGGGTTTGTGGTGCTCCTGAAGAACGATCAGCCAGGCGTTGGCAGCCATAGCCTGAATCGCGCGCCACCTAGCGGTGATGCCTCGACCGTCAGTGTTCCGCCCTGCGCTTCCAGCGCCCGCCGACTGATCGCCAGCCCCAGGCCAAAGCCGCCCGTGGCGCGGTCGCGGCTGCGGTCGAGGCGATAAAAGGGTTCGAAAATGCGCTCAACCTCGTCGTCGGGGATCCCGATGCCATCGTCATCGACCCAGATTTCACAACCCTGAGCCACGACCTGCACGCTGACCTGAATGCGTTTTTCACAATAGCGCATGGCGTTGCGCAGCAGGTTCTGCAGCGCCCGGGCGGTCAGGCGCGGGTCAAGGCTGAAGCGTTCGAGTTGCCCGTGAAGCCGCACGTCGATGACGATGTCCGGTGACTCCAGTTCTTCATCGACGCTGCCCAGCACGCTGTCGACGAATTCATCCAGCGAAACCTCGACCTGCTCCGGCAACCGCGCCGGGTTTTGCAGGCGGCTGTAGGACAGCAATTCCAGCACCAGTTCATCCAGCTCACGAATGTGCGCGACCAGCCCTTGCAGGCGTTCACGGCTGGCGGTCGGCATATCGTCGGACAGCGCCAGTGCCAGGCCGAAATCCAGGCGCGTCAGCGGGGTTCGCAATTCGTGGGAGACAGCGTTGAGCAAGTCGCGCTGTTGATTGAGCAAGCTCTCGATATCACCCGCCATCGTGTCGAACACATTCGCCAGGCTGCCGATGTTGGAACGGGGTGAAATCTTCGTACGCTCGCCCAACTGTCCTTTGCCGAAGCGCTCTGCGGTCCCCTTGAGACGCTCCAGATCACGCCAGTGCCCACGCAGCCACAGCAACATGCAAGCGAGCATGGTCGCGCCGATCAGCACGTTGATGCTCCAGTACAACAGGTTGACGTCGAGCGGGTCCGGCGGCACCACCATTTGCACGGCCATGTGCTGGTTCAGCGGCGCCACGGCCAGCGTGCGCCATCCCCAGTCACCGATGCGCACGACGTTCTCGCCACGCTGCAAACGTTGCTGTTCGGCGGGGGTGAAATCGTTGGAGTCACTGCGTGCCAGCACGATGTGCAGTGGCTGGAATTCCTTGTCCATCTCGTCGGCCAGGGCCGGCCATTGCGCCTCGGGTATCGCTTGAAATTGCTTGGCAATGAGCGTCTGCAATCCTCGGGAGTAATCCAGGTTGTACGCCATGAAGCGTTCATGGAAGAGCTTGATCACCAGGTCGGGGACCAGGTAAATCGCCGCGCTGTACGAGACGATGGTCACCAGGTACAGACGAAACAGAAGTCTGAACATGGCGTCAGCATTCCCACTCGGAGCGGCTGAACAGGTAACCCTTGCCCCACACGGTCTTGATTTTGCGCGCCTCGCCCGCGTTGTCGTCGAACTTGCGCCGCAGCTTGGAAATCGCCACGTCCACCGAGCGGTCAGTGCCGTTGAATTCGATACCGCGCAAGCGTTGCAGAATCTGGTCGCGGCTCAGCACTTCGCCGGCATGCCGGGCCAGCACCACCAGCAGGTTGTACTCGCCGCTGGAGAGCTCAAGTAACTGATCGCGCCAGGTCACAGTGCGCTCGGACAGGTCAATACACAGGTTGCCTATGAGGATGCGGTCATTGGCGGTCTGCGGTTCGCTGAGGCTGCTGCGGCGCAGCAAGGTTCGCACCCGCGCCAGCAGTACCCGCGGTTCGCAGGGCTTGGTGACGTAATCGTCGGCGCCCATCTCCAGGCCCAGTACCTGATCGTGGCTGTCGTCGCGGGCGGTGAGCATCAGAATCGGCAGCGTGGCCGAATCAGCGCGCAGCAGACGGCAGACTTGCAGACCGTCGAGGCCCGGCAGCATCAGGTCGAGGATGACCAGGTCCGGCGGATTGAGCCGCGCACGTTCGCGCACCTGGTCACCGCGGCTGATCACGCTCACGGAGTAGCTATTGCGTTCCAGGTAGCTGGCAATCAGTTCGGCGAGCGCGGTGTCGTCTTCGACCAGGAGGATGTTGGGCATGGGTGTTTCCAGAAAGTACGGTGGCGCCAGTTATGCCGCTATCGCGGGCAAGCCCGCTCCTACAGGGATCGGATGTGGACATGGATTGGGTGAACATCCCCGGTCACTGTGGGAGGGGGCTTGCCCGCGATGGCGGCCCTACAGTCGCAAAAAAGTCTCAGGCTGCAAAGGATATACGCCCCCGCACACACCTGAGTAAAACCCTTACACAATTTCACACAGCACCTACAAAGCTTCACCGCTACCCTCGCCACCTGCCAGTAGCATGCTGGTGGTTATTTTTGGGGTAATTACATGTCGAAGAATCTGCTCGCCAGGCTCAGCCTGATTGCACTGGCCGTGATGCTCAGCGCCTGTGACAAGTCATCGGTCGCTGAAGAAGCGGCGCCGTTGGCCACCGTTCGCATCGAGACTATCGAAGCACGGCCGTTGTCGATCAGCAGTGAACTCAGCGGGCGGATCGTCGCGCCGCGCATCGCCGAAGTCCGCGCGCGCGTGGCCGGGGTCGTGCTGCAGCAGGTTTACCGTGAAGGCAGCGACGTGAAAAAAGGCGATGTACTGTTTCGCATCGACCCGGCGCCGTTCAAAGCCGACCTGGACAGCGCCGAGGCGTCCCTGCGCAAGGCTGAGGCCAACGCCTTCCAGGCACGCCTGCAAGAGCAGCGTTACGCCCAACTGATCGAAGGCAACGCCATCAGCGGCCAGGATTACGACAACGCCCGGGCCGCGACCCGGCAAACAGCCGCCGAAGTTTCCGCCAACAAGGCCGCGGTCGAGCGGGCGAAGCTGAACCTTGGCTACGCCACCGTCACAGCGCCGATTTCCGGACGTATCGGACGGGCCCTGGTCACCGAAGGGGCCTTGGTCGGACAGAACGAAACCACCCCGCTGGCACTGATTCAACAGCTGAACCCGATCCACGCCGACCTGACCCAATCGACCCGGGAACTCAACGACCTGCGCCGTGCTTTCCGCTCCGGCCAGTTGCAGCAGGTCGGTCAAGGCCAGGCCAAAGCCACGCTGATCCAGGACGACGGCAGCCTGTATCCGTTGCCGGGCAAGCTGCTGTTCACCGACATCACCGTTGACCCAGGCACCGGCCAGATCATCCTGCGCAGCGAGTTTCCCAACCCGGACCTTGATTTGCTGCCGGGCAGCTTTGTTCGGGTGCGCCTGGAGCAAGCCGTCAATCAGCAAGGCATCAGCGTGCCGCAACGGGCCATCCAGCGTGACAGCGCAGGTATCGCTCAGGTGCTGCTGCTGGATTCCGAACTGCGGGTCGGTCAGCAACCCGTCGAACTGGGTGCGGTGCAGAACGATCGCTGGATTGTCACCGGCGGCCTGAAGGCCGGCGACCGCATCGTCATCGAGGGCCTGCAACACGCCCGTCCCGGTGAAAAAGTGCAGATCGATGACACCCCTCTTCCACTTGCCCAGGTTTCTGGTCAGTAAGCAGGACGCTTTTTTATGCCGCAGTTCTTTATCGACCGCCCGGTATTCGCCTGGGTGGTCGCCCTGTTTATCCTGCTGGCCGGTGCCTTGGCCATTCCGCAGTTGCCGGTCGCGCAGTACCCCGACGTTGCGCCGCCGCAGGTCGAGATCTATGCCGTGTACCCCGGCGCCTCGGCGCAAACCATTGATGAAAGCGTGGTCAGCCTGATTGAGGAAGAACTCAACGGTGCTGATCATCTGCTGTATTTCGAGTCCCAGAGCAGCCTGGGCAGCGCGACGATCAAGGCCACCTTCCAGCCGGGCACCAACCCTGAACTGGCCCAGGTCGATGTGCAAAACCGCCTGAAAGTGGTGGAGTCGCGCTTGCCCCAAGCGGTGAATCAGCAAGGTTTGCAGGTAGAGAAAGTCTCCTCTGGTTTCCTGCTGTTGATCACCCTCACCTCCAGCGACGGCAAGCTCGATGAAGTGGCGCTAAGCGATTACCTGGCACGTAACGTGATGAACGAAATCAAGCGCCTGGACGGTGTCGGCAAGGCGCAACTGTACGGCGCCGAGCGGGCCATGCGAATCTGGATCGACCCGCAGAAACTGATCGGCTTCAACCTCACGCCCGCCGACGTCAACGCGGCCATCGTCGCGCAGAACGCTCAGGTTTCCGCCGGCAGCATTGGTGATTTGCCGACCCGCAGCACCCAGGAAATCACCGCGACCATTCTGGTGAAAGGTCAGCTGTCGACCCCGGAAGAATTCGCCGACATCGTGCTCAAGGCCAATCCCGACGGCTCTACGGTGCGCATCGCCGATGTGGCGCGTGTGGAGATCGGCAGTCAGGAATACCAGTTCGGCACTCGCCTGAACGGCAAGCCGTCGACCGCCGTCAGCGTGCAGCTCGCACCCAGCGCCAACGCCTTGAACACCGCAACGCTGGTGCGGGCGAAGATGGATGAACTTTCGCGCTACTTCCCGGCAGGGGTTGAATACAAGATTCCGTACGACACCTCGCCCTTTGTCAAAGTCTCGATCACCAAAGTGGTGTACACCCTCGGCGAGGCGATGCTGCTGGTGTTCGCGGTGATGTTCCTGTTCCTGCAGAACATTCGCTACACGCTGATTCCCACGCTGGTGGTTCCGGTCGCCTTGATGGGGACTTTCGCGACCATGCTGGCGCTCGGGTTTTCGATCAACGTGCTGACCATGTTCGGCATGGTGCTGGCCATCGGCATCCTGGTGGATGACGCGATTGTGGTGGTGGAAAACGTCGAACGAATCATGGTCACCGAGGGCCTCTCGCCCAAGGAGGCGACGCGCAAGGCGATGAAGCAGATCACCGGCGCGATCATTGGCATCACGCTGGTACTGGTGGCGGTGTTCATACCCATGGCGTTCATGCAGGGCTCGGTTGGCGTGATTTACCGCCAGTTTTCCCTGTCGATGGCCACCTCGATCCTGTTCTCGGCGTTCCTTGCGCTGACCTTGACCCCGGCACTCTGCGCAACATTGCTCAAGCCGATCGCCAAGGGCGAACATCATGCCAAGGGCGGCTTCTTCGGCTGGTTCAACCGCCGCTTCGAGCAACTGACCGAGCGCTATCAAGGCTGGGTTGCCTACGCGCTCAAGCGCAGCGGTCGATACCTGTTGATCTACGGCGTGTTGTTGATCGGTCTGGGAGTGATGTTCAGTCGCCTGCCCTCCTCGTTCCTGCCGGTTGAAGATCAGGGCTACACCATCACCGACGTGCAACTTCCGCCGGGTGCGAGCAAAAACCGTACGGTCGAGGTCGTCGAACAAATCGAAGCGCACAACGCCACCGAGCCAGGCGTTGGCGACAGCACGGTGATTCTGGGTTTCAGTTTTTCCGGCAGCGGACAGAACGCCGCGTTGGCGTTTACCACCCTCAAGGACTGGTCCGAACGTGGCAGTGACGACTTGGCGAGTTCCATTGCTGACCGGGCCAACATCGCCCTGAGCCAGATCAAGGACGCCGTTGCGTTCGCCGTCTTGCCGCCTCCGGTCGATGGTCTCGGGACCTCCAGCGGTTTTGAATTCCGTCTGCAGGACCGTGGCGGTCTCGGCCATGCCACGCTGATGCTGGCACGCACCGAGTTGCTGGCCGCTGCTGAGAAGAGCCCGGTCCTGATGAACGTGCGCGAAAGCGCCCTGGCCGAGGCGCCGCAGGTGCAACTGATCGTGGATCGCAAGCAGGCCAATGCCCTGGGCGTGTCGTTTGCCGACATTGGCAACGTCCTGTCCACCGCCGTCGGCTCGACCTACGTCAACGACTTCCCCAATCAGGGGCGGATGCAGCGGGTGGTGGTGCAAGCTGAAGGCGACCAGCGCAGTCAGGTGGCCGATTTGCTGAAAATGCATGTGCGAAACAGTGCCGGAAAAATGGTGCCGCTGTCGGCCTTTGTCCAGGCCAAATGGACCCAGGGGCCGGCGCAATTGACGCGCTACAACGGCTATCCGGCGATCAGTATTTCCGGCGAACCGAAACCCGGCCACAGCACCGGCGAAGCCATGGCGGAAATCGAACGCCTCGTGGCGCAAGGTCCCGCCGGATTGGGTCAGGAATGGACCGGGCTGTCGCTGCAGGAACGCCTGTCCGGCAGTCAGGCGCCGATTCTCCTCGGGCTGTCGCTGCTGATCGTGTTCCTGTGCCTGGCGGCGTTGTACGAGAGCTGGTCGATCCCGACGTCGGTGCTGCTGGTCGTACCGCTCGGCGTGCTGGGTGCGGTGCTGGCGGTGACGTTGCGCGGGATGCCTAACGACGTGTTCTTCAAGGTCGGGCTGATTACCATCATCGGCCTGTCGGCAAAGAACGCGATCCTGATCATCGAATTCGCCAAGAGTCTGTATGACGAAGGCCACGACCTGATCGATGCCACCCTGCAAGCGGCGCGCTTGCGTCTGCGACCGATTGTCATGACGTCATTGGCGTTCATCCTCGGCGTGGTGCCGCTGGCGATTGCCACCGGTGCCAGCTCGGCAAGCCAGCAAGCCATTGGCACCGGGGTCATCGGCGGGATGATCACCGCCACATTGGCGGTGCTGTTCGTGCCGGTGTTTTTTGTGGTGGTGATGAATCTGGTGCGCAAACGCCATAAAGGTCATTGAGCAAACATAAATCAATTGTGGGAGCGAGCCTGCTCGCGATAGCGGTTTAACAATCGACAGGGTTGTTGATTGTAATGGCCTCATCGCGAGCAGGCTCGCTCCCCCAAAGGTTTGCACCATTTCAGGGTTATGGTCACACCGGACCACGCTGGGCTAAGGTGTCTGCACATCCTCGCCGATCGAGCCCACATGCCCCTCCTCGCCCGTACCCACCCTCGCCTGTCCGCCGCCACCACCCTCGGCATCGCCGTGGGTATCCTGGCACCGGCCGATTCCATCATCAGTAAAATCCTTTACGGCTGGAACGCCGGCGTCTGGACGTATCTGGTGCTGATGCTCTGGCTTACCTCTCGGGCCAAGGCACCCGATGTAAAGCGCATTGCCGAGATCGAAGATGAAAATGCCGGGCTGGTGCTGTTCGTGGTGTGCATCGCCGCGATCGCGAGCCTGGCGACCATCACCTTCGAACTGGCCGGCAGCAAGGACCTGGACAGCACCCACAAGCTGATGCACTACGGCTTCACGGCCTTGACCGTCATCGGCTCCTGGCTGTTGATCGGGGTGATCTTCAGCGTGCACTACGCCCGCCTGTTCTATACCTGGGAGGGCAAGGAACAGGCATTGCGATTTGCCGAAGGGCTGACGACGCCCAACTACTGGGACTTCCTTTACTTCTCGTTCACCATCGGCGTGGCGGTACAGACGTCCGATGTGGGTGTCGCCACGCGAGGCATGCGCAAGATCGTCCTGGCGCAGTCGTTGATCGGGTTCTTGTTTAACACCGCGATATTGGGCTTTTCGATCAATATCGCGGCGGGGTTGTTTGGGTGAAAAAACAGAACGCACGACTTTTCGCGCCAACCAGTGCTCTGACTCAGTTGGTGGTTAACTCAGAAAGCAGCGATTCGGAATACCCCGCTGCATTATTTGCAACAATATCTACTTTGTAGCGCGTTCGTGGAACCAGGACCGTTTGCAGCATCGGCCTGGTGACATTGCTAGCAACCTCGATCCCCATTGGAGTGGTCAAGGCAACGCGATAGCCGGTCACTTGCGCGCCCTCTGTTGGCGCATCCCATTTCAGGGTCGAGAGCAATCCGTTTTGCGAGCATTGAAAGTTGCTTGGCGCATTCGGCACTCCGTCATTTTCCTCAATAGTAAAAAAACGTTTTTGCGCTGGGTCCGATAGCGTTAATGCAATGGTGCGTGCGCGCACCTCAACGGTGTATTCAGTGCCGGGTTCTAATGCCTGGAGATGATATTCAAAGCTGGAGGTCGCGCCAACGAACGTCCCATTGCGATAAACCAGATAACCCAACACCGCGACGTCATCCGTCGCAACACTCCACGATAAGGTGGCGTAGGACGCGGTAATGGCGGTGACCTGCAGTGCTTCGGGTTTTCCTGGACGCCTTTCAATCAGAACGCGGCTTGCTTGCGAAATATTATTGCCCCCGCCCTTTGCACGAACAGCCAGCCAATACTCAAGCTGCGCATCCAGGTTTTTGATTTCGCAGGGAGGGCGAGTTACCTCAAATGTCTCGATGCCTGCGCCGGATATTTCATAACCCACCGCGTCGGGACATGTAGTACATGTCGCGTAGGGCTCGTCCCACGTCAATATACCGATGGTTGCAGATTGGCGAATGCCTTTTAAATTGCCTGGCGAGCAGATCAGCATTCCGGAATAAGCAAGTGTTTTGAAGTTGTCTGTCAAATAGTCAGAACAGTAACCCTCCACCGCTATCGCGCGGACTTTGAACAGGTATTCAGTCTTTTCGATCAGATCGGTCAGGACATAGTGTGTATCGGGGACCGTGTCCAGGCGTCGATCTCCCAGATATACCTCGTACCGGGTACCCGCCGGATAATCGGCGCCAGCGCTCCATTGCCAGGTGGCCGATTCATCGGTCAGCTCGATGGCAGACAAGTTGCGTGGCGCTTCAAACGTCCTGGTCGTGAAGGAATTACTGCGAGGCTCAGACACTCCGCTGGCATTGGAACCGCTGACATCGATGAAATATCGGGTATCCGGCTGCAAACCTCGAAACGTATACGTCATGTTCTTCGTTATCTGGGTATCAATGACTTCACGCTCATGATCTTCCAATCCATAGCTGACCTGAAATTCAGCGGATCGCGGCGGCTCCCAAATAACCTGTACGGTGTCGCGGGTCGGGAACGTCGAAATAGCGCCTGGGGTCGAAGGCAATTCTGGCCCTTCCTGAGTTCTTTGGGTGATGTGCGCTGGCAACGAAGCGCCGTTGGCGTTGGCCGCGGACACCATGACGGCGTACAACGTATTTTTGGTGAGTCCCGTTAGCGTGTGGTGGGCGACGTCTGTGTCCTGGCGCTGATACTCACCATCAGGTTCGACTTTGTAGTGAATGATGTAAAAAGCCGCGCCTGCAGAAGCCGACCAAGTGAGGTCCATCGAAACAATCGCTGGTGCAGCGCGCAGATCTGCAGGTGTCGGGGGCACAGGCAACGTCTGCTTGACGACACGTGCCGGTTCAGAATCGCCGTTGTTGTTAGACGAGCGAACCTCGAAGTAGTAAGGGGTATTGGACCGCAACTCACTGATCGTAGACTCAGTTGTTATAGAAGTAACCTGTGTGGCCGGGCCGCCGGGCTCAGTGCCGTAACTGATCTTGTAGCTGGATGCATTGGCGGCGCCTGACCATGTCAACTTCATGCTATAGCCGGAAGGCGATGCATTGAGATTCGTCGGACTGGCCGGCCCGGAAGCGGCGGGTGTGGTCTTTCCTTCCACCCTGCCTCTATTGCGAGATTCAACCTCGCCGACAGTTCCCCAAACAAAGATCTCATAGAGGGTGTCCGGCGCTAACGCTGTGATCGTGTACTTTCCAGCTGGCGTAGTAAACGGCAGGTCCATTTGATACTTATCATTCGCACTGTCGTATGGCTTGCGCCCCCACTTGATTCGCACGCCTGTATTAGGATTGTGGGGGCTTTCAAACACCCAGCTTATTTTGAGCGACGACACCGTAGCCTGCACCAGGATTACCTGGCCTGGTGATACCGGGTCGGACAATGATTGTTCGTCAGAGGTCATTTCGATGTTTCTCGAGTGGGCATTCGAGCAGCCATTAACGCTCATCGGCTGTCGCAGAGCCACTCACAGATCTGATAGTTGCGCAACTCGTTTTATATGCTAGCGATCGGCATCACTTTGCAAACTGCGCACCTGTGGGCCCTCTGCAAAGACGAGTCTCGGCTGCTCGATCAACAACGCAGCAGGCCTGTTCAACTGAGCCATGCACAAACGTTCTATTCACAGCCAACGACACAGACGTTAAATAGCTCGGTGATCCGACCCATAGGTGCAGCATGAACACTCCCAACTGGATCGACCTGGCCCAGGACGCCGACACCGGCATCGAGACGCTGCGCGCGCATTTCAAAGGGCATGCCTACGACCCGCATTGGCACGACAGCTTTCTGGTGGGCGTCACCGAGCAAGGGGTCCAACAGTTCAACTGCCGGCGGACAAAACACCAAAGTACGCCGGGCAAGGTATTCCTGCTGGAACCCGGTGATATCCATGACGGAGAAGCACCGACCGAGGACGGTTTCACTTACCGCATGCTGTACCTCGATCCGCAATGGTTGCAGCGTGAAATCAATGCGGTGTTCGACAACGCCCCCGACCGCAGTCAGTTGAGTTTCGCCAATACCCTGACCACTGACGTGCGTCTGGCCCATGCCACCGACCTGGCATTCCGGGCCCTGCATCAGGGTGAACTGAAAATCGTACGCCAGACTGCACTCGACGGGTTGCTCGAACGCCTTACCCGACATCTGCACTGGCGCGCTCGTTACGGCGAGGACCCGCGCCTGCCGTTGGTGGCGAAAAAAGCGCAGGAGTACCTGCACGCCAACGCGCAACACGACATCGGCCTTGACCAGCTCGCGGCGGTGACGGGCGTCGATCGCTTCAGGTTGACCCGCGCGTTCAAGGCCGCTTTTGGCATCGCACCGCATGCCTATCTGGTGCAATTACGTCTGGCCACGGCGCGTCGGATGCTGGCACGAGGTGAGCAACCGGCGTTAGTGGCCATGGAACTGGGGTTTGCCGATCAGAGCCATCTGGGCCGCTGGTTTGTGCGCGCCTATGGGCTTACCCCCGCGCTATACCGTAAGCGCTGCTCAAATCTTCCAGACAGATAGCGTTCACGATAGCGAAGATCGGTATCAATGATCTTCGCCGGAGTTTGCCGTGATGTTGTCTTCTTTCCCGACTTTTCTACCCTTCATATTATTTGCGTTCGTGGCGTCGATTACGCCGGGCCCGACCAATATTCTGGTGCTTAGCAACAGTGCCCGATATGGACTGGCAGCGGCCATGCCGATCATTTTCGGTGCGTGCGCCAGCGCTGCGCTGATTGTGCTGTTGGTCGGCACCGGCGCCGGCGCGTCACTGGTTGCCCTGCCCGCGCTGCAAACCGTTATGCGCTGGATAGGCGTGATGTGGTTGAGTTACCTGGCCTGGCAAATTTTCAGGGTCCCGGCCCAGCCCCTCTCTGCGCAACGCGCCGACCGCCGCCTAGGCATGGTCGGTGCCGCCAGCCTGCAGCTGATCAACCCTAAGACCTGGATGATGGCACTCGCGGTTGTCAGTGTTTTCGCCGATGGAGGTGAACAACGATTGCTGCACGTAGCCGGGTTGTCGCTTACGTTTTTCCTGATTTCGCTGCCGTGCTTGGGCGTCTGGGCATTGCTGGGCGCGGGCTCGACACGTTGGCTGCGAACCCCGCGGTCGTTTCAGCGGTTCAACCGGTGCATGGCGGTGTTGCTGCTGATTTCTGCGTGGCTGAGCGTATTGGCGTGACCACCACTTGTCGGCGCATTTCCACACTGGGGCTTGACGACAGATTGGCAATTGGTGTCTCCTGAAACCGGTTTCAGTGCCATGCACCGAACCTTACAAATCCAATAAAAAGGTTTCAGACCGTGAACGACTTCTCCGCCGCCCAGCGCAGCCGCGTGACGATGCTTGATGTGGCCGAACACGCCAAGGTCTCCAAGGCCAGCGTCTCGCGCTTCATTGGCGATGACCGCGCACTGCTTTCCGATGCCATTGCCCTGCGCATCGAGCAGGCGATTGCCGAATTGGGCTACCGGCCCAACCAGATGGCCCGCGGCCTGAAACGCGGGCGAACCCGCCTGATCGGCATGCTGGTGGCCGATATCCGTAACCCCTATTCAATTGCCGTGATGCACGGGGTGGAAACCGCCTGCCGTCAGCACGGCTACAGCCTGGTGGTGTGCAACACCGACCGCGATGACGAGCAGGAACGTCAGCACCTGGCCCTGCTGCGCTCTTACAACATCGAAGGCTTGATTGTGAACACTCTTGGCCACCACCGCGATGCGTTGCATGAACTGCATCGTGAAATGCCGCTGGTGCTGGTGGACCGTAAAGTCGATCAGCTTGAAAGCGATCTGGTCGGGCTGGACAATCCGGAAGCCGTCGCAATGGCCCTCGATCACCTGGAAGAGCGCGGCTATCGCGACGTGTTGCTGGTCACCGAACCGTACGACGGCACCAGTTCGCGGATCGAACGGGTCAGCAGTTTCAAAGCGCACATCGCCCAGCGTCCGGTACTGCGCGGCACCCTCGTAGAGACCGGCAGCGACCTGACTGCACAGCTGAAAACCTTCCTTGATACCCCAGGCTATGGCCCGAAAGCACTGTTCTGCGCCAACGGCATTGCAGCGCTGGCCAGCACCCATGCGTTGCGCGAATTGACGTGCAATCTGTTTGAAGATGTCGGCCTGATCGCCCTCGATGACCTGGATTGGTATCCGTTGGTGGGCAGCGGCATTACCGCCCTCGCCCAGCCTACTGCCGAGATCGGTGCAAGCGCATTTGAGTGTTTGCTCAAGCGTTTGCGGGGGGATGACGGGCCGGTGCGGACGCTGGATTTTTCGGCGCGGTTGATTGTGCGGGGGTCGACGCTTGGGAATTCTCGGTGACACGGATGGCCTCATCGGCCACTGAACATCTCTACCCGACCAGCCTTTTTTTTTGAACAAAAATGAAACCGGTTTCAGAGGTATAAAAACAATGAACAAACCACCCGTTTCCATCAGCCTCTCCAGCTACGGTGCCGACCTCGTCCGCCAACGCGGCCAGGGCAGTTTCATCGAAATATTGGCCGCTGCCGGCGCCACGCGCATCGAATGGCGCGAAGAATTGCTCACCGTTGAAGACCCCGCGCTCCTGGCCGACGCCACTGAGGCCCAAGGACTGGAAAGCGTCTATTCCTCGCCCATGGAGCTGTGGCTGGCCGGCCAGTCGAAGCCCAATCCGGAGCTGATCACTGCCCTGCAACGCGCTCAGGCGTTCGGCGCGAAATGGCTGAAGGTGTCCCTCGGTTACTTCACCGACACCTGCGACCTCCAGTTCCTGAATCAAGTGCTGAGCAAAAGCTCGGTGCAGTTGCTGGTGGAAAACGATCAGACCCTGCAGGGCGGTCGCATCGAACCGTTCCAGCGCTTTTTCGCCGATGTCGAGCAACACACGCTGCCGATCAAGATGACTTTCGACATCGGCAACTGGCACTGGCAGGACCAATCGGCAGCCAGCGCTGCAAGACTGCTGGGCCGCCATGTCGGCTATGTTCACTGCAAAGCCGTCACCCGCCGCACCGACGGCAAACTGGTCGCCATCCCGCCTGCCGCGAGTGACCTACAGGCATGGGAACAACTGTTGCGACACATGGACCACGGCGTCATGCGCGCGGCGGAATATCCACTGCAAGGCGATGACCTGATTCAGCTGACCACCGAGCATGTCGCCGCCCTCGCCCTTCTGGGCCAATCCCGACTGGAGAACGCTCATGTCTGAGATCGATATTCTGTCCTTCGGTGAAACCATGGCGATGTTCGTCGCTGAGCAGAGCGGTGAACTGGCCAAAGTTGGCCACTTTCACAAACGCATTGCCGGTGCCGACAGCAACGTCGCCATTGGTTTGTCGCGGTTGGGGTTCAAAGTGGCGTGGCTTAGCCGGGTCGGCGATGATTCGCTTGGGCGTTTCGTGATCGACACCCTGGCTAAGGAAGGCCTGGATTGCAGCCATGTCGCTGTCGACAACCTGCACCCAACCGGTTTTCAGCTCAAGTCCCGCGCCGAGGATGGCAGCGATCCGGTGGTCGAGTACTTTCGTCGAGGGTCGGCGGCCAGTCATCTGTCGTCGCTATCGATCAAGCCGGAATTACTTAACGCTCGGCATCTTCATGCCACCGGTATTCCTCCGGCGCTGTCTGCCAGCGCGCGGGAAATGTCTGTCGAGTTGATGACCCGCATGCGCGAGGCCGGGCGCAGTGTGTCTTTCGATCCAAACCTGCGCCCGAGCCTGTGGGCCAGCGAACAGCAGATGATCACCGAGATCAACCGCCTCGCCGCCCTCGCCCACTGGGTGCTGCCGGGTTTGAGTGAAGGTCGCTTGCTGACCGGTTTCGATGACCCGGCCGACATTGCAGCGTTTTATCTGGATCAGGGCGCCGAAGCGGTGGCCATCAAACTGGGGCCGCACGGGGCGTATTACCGCACGCACCTGGATCAGGGATTTGTCGCGGGTGTGCCGGTGGCGACCGTGGTCGATACCGTCGGTGCCGGCGACGGGTTTGCCGTCGGGATGATCAGCGCGCTGCTGGAGAACCACAGCTTTGCCGAGGCCGTTAAACGCGCCAACTGGATTGGCAGCCGGGCGGTGCAGAGTCGCGGGGATATGGAGGGATTGCCGACCCGGTCCGAGATGTCCGTTGAATTCGAAAACGCCATCGCCAGCAGCCTGGTTCCCACAGGGGATTTGTGTCGCCTGTAGATCCAGTGTGGGAGCTAGCCTGCTAGCGATGAGGCCCGCCCAATCACCGAAGATTTGAACCCGATACCTGCTGCGACAAAAACAACAAGCTCAGGAGCACCCCCATGAAAACCGCAACCCTTGCCGCCCGCCGCTGGTGGTACATCATGCCCATCGTGTTCATCACCTACAGCCTGGCGTACCTCGACCGCGCCAACTACGGTTTCGCCGCCGCCTCCGGCATGGCCGCCGACCTGATGATCACACCGGGCCTGTCCTCCATGCTCGGCGCGCTGTTCTTCCTCGGTTACTTTTTCTTCCAGGTGCCGGGGGCAATCTACGCGCAAAAACACAGCGTGAAGAAGCTGATTTTCGTCAGCCTGATCCTCTGGGGAGGCCTGGCGACCTTGACCGGCATCGTCTCCAACGCCTACTGGCTGATCGTCATCCGCTTCATGCTCGGCGTGGTCGAAGCCGCCGTGATGCCGGCCATGCTGGTGTACCTGTGTCACTGGTTCACCCGTGCCGAACGCTCCCGCGCCAACACCTTCCTGATCCTCGGCAACCCGGTGACCATGCTGTGGATGTCAGTGGTGTCGGGCTACCTGGTGCAGCATTACAGCTGGCGCTGGATGTTCATTATTGAAGGCTTGCCCGCAGTGCTCTGGGCGTTTATCTGGTGGCGCCTGGCCGATGATCGTCCGGCCCAGGCCAAGTGGCTCACCGATCAGGAAAAACACGACCTGGAAAGCGCCCTGGCCGCCGAACAGGTGGGCATCAAGGCGGTGAAGAATTACGCCGAAGCCTTTCGCTCACCCAAAGTGATCATCCTGGCGTTGCAGTTTTTCTGCTGGAGCATCGGTGTTTACGGTTTCGTACTGTGGCTCCCGTCGATCCTCAAGGCCGGTGCGCAAATGGACATGATCGAAGCCGGCTGGCTCTCGGCGCTGCCTTATCTCGCGGCAGTGATCGCCATGCTGCTGGTGTCCTGGGGCTCGGACAAACTGCAAAAACGTAAACGCTTCGTTTGGCCTCCGTTGCTGATCGCCTCGATTGCCTTCTACGGTTCCTACGCCCTCGGTGCCGAACATTTCTGGTGGTCCTACACCCTGCTGGTGATCGCCGGCGCGTGCATGTATGCGCCGTACGGACCGTTTTTTGCCATCGTCCCGGAGATTCTCCCGGCCAACGTGGCGGGTGGCGCCATGGCGTTGATCAACAGCATGGGCGCGCTCGGGTCGTTTGGCGGCTCTTACCTGGTCGGTTACCTGAACAGCTCCACCGGTTCGCCGGGCGCGTCATACCTGCTCATGAGCGGCGCCTTGATGCTGTCGGTGGTGCTGACGATTTTTCTCAAGCCCGGCGCCAGCGACCGGGAGCAGCCCACGGTCGCGCTGACATCCCGCACTGCGGCCCATTCCTGAATTGAAATTGAGATGACAACGATGAAAAAGCAGGTTGTTCTGTACAAGAAACTCTCACCGCTGTTGATGGCGCGTCTGCGCGAACAGACCGAAGTGACGTTGATCGAACGCCTTGACGCCGAAGGTCTCGCCCAATTGCGCGAAGCCCTACCCCAGGCGCACGGCTTGCTCGGCGCGAGCTTGAAGCTGGATGCCGAATTGCTCGACCTCGCGCCTGATCTGCAAGCCATCGCCAGCGTCTCCGTAGGCGTCGACAACTACGACATCGACTACCTGACCGAACGACGAATCCTGCTCAGTAACACGCCCGATGTGCTTACCGAAACAACCGCTGACACCGGTTTCGCGCTGATCCTGGCGACGGCCAGGCGCGTGGTAGAACTGGCCAATGTGGTGCGTGCTGGCGAGTGGACGCGTAATGTCGGCCCGGCGCAATTCGGCACCGATGTGCATGGCAAGACCCTGGGCATCATCGGCATGGGGCGGATCGGCGAGGCGCTGGCGCAGCGTGGTCACTTTGGATTTGGCATGCCGGTGATCTATCACAGTCACTCGCCGAAACCGGCGGTGGAACAGCGTTTCGATGCGCAGTACCGGAGCCTTGCGCAGTTATTGCGGGAAGCCGATTTCGTCTGCCTGACGTTACCGCTAACGGCGGAAACCGAAAAGCTTATCGGCGCTGAAGAGTTCGCGCTGATGGGGCCTGAGACGATCTTCATCAACATTTCCCGGGGCAAGGTGGTGGATGAAGCCGCGTTGATCGAGGCATTGCGTGACGGGCAAATTCGGGCGGCCGGGCTGGATGTGTTCGAGCGGGAACCGTTGAATCCAGACTCGCCGCTGTTGCAGTTGAACAACGTCGTGGCCACACCGCACATTGGTTCGGCGACCCATGAAACACGCGAGGCCATGGCCACCTGTGCGGTGGACAATCTGCTGGCCGCGCTGGCGGGTGAGCGGCCGAAAAATCTGGTGAATGCCGGGGTCTGGAAAGGCTGAAGGTCAAAAGATCGCAGCCTGCGGTAGCTCCTACAGGACTTAATCATCCACAATTTCTGGTGAACTCAATACCTGTAGGAGCCGCCGCAGGCTGCGATCTTCTGATGTTTTGATCAGGCCCGCCGCGCCTCCAGCACGTTCGACGCACACAATGCTATACGCTGACACGCATCTGCCAGCTTCAGCCGATCCACCACCAATCCAATCCGGATGTGCCCCGCCGCACTAGGCCCGAACGCTTCCCCGGCCAGTACGGACACCCCATACCCCTCCAGCAGGCATTCGGCAAACCGCTGCGCGGATAAACCGGTCTGGCGCACGTCGACCATCACAAACATCCCGCCGTCCGGACGGATCGGCCGCAGACCCGCGCATCCGTAAAGGCTCGCGCACACCAGGTCGCGGCGCTGACGGTATTCCTCGCGCATCAGCGTCACCTCCGGCAAGTCCTCATCCAGCGCCAGTTGTGCGGCCTTCTGCACGAACTCCGGAATGCCGAACAGCATGCACAGCGACAGATGTTCCAGGTGATCAGCCAATAGCTTGGGTCCGATCACCCAGCCCACTCGCCAGCCGCTCATGGCGTGGGATTTGGACAGGCTGTTGATGGTCGCGGTGCGCTCGGCCATGCCCGGCAGGCTGGCCGGGCTGATGTGCTCGCCCTCGTACAGCAGCTCGCTGTAGACCTCGTCGCTGATCAGCCACAGGTCGTGACGGATGCACAACGAAGCCAGTTCCCGCCAGATATCCAGCGACAGACTCGCACCGGAAGGATTGTTTGGACTGTTTAACAAAACAGCGCGGGTTTTCGTCGTGATCAGCGCCGCGACATCCTCCGGATCAACCCGAAAACCGTACTCTGAACGCACCGCCACCGGCACCACTTTCGCCCCGATTGCACCGAACACGCCTTCATAGGTCACGTACATCGGTTCGGCAACAATCACTTCATCCCCGGGATCGAGCACGCATTGCGCCACCGAATACACCGCACACTGGCCGCCCGGCATGATAACCACCTGTTCGGCGTCCACCACCTGGCCAGTGTGTCGCTGATGACGGCGGGCAATGCTGTTGCGCAGCCCTCGTCTGCCGCGCACCTCCGAATAATGGGTGTCACCAGCCAGCAAGCTTTCGACAGCTGCTTGAACAATGGGTTGGGGTGTATCGAAATCCGGGTCGCCGACCGAAAGCAACAGGATGTCGACGCCCTGCTCGCGCAATTGCAGTGCGCGGTTATGAATGTGCCAGGCCGCAGCGCCTTCTCCGGCGATGCGATGGGTCAAGCCTGAATAGCGCATGTGGTTCTCCTGTCGCGCGAAATCCTGATTCAACCCTATCTCAATTCGCCAAAGGCGCCACTTCGGGCGTGCAATTCAAAAAAAATTCGATTCAGTACCTACGGTCGTCCTCCGGAAAAGTCCCACAAAACATTATCCATCGGACTACAGCCATGAAGTCCGCACGTCGATAAAGTCGCCTACCTGTAATTTGTGACAGGTTCCGTGGCTTTTTTTTCGCGTTATAAATAGGCCGAACCTCCAGCCACCTACACCGTGCCTGAAGGCGGCCGCGTGAATTGTCCAATTTGCAGTAGGAAGATTCCTCCGCGCCCACGCGATCATTGATGATAAATGGGAGATTCCGATATGAACCGTACCAATGTGACGCCCGTCCGGTCATCGCCAACCCAGGTCCATTTTCAGCCTCAGGTGCCCGAACACGCGACATCCATATCACTGACCAACCGAGAAGCAGAGGTGCTGCAGTGGAGCGCCGCAGGCAAATCCTCATGGGAGATCGCCCAAATCGTCAATTGCACCGAAGCCGGTGTGAATTACCACTTCAACAACATTCGCCGAAAATTCGGCACAAGCTCGCGCTGGACCGCTGTGGTCAAGGCACTGGAGCAAGGTCTGATTCACTTGCCTTGATCCGGATCCACCCTTCTGTTCAGTGCCCCAATCAGCCTGAACCGAGAAGCCACATGAACCCCGGACCTCTATCTGCCCTGACACCCACCGACAACCCGATGCCAGAACATCGCAGCGGCGTAGCCGGTCGGGGTGTTCAAACTACATACCGGATCATCCTCGCCGACGACCATCCCGTGGTATTGCTAGGCGTCAAAATGGCGCTGACCTTACCGATCGGTTCACCCTTCTCCGTAGTCGCTGAAGCGTACAATGCCGATGAACTTCTTCAACAGTTGGAACGCTATCCCTGCGAGATTCTGGTGTGCGACTACTCAATGCCCGACAGTCAGTCCCCCGACGGGCTGAAACTGATGAGCTACGTCAAACGACACTTCAGTCACGTGAAGCTGATTGTCATGACGATGCTGTGTAACCCGGGTTTGCTCCAGGCGCTGCTCAACACCGGCGTTAACGGCTTGTTCGACAAACACAGCTCGCTGACCGAGTTGAAACAGGCCGTGCATGCAGTGGCAAAAGGTCGGCGGTATTTGAGTCCGTCTTTTGAGCGGATGCTGGACGCACAGACGTTGCCGCGTCATGCCGACGAAGCACCGAAGGCGGCGTTGTCGGAGCGGGAGCTGGAAGTGGTGCGATTGTTTGTGCAGGGCATGTCGGGGCGCCAGATTGCCGCGCAACTGAATCGCAGTGAGAAAACGATCAGTCGGCAGAAACGCACCGCGATGGACAAGTTGGGGGTTGGACATGGCGGTGCGTTGGTGGAGTTTGCGAGGGTGAGTGGGTTAAAAGGCTAAACCCCGCATTCTCATGATTAAAACCGGGGAGTTTTACCTACGTATACTCCGTTTATCTACTCATGATAAAGCTGTCACTTTGGCCTCTTTAATCCCTTGCCTTATGAAAGAAGATTTCACCTCGGCAAGTTGTTTAGGCCGACACATCAAACCCCCTCTTCTTTTGTAGTCAAATGTAGCATCGGCCGGAACTTCATTGACCCCTACCCAACTTTTGTTGAGTTTTTTACTACTATCAAAATGCACACGCTCTGCCATCTCGCTAAAACTAACTGTTGTTGCAGAACGTGCCTGGCCAGACACTGCGTCGCCCTGTTGCAACCTACTTCGAGCATTGCTTGGGGTCGTAACAAGCACATGAGATCCGCTTGGCTGTTGTACGACAGAATCCTGCATAACGCCGGCAGTAACGTTTCGGTGTGATTGAAGTTGGGAAGCCGAGCCTGAAAACGAAGTAGGCAGCTCAACCCTCGCCACTACAGGAACTTGCGCCAAGTGACTGCTTGGCATTAAAGGCCCTGAGTTTACGCTCGACATAACAGTTTCGGACCACTGGCCGGTAGCCAGTTTCACCCACTTACCCATACGCCCCGTCGGATCCGTACGCATAACCGGATTCCCGCCGCAATACGCATACGCATTCAACCCACCCTCCCCAAACGGACTCAAACTGTCCGGACTATGAAACCTCATCAGCCTGGGATTGCACGCCCTGTAGCCATTACCCAACAAATACCAACCCCATTTGTCCTCACGCAACTCGCCGTTGTAACCCAGCTGACTGCTCGACGATTCATTCGGGCGATCACCGTAGACTGTGTACGCGTAATTCTGGCGTTGCTGCGCACTGATCTCGCACAGCAAGCTGTTTTTGTCATCGACGGCTAGCAATAGGGACTGCAGGCCTTATGAGTATTGTTTTACTGTCACCGATTCCTCCGCAACTAAAGGTATCGTATATCGGATAAAAAATGTATGCGATGCGCCTGCACCGCATACACCGTATTCCTAACTATCCTGGGTCACATGGACACCATTAATTGTATCCATCCCCAAGATAACTTTTTTGCACCTTGCCACGAATACCGCTGTTCTTGGCACCGTGCATTTGATTCGCTATTTTTTGTTTGTAAAACTTACTTTGAATCTTATCGAAATCTCTAGCCCCCACTTTAAAATACTCTCTCGACTCGCGGGTAATGCCTGGTGTTCCAGTATTGCTGTCCGCGTACTGTAATGCTTCTCCAAGACGATTGAATTCATCAATATTTTTATTTATACCCTCCACTGCCTCATTTGCGCGCCTCGCTTTGAGAATTTTATGCTCCAGCAACTTTCGTGTTTTGTTCAGTCGCGTCACGTCTTTCGGTTTAATTTCCAAGACTGATGCTGCACCTTTTTTAGAGGTAAACACGAGGTCTACAGGGATATCTGTAGAAACAGTCTTAGTGGTGGGCCTGAACACTCGCAGCAAATTCCCCCATATGGAGTGCCCATCTCGGTCTACATTGCTGACCGGTTCGCCTTCGCAGTAAGCATACGCATTCAACCCACCGTCCCCAAACGGACTCCAACTGTCCGGGCTCTGAAACCGCATCAATCTCTGGCTATAAGCCCGATAACCATTACCCAACAGCTGCCAACCCGTATCCGGTTCACTAAACTCACCGTTGAAGCCCAGCTGCGTTTCAACCGGCCGTTGCGCATTCTGATGACCATACGCGGTATAGCCGATGGTATTGGCCACGCCACCACTCATCTCTGACAGGACCGTATTTTTCTGGTCGCTGGCCAGCATCAGGACTTTGGGCCAGCACCGCCCTGCTGCTCAGCGAGCAGTGTTTCGTTGGCACGCACGAAGGTGCTGCTTTGATCACCGCTAATCAGGTTTAACAATGTATCGCCATTGTAAAAACGCTGTTCGTCGTTGCTGGCACCGCCGACTGACGAGAGTTTGTCTTCACTGTCATATGTGTGACCTCTGGGCGTTCCACCGTCCTTTTCGCTGACACTTTCCAGGCGACCCAGGCTGTCATAAGCCAGGCGTCGACCCGCTTCGTCCTCGAGCAAATTGCCATTTTCGTCGTATTCAAATTTCTGGACGAGGGGATCATCGGGATTTTCTGAATGTACATCGGTAATGCTGCTCAACTGCGCCGGGTCTTCGTATGCATAGGCGAACGTTGATTTTATGGAACCACCATCGGCAAATGTGGAGGTAACCTCTTCGAGATTATCGATAGCGTCGAAAAAGAACATTTGTGATTTCAGTGTTTTGCCACAAGGGTGCACGGGGGATTGTGGTCCGGCGCATTGATAATTCTCGAGACGTCCGCGCAACTCATACTCATAGTGCTCGTCACGCAGGATCTCGCCGCCCTCATCGGCACCTTCACTCAGCAGTTTGTGCACGATCTGATCCAGACCATTCCAGCTCTGGCTCAGACGAGAAGCCGATGCGCCGAAATCAAATTCCCGCACCGTCTCACGACCTTGAGCGTCGTACTTCAGGGTGATTTTGAGGCGTTGATCTGCGGAGCCGTCCACCGTGTGAATGGTGGCGGTCTGCCCTTGGGCGTTGTAGGTAAAGTCCGTCTTGATATAGCCCGGTTGGCCTGCTTCACCCAGCGCCGTCCAGTTGAGTTGGCCGGTTTTTTGATCGTACTCGTATCGCTGCACTTGATTGAGTACATCGGTGTAACGCACCAAACGCCCCAGTCGACTGTACACGTAGGTCATTTCATAGGGCTCGCCGCCCTGGGTACGTTTTTCGGTGATCACTTCACCGTTGCTGTCGTAGGTACGGGAAAGCGCCAGGCCCTGTTCCGAAGATTCGATCAACCGTGCATTTTTCGGATCGTAATCATAAGTCGACTCGATCGCCGTCAACGCTGCCGTTTTGGGGATGGTGACACGCGTGATTGGCTCCTCGGTCAATTCAGGCATGTAGGTATAAGCAATCACGTCACCGCTTGGCCGCTTGACCCGATCTGGCTGGCTGGTGCTGCCGTCGAATTCATATTCGGTGACACGCCCCCCCGTGACTGACTTCGTCATTCGCTCCAGACCATCGAACGCCTGGGTCCCTAGCACGGTTGAACCGACCCGAATCAGCGTCGGCAAGTCTGCACGGCTGTGCACTGCATATTCACGCACAACCTTGTTGCGATCAGGCAACGTGGTCTCGATCATGCGGTCGTAAGCATCGTAGACGTACTTGGTTTCCAGGTTGGCTGCGTTTTTCTCCGATGCGGTCCGTGCCAGCCCGTCATATTTGTAGCTGTGCAAACTGATACGCGTCTTGCCGTCCAGCTCGAAGCGCTCGACCGTGACCGGTTTTTCGAAGCGATTACTGAGGGTTTTGGTCTTGCCCATCCCTTCGACCCATTCTTCACTGGTGAAGGTGATGGGGTTGTTATCGGTAAAACTTTTGACCCCGTCCGGGCCGGTGACGCTGGACTGCTGGCCCCACAGGTCATAGGTGAAAGTACTGGTCAGCTTGAGATCGGTTTTCTCCAACCAGTCGATCTCGGTCTCGGTGGTCAACTGGCCCAGCGCGTCATAGGTGGCTTCGTAAATGTCGCGAAAAGCGGCGGTGCCATTGTCCTTATCCTGACGTTGCTCTCTGATTGGGCGACCCAGGCCATCCAGCCAGGTTCGACTTTTTACCTGTTTGACATCTTCGACTTCCTGGGTAACCGGGTCGGTTACCGGCGCTTGGTCCTGATCAGCCGGGCGGATCAGTCGGTAAGTGTAAGTACGTGTGGCGTTATTGAGCGCGCTGTCAGGCGCCACTGTTTCGGTAAGCACCCGACCCAAGGCATCGTAGGTATAACGGATCTTGACGTCTTTATCACTGGAGAGGATCGGCTCACCATTGAGCAGCGAGCGCTCCTCGAGAATTTCTTTGTGCACGCTGTCGAAATCAGTGGTCAGCGTCTGTTTGGTGAGTAAAACGGTTTCACCGGCAAAAGTCGCAAAAGTGGCGGCGGGCTTGCTGTATTCATAGTCGGTAAACGTAGTGTGAAGGTCGTTGGCGCCACCACGTGCGACCCCTTGGCGTTTAGGCTGACCATGCAGAAACGGGGTGCCCGGCTCGTTGAAGTAAGTGTAGGTCGTGCGCTCCAGTAGCGGTGCGGTTTCGCCTGTGCCTTCCAGCAATTGTTCTTCGGCCAGAGCCACCCAATGAGTCGCGCTGGTGCTCAGAGGTGGTTGTTCGACATAGTTGTAGCGTGTACGTAAAACCGGGGCGCCGGCTTGCAAGTCAGGCACGAGTGCTGGGTCCTTGGCCGGGGAGACGGTTTTTTCTTTCACATGACGGACAAAACCGTAGGGGTCTTTCCACACCCCAGGCACACCATCGGCAGGGTAATAAGATGTGGTTTCGGTAATGCCGTTGGCCTGAACGCTAAGTGTCTGGTTACCGTGAATGTCGTACTCACTGATTACCTTGTCTTCACGAAATTGCGTCGCGTTATCAGTCAAATTCCAGCGTGTTGCCACCTCTTTCGGCAACTGGCATTGACGCACCTGCTCGTCAAACGACAACGAATCATCAGCGTAGTAAGTGGTTTTGACGGTTTGACGATGAGTGCCCTGGGTGGTGACTTCCGACGTCAGCAGGTGAAACCGGTTGAACGTCCGGGTGACGGTACGAACGGCGTCGTTCTCCACCATCAGCTTTTCGGTGGACTCATATACATACGTACCGAGGATTTTATAGAGGTTGTCCAGCCCGTCATCAGTCCAACTGATGGGCGAGTTTTTACCCAGGAAGTTGTTGCCACTGTCGCTGTAGCTGTACTTCACGGTAATCGAGTTCTGACCACCACCCGGGTCGGTGACATGATCAGTGACGCGGGGCAGGTTCAGACGATCGCTGCCACCAGGGAAACCGTGGCCGAGGTCGTTATACGAGAGGGTCTCGTGAGCACCCAGTGGTGTCCAGACTTCCTTGATGCACAGCTGCTCGCGTTCGATCCCATATTCGAAACGCCAGCCGGCGTCGTTGGTGACAGGCAAGTTGACGCGCGTTAGCCGGTCACTGTCCAGTTCCAAGGTGAACACTGCCAACGGTACGTCTCGTACCGGCTTGATTCGAAGTTCAATCGTGGATGAGCTCTTGATGACTTCCAGCAACACGCCCTGGCTATCTTTGATGGTACTCAGCATCCGTCCCTGCGCGCCGCCGCCATAGGTCAATGTAACGGCATGCCCCTGAGGGGAGTACATTTTCACCGGCATGGCCACTTCCGGGCTTGAGCCCATGCGCTTGAGGACTTCTACCAGTCCGGAGGCGTGCACGACTTTGTACTCGCCAAACTCGCGCTGTGCATCATCGTCGGACAGTTCGTAGAATTTGAAGCTCTGGATTTTCTGTTCTTTCATTTTCTGGCGAGTGGCATCCGGGTTTTCTGCATCGTCCCCATAATCGCCCGTGACTTTGAACGTCTCGCCTGAAAACACTGAGATGACTTGTGAATCGGTGATGAACTGCGTTAAACCCAGACTCCACCCTTCCCCGTACCCGTAGTTCAAGGGATTGGTCGGGTTAAAAGAAAGCGACAGTTTGGGTACCGGACCTCGCAGATCGTTGGCTTCTACTTCGTGCAGCGAAAGTGCCACGGTATATAACCCGGTGCGCGGGTCGACACCGGATTGTACAAAGCTGCGAAAGTTGAAAGCATTGGAGTGAAGTGCCGTTTTTTCTTCGTTTTTCATGGTTCGATCTCGTCAGTCAACAATTTGGTAAAAGCGGTGCGCGATGCACCGCTTGTAAAACAGTCGTCAGAGAGTGGGCGGTGCAATCGTTCTGAGCTGAATTCGATTCCGATCGGCTGGTTTCAACTTCACCTCAATGGCATGTTGATGGCCTTCCTCGTCAGTCATGTAAAACTGCATGCCTTCTGCCTTGAGTTCGTTGAAATCGCCAGCACTGTCCTGGCGGACATCCTTGCGGCGAACCACGGAAAAAAGAAGATCCCCCTCTGGCAGATTGAAATTATTGATTTGAGATTTGAGTGCCTGTCCTACTTGAGTGGAGCACTTCAGTATCGGGCTGTACGTCATTACAGGCGGCAAGCTTTTTTTGCCCATCCCTCTAAACGCCCAGCCCGTGCAACTGAACATCCTCTCGTTATCGAACGTACTTTCCCACTGAACGTGCGAACCTTTATTCATCGGTTTGGCCGTCATGAACTTCAGCACTTTCCCTGAAGGCTGTTTAAAAGATAACTCCCAGTAATCCAGCGTTTCGAGAAAATAATCGAAATTACGATCATCGTCCTGGTCACTTTCACTTTGCCCACCGCCCTCAATACGATTTCGTTTGAGGGTATAATTGGCGAAACTGACGGGAGGGCTGCGTTCGGGAAGCAATTCAATGGAACGGAGTTCGTGTGTTGAATCAAGCGAACTGTAGCGTCTGCCCTCTGAATAAAACACGGCGTAAAACTTCGTGATTTCGGTCGTATCTCTCGCCATCATGTAAACGTAGACATGTTGATCTTCAGCGGCAGGAGCGTTATCTGTCAACGACTTGACGTTGGTACTGCCCGCCGGTGTGTAATCATTGGTCACACGTGTTTGAGCCCATTTTACGTTCCCCTTCGGAACACCGATTTGCCCTGCCGGCAAATCAACAACTTGTTGATTCGAATCCATGTAGAAGATTCTCAAGGTAGACAAATCCTCTAATGTAATAGGCACGTCGCCCCTCGTCTTGAGTTTTATATCAAGGGCCAGTTGTTGATAGCCATTGGCATACAATTTTCTTTCGCCTCTGCGTGACGTTATGTGAAACGAGTCGAGCTGGTCCCACCCGGCTTCCAAAACATGGTTGCGGTTATTTATGACGCTGTATCCGGCGCGTACAAGCCACCCCTGAGCATAAATAAGGCACTGGACAACGTTGACCTCACTTGAACGGCCGGCAGGGGCAGTGAACACACCCTTCGTTGAAACGCTTCCGCCACCAGAGATAACTGACCACTGACGTTCAAACTCAGGTGGAGCGGCCGAACTTTCGCTCAGTTCTACGACGCCGGAGCGAGGTAGCGTGCTCACAAAAGGAGGATTAATCGTCACCGTTGCGTCAAAAGCGGACAACACCACGTTGGCTGTTACAGTTTCACCGTCCGAGTTGGTGACCGAGATCTTCTGGGTAACAAATGGAACTTTCGGATCCATAGTGGTGGGCGGCGTGTAGATCGCTACATTGCCAGTGACCTCCAAGTCACCCAACACCGGTTTGCTCCAGGTCAGGGTACTCCCACTGAGCGCTGTTGCGACAAGGGTCACGGATTCACCGCCTGCGCGCCTCGCCGCAGACTTGGGCGACACGGTCATGTCTTCCGCAGTAACCAACAGCAGTGCCGAAGTTACATATTCCAGCCTTGTTATCGGGTCAATAAAGGTCGCGGTCACAATATTGCGCGCAACATCCTTACCGATTTCATCTGCGTCCACTGGCATATATCTACCGTAAGGATCCATTTCACCTCCGGACGCGAAAGTGTTGAGGCTTTTGACGCTCCATTGCGCAGCGACACGTTCACCGTTCAAATAGGCTAGATAGGTGAGCGGTTCACCACCGGCCTTGAGGCTGTATACCGAGGGCTCGATGGTCAGTGAGGTTTTAGACGGGTCCAGACTACCGAAAATAACCATGTCATGAGGCTCGAAACGCGAATGCTCGACGAAAACGTTTTTCCCCTCCGGGAAAAGCAGGCTCTGAATCAACTCCAGCTTCTCGTGTTCACAACGCCCGCTGAACTCCCTGGCCAGCACCATCGTCGCCGAGTACTTCTTGAGTCCATTTTCTTCGTCATCAGGAATGAGGTAGGGGAAGGTCTCAGGCGACGGATAGTCCCCACCGTGTTCGCTGCCTTTAAGTTTAACCATCACCACGACAGCGCCATCTGCAGCGTTCAAAGCCCCGGCCACCGCTGCGCCAGGCGCTCGTTGCGTCAGAATTTTGAAACTGTCAGGGTGCAAATCACTGACCCCGCTCAGGTTCAGCATCCCCAGTTCATATACTTGCCGTTCAGGATCCAGTGCCTTGAATCGCTCGTCGAAGAACTCCCCAAGCTTTTTCTGGCTGGTAGCTGGCGCCGCCAGATTGCATGAAAACTTGGTGCCCTGGGAGATATTCAGGATCACCCGGCCGAACAGATCAACCTCTCCTTTGACGTACGACAAATCCAAATGCAGCGTGACCGTGTAACCTTGCGCTTCTGTGATGGCGTAGCTGTACATCACACCCATGTTTTTTTCCTGGGCGGTAAACGTCCCACTCAGGATACTGAGTGTTAGCATGGCTTTAGAGTTACTGAGCACTGAGGGTTCAAATGACAACAAAGGTGTACCCAATACAATATCAGTCAGTTCGCCCTCCTCTGTTTGCGCATCATTTAAATACATCTTCCCGGAAAACCCCGGCATGTGGTTGAATCCCTCGTATTTTTTCAACCATTGCTGTTGTAAAATCAGGTTAATTCGCTCGCGGTCAAACGCACATATCGCTCCCCATTTTTCCATGATGGAGCCTGCAGTCATTTTTTCTATAATATCGGTAAGTGAGTTGCCGGCCATGATAATGATCCTCAAAACAATAATGTGGGCGTGCGTGAAAAGTCCTCTGAACTTTTCAGAGGAATGAACAATTGCGTCAGGCTACAAAAAAGGTGTTTCGTTGATTGCGCGATTACCCCTTAGGGCTATTGTGGGATTTCAGGGGCAGGTTTTGGCGGTAATGCTCCCAAGGGCAGGGGTTGTATAGAAAAGTTATCGCCCATCAACCAGTCATTCATTGTGAAATTGGCGGTTATAATAACAAATTGATGTTGACTGGTAGGGTCAGCAGTATAAAGACCGTTCTGGTCGATTGAACCGGCGCCCTCCGCAGGAAAGCAACTCCAAACGGCATCAGGAACCGGTCTACTACCGAGCGATGCAGAAAACTGCGCTTTCCCGGGAGCCTGTCCGTCAACTTCAACATCAATCGTCAAGCCCTGCCTATTATGCTTCACCACAACAAAAGAGGACTGTACTTGCCCCGTAGTGTTAGTTACCTTGACTTCGTCAATGGTAAATGTTTTATCCTCAAACGGCTGTTTCAACGGGGCCGTGTAAACGTTTGTCCGATCCTCATTAGCGTCTTCCGGAATTTCGCCTTCCGTTGCCGACCACTTCAACGCGCCGGTCATTGCATTGGCTGAAAACGCTACCGTTTCCGCTGAGCCATCACTGGAGGCATCACACGTTTGCACCAGCGGATTGAGGGTAATAGCGCGGGCGGCAATCGTTACCAGTGCTGTGCTGGTATGACCTGCGGCAGTGGCCGTCACTTTTACCCGCTTGAAAGTACCATCAATGTCGTCAAGCCCGGGCGCGGTGTATCGCCCGGTACTTTCATTGATTTGTCCGGCTCCGCTCGTGGTGCCATCAATGTTTTTTACACTCCACTTTACCCCCGTTGTGACGGGTGAGGTTGCAAAGGTGTGGGCAGTGCCGTAACCGAGGAGTTTTTCCTGAGGATTTATGGCAAAGGTGGTCAAGCGTGGACTAATGGAGCCAAAACTAACCAGATCACCAGGGGCATGAACACTTTTCAGTTCTATCGCGTCTTTACTGGTAAATAAGAGACTATGCAGCACAAACGCGTCAATGGGCTCAAATGCATTAACGAAAATCTTGGCAACCTCAGTCTTACAATGTTCTGTGATCTGTTGTTTTAAAGGTGAATTCTCAGCATTGATGAACCCCGCGACCGCATCGGATATTTCTCCTTTATCCTTGACTGCAACATCCACCTTGAAGTTCACAACCTTAACGATAATCCTTCGAAGATCCGGATCAACTTCAAACGAAAACGTACCGCTGATATTAACACCCATACTAAACTGCTTGATCTGCAAGTCGTCACCAATCCAGACACCGCATCCGATACCATGCTCGACTGTCCCCATGCCGACCCCCATATTCCCATCACCATAATTTGTGACGGTCAACCTATGGTCGGGATTAATGTAGATAGGTATTTCGAACCACCGAAATCTATAGCGGTCCGCAGAATATTCAGTCGTTGGCACGTATAAAAAACCGTTGGAGGGGCTAACTTTTAGTCTCCAAATGTTTCCCCCGCCGTCAACCGCTTCTTCAAACGTCGCATCGTCAGAGTTAAAAACCCGCTTGGCGCCAATGGCAATGATCTCACGCATCAGCAGCTTATTACCGATCATCAAACTAGCATCAACCTCCGGCCGATCACTCGGAAACGGATACAACCAATCATCCCCAGGAAAACCACCTAATGGTTGGTCTTTCATTGCAATGCGCAATTCCAATGCACCTTTGCCAAACTTAGATGCTTTCGCTAAATTCGCACCCTGTTCCATAACAATGCGTGACTGGAATCTATGCGGCTTCAGATAGTCCTGGTCGGTATAAGCCAGTTGTCCAAGTGTAAACGTACTGCGCTCGGGGCCTGCTTCCCGGAATTTACGTTTCATAAAAGCGCCGCCCATACGACGCTCATGCTGGTAGCGCGATCCACTCAACTCCCAAATGCGCCTCTGTGTCGCATCGGCCCCCAGGTCAAGTACTACCTTTCCATCTTTATCCACTCCACCCTGGATATCGCTAAGCATCACCCTGTCTGCCTTGAGCTCGGGGTGGTCTAGCGGATCATAAGAATTGATTTTGGTCACTTCGGGATTTTTGGAAGCACCGGTCAGTTGGACCGTCACGCCTCCGACAACCGCTATGCTCAAGTTCGCCTCTGCGACGTTGTTACCAGCGTCATCAGGATTATTTTCAAAACTCAATCGTGGCGCGTCTGTTTGATAATTGGTGACCCAATTCCAAATAGTGTCCCCATCTGCGTATGTGTCATCGATCGCGTATTCGTACTCATTTTCATCGAATTTTGCAATGTATTCCTGGAGCAACAATTGATTGCACTTGTCACGATCGTAGGCGACGAACGCACCCCAACCGTTCATGCGCGATGAACTGGCCATCCAAGCAAGGTATTCTGCTTGCGTTACTTTTTTAACAGCCATGACGTTAAACCTCACTTAAATTAAATTATAAAAACTTGTTTTTTCAAAACAAATGACATCAAGAAACCAATGTAAAATGCGTTTCTCGTAGAGTTATTTCTGCACCTGGCTCATAAGTAATCGTCGCTTGAACGGCGACTTGTTCCAATTTGAATTTCGCCAACTCAGTTTGTTTCACGTATATCTCAAGCTTCTGGCTGCTGCCTTCGGATGCACTGACAGTGTGGTTGTCGAATATCGGAAGGGTCAGGCGCTCGTTGTTCGCAATATTTTTCCCGACCAGCACGGCGTTCACGTGTTGGCCTGCACGGATATAGGGCCAACCTGTTGGATAGGAGAAAAGTTCACCCGCAGCGGGCACCGCTTTCACAGAGATCTTTCCGCCAGCCTGTTGCGCTTGTCTGGACTGAATACCTGGGTATCTTATCGCTGGTATTCCCAAGACGCGCACACCAAATACACCCGATGTTTCAGCCGCTGTCTCGCCTCTCGGTGTCACCCGGTAGTACACCTGCACTGTTTTACCGAAGTTCGCCGGTATGTATTGGGGCGGGATGTTGAACGTACGCGCATCCTCCGGGATTGGATCAGTGGCGATGTAGTGGCCTGTTGTGCCGTACCCATCCCAGAGCATCTCAATCCCGTCACCAGGCTGGTAGCTGGTCAGCTCATCAAGTTTGATGTTTACGCCCTTGATATTGAGGGCAAAAACGTCCAGCTCACCCTCACCTTCTACCGGATCCTCACCGGGCACAGCCCCTACGACGATTGCCATTGGTAAGTTCAAAGCTTCACGAACCGTCGCGGGGTAAGAAGGAGCGGACATTGCGGTACCAATCCAGGCGAATTGGTATCGCAAGTCGATGGCATTACCGTTGCTGGCTTTCAACCACCGCGAATCGATGAAAAACTCGATAAAGCCTTTGTCAATCGTTGAGGCATCTACCTGCGTTTCCAGGACAAGCTGTTCAGCATCGTCCGCCTCAGAGTTTGCGTAACAGTACACCCGGTCACCGACGCTCATGCCGGGATAGGCTGCGATTCGGACCGGCATTCCGTCGGCATACCGTGCCGGGCTGATCACTTGGCCCGGGGTATGGCCGACGATCTCCAGCGCTGGTAACACAGGTGATGTCGGCGGGATGATGTGTATCACCTGCAGGGACGACAATGTCCTTTCGTCCGGTGTGTCGACGTATTGGATGCCGTAGTTCACTTCAATCCGGCCGCCTGCGATCCGGTTCAGATCAGACTTGCTGAGGAACAGCGGGAACGGTTTACCGACCTGCTCTTTAGACACTGTTTCGGAGTTTTCAATCGCCGGCGTCAGCTCTTTGCCACTGGAATCGAAACGACGACAGTGGAAATTAAGGGTATCGCCCGCAGCCATGGCTTCGTAAGGCCCTGCCCAAACACCCGCTGTCATGCCAACAGTGGCGAGGTCCAGATGCAGGTCATGGGACTCCTTGATCTGCAACACCGGCAGGTACGGCTTGGCCCGGGGACGTTTGCCGACGTAAAAAAAGATCCGGTTCGACTCATCGCCCGCAGTGCCGGTTGAATCAACCCGATACGAGTAAAATACCCAGCCCTGATCCACATCTTTGAGCGTTTTGTTTTCAATGTCGATTTGCACGCCCCTGGTCGACAGATTGTCCTTGGTCACTTCTACGCCAGACCTCAGGTCGTCATACACAACGCCATTGGGGTCACAGCCGCGCCAATTCAAATCAACATAGTGCCCTTCGGCGATACCGTCGTAGTCGATATAGGTGATAAGCCGGGCCGGCCCCAGTTTCACGAGATCAATGGTGTTATCAGCTTCTATTGCGTCGATTGTCGGCGCAGGGTTTGGATCGGCCACGGTTGGAACTCCTTGCATTGATGCGTTTATCGTCGGCTGGTGAGTGGACGCCGCGTTCATTGAGAACAGTTTTTACGCCTGAATTTCGAGTTTTGGTACTAGCAGATCTGTTAGGTTCGCGCGACCGAAAATGCTGTTAGTGTTTTGTCCGAGCGGCCATTAATTGGCCGATTTTGAAATGACAAGACAGATTAGAAGGCATGTAAGATGCGTGGGCACTGGACGTTCGCAATGTCGTGGGTATTCGAAGTACTCACGATTAAGAACCACTGCACCTCAATGAAAGTTTCGACCTCCGTTGATATGGCGAACGCACAGGATGTGCGACGTATTTGTACACGCCTTACCTATAGAGACGTGGTTCACAATGCGCCAGGCGACCTATACAGCAGATCTTCTTGCGTCAACTCCTATCGTCATTAACTGATTCTATTACCCTATGAGGGGATCGCCCATGGCCGCGTCTACCGCTGTCCACTCCAACGCGTTTAACTTCTTGAGTTTCGTTCAATCAGGTGTTGATTCACGCACTGGTTTATACACCGTTTCAATTTCATTGCCGGAAGTTAAAACCAACAACCTCTGCGGCCCCGTCGTTCCATTAACACTTGCGTTCAATCCGCTCAGCACCGTCGACAACGGGTATGGTGAGGGATGGGGCCTGGCAATGTCTGAATATCTGACGGATAAACGGATAATCTCCGTCAATTCAGGAGAAACTTTCGCCGTCACGGGCGATTACGGGGACGATAAAAAAAATCCGGACCCCAGTCGCCAAAAATTGAAAGAACAGAAAATCGAGAGTTTCAAATTCTACGAACTTGCGGAGTCCGATGAACACCGTCAATTCGGCGAATACAAAATTGTACACAAGTCTGGTCTTGTGGAGATCCTTAAAAGAATGGGTTCCAGCCCGGAAGTGGCCATGCCCGTGAAAATGTTTTCGCCAGTAGGTCATTCAGTGACACTGGCCTATGGCAACGGTCACGACGGTCGAATGCTCAGTACCATCAGTGATAGCACGGGCGTGATTCTGGAAGTCATCAAAGGGAGTGGTTTCGTTAAAATCAATGTCAGACCGATCAACAATGTGCCACTGGCCACTTTTATCCTGCACCTGGAAGGTAATCGGTTGACGCGCGTCGAGTTGCCCACCATTAACGGGGCGGGATGGCGTTTTCTCTACGGACTTGAACGCGAACAATTGTGCATCAAGGAAGTCTGGACGCCCGTTGGCGGGCATGAGCTCATCCAGTACAACGATTCGGGACACGGGTTCCCCGGCAATCAAGGACAGAAAAACCTGCCGCGAGTAACGGACCACATCACTGATCCTGGAGGTGGTCAACCTCCGATTGCGGTGAAATACAGTTATAGTAACGATGGCAGTAACTTCCTGGGTAATAACTCCAGTATCGAATGGAAGGACGATGGGCTGGATAACCTCTACAAGGTTACTGAAGCCTATACCTACGAGACTACCGAGAGCTTGATCGTAGGCGGTAGTGCAGTACGCACCGTCACTCGAATTTTCAACCGTTTTCACCTGCAAACCATTGAGGCAACGACACAAGGCAACCTGCGTAAAGCCGTCAGAACGACTTACTATGCAGACGATTCGCTATCGTTTGATCAGCAAATACCTCAGTGCCAGTTAGCCAAAGAGGTTTCAAACGTCTGGTCGATTACCGACGACCCACGCACCTGGCGCCGGGACAAAGAGCTCAGTGAGTACGATATTCACGGCAACCTGACTTTTAAGCGTGCATCGAATGGTACTGCTGAAACGATCACATACTTTCCGGCTAAAGGAGTACCGGGAGAATGCCCGGCAGACCTATACGGTTTCGTACGGAACGTGCGTTCCAAGACCGTTACTCCGGCCTCGGACTTGACGCTGATTCCCGATCTGCAGGCCGGTGCGCCGACAATGCGTACACGATATCGTTATGCGACGCACCCTCCTGTCAGCACAGCCACCACACCGTCGATATTAATGGTTGAAGAACAAGTACTGGAAGTTGGGGACGAAGCCGAAGCCCTGGTTCAGCGCTGTGTCTATAGTTACTTCAATGAGCCTGACGATCACCTCAGGCACGGGGAGCGTCAACGTCAGTCGATGACGCTGGTTAACGGTAACAAGCAGAAAACATTGTTTACCGACTACAAGTACAGCATCGAGAAAGCGACGTATGCGACCTTTGCAGGTGAAGCAGTCCTCTACACCGAGGAAACATTCACGACTGATTTCGACGATGTCAGCAAATCCGTAAATCTGGAGCGTTCACTGCTAACCGGTGAATCGTTGCTCGTCAGCGACAAGGACGAACAACTACGTTACACCTACGACGCATTAGGTCGGGTTCTCAGCGAAACCGAGGCACCAGAGAGTGGATTCCCTGCAACCCGGACCTTCACATACCATCTGGTCTGCCCGGCTTGTCCTGGCGAAGAGCCTGTGACCGAGCTCGCTTATCAGGAATTGACGGACGTTAAAAAAGTCAAAACCCGTACATGGTTTGACGGGCTTGCCCGTGCGACCAAGGAAGAGCTTGAGGACATCGATAACGCCGACGGCGGTACACCAGTATTTCGCGTTATCTATGAAGCCAATTACGACGCATGGGGTCAGTTGCAAAGTGAAACCGAGGTCGATTGGCTAGGCAAAACCGACCTGCGTCTGACCAGCACCTTTACTTACGACGACTGGGGGCAGCAAGACAGCGCCACAGGTCCCAACGGCGTGACAAATTACACGCGAAAAAATCCAATCACGTTTGTCACTGAAAGCTGGGTTGAGGGCATAGGCAAGTCCGTGACCCTCACAAATCGCTTCGACAATCCAGTCAAGACCGAGCGCTTTGCACTCGATGGAAAAACACGCGTTAGCTTGCACAAGTACAAGTACGACGGGCACGGCAACACTACCGAGGAAATTGACCCGTTAGGTCGAGTCACCCGCTACAGCTATGACAGCAAGGGTCGAATGATCAGCACCATTCTGCCTGACAGGACAGTCGTCGGTCATCGGTACGCCGAACACAGCTGTGCCGAGCTGCCGACCGCCATAACAGTCAAACCCGGCAACAATGCACTGGAACCCGTGACCGTGGGGGAGCAACGCTTCGATGGTTTGGAACGATTGACGCACGTTATCGTCGGTCCGCGGTTAGAGCGTCTGGAGTATGAGGGTGGCCGGCTTCAGCCGCATCAACGAATAACTGCTGCGGGTAAAACGATCAAATATAAATATAAACCTGGTCTGACCAGCAAACCCACCGCCGTCGAGGCGGAAGACGATAACGCTTCGTTCAACTATGACCTGCTCAATGGCAACCTCGAAAAATCAAGCAATGACCAGGGTACCTATGACTTCACCTATAACGGTGCTGGCCATTTGAGTGTCGAGACCTGGACTGAACCTGGCACACCAAAACCATGGGTCACTCGCTACACCAGTTCGTTGAAAGGCCGGCAACTGACGCGAACGGATGTCGGTGAACAGACCACCCACGCAGAATATGATGTTAACCCGGCCACTGGCGTCGGAACCGGACGGCTGACTAAAGTCACCCAACGTCAGCTTGAGAGCGAATTTGAATACGACCCGCTTGGCCGCCTCTATCGCACCAAGACCTCAGACCTGGGCACGGGTAACGCGCTCGTTACGACTCTGTCCTTCGATGATCTTGGCCGAGAAAAAAACCGTACGCTGACTTTGCGTAACTCATCCGGGAAAAAGTTACAGGCGGAACGGAGTATCGATCTGACTTATCTGGCCGATGGAAACCTGCAGACCCGGCATCTGAGTGTGGACGGCAAAACCGCATTGCTGGAAACCTTCCAATACGACCTGCGCGGCCGGATGGAAATCTACGAGTGCTCAGGCGATGACTTGCCAAAGGATCGCTTTGGCAATGCCATCGTCAAGCAGTATTTCGAGTTCGATTCGCTGGACAACATCATTTACAGTCAAACCGACTTCAATGATGGTAGCCAGGACACTGTCGAATTCGGATTTGCAATGGACGACCCTTGCCAACTGGTGAGCGCTATCCATAGTCACCCTGCCTATCAGAGTCTCCAAACCGAATTCAGTTATGACGCGGACGGCAACTTGACTCATGATGAATTGGGTCAACAGTTGCAATACGACAGTCAAAGTCGCCTTTTAGGAGTTGCAACCGCGCAAGGTCAGCCCGTCAGTTCCTACCGTTATGACGGGCATAATCATCTGTTGGCGGTCAAGCGGGAGGGCGATGTTGAAACGTTACGCTTTTATGAAGGCAATCAACTAAGCGATACGATGCATCAAGGCCAACACACCCAATTGCTCCACGCTCGGGGGCAAGCACTTGGTCAACAAGTGCCGGGGGACGATTCGAAAACCTTGCTACTACTGACCGATGCCAAAAACTCGATTATCGCCGAAAGTCAGGACACTGAATTGCGCACGGCGGTATATACCCCTTACGGCGAGCTTAGCAGTGACAACAGGCTAGAAAGCCTGCTGGCTTTCAACGGTGAAGTGCGCGACCCGGCCAGTGGCTGGTACCTGCTCGGTCGAGGTTATAGAGCCTATAACCCCGGCCTCATGCGCTTTCACAGTCCGGACTCTATGAGCCCATTTGGCGCTGGTGGAATTAACGCTTATATGTACTGCGCGGGCAACCCGATTGCCTTTAGTGATCCGACGGGGCATGCAGCCGCCGGCCGTGCAATTAATAACGTTTATTTGGGGGTCGGGCTTACAGTGGGCGCCATACTGGTCGGGGTTCTGCTATCGATTGTTACGGTTAACCCTGGACCGTTAGCGGCCGCATTAAAAGTTTCGACCGCCTCTGCCACAGGCACCTTGGTGCTGCAAGTCGGTGCAATGTTCGGCGCCCAGACGACGGCAGCAACGGTTTCAACAGCGGTAGGAACGGGCGCAGCCTTCAGCACTGGATCTGTCTGGGCTGCAAATGGGGCGTTCTTTCTCTTTGGTACACTGCTCGAAGCCTCCACGACGTTTATGAGAGACCCGCTCACATCTGAGGTGATGTCTTACGCAGGGTATGGCATCTCCTTCATTGCTTTGCCGTCACTAAAAACATTTAAACCACCAATGCCTCAAGTTCAATTGTTGAAATTTGCTCAGTATGTTGAAGGCGCAGCGATATCGAAAACAAGTAGCGCGGCAGCGGCAGAAACAGGTGCACCCTCAGGGGTTACAGCCACTCGACTCGCCAATTCGAGCGCTAACGCTTCTGACGCAGAAGCATTTGCTATTGACTCGGCGACTTCTCCTTTATCTAAAGCATCAAATGAGGCCATGTCTTTCGCTTATCAATCCGCTGGAGACGTAACGACAACGACACCGACAACGTTTACAAAAACAATCGAGGCTCCCGCTTTTATCGGAGGAGAAACCCACACGTCGACATCGACTACGCACACGCCGCGATTTGATGGCCAGTTAAGACAAACAGGTCGACTACAAGGATTTACTGGAAGATCGACTATAAGATTTTATGGTTACATTCATGACGGATGGTATCGACCGCCCAAACCTCCTGCACTCTAGAAAAACTTAAGTGGTTCAAAGCGCCAGACATCATCAAGCATGTTGCCTGGCGTTATTGTAAACCCTTCATATTGCTTAATTCTTACTTCTTACTTCTTACTTCTTACTCCTTCGTTTGAGAGTTCTCTCATATCCCCCGCCCTTCTCCCTCCATAAACTCGCCCCCGAGACAACGCTCACCCTCATCACTTAATCACTGCCCGCGCTTCAGCGGGCGAAACCGGTGCTGTCTCGATTTCACTGCACCGGTTATAAAACAAGGATTGCTAAATGAAGAAGTCTTTACTGGCACTGACCCTGGGTCTGGCTACTACCCTGGTGGGCACTGCCGCTTTCGCTGCTGACAGCACCGGCCAAATCAACTTCACCGGGAACATCAACGCTAATACTTGCCCTATCGAACCTATCGATCCAGGCACAGGTGCTCCGGGCCCGATCAATCTGGGCAGCGTCTCGGTCATTGACTTTGGCGGTGCTACCGATAAAGAAGTGGGCGGGCGCGAATTTGCACTGCGCATCAAGGATGGTGCTGCTTGCGCCATCACGATCGGCGACATGGCCAAGGTTCGATTTGACAGCACGCATGGTAACGCCGGTACCGGTGGCAAGTACTACGCCATTCAAACCGGCGGAGCTACAGGCGTCGCACTTGCGATCAACGACAACGACGGCAAGCACGTTGATAGCGGTACTCAGTCCAAGGATTACCCGCTAAACGCCACAGGCGAAACCCGAATGATTTTCAACGCTAAATATCGCTCCACCAGTGTGAATGTCGCACAAGGCCCAGTCATCGCCAACGTTAACTTCGTCGTTACCCTGCCGTAACTGCGTGTCCCTGAGCGCAAAGCCCTCTCTGCGCTCAGGGACGCAAACGACCTCGCGCAAGCGTGCGCATCGTTCATAGGTATCCCATGTTCGGATCGATTAAATCACTCTGCCGCGACAGAGCGGCACTCTCTTGCGCCATCACTGCGCTGCTGTTGGCCGTTCATGCGCCTTTGAGTTACGCCGCATTGACCCTCAGCAGCACGCGAGTCGTCTTTGACAGTGAAAAACGTAGCGTCTCACTGATCGTCGCCAACCCCAGCGATAAACCCTACGCCGTGCAAACCTGGGTCAACACCAGCGCCGACGATACGACGACGGCCGTGCCCTTCATGACCTCGCCTCCGCTGTTTCGGGTCAATCCAGGCAAGGAGCAGCAATTGCAAATCAACGCGCTGCCCAATTCCCTGCCGACCGATCGCGAGTCGCTCTTTTACTTCAACGCCCAGGAAATCCCCCAGGCCAGTAGCGAACAAAGCAATGTGCTGAACATTGCCATCCGTACGCGCATCAAGTTTTTCTACCGCCCCAGTCAGATCAAGGACACACCCAATGTGCGTATCAAGGACCTGCAATGGTCGCTTGAGACCCTCGGTGGCAAATCCCAGCTGGTCGTGAACAATCCGACACCCTTCCACTACACCTTCAATCGTCTCGAAGTGACGGTGAATGGACAGTCCCACCGTGTGGATCCCACGGAGATGGCCGCACCACTGAATCGTCAAGCATATGACCTGGGCAACGTCAAACCTGGTCCCGGCATGCAGGTGTCGTTTTCTACCCTCAACGATTACGGCGGCACGACCCCATTGATCTCCCTGCCGATTCAAGCCGGCCGCTGATACCCATCGAACAACTGCCAGGACAATAATCATGATCCCCTCCCCAGGTCGATGGTGCGTGCCTGCGCGCCTGCGCCTAGCCCACGTTATTTTCATCGGCAGCGGCGCAGCGCTTCTGGAGATCAAACCCGCATGGGCCGAATCGCCCATGGCGTTTCAGTCTGGCTTCATGCATCAGGGCGCTGGACAGCCAGCAGACGCCGGGTACTTGGCGCTGCAAGTGCTGGCGAACGCCCAGGACGTGGGGCCGGGGCGCTATCGCGTCGAGGTTCGGGTCAATCAGGAATACCAAGGGCTGCATGACATCGAATTCACGCAGGCGGGCACGGCATCACTGTCGCCCTGCCTGAGTGCAGATTTGCTCGCCCGATTCGGCGTTCGCCTCGATGCGGTGGCCGATCCCGAACTGCTCGAAGCGGGCTGCGTTGACGTGACGGCGCTGATTCCCGGTGCCCGCACCGATTTTGACGGTGGCCGGTTGCAATTGGGCATTTCCATTCCACAAATCGCCATGCGCCGTGACGTGATCGGCCATGTTGACCCCGAGCGCTGGGATGAAGGCATTAACGCTGCCTTCGTCAACTATCAGGTGTCGGCGCAGCAAGGCTCCAGCCGCTACGGCGGCAATAACAACAGCCAGGATGTGTACCTGAACGCCGGCGTCAATCTGGGTGCCTGGCGCTTTCGAACCAACCAGACGGGCACTCAGGGCAGTCACGGTGATCGCCAATGGTCCCGGGCCTACACCTATGCACAGCGGGACTTGCCCGGCATGAATGCCAACCTGACCCTGGGCGAAGCGTTCACCGGTGGTGATGTGTTTAAAAGTCTGCCGATCACAGGGGCATTGATTGCCACCGATACCGCCATGCTGCCAGACGTCCTGCAAGGTTATGCCCCGATCATTCGCGGCGTTGCGCTGACCCGTGCCCGATTGGAAGTCAGGCAGAATGGCTACCCGATCTATTCCACCTACGTCAGTGCAGGCCCTTACGAAATCGATGATTTGAGCACTGGCGGCGGCAGCGGCGAACTGGAAATTGTGCTGACGGAAGCCGATGGACAGGTCCGGCGATTCATCCAGCCTTACGCCTCTCTGGGCAACCTGCTGCGCGAAGGCACCTGGCGTTACAACGCCGCAGTCGGTCGTTACAACGCGGCCAGTCACATCGATGATCCGTTACTGTGGCAAGGCACAATCGCGATGGGCCTTGGCGGCGGCAAGACCGTTTATGGAGGGTTGCTGGCGGGTGAATACTACCGGGCAACCAACGTCGGCCTGGCCCAGGACCTGGGGGCGATCGGTGCACTGGCGCTGGACGTCACCCGCTCCGCTGCGGACATCGATTCCGCAGATGTAGCCTCGGTACAGGGGATGAGTTACGCGATCAAATACGGCAAGACCTTTCCCACTCGCACCAGCCTGCGATTCGCTGGATATCGCTACTCCACAGAAGGGTATCGGGACTTCGATGAAGCGGTGCGCCAGCGCAGTCAGGATTCCAGTTATAGGGGCAGCCGTCGCAGCCGCATGGAAGCTGCGGTCTATCAGAACATCGGCACCCGTAGCTCGGTGAACCTGACACTCTCGCAAGAAGACTTCTGGCGCACCGACTATCAGCGTCGCCAGTTTCAATTCAGCTTCAATACACAGTATCAGCGTGTCACCTACTCCCTGTTCGCCAGCCAGTCGCTAAGTGATAAACAAGACTACAGCGACCGTCAGGTGGGGCTCAGCGTTTCCCTGCCGCTGGACTTTGGGCATAGCGCCTCCGCCACGTTCGACCTGCAAAAGAATGGCGATTCCTTCAGCCAGCGCGCCAGCGTGAGCGGCAACCTCGATCAAAGCCGCCTCAGTTATCGAGCTGCCGTGGCCAATGAAGATGGCCTGCAACGCTCAGCCGAACTGTCCCTGGGCTACCAGACGCCGGTCGGAAGCTTCGGCGCGGGTCTGAATCAAGGCACCGAGTACCGGAACCTGTCCATCAATGCCAGCGGTGCAGCGTTGTTGCACGGCGACGGTATCGAATTTGGCCCTTATATGGGCGAAACGGCGGGCCTGATCCATGTGCCGGGTGTCAAGAACGTCGGCATCAACAACGCACCGGGCGTGCGCACCAGTGAAGACGGCTATGCATTGGCGCCATACCTGCGCCCCTATCGCGTCAATCAAATAGAACTGGACACCGATCAATTGGGCCCCGAAGTCGAAATCGACAATGGCACTGCCCAGGTCGTGCCTCGCCGTGGCGCTGTGGTCAAGAGCACGTTCGCGGCTCACGCAGTGAATCGCCTGGTCATCACCGCGTCCTTCAACGGCCAACCGCTGCCCTTCGGCGCACAAGTTGTGGACGCTGACAAAGCAGTGCTTGGCATCGTCGGCCAGGCTGGCCAGGTCATGCTCAGTACCCATGACCAACCACAAAGCCTCGAGGTTCGCTGGGGTGATCAGAGCGAACAACAATGCCGCTTGGAAGTCGACCCGCAAGGCATGGAACAGGCTCAAGGCTACCGATTGCAGACCCTGGCTTGCCATTGAGACGTACTCATTCAAAAAGGCGCCGGGCTTGATGTCCAGCGCCTCGCTCATTGAAGGAAAACAGTTATGAAATCATCTACACGACCGTGGATGTGCGTACTGGGGCTGGTTGCCGGCTATCAGTTTATTCAGCCTGCCGAGGCGAACACGTGCTCATGGGCCACCGCGACACCCGGGCCGATCAACTACGTCGCTAATGTCGCCAACGTTTACGTTCCGCGAGACGCGCGCATCGGCAGCGTTATCGGCACCATCGACACATTTGTCATAGCGCCCAACCCTAGCGGCGCAAGCATCTCCTGTACTAATGATGGCAGCACAACGCTAAGATTCAGCGCCATTGCGACTGCCCCTCCCAGCCATCGCATCAATGAGCCCCTCGGTGGCGCAGACCCCAGAGGAAATATTTTCATGACCAACATTCCGGGTGTTGGCGCACGCATCAGACTGGAGCGACCATTCGATGGGGTAGCCACCAACTCGTTCACACCCATAGGTGGGTTGCCGATCGTGCCCTTTGAAGCCGAAAACACGCACCTGCCTACTGCTGCCATTGCGTTTAGTAACTTGAGGAGCTACGTAACGCTGGTAAAAACCGGGGCCATTCCACCCGGCTCACACGCTCTGAACCAGCAGCTGTTCGATGGGTTTTTTACAGGCATCGGGAAGGGCTTCAGCTACGGGATCAGCGGCACGGTCATGCAGTCTCAATGCACCGTGGGCGCCAAACCCGTCAGCGTTGACCCGGTCCCGCTAGGCACATGGAACACCTCTGACTTCACCCACATTGGCTACACCACTGCCCCAACTGCTTTCACGATCACCCTGACCAACTGCGAATCGGACCCTGGGGATGTAAACAAGGCGGTTGCGCACATTCGCCTTGACGGGGCAAACGGTTCTTTACCAGTCGGGGATGGCAGCAATGGCGTGTTCACTCTGGGGACGGGCTCGACAGCCAAAGGAGTGGGAATACAAGTACTGCGTGCAGACACCGGAGCACCGGTGCCCTTGGGCACCGATGTTCCGTTTGGCTTTATCGAAAACGGTGTCGATAAGGTACTCGAGTTCAAAGCCTCGTTTTTTCAAACTCACGACAGTACTCAGATTGGCGCGGGTGTAGCAGAAGGCTCATTGGGCTTCACCCTCACCTACCAGTAGGCGCAAAGCCCCTGTACAAAGGGGCTTGATCGTGACACGAGGCCCTCAAAATCATGAGCGCAACATTGGCGTCAACTCGGGAAACGGAAACCAGCTCTCGCCGTCGTCGAAACTGACTTGCGTCAACACCTTGAAGCGCTCGTCTGACTTGAGACTCATCATGAAGTCCTTTGGCAGCGTCGCCGGTACACCGCCCGTCATTTGCGCGAGGGTGACAGGTTCTTTATTCAGAACCGTTCTTGATCTAGTTACATTGCCTTGGTCACGCCCGCTGACAGTGATGGTGATCAAGCTGCGCGTGCTGATGAAATTCCACGTTCGCTGATGAGCCGGCAGACCCGAATCAGAAATGGCTGACTTGAATACCGGATCGCTGTGAGGTGAGACCAGTTGCGGGGGCGAAAATCGAGCGGGGGGAAATTCACGCACCGCCACTTCCAGGAAGTCGGACGGTTTGTTGGAACCCTCCGGTGGATAGATAATGTAGTTAACCAGCATGCTTTTCTTGAAATAGGCCGCCACATTCTCCGGGGGAATTTTTACCTCTTTTGTTCCCCAAGGTACCGGCACCGTAATTTCACCGGCCGTACCTGGCTCACCAAACTGCACCTCTACCCTGTCGTCTCTAAAGTAAACAGCCTTATCGGGTATACGCACCGTCACCCCGTTCAATGCGTTTAACGGATCGAGCGGTCCCCAGTCTGAGGGATCGTCCTCTATTTCCAGGACCCATGGGTTTGGTGCAAAACGGGGTGGCCGGATTGCGGCCACGTCCAGGTCGACGGGTGTAGATTCGGCACTGGGGTTCGAGGCACGATCCTCAACACGATAAAAGACCACGCGCGGTCCATCGCCCATCGCGCGAATGAATTCGCCAGTGAACGTCAATTTAACGGGGTCGTTATAATTCAGGTGAGTGAGCGGCTGGCTCCGCAGTTCTTGCGACGCGCTATTGGCGGGGTTTTTCCAGGTTGCGATCACCACGTCGCCCGGCGCGGCGGTGGTGTAGGCGGGAACAGTGGCGATTACCTGGTCATTATTTTCCGGGCGGGCGAGGTAGTCGATATCGATACTGTTGGGAGGTCTGACTTCAGCAGGGAATATCAATTCGCTAGAAGCGTTGAGCAGTGGCGCTTGTTTGTCGATGGTGACGGTAAAGGGATGGGACCGCGCTGACACCCCTTGGAAATTCTCCATGATGAAACTGATCTGATGCTCGCCCTGAGGCAGCTTGCCGGCGGCTATCTCGATGAAATAGTCGGCGGGGTCCATGGGCAGAGGCCATGTCCGGGTGCCGATTATATCGGTTTCATTGTCATCCAGGAAAACGTCGACCCGCTCGGTCCCGTCATCTGAAGGCGGCGTGTCATACCAGGGTTTGAACTCAACCCGCAGCGGATTGCCCGGATCTGCCCAGGCATTGCGGGGCAGCAGATTGGTTTCCCCGCCCGGTACATCGGGCAGCGGAGCGGGTCGTGTCCACGGAGGGGTCATCGTTGGGTCGATTTGATGCATGAATTCGGATGCTGACATTTCGAGTTCTCCTTGCTGAAAGTCGGACACACCCAGACGGGAGTCCGGGCATCCGCAAATCCCGATGAACAGTCAACACCGTGACGGGAAGGTACCGGGCTAGCGCCCAGTGCCGTTCGCCTCGTGGCCCTGAGCGCTTACCAAAGATAACGCACGCCCACGTTGGCTCCCCACGGTTGTTCGATTTTGTTGCCGTTGCTGTAATCGAAATCGGCATGAATCGACACCTTGTCGCTCAGCGACACGGCTACACCAGCACCCAACTCGCCACGAGAACCCGATAGGTCGTTGTTGAACGAGTGGTCATTGACTTTCACTTCGTTATTGTTGGCGAACTCGTGCACAAAGGCGGCGCGAAGGTAGGGCTGAACCGTCTTGTCATCCCACTTGAAGTTGCGCCCGGCAGTTGCCCCTGCCTTGGCGAGCAACGAATGGGTGCGATCGCCTTCGGCGGACAAACCGTTATCCAGGTCGTAATCCTTGCCCTGGATAATCACACCAGACAATTGGGTGAAGGGTTCAACGAAATAGTCGTCAGCCAGTTTGATATGCCGACCAAACTCCAGGGACCCACCGATACCATGACTGTCGTAATTGCCCTTGGTTTTCTTGCCATCGCTAAGGTGCACATCGGACTCATTCTGGAAACGGTTGAACTTGAGCACGCCATCGAAGTAGTAGCCGCTCGGCTCATCCAGCCAAGTGGTGTAGGCGCCCAGGTAGTAGCTATCGATAGTGCCACTGGTGCCACGACTCAAATCCAGGTCGGACTTGCTGTAACCACCCAGCACACCCACCAGCCACTGCCCGTCACCCATCGGCAACGGCGCATCGGCACCGAACGACAGACCCTGCTGGACTTGCTGGTAAGCGACACCCGAACTGGCATCGACGTTGAATTTGTTGCCGTAGGCACGCATCCAGCCACCGGCCTTGCCGTGGTCCATGCGCACTTCACCCATGCGGCTGCGCAAGGTACTGAGTTCGCCATACCAGGCAGTCGGTGCCGCATTGAACAGCGCGATCACCGATTGGGTACCCGGGCTGATGGTGCGAGTGAGGGTATTGAGGTACCAATCGGTGTTGCTCAGCTTGACCAGGTCATAGGAGTACGCCCCCAGGTTCACGACGCCACCGGCGAGGTTGAACGTCGCATCGCCACTGCCGATGTGGACCACAGGAATCGCGCCGGCGCCCACAGGTTCCGAACCACTGGCATCAAGTTCTACGGTGTGTTTGCCGGTGGCATTTCCGGCTACGGTCAGGGTATCGACCTGGCCGGTCTGGAGATTGGTGTGGATGAAGAACGTGCCGCCGGTACCCGACAGCGTTCCCACGTTCAACTTGAAGTACTCACCCGGATTGCCGAACTGGATGGCACCGCCATTCATGTCCAGATTTTGCACCGAACCGTCACCGATCATGACCCAGCGTGCATTGCTGTTGACAGCCAGGTTCTGCACGTTCTGCAAACGGCCGGTCAGGGTGGCCGAGTCTTCGAGCAATACATTGGCCATACTGGCGTCGTCCGCGACGATGTCGCCGACCAGTGCGCTGCTGCCGACCCGTAAATTGGCTTCGGCGCCCCTGACTACGTTCATCAGTATGCCATTGGAGGACGATAGCGTAGAACCGTTGAGCACGGCGATGTTTGCCTGGGACGTCCCCGCAGTGCCGGCATCCACGACAATTGCCGAGCCATTGAGGCCTTCGACCTTGGTCTTGTTCAAGACCAGCGAGCTGGCGGAGTCGAGTCCGTTATCGGGGTTGATATCGATCCCGTTTCGGCTCCCGGTGATCGTGCTGCCATTGGCCTCGACTGTGCCACCGAATACGCGCAGGCCGCCAGCATTCGGCCCGGTGCCGATGAGCGTCGATTCGTTCAGCGTCAAGTGGCTCAAGGCATTGACCGTGGCACCGTTGGTTACGCCGGTGATCGTACTGTTGCTGACGGATGCAATAGATCCTTCAGTCCCCGCCGGATCACGACTGACCACCAGACCGACCCGGTCACTTGAAACGGTAGCGCCGGCAATATTCGCCCTGCCGGCGTTCAAATGCACACCATTGGCGCGGGTGGCTTGAACGGTGGTGCCATTAAGGTTCAGAGTCGAGTTGTTGACGGTGATATCACGGGTATCGCCACCATTGGCATTCAGGGTCGACGCACCGTTCAATACGTAATTGTCGGGGGCGGTGTTACTGTCAATGTTCAAGACCTGGCCAGGGTTCAAAACTCTTGCGTACCCCAGGTCGCTGATCAGCAACAAAGGCGCGATAGACAGTAGCTTCAAAGTACGGGACAGCGGATGCAGTTTGAACAGGTTAACCGTGGACATACAGACCCCATTGGCAAGTGAACAGAAAGCCGCGCAGGTTATAGATCGTGAACGTCGTGGTATGTAGGACTTATCTGAAGGAACTATTGAGCAATGAGATACGTCGCCAGAAGAAACGGGTGACTGCGGTCATCCGTTTCTTCTGGCGGTGCTTTTGCTGGGCTTACTTGCTCAAGGCTTGGCAGGTATTTCGCAACTCCCCTCGCCCTGTAACAGCCCGACCCTTGTGTTGGAAGGCGCTGCTGCAGCGGGTTTGTCCTTGATGGTGTAAGTCACATCGCCTTTGCCGAACGAAACATCTTTGACATAGATAGGCTTGATATGGGTGTCGTAAGGCTCGATGAGCCAGACAATTCCGTCTCGCGCCTGCTCTGCGCTGATATTGGTAAATGTTCCTGTTTTCTTGGCCCCTGGCAGATGTACCGGCGCTGCAAAGTTCTGATAAGCCTCCCACACCACTTCGACATCATCGCCCGCTTTCAAATGAGCACTTGGCGGGATTCTGTATTCAAAGCCGTATTCGGTCTGGCCTGCGTTCCAGCGCAACGAATTGCAGTTGAAGCGGTCAGGTTGAAACGTGTGCAACGGTTCGGCAGTCGGTAATTTCAAGACCAGGAATTTGATCTCGACCGTTGAACGGGGCTTCGGTTCTTGCGGATTGCTGTGGGCCGCGTTGGTCAGCACATACCAGATCGGCATGGCATCGCTGGGGCCTTCGCCGCGAATAACGTCCCAGTCGAGCGGGATCCGGATAACGTCTTCTTCCTTGTCGTTGGTGGTATCGATAACATAAGGAGGGCCGATCGGTTTTCCGTTCCACATGACCTGGTATGTATCATCATTTACCAGCGGCAATACAAGCTCGATTTCTGCAAATACGTCTTTGCCTTCATCGGAATTGATCAACACGTTTTTTACTGCGGACTCACCCACAACCGCCACTTCTTTCAGATTGGGGTTACCAGGCTCCGGGTCCGGGTTATCAGGGCCGGCATTGGACAGGTTGCATTTGACGGTTTCAACTGCAGAACCAAAAGGCTCGACACCGCGCAGTACCGTGTAACTCACAGGAATATCAATAACGCCTTTCGAATCGCCGTACGCTTGCTTGATCATATTCCACGGCACGAAGATATCGAATCCGGTCGTTGGATTAGGCCCTACAGGCGTGCCGGGCTTGAGTTCCAGGTCTTTCCATTTGACGATGATGCTGTCGTTCGCTTTGCCGTTGGTGACTTTGTCTATATGGACGATTACACCGCCATTGATAATGTCCTCACGAAGGAGTTCACCACCGGTAGCATCCGTCACCGTAGGCTTGGGCAGTGGCGTGAGCGGCAACGGACCGAGCGCCACTGACATGAGCTCGTACTCAGACAGCTTGCTTTCGTTCCCCGCCTTGTCAATCAGGACATAGCCGGCGCAACAGTTGCCGTCCCCCGCCGCAAGGAACTTGGCCTTGGGGATTTGTACCTTGCCGCCGCCGAGAATAGGTAGCGGACCGATCATATCGATGTCCTCGGGTTTCTCGGGCAGCTCTCCTTTTATCCAGCCGAAGGCGATATGAGTGCCGATTGGATCGCCGGTCCAATCGGGAATTGTGGCTTCGAGGAAGTCATCCGCCCCAAACGTCGAATCTTTGATCGGTGGCGTGATGGTAAAAATCATTTTGCTCGGAGATGTCGTGCCATTCGGAGGGATTTTGTCGATAAAAATACGAACACGGTTGGAATGGTCAGTAGGTCCTTGATGGCTTATATGCTCATATCTAAGGTCAAAGGGGCCTTCGTTTTCCGGGTCCAGAAAGAATTCTTTGGTGATAGTAAAAACCAGAGGAATCCAGATATCCCCCCCTTCAAATTCGAGCTCGTCGATCAATGTCCACTCTTCACTGCCCCCACGCGCACGCTCAAGGCGAAAATAATCAGTACCATCACCGGTTCCCGGCAGAGTCCCGCCCCATGTGGTGATCGTGACTGTTTGATCGGTCTTGAGCTTTTCCCGACGTATCAGCCCGTTAGCATCACCGTTGATCACGATATGCTTGACGTCCGGATCCTGAACCACTAGCGGCTGGGCCCCACCGGACGAGGACTCGCCAGCCGCAAGACGTTGCTCTTTTTTTTCTGGACCAGCCATAGTGTCGCTCTCCGTATTCATAATCTGGCGCCATGGACTTGCCATCGCATTTGGGCCGGAAAAGCAGACCGAATTACTGCCGGGCACTACCCAAGTACATCCCGTCGTTCTGCGCTTGGGTGAAGTAAGCTCTTTTTTTTTCAGCGGCGTAACTGTCAAAGTTGACAGGTAGCCCCACATTTTTTCGCGTCAGGGGCGGTGAAATTTCACGCCCGCGAGTCGGATCGCCGCCCTCCCCGCTCCTGCAATGCGGGTCTGGAGGATTCGATATTTAAGTTTGATCCTTGCAGCTGGTCTGGTATTTGATTGAGCCTTCCCCAATGGTAAAAGGACTTCTTCATGAGTTACCGCACACTGGGTCATTCGGGTTTACAAGTGTCGACCCTGACTTTGGGCACGATGATGTTTGGCGAACAGACCAGCACCGAGGATTCCCTGCGGATCATCGACAAGGCCTGGGACCAAGGCATCAATTTCATCGACACCGCTGACGTTTATACCAACGGTCGCTCCGAGGAAATCGTGGGTGAAGCCATTGCTGGCAATCGCCACGAATGGGTATTGGCGACCAAGGTTGGCTTCGGCCCGGTTGACGGTGTGCCGAACCGCAGCGGCCTCAGCCGCAAGCATATCTTCATTGGCATCGATGCCAGTCTGACGCGCCTTGGTACCGATTATGTGGACATCTATTACCTGCACCGCGAAGACCACAACACGCCGCTGGAGGTCACGGTATCGGCCATTGGTGATCTGATTCGCCAGGGCAAAATTCGCTACTGGGGGCTATCGAACTACCGTGGCTGGCGTATCGCTGAAGTGATTCGCGTGGCGGATAAACTGGGCGTAGACCGGCCGGTGATCAGTCAGCCGCTGTACAACATCGTCAATCGCCAGGCTGAGGCCGAGCAGATCACGGCGGCGCAGAATTATGGCCTCGGCGTCGTGCCCTACAGTCCCTTGGCGCGTGGGGTGCTCAGTGGCAAGTACGCACCTGATTCAAAACCGGATATCAACAGTCGCGCAGGCCGCGCGGATAAACGCATTCTGGAAACCGAATGGCGCGTGGAATCCTTGCGCATCGCCCAGCAGATCCAGCACTACACTCAAAAGCGCAGCGTCGGTATCGTCGAGTTCGCGATTGCCTGGGTGCTGAACAATGGCGCTGTGACCTCAGCCATTGTCGGGCCGCGTACCGAAGCACAATGGGATGCGTACACCAAGGCGCAGGCGGTGAGGATCACGGCCGAGGATGAGGCATTCATTGATTCGCTGGTGACACCGGGGCATGCATCGACACCGGGGTTCAATGATGTGAGCCATTTTGTCTCGGGGCGTGGATCGCGTTCGGTTTGAGATAACCGTAGAAGCTGGGCTTGCTCGCGATAGCGGTGTGTCAGGCTGAATGGATGTTGGACGGACTGACCTCATCGCGAGCAAGCTTTGCTCCTGCAAGGGAATGTGCACACAGTCGATGTGTTGTTGATCAGTTGGTCAATAATTAGCGCTGAAACCACGTACCCTCCGCACCCCTGTTTCACGTTCAACCTCGCGAGGACAAGTTGTCTAAAGGTATCGCTCTATCGGTCACGAAGCTTCCTGTAGTTATCCCGCACTTGTTGCGCTTTAAGTTGACTCTCCGAAACTGCCATATCGAATTCTCCAAAACAAGTGGGTATTCAGTCATGACTGTCTGGCAGCGTGGATCACGTCGAGCACTGCAAAAAAATGCACTGTCGCTCTGCCGGCCCAGTTGAAGCCTGGGTAAATTAAGCACGCATTTTTCGAAAGCCGATACTGTCAATGTTGACAGGTACCTTGGCCGCATACCTAACAGAAGTGCTAGGTTTCGCGCTTAGGGAATCATGGTAGTGTTTGTTCCGTGGCCCTACTTAGGCCATTCGATTAATGACAGGAGGAAGTATGAACTTTATTAACCTTTTCAAGGCTGCGATGTTCACAGGATTTGCGCTCATGCTATCCAGCGAGGCCACTTTTGCTAATGAGCCTTTCAACGGAGAAGTTATTTTAAGCGAAATTCAAGCTAGCGGAACCGTAGATGAAGAGTGGTGCCACTTACCTACGACCACAGGCTGGCACATGCTAAACAGGTTAAAAGGTTGCTACACGGATGACTACGACCTGGTTATGTTAAAAAACCTAGATTCCGCGCTGACTATTACTATTATGGACCATGGCTGGTGCTCGGATCATAAAGATAACTGGAGTTTTACCTTTAAGACAATAAAACAACCCACTGACACTGCGCCAACTGGCGGCGCCCAACTTTCAGACTGGGTTAAATTTGAAACTATCTGGAACACCAAAGATGGAGAAGTCGTCGTTCCTGGCATAATGAAGGTCAAAAACGAAGGTACAAAACCGGATTTCACTAACCAGGCAAGCTGCGTAATAATCGAACGCGACTAATTTCGGGGTAAATACGTAGGCGTGAGAGTCAAGATCACCGGAACGTAGTATTGGGCAATCCCCTTCCCTATTAAATACAGTGAACTTTTCCGTTTGCCTCAGCAGTTGTTCTGGTATTTGATTATGCCTTTCTCATTGGTAAAGGGATTTCTTCATGAGCTACCACACGCTGGGGTATTCGGGTCTGCAGGTTTCCACGCTCACCCTGGGCACCATGATGTTTGGTGAACAGACCAGCACTGAAGACTCCCTGCGGATCATCGACAAGGCCTGGGACCAGGGCATCAATTTCATCGACATCGCTGACGTTTATACCAATGGTCGCTCCGAGGAAATCGTGGGTGGCTGTCGAACTACCGTGGTTGGCGTATCGCTGAAGTGATTCGCGTGGCGGATAAACTGGGCGTAGACCGGCCGGTGATCAGTCAGCCGCTGTACAACATCGTCAATCGCCAGGCTGAAGCCGAGCAGATCACGGCGGCGCAAAATTATGGCCTCGGTGTTGTGCCTTACAGCCCGTTGGCGCGTGGCGTGCTCAGTGGTAAATACGCCCCCGATGCGAAACCGGACGCCAACAGCCGCGCAGGCCGCGCGGATAAACGCAATCTGGAAACCGAATGGCGGGTGGAATCCCTGCGCATCGTCAAACAGATCCAGCACTACACTGAGGGTCGCGGCGCTGGCATTGTCGAGTGGCATTTGCTCTGATGAAAAATCAGAGCGAATACCTGTCAGCCTAAGAATTTAGAGTTGCTGGGCAACATAGGATCTCCCACAGGGGTTTGTGGGAGCATGGGTTGGATTGGGACACAGTTTTGCTGTGGGATCTGAGCTTGCTCGCGATGGCGGTGTATCAGCCTGAAGTGATGTTGGACGCACTGGCCTCATCGCGAGCAAGCTTTGCTCCTGCAAGGGAATGAGCACACAGTCGATGGTTGTTGATCAGTTGGTCAATAATTAGCGCCAAAACCACGTATCCTCCGCCCCCCAGTTTCACGTTCAACCTCGCGAGGACAAGTTGTCTAAAGGTATCGCTCTATCGGTCACAGCCTCGGTGCTGTTTGCCGTCATGTACTACTACACGTCCCTGCTCACGCCCTTGAGCGGAGTGGAGATTTTTGGCTGGCGCATGCTGCTGACCGTGCCGTGCATGACGGTGTTCATGGTGGTCTCCGGCGAATGGAAACATGTGGTCGGCCTTCTCAAACGTCTCGTCGCACAACCAAAGCTGGCTGCCGGCCTGATCGCCTCCTCGGCACTGGTGGGTGTGCAGCTCTGGCTGTTCATGTGGGCGCCGCTCAATGGCTACAGCCTTGATGTGTCGCTGGGCTATTTCCTGTTGCCACTGACGATGGTCCTGACAGGCCGCATTGCCTATGGCGAACGCCTCTCGTACCTGCAGAAGATCGCGGTATTTTTTGCCTGCCTCGGGGTGGTCAATGAGGTCTACCAGGTCGGTGGTTTTTCCTGGGCAACGTTGCTGGTCGCGATTGGCTACCCCACTTATTTCGTACTGCGCAAACGCCTGGCGACGGACAATCTCGGCGGGTTGTGGCTGGACATGACGCTGACGCTGCCAGTGGCTTTATGGTTCGTGCAGAGCGGTGAACAAGGCTTCGGCGTGTTCGATCAATACCCGTGGCTGTCGCTGCTGATCCCGATGCTCGGGGTGATCAGTGCTTCGGCACTGGTGGTCTACATCATCGCCAGCCGGCTGTTGCCGTTCAGCCTGTTCGGGTTGCTGAGCTATGTGGAGCCGGTGCTGTTGCTCGGGGTCGCCTTGCTGCTCGGGGAGAGTATCAAGGGCGGGGAATGGTTGACGTACATTCCGATCTGGATGGCGGTGCTGGTGCTGATGTTTGAAGGGTTCAAACACATGGTGCGGCAGCGGCGGCCTTAGGCCCAAAAGAAAACAAATGTGGGAGCTAGCCTGCTAGCGAGCATCTTCAGTTTCAACATTGATGTTGGCTGAAAGACCGCAATCGCCAGCAGGCTAGCTCCCACAGGTATAGCGTTAGCTCAGTTAGTCGGTGGACAACACACCACGACGAACCTGATCACGTTCGATCGATTCGAACAGCGCCTTGAAGTTGCCTTCGCCGAAACCATCATCGCCTTTGCGCTGGATGAATTCGAAGAACACCGGGCCCATCAGGGTTTCCGAGAAGATCTGCAGCAACAGACGCTTGTCACCCGACTCGGACGAACCGTCCAGCAGAATCCCGCGCATTTGCAGCTGATCCACCGGCTCGCCGTGATTTGGCAAACGGCCTTCAAGCATTTCGTAATACGTCTCTGGCGGCGCGGTCATGAAGCGCATGCCGATCTTCTTCAGGCGATCCCAGGTGTCGATCAGGTTATCGCTGAGGAACGCCACGTGCTGGATGCCCTCCCCGTTGAACTGCATCAGGAACTCTTCGATCTGCCCGGCGCCCTTGGACGACTCTTCGTTCAACGGGATGCGGATCATGCCATCCGGCGCGGTCATGGCCTTGGAGGTCAGGCCGGTGTATTCGCCCTTGATGTCGAAGTAACGAATTTCACGGAAGTTGAACAGCTTCTCGTAGAAGTTCGCCCAGTACGCCATGCGACCGCGATACACGTTGTGGGTCAGGTGATCGATGATCTTCAGGCCCGCCCCTTCCGGATTGCGGTCAACGCCTTCGATGAACACGAAGTCGATGTCGTAGATCGAACTGCCTTCGCCGAAACGGTCGATCAGGTACAACGGCGCACCGCCGATGCCTTTGATCGCGGGGAGGTTCAATTCCATCGGACCGGTCTCGATGTGAATCGGCTGCGCGCCCAATTCCAGCGCACGGCTGTAGGCCTTTTGCGAATCCTTGACCCGAAACGCCATGCCACATACCGACGGGCCATGTTCGGCCGCGAAGTAGGAAGCCACGCTATGAGGTTCGTTGTTGAGGATCAGATTGATCGCGCCCTGGCGGTACAGGTGCACGTCTTTGGAGCGGTGGGTCGCAACCTTGGTGAAGCCCATGATCTCGAAGATCGGCTCCAGGGTATTCGGGGTTGGCGATGCGAATTCGATGAACTCGAAGCCCATCAGGCCCATTGGGTTTTCGTATAAATCTGCCATGGTTGGCGCCTCATCATGCTTTTAGAATTAACAGCTGAAATTAACAAATGTTAGTTGCTAGCAATGCTGAGACCGGCGGGTGGCGCGCAGGAGATGCCCCGCACGCTGCGGGCGAGGAAGTCACCGTAGATCAATTGGAACCCAAAACTCTTCATTGTCGACCCAAGGCTGATGCGGGCGAGGCTTCTGCTGCCAGAAGACGATTATTCTTATATGCGTAACCGGATTCTACACAGCGTAAACATATTTGTCCGCCTTCTCTATCAAATCCCCTTTCGCGCCGGGTGTGCAAGGGGTTTGTTACATTGGAAAATGGCATGACGTTCTCCGGCAAAAGCGGAAAAGGCCAACTATCATGGGCCTTAGCTGAACTCTTCAGGGAAATGTGTCGTCGCCTTGCCCGCATTTGAGAGCCCTCTTCCATCGTCCAGGTTTCACAAATGCCATTGACTGTCAGAACCCGTCGTAAACGCGGTGCCCGGATTGCGGTGACCCTGCTCAGTGGTGTGCTTCCGGTGCTGTTGGGGAGCGCCATGCTCTATATGCAGGCGCAGCGCGTACTGGAGCAAAGTGCCGCATTGACGGCCTAAGAATCCGTCCGCCAATTTGATCTGATGCTCGACAACACCGCCCAGGCCGCGCAGGTATTGCTGCCGCTGGCTGGCCAACCCTGCAAAAGCGTCACGCTGGCATTACGCGAACAGGTCACACGCCGTCCGTTTGTGCGCTCGACCAATCTGGTAAAGGACAACACGCTTTATTGCAGTTCGCTGTTCGGGGAGATCAACGAACAAATCGACCCCGGCGATTACACCGAAGGCAAACTGTGGCTCATGAACGGCAACCCGGTCACCCCCGGCACTGCGCTGCTGGTGTATCGGCTCAGCGACGGGCAGCGCGGTGCACTGAGCACCCTGGACGGCTATCACCTGAGCAACGTACTGCGATTGATCGGCCGCAAGACGATACTGCTGTTACAGGTCGGATCGAACTGGCTGTCGCCTGACGGGAAATACCACGCAGGTCCTCTTCCCGTTATACCGGTGGCGCAAACCACGCTGAACTCCTCCCGCTATGCCTTCACCGTGGCGGCGGGGTTTCCTGAAGGTGAGACCTGGCGATACATGCTCAGTGAGTACCCGCCGCTGTTCAGTTTGCTGATTTTTTTCGGCGTTGTGTCCGGGCTGATCGGACATGTTCTGCAAAAGCGCTCGACATCGCCCAGCGTTGAAATGCAACGCGCGCTGGAAGCCGCGGAGTTCATTCCTTATTTTCAACCGGTGGTTCTTGGCGACAACAAGAAGTGGTCCGGCGCCGAAGTGTTGATGCGCTGGAACCATCCGAAGGAAGGCTTGGTACGACCCGATTTGTTCATCCCGTTCGCCGAGCACTCCGGGCTGATCGTGCCGATGACCCGCTCACTGATGCGCCAAACTGCAGCGCTATTGGCGCCGCTGTCAGGATCGTTCGAGGCGCCGTTCCATATCGGCATCAATATCACCGCCCGGCACTGCAAGGACTTGCAACTGGTTGAGGATTGTCGCGAGTTCCTGGCCAACTTCGCGCCGGAGTCCATCAGCCTGGTACTTGAGCTGACCGAACGTGAGCTGATCGAGCCCACGGCCATCACCCATCAACTGTTCGAACAACTTCACGCGCTTGGCGTGATGATCGCCATCGACGACTTTGGTACCGGCCACTCGAGCCTCGGTTACCTGCGCGAATTCAACGTGGACTTTCTGAAAATCGACCAGAGTTTTGTCGCCATGATTGGCGCCGATGCCCTGTCCCGGCACATCCTCGACAGCATTATCGAGCTCTCGGTCAAGCTCGACCTGAGCATCGTTGCCGAGGGCGTGGAAACCGAGGAGCAAAGTGATTACCTGACTGCTCACGGCGTGAACTATTTGCAGGGTTATCTGTTCGGCCGGCCGATGCCTGGCGAGCAGTTCATTATTAAATTAAGTGACCATTAACTAGCAGCTTAAATACACCCGACGAGACAATGCACCAAAATGTTTCAGACATTCACTGTTGTTACATGAAGAAAATATCATGATTTACTCTTGGCGCATTAACTACTACACTTTTTGTTGCCTGTGCAAAATTGGCAGGGCGAGCCACTATCACCGGGTCGCTTCAAGGCTCTTGGCTTATAGCTTTGTTTGCGGTAGGTATTAGCCAAACACACTATTGGAGTATAGATTTTGTCCAGACTCGCTGAATTTCGTGCAGCTGAAAAGGCCCTTCAAGAGCAGCTCAAACAGCTGGAATCACTGAAGAATGACGCCGGGCTCAAGAAAGAAATCGAATTCGAAGAGAAGCTTCAGGGACTGATGAAAACTTACGGCAAAAGCCTGCGCGACATCATCGCCATTCTCGATCCGAACCCGGCAAGATCCGGCCTGCAACAGGCCTCGGCACCTAAAACCCGCCGCGCACGCGTGGTCAAGGTTTATCAGAACCCGCACACCGGTGAGCTGATCGAGACCAAGGGCGGCAACCACCGCGGCCTGAAAGCATGGAAGGAACAATACGGTGCCGACACCGTTGACGCCTGGCTGCGCGGTTAAAGCATCTCCGTGATAAAACAAAGCCCTGCCCTGCAGGGCTTTTTCATGGGCACACTAAAAGACATGGACTAAAGAATGTTAAATCGGTAGCGCCCGACTAACTTTCGGCTTAATCCTTTTGGGCATCCAAACATCATCGATCGCGTCACGCGTTGCCCCTTCGGTTAAAGTTGCAAACTGTTGCGGGCCGCCGCTATTTCTTCCTGGCTCGCCTTATAAATCTGCGCCTGTCCCGCATACGAAAGTACATAGGCCTTATCGCCATCCACCGCGGCAACCAATGTTTGTGACAGCACATGCCGCCCGTTTTGTGTGATGGTGCAGGTGGTTTCCAATGCCGCTAAACGGCTCAAGCGCGTCTCGTGAATCTTGTTGCAAACACTTTGATAACCGCTCTGGAAGAAGTCTTTCTGGACGGCTTTGCGCATCTCCAGCAACACCCCCTCAAGGTTGACTTGATGCCCGCTTTCCACCTGCGTCATGGTCAACTCCATGACCAGTGTCGGTGACCCGTCCTGATCGTTTTTCACTGCACGCTGGCGCGAAACCTTGGACGTTGCGTCGTCGGGCACGATGGCTTCGATTTCCCAACCGATTGGCCAGGTGATCACCGGTGTCTGCGCGTGAACACAGGTCACGGCAGACAGTGAGCCAATCAAGACGAGGGTCGATACACGAAATCGGGACATTACGCTAAACACTCAGGGGTGGAGCGGTAAAGTCTGAGCTGCGCCCGCCCGTCAGGCAATAGCGGATGCATTGGGTTTGGTGATGTCCCAAGCCTTGCGTATCATTGCTGCCATTCGTTAGCCCCACTTATTTACCGGAGGGCCCATGAGCCTGCACGAATTGAACACCTTCCCTGGCGTCACCGCCCAACCTGATTCCGCGACCCAGAAGTTCGTCTTCAACCACACCATGTTGCGGGTAAAGGACATCACCAAGTCGCTGGATTTCTACACCCGCATCCTGGGTTTCTCGCTGGTTGAAAAGCGCGACTTCCCGGACGCCGAATTCAGCCTGTACTTCCTGGCACTGGTCGATAAAAACCAGATCCCTGCCGACGCTGCCGCGCGCACCGAATGGATGAAGTCGATTCCTGGCATTCTGGAACTGACGCACAACCACGGCACCGAGAACGACGCAGATTTCGCTTACCACAACGGCAACACCGACCCACGTGGGTTTGGCCATATCTGCATTTCGGTTCCGGATATCGTGGCTGCCTGCGAGCGTTTTGAAGCGCTGGGTTGCGATTTCCAGAAGCGCCTGAACGACGGCCGCATGAAGAGCCTGGCGTTCATCAAGGACCCGGATGCTTACTGGGTCGAGATCATTCAGCCAGCGCCTATGTAAGCGAAATCAAAAGATCGCAGGCTCCGCCAGCTCCTACAGGGTCGAGCCGGACCTGGTTTTTGTAGGAGCTGGCGAAGCCTGCGATCTTTTGATCTAAAAAAAACCCCATGATCGCTCATGGGGTTTTTGTTTTTTCAGCCTCGGTGTTTACGCCGGGGCCGACGTGCGGATCAAGTGATCGAACGCGCTAAGCGAAGCCTTGGCACCCTCGCCCACTGCAATCACGATCTGCTTGTACGGCACCGTGGTCACGTCTCCCGCAGCAAACACACCCGGCATCGATGTCTCGCCTCGCGCATCAACAATGATCTCGCCACGTGGCGACAGCTCGATGGTGCCCTTGAGCCAATCGGTGTTCGGTAACAGACCGATCTGCACGAAGATGCCTTCCAGTTCTACCGCTCGCAATTCGTCAGTTTGACGATCCTTGTAACGCAAGCCATTGACCTTCTGACCGTCACCGGTCACTTCCGTGGTTTGCGCACTGGTGATCACCGTCACGTTGGACAGGCTGTGCAATTTGCGCTGCAGGACGGCGTCGGCGCGCAGTTGCACGTCGAACTCAAGCAAGGTCACGTGAGCGACAATACCCGCCAGATCGATGGCCGCTTCGACGCCGGAGTTACCGCCGCCAATCACTGCCACGCGCTTGCCCTTGAACAGCGGACCGTCACAGTGCGGGCAGTACGCCACGCCTTTATTACGGTACTGCTGCTCACCCGGGACGTTCATTTCACGCCACCGCGCACCGGTCGCCAGAATCACGGTCCGCGCTTTCAGCGACGCACCGCTGGCGAAGTGGACTTCGTGCAGTTCGCCATGCTTGCCCGGCACCAGCTTGTCGGCACGCTGCAGGTTCATGATGTCGACGTCGTATTGCTTGACGTGTTCTTCCAGCGCCACGGCCAGTTTCGGCCCTTCGGTTTCCTGTACGGAAATGAAGTTTTCGATGGCCATGGTGTCCAGCACCTGCCCACCAAAACGCTCCGCCGCAACACCGGTTCGAATGCCTTTACGGGCAGCGTAAATCGCGGCCGAAGCACCGGCAGGGCCACCGCCGACCACGAGCACATCGAAGGCTTCTTTGGCGCTGATTTTTTCCGCCTGACGCTCGATACCGCTGGTGTCGATTTTGGCGAGGATTTCTTCCAGGCCCATGCGGCCCTGACCGAAATTTACCCCGTTGAGGTAGATACTTGGTACCGCCATGATCTGGCGCTCATCGACTTCAGCCTGGAACAGCGCGCCGTCGATGGCAACGTGACGGATGTTCGGGTTCAGCACCGCCATCAGGTTCAGCGCCTGGACCACGTCCGGGCAGTTCTGGCAGGACAGCGAGAAGTACGTCTCGAAGCTGAACTCGCCCTTGATGGAACGGATCTGTTCGATCACTTCAGCGCTGGCTTTCGAGGGGTGGCCACCCACTTGCAGCAGGGCCAGCACCAACGAGGTGAATTCGTGGCCCATGGGGATGCCGGCGAAACGCAGGCTGATATCGGCACCCGGGCGGTTGATCGAGAACGATGGTTTGCGCGCATCGTCACCGTTGTCGAGCAACGTAATCTGTGTGGAAAGACTGGCAACGTCTTTCAAGAGTTCGAGCATTTCACGGGATTTCGCACCGTCGTCGAGGGAGGCAACGATCTCGATCGGCTGGGTGACCCGTTCCAGGTATGACTTCAACTGGGCTTTTAAATTGGCGTCCAACATACGGGCGATTTCCTTTTTTGAATTCGTAAAAAAAAACGCCCGAGCGAATCTCGCCCGGGCGTTTTTGAGGGCGGTGCAGCTTACTTAGGTGCGGGATACCGCCCTGATAGTGCGTGTCACAGACTTAGATCTTGCCGACCAGGTCCAAAGACGGAGCCAAAGTGGCCTCGCCTTCTTTCCACTTGGCTGGGCAAACCTGGCCTGGGTGAGCAGCGACGTACTGGGCAGCCTTGATTTTGCGCAGCAGTTCGGAAGCGTCACGACCCACACCGCCGTCGTTCAGCTCGACGATTTTGATCTGGCCTTCAGGGTTGATCACGAAAGTGCCACGGTCAGCCAGACCGGCGTCTTCGATCAGTACGTCGAAGTTGCGGGAGATGGCGTGGGTCGGGTCGCCGATCATGGTGTACTGGATTTTGCCAATGGCTGGCGACGTGTTGTGCCAGGCAGCGTGGGCAAAATGGGTGTCGGTGGAAACGCTGTAGATCTCGACGCCCAGCTTCTGGAATGCGTCGTAGTTATCAGCCAGGTCTTCCAGCTCGGTCGGGCAAACAAAAGTGAAGTCGGCTGGGTAGAAGAACACGACAGACCATTTGCCTTTCAGGTCAGCGTCCGACACTTTTACGAAGTCGCCGTTTTTGAATGCGTCAGCTTTGAATGGTTTTACTTGGCTGTTGATGATAGGCATCGGTGACTCTCCGTCAGGGGTTGAAAAGTTGATGGAATGAATCCTACCTATTCAATTCCCCGATGGCTCATTGGCAAAGCTCATGCTGCTGATTGGTTTTGGCTATTAGCCGACTGTATTAATAGAAGAAATGGGTATCTAGCGGGGTTCGGTGAGCGCTAAGAGCCAAGAGCCAGGAGCCAGGAGCCAGGAGCCTGGAGCCTGGAGCTGAGCACTTGTGGCGAGGGGATTTATCCCCGTTCGGCGACGTAGTCGTCGCAAAACCAGTGCGCGCGATATGCCTGATTCACCTGATAACCGGAATTCGGGGTTGCTGCGCAAATCAACGAGGCGGTGCGACGTTTCGCTGAATCCCCTCACCACAAGAGCCAGGATCGACAGCTGCTTCAGGGTGATATGCAGCGTCAGAGTGCCAACGGTTTTTCCGTGAGTCGCGTCATGCCTGGAAACGGACTCGCCTCCACATAACGCATGGCTGACTTCATGTCCTTCCAGCCGACATAACTCATCAGCGACTTCAAATCCCATCCGCTCTGATGTGCCCACGTAGCAAATCCGCGTCGCAGCGAATGGCTAGTGTAATGCTCGGCAGAAATGCCTGCGCGCTCCAGCGCCTGACGCAGCAGCGGGATCACGCTGTTAGGGTGCAGGCCCGCCTCGCTCAAATGCCCCCAACGGTCAATCCCCCGAAACACCGGCCCCCGCACCAGCGCGGCTTCGGTGATCCACTCGATATAGGCCTGCACGGGACACAAACGCTGCAGCGCTGGCGTTTGGTACGTCTTGCCAAGGTTTTCGCGGTCACCCTTGGTGCGAGGCAGGTAAAGGCTGATGCCGGTGCCGGCGCTCGCTTGAACGTGCTCGATCTGGATTCGGCACAGCTCATCGCTGCGAAAGCCACGCCAGAAGCCCATCAGGATCATCGCCGTATCGCGTCGGGCCCTAAGCAGTGCCGATTGATCGTGCTCAGATTTAGCGGTCTGCACTTCCTGCTCCAGCCAGGCAATCACTTGCTCAAGATGCTGCAACTGCAAAGGCTCGGCCTGTTTCTCCTGAGCCGGATGAAGCGCGCGTATGCCCTTGAACACTTTGCGCACGACAGGCGCCTTGGTGGGATCGGCGAAGCCCTGGCTGTTGTGCCATTGCGCAAGCGCCGACAAACGCAGCTTCAACGTATTGATCGACAACACACCGGCATGCGCCACCAGATAACGCGCGACGCTGTCTGCAGTCGCAGGCAGGAAGCCACCCCAACTGACCTCAAAGTGTTCGATGGCCGCGCGATAGCTGCGACGGGTGTTGTCCCGTGTGGCGGCTTGCAGGTATCGATCGAGATCACTCATGGAAATGGCCTTGCGCAGAGCCTGTGGGAGCAACGCTTGCTCCTACGGGGTTGGGGTGTACGGAAATAGCGGTGAAAACGCGTCAAAAATGCGCTGACACGGGATAATACCAGTATATCCCGCATCATGAACTTACCTTGTTTAACTTTACAATCAGCGTGGTACACTACTGTTTTTAGTGGTATGTACCACAGTACGAAATCGTAGGAGAGCGCATGGCTCGCGGTGGCATCAACAAAGCAGTGGTTCAAACGGCACGCCTGGCAATCCTTGCCCGGGGCGAGCATCCCAGCATCGACGCGGTACGCATCGAGATGGGCAATACCGGCTCTAAAACCACTATTCACCGTTATCTCAAAGAACTGGATGACGGCGTAGAACCCACAGAATCCACGTCCGAACCCATCGACGATGAGCTGACAGCGCTGGTTTCTCGCCTTGCGCAGCGCCTCAAGGAACAGGCCCAGGAGCCCATCGACCAGGCTCGTGCCCAGTTCGAACAGCAAAAGAACGCGCTGGATGCGCAGCTGGCTCAGGCTCAGGAAGCCAACACCGAGCTGCATCATCAGTACGAGATTCAGACGCTGGCGCTGACACAGGAATCGGACACGCTGCAGAACACCGTGGCCCTGCTGCAAACCGAACAGACCCGCAACGCCGGGCTGAACCAGGCGCTGGCCGATTTCGAATTAAGGCTGCAAGACAAGGATGAGCAGATCCGCTCCCTTGAAGAGAAACACCTGCACGCCCGGGACGCTCTGGAGCACTACCGCAACGCGGTCAAAGAGCAACGCGAGCAGGAGCAGCGACGTCACGAAGGACAGGTGCAACAGGTGCAGATGGAGTTGCGTCAGGCGCAGCAAAGCGCACTGGTGCGTCAGGACGAAATCACCCAGCTGCACCGCGACAATGAGCGCCTGCTGACGGAAAACCGCGGAACGTTGCGCGAATTGAGCCTGCTGCAGGAACAGCTCAAGCAAACGCACAGCCGGCAGGATCAGTTGCTCGAACAGGTCAACCGGATCGACACCGAACGCACCCTCCTCCAGGAACGCTTGCGTGCAGCACTACTGGAAAGCCAGTCACTCAAACAGAGCGTCGAGGAGCAGTCGCAGGCGAACAAGATGCTGGAGATTGAATTGCTCAAGACTCAGGCGAGTCTCGATGAGCGCGTGCGACTGGCGGCTGTCGTTGCGACAGCGCCAGCCACAGCGGAGGCCGATTAACCCGCGACAGGCGTTCGCATGGTGACGAACTCTTCGGCGGCAGTCGGGTGCACACCGATGGTGTCGTCGAAGTCACGCTTGGTGGCGCCCGCCTTCAGGGCGATTGCCAGGCCCTGGACGATTTCACCCGCGTCCGGACCGACCATGTGACATCCCAGCACCTTGTCGGTCTTGGCATCCACCACCAGTTTCATCAGGGTGCGCTCCTGGCATTCGGTCAGGGTCAGTTTCATCGGACGGAAACGGCTTTCGTAGATCACCACGTCGTGTCCGGCGTCCCGCGCCTCTTCCTCGGTCAAACCGACAGTGCCGATGTTCGGCAAGCTGAACACTGCCGTCGGGATCATTTTGTAATCCACCGGACGATAGTGCTCAGGCTTGAACAGGCGACGCGCAACGGCCATGCCTTCGGCGAGTGCGACGGGGGTCAGCTGCACTCGACCAATTACATCGCCCAGCGCCAGTATCGAAGGCTCAGCCGTCTGATACTGTTCGTCGACTTCGACAAAGCCTTTCTTGTCCAGTTTGACGCCGGTGTTTTCCAACCCCAGGTTGTCCAGCATCGGACGTCGACCCGTAGCGTAGAAAATACAGTCGGCGTGCAGCTCGCGACCGTCCTTGAGGGTCGCTTTCAGGCTGCCGTCGGACTGCTTGTCGATACGCTCGATGTCGGCGTTGAATTGCAGATTCATGCCGCGCTTGGTCAGCTCTTCCTGCAAATGCTTGCGCACCGAACCGTCGAAACCGCGTAAGAACAGATCGCCGCGATACAGCAATGTCGTCTCGGCGCCCAGCCCCTGGAAAATCCCGGCAAATTCAACCGCGATGTACCCGCCACCGACGACCAGTACACGCTTGGGCAACTCTTTCAGGAAGAACGCCTGATTGGAGCTGATCGCATGTTCATGCCCTGGGATTTCCGGGATCTGCGGCCAGCCACCGGTGGCAATCAGGATGTTTTTTGCGGTATGGCGCGCGCCATTGATCTCGACGGTATGGGGATCGACGATCTTGGCGTGGCCTTCATGCAAGGTCACGCCACTGTTTACCAGCAGGTTGCGGTAAATCCCGTTCAGGCGGTTGATCTCGCGATCCTTGTTGGCGATCAGCGTCGCCCAATCGAAATCAGCCTCGCCCAGTGTCCAGCCAAATCCGGACGATTGCTCGAAGTCATCGGCAAAATGCGCGCCGTAGACCAGCAATTTCTTCGGCACACAGCCGACGTTTACACAGGTGCCACCCAGATAGCGGCTTTCAGCCACTGCCACTTTCGCGCCAAATCCCGCCGCAAAACGCGCAGCACGCACACCGCCGGAACCGGCACCAATTACATAAAGGTCAAAATCGTAGGCCATCTCAATCTCCTAGGCAGGCCAACAGCATACCCGCAGACGCCGGGCGGGCAAGCGCAATACACGATTTTGGAACGAACCCACCCCACCAAACACAGCCCCCTGTAGCAGCTGCCGAGCCTGCGAGGCTGCGTCCGGCTGCGCAGCAGTCGTAAAATCAGACATCGCGGTCCAGCAGATGCACCTTGCACGCAGGTTTTTCGACTGCTGCGCAGCCGGACGCAGCCTCGCAGGCTCGGCAGCTGCTACAGGGATAAGCGTGATCTTTGAGGAAATTCCGTAACCACCGGGCAAGAAAAAGCCACCCGAAGGTGGCTTTTTCAATACAAGCAGGTCAGGCGCTATTAGTAGGCCTTGCCAGTCTTGTAGAAGTTCTCGAAGCAGAAGTTGGTCGCGTCGATGTAGCCTTCAGCGCCACCACAGTCGAAACGCTTGCCTTTGAACTTGTAGGCCATCACACAGCCGTTCTGCGCCTGTTTCATCAGCGCGTCGGTGATCTGGATTTCACCGCCCTTGCCTGGCTCGGTCTGCTCGATCAGGTCGAAGATGTCCGGCGTCAGGATGTAGCGACCGATAATGGCCAGGTTCGACGGCGCGTCTTCAGGCTTTGGTTTTTCAACCATGCTGTGAACGCGGTAGATGTCGTCGCGGATCATCTCGCCGGCAATCACACCGTACTTGTGAGTCTCTTGCGGATCGACTTCCTGGATGGCGACGATCGAGCAACGGAACTGTTTGTACAGCTTGACCATCTGGGTCAGCACGCCGTCACCTTCAAGGTTGACGCACAAGTCATCCGCAAGCACCACGGCGAACGGTTCGTCGCCGATCAGCGGACGACCGGTCAGGATGGCGTGGCCCAGGCCTTTCATTTCGGTCTGGCGGGTGTAGGAGAACGAGCAGTTGTCGAGCAGCTTGCGGATACCGACCAGGTACTTTTCCTTGTCGGTGCCTTTGATCTGGTTTTCCAGCTCGTAGCTGATATCGAAGTGGTCTTCCAGTGCGCGTTTGCCGCGACCGGTCACGATGGAAATTTCGGTCAACCCAGCGTCCAGGGCTTCTTCAACGCCGTACTGGATCAGTGGCTTGTTTACCACCGGCAGCATTTCTTTGGGCATGGCTTTAGTCGCTGGCAGGAAGCGAGTACCGTAACCGGCTGCTGGGAACAAGCATTTCTTGATCATAAAAGTCCTTGTAAGGGCTGTGTGTACGAGTTTCGGCGCAGTCTAATCAGGCGGCGGGCACCTTACAATGCCCCGCGCTGGCTAACCGATGCCATCATAGAGAAATATTCTGTCGGATAGTTCCGCAAACCGGTTTTGTAGATCGCGCCGGCTCCTATAGATAGCAGAGATCGTCCGTCCTGCCTGTACCGGCAATCGGGCAGGCGTCGGATCACCATACGCCGATCGGCACCGCCTGAGGGCATTTGGCGCTATCATTGCGTATTGAACCAAGCCAACGAGGCAGATAGATGTCGGAAGCAAAAAGCGTCAACGGGTTCCTGATCAATCAGGCGAAGGACGGACAATGGTGGGTGGCTGGCGCTAATGGCGAGAGTATTGCCGGGCCGTTCCCGACCGAAGCCAGCGCGATTGAAGTGGCATCAGTGTTGCAACTCGAACACCCGCCCACCAAGCGACGCGGTAAAGACAAGACCTGATTTGAACTTATTCGTGACAGAAGCCCTGCACTGTGCAGGGCTTTTTTGTGATGATCCGCAACGAAGTGGCCTTTCGCTATAACCTTTTGATGCCAGCGCTGTCACAGGCTTAGCCCCATTATCCTGACGACGACAACGACATGAATAAATTCTTACCCCTGATCGCACTATTGGCCCTTGGCGGCTGCGCAACATCCGAAACAACCTACCTGAACAACGGGGAACAAGGGCTTGCGATCGATTGCTCCGGGGAAGCCAATTCCTGGGCAACGTGTTACGAGAAAGCCGATGCATCGTGCGCCGGTACCGGCTATCGAATCGTAGGCACTGACGGCACACCCTCACTCAAGGAAAGCGACAAGACCTTAGGCGTCGATGTCGGCAACTTCAAAAACCGCAGTGTCGTGGTGGTGTGCAAGTAAGGCCCCTGCCCTACATGTGGATTTCGGCGAATTTGATTCCGAGACCTCGAACGGTCTCGATCAAATCGTCGAGACGACTGAAGGATTCGACTTCGTCGTTTTCATCGACCAGAAAGTAGCTACGCCCCTCGCTTTTCTTGAAAAAAACGATCCACTCCCCTGAATTGGCCGGGTTCTGAATCACATGCGTGGCAGAAATCAGGCCCTCTGCATGACGTTCCCGTACCTGCTCTCTTTTCATTACTCGACTCCAGAAATGACAATGCCGCCAAAGCGTTGCTTTGACGGCATCTATGCGTGCGGACTGTAGTTTATCAGCCCGATATGCAGGCCGTGGCGGCATTTCGAACATCCCATGGGCGCAACGGCACATTGGAAATGCGCTCGTGCAGCTTGATGCTGCTGCCCGTTGAGCGATCTTCGATATCAAACACCGCGGCCGGCCCAGAGGTCAGCTTTTGCGGAACGATCACTCGGACACCGTCCTTGTGCGGTTCGATTTGCAGAGCGCCCCGGCTACTGGCCAGCTTCTCGGTCAGGCACTGCGCATACTCCTGGGGCTTCTTGCCTGAGATCACGCTCATGGTCGGCAACGTTTCATTGATCTCCGAAACACTTGCGCAACCACCGATCGACAACGCCAATGGCAAAACCAACACACCCCACTTCATACAAAACCTCCGATAAAGAGCCTCCGACAGCACAAATGCCGTTTTTCTCCGAAGCTCACTGCGTTTATCGCTCATGGATCTCCAAATAACCGGTTTAATTGTCAAAGTGGACCACGGCGGCCGGATAATAACCTGTTCGGGCTGATAAACTGCGCCCATCGCCCAAGCTATCGTTTTGATTTTGTAGAAAAAGCCCTTCTGGAGGCGCCTCATGAAATTTATCCACCAGCGCGAGCACCTCAACGAAGACGACATCGTCGTCATTCAATGCTCCCAAACCTGCAACATCCGCTTGATGAACGACGCCAACTTTCGCAGCTTCAAAAATGGTGGCCGTCATACGTATCACGGCGGAGCGTTTGACACTTTCCCGGCGCGAATTACTGCACCGAGTACCGGTTTCTGGAACATCACGATCGACACGGTCAGCAACCGGGCTATCAGCGTGACCCGCAAACCGACCCTGACACATTCGATCAAGATCATCCGCCGCTCCAACTCGAAACTGAGTTGAGTAACGCTCCTACATGAAGACAGCAGGAATGACCGTGGCCCAAACGACCAAATACGTCATCAAATACAAACTCAACGGCGAACGTCGATTCGAGTTTGCACAGCTCGAAAACGGCACGACAGAAGAAGCCAAGGCTGCGCTGGATGTGATTCACGGCCAAGGCGACGACGTGATCAGCGAAATTAGCGTGAGCAAAGCGCTGTAGGAGCAATGCGACCGGCGCCTGCCAGAGTTCGACCGCAAGCGCCGGAGTGATTCCGCCGCAAGCCCGTCCCAGACTGCCACCTTTAACCCTGCGTTAAGGAGTCAGGACATGTTTGATGAGCGTTCGCTCGATGGATTCGACTGGGACGGTCTGCAACAGCAACTCGACCAGGATGGCTGCGCCGTCATCAAGTCGTTGTTGAGCGATGAGGATTGCGCGGATATCAGCGCGATGTATTCGCAATTCGAGCCATTCCGCTCTCAAGTCATGATGGCTCGCCATGGCTTTGGCCGTGGCGAGTACAAGTACTTCAAGTATCCACTGCCTGAACTCGTCAGCCGCTTGCGTCGCGCGCTCTACTCTCGTCTGGTGGCGATCGCCAATCGCTGGTACGAATGTATGGACCTGCCCACCCGATTCCCCGATCAACATGAAGCGTTTATTCAGCGCTGCCATGCCGCTGGTCAGGAACGTCCGACCCCCTTATTGCTGCAGTACGGTCCTCAAGACTACAACTGCCTGCATCAGGATTTGTACGGTGAACATGTTTTCCCGCTGCAAGTGGCGATTCTTCTGTCAGAACCGGATGAAGACTTCACAGGAGGCGAATTTGTGCTGACCGAACAGCGCCCACGAATGCAGTCGCGCCCGCAAGTCATCAGCCTGAGAAAAGGCGACGGGGTCATCTTTGCGGTCAATCAACGTCCGGTCAAAGGCATCCGCGGTTACTACCGCGTTACCCTGCGCCATGGCGTGAGTCGTCTGCACACTGGAAAGCGGCACACCTTGGGCATCATCTTTCACGACGCGTTATGAGCCATGAACCCGACTACTTTAGACATGTTCGCCAACCTCGAACCCGAGCAACATCCCAGGCGCGAGCAGATGGGGAAACAGTCCTACGTGCTCAGGGGCTTCGCCCTGCCCTGGCTGGATCGATTACTGCCTGAACTCGAGGCGGTGCTGAAGGCTGCGCCATTTCGGCAGATGGTCACGCCGGGCGGGTTCACCATGTCGGCAGCCATGAGCAGTTGCGGCACCTGGGGCTGGACGACCGACCGCAGTGGCTATCGCTATACCCGACAAGACCCGCTAAGTGGCGAGCCTTGGCCGGACATGCCCGAGGTGTTTTTCCAGCTGGCCCAAGCGGCAGCGCGAGAAGCCGGATTTGAAGCGTTCGTGCCGGATTCCTGCTTGATCAATCGCTACGTTCCCGGTGCAAAAATGTCATTGCATCAGGACAAGGACGAAACGTCCTACGAGGCGCCCATTGTCTCGGTGTCCCTGGGGTTGCCGGCGATGTTCCTGTTCGGCGGATTTGAACGCAGCGATAAATGCCAACGAGTGCCGCTGCTGCATGGCGATATTGTGGTTTGGGGCGGTGTCGACCGTTTGCGATATCACGGCGTTTTGCCTATCAAGGAAGGTCAGCACCCGCGACTGGGCGAACAACGGATCAACTTCACATTTCGTACCGCCCGATGAACATCCGAATTCAACCGCAAGCACCGGAGTGTGGTGGATGGGCCCAGGACTTAGTCTGAATGAAACGTCGCAACGGAAATGACGCAATGACCACTCATTCGACCAGGATCACCATCGAGAACGACCCGCGCTGGGCCGCCGTGGTTGCACGCGACCCGCGTTCGGACGGGCAATTCGTGTACGCGGTCAAAACCACCGGCGTCTATTGCCGGCCCAGCAGTCTGGCGCGGTTGCCCAACCCGCAAAATGTCGAATTCTTCGACACCGCCGAACTGGCCCAGGCCGCGGGATATCGCCCCAGCAAACGCGCAGCAAAAGATCAGAGCGAGATCGCGGCGCAGCATGCGGCCACGGTCGCCGCTGCCTGCCGGCAGATCGAAGAGGCCGAGGAGCTACCGGCGCTCAGTGACCTGGCGTTAGCGGCAGGGCTCAGCAGCTTTCACTTCCACCGGGTGTTCAAGGCCGTGACCGGGCTGACGCCCAGGGAGTACGCCCGCGCACATCGATCTCGCAAAGTGCGCGAGCATCTGGGCAATGGCGGCTCGGTCACTGATGCGTTGTACGACGCCGGCTTCAATTCCAATAGCCGGTTTTACGCAGCGGCGGACCATGTGCTGGGCATGAAACCTGCTGATTACCGAGCCGCCGGCCAAAACAACGACATCAGGTTTGCCGTCGGCCAGTGTTCGCTGGGGGCGATCCTGGTGGCGCAAAGTGAACGCGGCGTTTGCGCGATCCTGCTGGGCGATGATCCGCATCAACTGGTCTGCGATCTGCAGGACAAATTCCGTAGAGCCAATCTGATTGGCGCTGATCACGCGTTCGAGCAACTGATCGCCAAGGTGGTTGGCTTTATCGAGGCCCCGGCGCTGGGCCTGGACTTGCCGCTGGATCTGCGCGGTACCGCGTTTCAGGAGCGGGTCTGGCTGGCATTGCGCGAGATTCCTGTAGGCAGTACGGCCAGCTATGCCGAAATCGCGCAGCGTATCGGTGCGCCGAAATCCTACCGCGCCGTGGCTCAAGCCTGTGGGGCTAACAGCCTGGCGGTGGCGATTCCTTGCCACCGGGTTGTGCGCAGCGATGGCGATCTTTCAGGGTATCGCTGGGGGGTTGAGCGCAAGCGGCAATTGTTGGAGCGTGAGAGTCGTTAGGTTTTCAAGATCAAAAGATCGCAGCCTCGTTTCACTCGACAGTTCCTACAAGGGTTATGCGTATACCTGTAGGAGCTGTCGAGTGAAACGAGGCTGCGATCTTTTAAGTTTAGCGATTAACGTCCACCACCACTCTCCCCCGCAACTGACCCGCCAGCAACCGTGGAGCGGCCTCGATGACCTCGTTCAATCCGATCTCGTGGCTGATCAGCGGCAACAATGCGACGTCCAGATCCCGCGCCAGGCGATCCCAGGCCAGCACACGCCTGGCTTTTGGCTGGGTCACGCTATTGATACCGGCCAGGGTGACGCCGCGCAAAATGAAAGGGGCAACAGATGCCGGGAAATCCATCCCTTGTGCCAGCCCGCACGCTGCAACGGTTCCGTTGGATTTTGTGGCGGCGCAGGCGTTGGCCAGGGTATGGCTGCCGACTGAATCGATGACCGCCGCCCAGCGTTCCTTGGCCAACGGCTTGCCCGGCTCGGACAATGTGGCACGTTCAATGATGTCACTGGCACCCAATTGCTTGAGGTACTCATGCTCGGAAGTCCGGCCCGTGGACGCGACCACCCGATAGCCCAGCTTGCTCAGCAATGCGATGGCGAAACTGCCTACGCCTCCGTTGGCACCCGTGACCAGTACTTCGCCCTGTTCCGGCGTCACACCGTTGTGTTCCAGCGCCAGGATACTCAACATCGCCGTGTAGCCCGCCGTGCCAATGGCCATCGCCTGGGCCGCTGTGAACGCCTCGGGCAACGGAATCAGCCAGTCGCCGTTCAGGCGCGCTTTTTGTGCCAATCCACCCCAGTGCCCTTCACCCACACCCCAGCCATTGAGTAAGACGTTATCCCCGACTTTGTAGTCCGGATGCTCGCTGCTTTCGACAGTACCGGCCAGATCGATTCCCGGCACCATCGGGAATTTTCGCACCACCGGGCTGCTACCGGTAATCGCCAGGCCATCCTTGAAGTTCAGCGTGCTGTAAGCCACGCGCACCGTCACATTGCCTTCGGGCAATTGATCGTCATTGATCGCTTGCAGTGTGGCCTGGTAACCGCTGTCATCTTTGTTGATCAGAATGCCGTTGAACATTGATGCCTCCTGAAAAACTTGCAGAGTGGGTGCCGTCCAAATAGCACTTGGCACTGTGTTGCCCTACCCGACTTTAAGCCAATCCGGGTTTGATGTGGCGGGCGATGGGTTGGGCTGGCCTTGCGTCAGGCATTAAGATACACATTCAGCTCCACTGCCCTGTCCTGTTATTTCGCCGGAGAGCACACCCAATGAGTCAATGGCCAGACACGCGCATTCTCGACCTGTTAGGGATCGAACTGCCCATCATTCAGGCCCCCATGGCCGGTGCGACCGGCTCGGCCATGGTCATCGCTGCCAGCAATGCCGGTGGCCTGGGCTCGATGCCCGCCGCCATGCTGAGTACCGATCAGTTGCGTGAGGAACTGACGACCATTCGCCAGCAGACCCAGCGGCCGTTCAGCGTCAACTTCTTCTGCCATCAACCTCCCGCACCAGATGACCAGCGTACCCGTGACTGGAAGAACCTGCTGGAACCGTACTATCGCGAGTTGGGTGTCGACTTCGACGCACCGACGCCGGTGTCCAATCGCGCGCCCTTCGATAACGCCACCTGTGAAGTGATCGAAGCGCTCCGTCCTCCTGTGGTGAGTTTTCATTTCGGCCTACCCGAAAAATCGTTGCTGGACCGGGTCAAGGCGACCGGCGCGAAAGTGCTGTCTTCGGCCACCACCGTCGAAGAAGCCATATGGCTTGAGCGTCACGGCTGTGATGCGATCATCGCCATGGGCTATGAAGCCGGCGGCCATCGCGGGATGTTCCTGAGCGATGATCTCAACAGCCAGGTGGGCACCTTCGTGCTCGTGCCACAGATTGTCGACGCGGTGACTGTGCCGGTGATTGCAGCAGGCGGCATCAGCGACGCTCGCGGTGTCGCGGCGGCTTTTCTGCTGGGCGCGTCGGCGGTGCAGATCGGAACAGCGTACTTGTTTACGCCGGAAGCCAAGGTCAGCGCGTCACACCACAAGGCGCTGCGAACGGCCAAAGAAAGTGAAACCGCCGTCACCAATATTTTCACGGGGCGCCCGGCGCGGGGAATTCTCAATCGGGTGATGCGCGAACTCGGGCCGATCAGCAACACAGCGCCGGCCTTCCCACTTGCGGGTGGCGCTTTGATGCCGTTGCGGGCCAAAGGAGAAGCGGATTTCAGTAACCTGTGGGCGGGCCAGGCATTCACGCTTGGGGTGGAGTTGACCACGGCAGAGCTGACCCGGCGATTGGCGGAAGAAGGCTTGGCGAAGTTGATTCGTTAGGTCAGGCAACATCTCGCCCCGTGTAGCGGCTGGCGAAGCCTGCGTTCGGCGGCTCTGTGGCGAGGGGATTTATCCCCGTTCGGCTGCGCAGCAGTCGTAAAAATTTGGGGCCACTGCGTGACCCAACGGGGATAAATCCCCTCGCCACAACAGAGGCGAACGCAGGCTTCGCCAGCTGCTATACGGTTTATCGCCAATCAGATGTATACAATCCCGTTCCGTTTGCAGGCATTTCGCTATATATTTCGCTACATAGCGTTTACCCACCTCGCTGTCCTGCCGACTACGGAGCCGTTTCATGACCCTATGCGCCTCACGTTTTGCCCCCACAGCCTTTGCCAGCCTGATCGCGGTATTCGCCTTCGGCTCTGCCCAGGCTGACGAAGTTCAGGTGGCCGTCGCGGCCAACTTCACTGCTCCGATTCAGGCCATTGCCGCTGATTTCGAAAAGGACACCGGGCACAAACTAGTGGCTGCTTATGGTGCGACGGGTCAGTTCTACACCCAGATCAAGAATGGTGCGCCGTTCGAGGTGTTCCTCTCGGCAGACGACACCACCCCGCAAAAACTGGAAACCGAAGGCGATACGGTCAAGGGCTCGCGCTTCACTTACGCCATCGGCACGCTGGCGCTGTGGTCGGCCAAGGAAGGTTACGTCGACAGCAAAGGCAAAGTGTTGAGCGACAACCAGTATCAGCACCTGTCCATCGCTAACCCGAAAACGGCGCCTTACGGACTGGCGGCCAGCCAGGTGTTGGCCAGACTGGGCCTGACCGACCAGGTCAAAGGCAAGATCGTTGAAGGCCAGAACATCACTCAGGCCTATCAGTTCGTCTCCACCGGCAACGCCGAACTGGGCTTCGTCGCCCTTTCACAGATCTACAAGGACGGCAAAGTCACGGGCGGTTCGGCCTGGATTGTTCCGGCCGACATGCACGACCCGATCAAGCAGGACGCGGTGATCCTCAACAAAGGCAAGGACAACCCGGCCGCCAAGGCGCTGGTTGAATACCTCAAAGGTCCAAAAGCCGCCGCTCTCATCAAGTCCTACGGTTACCAACTCTAAATGACGCTATCGAGTGCCGACTTCGCCGCAATCTGGCTGACCCTGAAACTCGCGTCGCTGACGACGGTTATCCTGCTGGTGATCGGCACTCCGATCGCGTTATGGCTGTCGCGCACCTCGTCCTGGTTGCGCGGACCGGTCGGGGCGATCGTCGCCCTGCCTTTGGTCCTGCCGCCCACGGTGATTGGCTTTTACTTGTTACTGGCACTCGGCCCGCACGGGTTTATCGGCCAGTTCACCCAGTCACTTGGTCTCGGCACCCTCACCTTCAGTTTTGCAGGGTTGGTCATCGGCTCAGTGCTCTACTCGATGCCCTTCGTGGTTCAGCCGCTGCAAAACGCTTTTTCTGCCATCGGCACCCGCCCACTGGAAGTCGCTGCAACGTTGCGCGCCAATCCCTGGGACACGTTTTTCAGCGTGATCCTGCCCCTGGCGCGACCCGGCTTCATCACGGCGGCGATACTCGGTTTTGCTCACACCGTGGGTGAATTTGGCGTGGTGCTGATGATCGGTGGCAACATTCCGGACAAGACCCGAGTGGTCTCAGTGCAGATTTACGATCACGTCGAGGCCATGGAATACGCCCAGGCCCATTGGTTGGCCGGTGCCATGTTGGTCTTCTCTTTTGCCGTGTTGCTGGCGCTCTATTCCAGCCGCAAAACCAAAACGGGCTGGAGCTGATCGATGATTCATACGCGCCTTAAACTCAGTTATTCCGGGTTCGCTCTGGACGTGGACCTGCAGTTGCCGGGTCGTGGCGTCACCGCGCTGTATGGGCACTCCGGCTCCGGCAAGACCACCTGCTTGCGCTGCATCGCCGGCCTGGAAAAAGCTGATCTGGGGTTTATCCAGGTCAACGATGAAGTCTGGCAGGACAGCGAAAAGCACCTCTTCGTCCCGCCGCATAAACGCGCGCTGGGCTATGTTTTCCAGGAAGCCAGCCTGTTTCCTCACCTGTCAGTGCTGGCCAATCTGGAGTTCGGTCTCAAGCGCATCCCGAAAGCAGAACGCCGGGTCGACATGGCCCACGCTACCGAACTGCTCGGGATCGGCCATCTGCTGGACCGGCATCCCCAGCATCTGTCAGGCGGCGAACGTCAGCGCATCGGCATCGCTCGTGCCCTGCTCACCAGTCCGAAACTACTGCTGATGGACGAGCCGCTGGCAGCGCTCGACAGTCAGCGAAAAAACGAAATCCTGCCTTACTTGCAACGGTTGCACGATGAGCTGGACATCCCGGTTTTGTACGTCAGCCATTCTCAGGATGAAGTGGCGCGGTTGGCCGACCACATCGTTTTACTCAACGACGGTAAAGCGCTGGCCAGCGGCCCGATTGGTGAAACCCTCGCGCGCCTGGACCTGCCGCTGGCGATGGGCGGTGACGCCGGCGTGGTGATCGAAGGCCATGTCAGTGCCTATGACGCTGACTACCAACTGCTGACGTTGCAACTGCCGAACACCGACATGAGCATTCGCGTGGCCCACGCGCCCATGACCCAAGGTCAGGCGTTGCGCTGCAAAGTTCACGCACGGGATGTCAGCCTGAGCCTGCAGAGTGTCGAGCAAAGCAGCATCCTCAATCGCCTGCCCGTCACGGTGATCAGTGAAATGGGTGCGGACAACGCCGCTCACGTGCTGGTGCGCCTGGACGCCGCGGGAACACCCTTGCTGGCAGGCATTACGCGTTTTTCCCGAGACCAACTGGCCATACACCCGGGCCAGCAACTCTGGGCGCAGATCAAGGCGGTGGCCGTGCTGGCGTAAATCCGCTGGCACGACTGCAAAAGTGCGCGGTCAATGGCTGTAACGGCCCCTGATTTGCGCCAAGGAAAACCGCCATGCCCGATACCGCGTTGCCTGATGTGCTGCCACCGGACCTGCATTATGTCGATGACACGCAGCCTGGAATCACGCGCAAGAAATTGCGCGGCAAGTTCTGTTATTTCGATCCTTCAGGTCAGCGCATCACTGACCCGGATGAAATCAAACGCATCAATGCCCTCGCCGTCCCACCGGCCTACATTGATGTGTGGATTTGCGCCGACCCGCGTGGCCATCTGCAAGCCACCGGGCGCGATGCACGCGGGCGTAAGCAATACCGTTACCACGCGCGCTGGCGCGAAGTACGCGACGCAGATAAATACTCACGCCTGAGGGATTTCGGACGGGCCCTGCCGAAACTGCGCAAACAGCTTGAGGCGTTGCTGGAGGCTCCAGGCTTCAGTCGCGAGAAAGTCATGGCCACTGTGATTACCTTGCTTGACGCCACTCTGATCAGGGTCGGCAATACCCAATACGCTCGTGACAACCGTTCGTATGGCCTCACCACCTTGCGCAGCCGTCACGTTGAGGTCAATGGCAGTGCCATCCTGTTTCAATTCCGCGGCAAAAGCGGCGTTGAACACCAGATCACGGTGAAAGACCGGCGCCTGGCTCGGATCATCAAGCGTTGCCTGGAGATTCCCGGGCAAAACCTGTTTCAGTACCTGGACGAAAACGGCGAGCGCCACACCGTCAGCTCCTCCGACATCAACGCCTATCTGCAATCCCTCACTGGCGCAGATTTCACCGCCAAGGATTACCGCACCTGGGCCGGCAGCGCGCTGGCGTTGTCGGTGTTGCGCGAATTGCACTGGGAGCCGGAATCGGATGCCAAGCGGCATGTGGTGGAGATGGTGAAGAACGTCGCCAAACAGCTGGGCAACACCCCTGCGGTCTGCCGCAAGTGCTACATCCATCCGGCGGTACTGGACGGATTTCTGCTGGGTGCGCTGGCCGAACTGCCGAAACCCAGGACGCGCAAAGGACTGCGGGCTGAGGAAGTCGGGCTGGCGATGTTTCTGGAGCAAATGGTCGAAGCTGCTCAGAACGCTGAACTGCAGTAATCCCTGTAGGAGCTGCCGAAGGCTGCGATCTTTTGATCTTGATCTTCTCCTGTGTAAAAAAAGATCAAGATCAAAAGATCGCAGCCTTCGGCAGCTCCTACGGGGATCTTGATCGATGCTGAATCCTCGTCTAGGCTAGCCGCCTTTCCTTCCTTCCTTCCTTCCAGGATGACCTTCGACGTGAACAACTAAGCCTTCCAAAAATGTTTCCACGACAAGCTGCCAACGGCGCTTGTTGGTCTTTTCGACATTTTCCGGAGGTGCCTATGACTCACGTCACGCGTCTGCCTGCACTCGTCTCACTGAACCATCTGGGTTTCAAGTTCGCCAATGGCGAAACTGTTTTCGACGCCTTGACCCTGAGCTTCGACCGCGTTCATACAGCCATCGTCGGCCGAAATGGCATTGGCAAAAGCGTGCTTGCCCGCTTGATTGCCGGACAACTCAAACCCACCTCAGGAACACTGGATGTCCAAGCTGAGGTGGGGTATGTGCCGCAAACATTTTCGCTACACGTCGAGCAAACGGTCGCCCAGTCGACGGGTACCGCAGATGCGCTGATGGCGTTGTCGCGTGTGCGTCTGGGTTTTGCCTCGGATGAAGATCTCGAGACCCTGGCTGAACGCTGGGATGTGGCGGACCGGCTGCGCTCGCAGCTGGACGAAGCAGGGCTTTTCGACGTTCGGCACGACACCCCGACTCACCTCCTGAGCGGCGGACAACAAGCGCGGATCGCGTTGATCGGCGCGTTTCTCGGGCAGGCGCAATTGCTGGTGCTGGATGAGCCCACTAATCATCTGGACACGGAAGGACGTCAGTGGCTTAAGCGCAAACTTGCACAATGGCGCGGCGGGTTGATTGTTGTCAGCCATGATCGACAGCTGCTCAATCAGGTTGATCGAATCGTCGAACTCACGCCGCTTGGATCAAACGTCTTTGGCGGCAACCATGAGGCGTTCCGGGCCCAACGAGCGATCGACCAAGCGGCGAGCCGTGCGACGCTTGATCGGGCACGCACTGATCGCAAGCGGGAACGGGTTCGTTTGCAGCGTGAGCACGACACGGTTCAGCGACACGCTGCCTGCGCCCGTAAAAAGGCTGAAAGCGCCAACGTATCGGGATTCGAACGCGCAAAAATGAAGGGCGCGGCCATGGATGCGATGGGGCCCATTCACCGTTCACATAAAGCCCGCAAAAACCTGCTCGATGTTCGGGTATCCGATGCCAACGCCAGAACACTGCTCGATGAGCCCGTGATGGTGTACTTGCCCGGCACGCTGATCCCGACGACCAGGCAAGTACTGACGCTGGTTGACGTGCATCTGCCTTGGCAGCCAGCAGACGCAGCGCCTTTAAGCCTTTCGCTCGCGGGGCCCGTGCGAATCGTTGTGAGTGGCCCGAACGGTTGCGGCAAGTCGACTTTGTTACGGATGCTCACGGGGGAAGTCGAGCCAGTCAGTGGACAGTGCAGTACTCACGTTCCCTGCGCTTTTCTGGATCAGCAACTGGCGTTACTGGATGATCAGCGTTCCATCCTGGAACAACTGGCGCTGTTGGATACACCACTGACAGAAGGCACGTTGCGTAGCCATCTGGCACATCTACACCTGGGCGCCAACCACGTCACCCAACCGAGCGGGTTACTCAGCGGCGGCGAACGCTTGAAGGCTGCGATCGCTATTGCGCTGTGGCGGCAAACACCCGCGCAACTGCTGCTGCTCGATGAGCCGAGCAATCACCTCGACCTGGAATCCATATCAGCCTTTGAAACAGCGTTGCAGGCATTTCCCGGAGCAATCGTGGCGGTCTCTCACGATCAGCATTTTCTCGCCGCATTGGCACCGACTCATGCCCTCAACTGGGCGTCGCAGGGATGGCATTTATCGACGATGGATGAGCGCGATCAGACGAATTGAACCGTCCTGGTTTTGCACGATTGCAAATGGCTTCTATAGTTGATGTGACAGAAATCAGCTGCGGTGGTGCCATGGAAGACATTTTCGTCGTTAAGCGTTGCAACAAGATCATCATCCATGGCCGCCGAGCCGGGGAAGTCAGTCATCAACCCCCCGACGCCGCTGTCTGGTATCGAATTGCCGATTCCCGCACTCGCGGCTTCATCGGTGACGGCTTCGATCTTGAAGAAGACGCCCGGCGCGCATGCCAGCTGCTTAATGCCAGGTCCCGCGTGACGGCCCGACAAGGCTGAAAGGCGGGTCTATACTGAAAAAGCTGAAGGAACAGCGTCCCCATCGGCAGAAAGCTCGCACCTCGCGGGCTTTTTGCTGCCATTGCCAGGTTTCTTGAACGGAGGTGTTACATGTCCGAAAAAGAGTCCATCACCACCCTGCTCACCTTGCTTGATTCACGCCAGGCGCGTTTGGCTGCGGCGTGCAAGGAAATCGCCGACTGGGTCGATCACCAAGGCGGACATCCGACTGCCCTGCGAATCCGTGATCGCCTGAACGATATCGAGAAAGACACACCGTTGATCCGCAACACACTGTCTTCGCTCAAACCCGTCGACCGGCCGCTGCCACGTTTCAGATAGTCTGATCGGGATACTCGATTCGCGGGCATGGCCTGATCCAGGACGCATGAACGGCGGCGTTATCGCTACCGGGTGCGTCCTTGTCTGAGTGCTCTTGCAAATACCGCCTGGCCCCGCGCCGGGATTTTTTTTGCCCATACCTTTCACGTTGCTTTCACATTGCTTGCCCTAAGGTGGAATCACTCCTTTGATGAATCCCCTTGGCCCGCCCGCATGCGGGCCATTTTTTTGCCTTTTTTCGGACCATCGAACGTCGTCGAGCACAGAGGGTCAAAACCATACACGTCACAAGGAGACGTCTAATGGTTACTCACTTCAGCGTCAGCGGGCATCTTGCCTGCGGTCACCAAGGCAAAAACCTGGTTTCAACGCGCGAACTGAACCGGGTGAAATGCAGAAGCTGCCGAAACACCGACGCGTACAAAGATGCACGCAAAGATCAACGCAACTCGGCACGCCGGGCTGCACGCAAAACCAAAGTCACGCATACCGCCAATGACTGGCGCGCGGCTTGGGTCGAGCGCCTCACCGCGCTGGCCGGACGACAGCGATTGCCTCGCGGATTTACCGGTCAACCTTTCGTTTAGCTTGAGGGTCGGCGGCTGGATCCGGTCATCGGTGCTCAGCCGCCCTTGCTGCAGAGGAAATCCTGATGAACAGTCGATTCCTGCTTCTCGTCATCGTCAGCCTGAGTCCAAACCTGGTCATGGCCCAAGGGTGTGACGTGATGACCCGGTCCCAGAGCCCTTCGGTCCCGGTTGTTGAATCCCACACTTGTTACGAATACGAAGGCATGCCGGTGGACGCCATCGACTGGTCATGCAGCAATGAAAGCAAGGAGATGCTGACCAGCACCAAGAAAAAAGTCGAACAATGTGGTGATCATTATCAAGCCACCTGCCTGGCCACACTGACGCAAGAATCCCTGGCGAATCCCCAGTCCATCAGCAAGGACAAAAACAGCCAGTCGGTCAACATCCCTAACAATGCCCAAATCACCACGTACTACTACGGGGCCGAGCAGTTGAATCAGTCAAAAATCGATTGTGAAACCGGCGGCGGTAGTTGGAAAACCAGATAAAGGCCAGGTAGTTGGCTGAACATTACAAAGGTGCAGCTAACACCCCTGCAGAGACTACGTCAGGTTGTTGTTCATTCGGGTAAACTGCCGAGCAGTGCTTTACTCGACAGCGACATCAAGCGTGCACCATGAGGCTTTGGATTCTTTAAATCGGGCGCTGGACCGGATCGGAATTGGCGAAGTAGTAGGGTTGCGAGGTTTAATTGATGACCGCCACGAATCTGAAAATAGGCTTATCCCATGGCTCACTCACTCAAATACCAGATAACCGAATCCGTTCGTGTCGTAGAGATTGAGGTGGGAAAACTGCTCGATTTAGCCACGATGCTCAAAGACGATGGGAATGATGTCCTGTCAACGACCGTGTCGGATCAGGCCAACAAATTGCTCGAGGCATCGGTAGCGCTGAGAATTGCGATGGCGGGCTGACTGCTTGAGTCATCTCTAATCCGTCACCTTTTTTTTGTTTACCCGTCACGTGCTCGTCACACTGCCCAATCACACTGCAATCAGCCAAAAGGATTTGGCCACGTGCAAAAGAAAGCCCGGCCTGGTGCCGGGCTTTCGCGTTTTACTACGCTAGAGCAGTCGAACTCATTCAAGCGCCTGATTCAGGATCGCTAGCAGGCATGCCGCGAGCCTCCTGTTCATTTTCGTCCTGATCGTTCATCTGTGGGTCGGCCTTCGGGTTAGCGACGCGGCTGGCCGTACCCGCTTCTGGATGCTCACTCGATACCGAGTCAGTGGCAGCAACGTCGGCCATGTCTTCATCGACCGGCGACTCATCGTCCGCCGGTAACGGGACCTCTGGATCAGTTCTTCTAGGGTCGTGGCCCGTTTCGTTATCGGTGCCACTCATTACGCCCTTCTGGGAAATATTCCCAGGTGCATTTTCATCAATGTCCATACTCGCTCTCCCTTGTGAAACGCAGAATTGCGCGTGCTTAGCATTGAGAGACGGCCGAGGATCGTAAGTGCCAGACGATGGACGAACGGCGGATACAGAAAACCCAGCGCGATGGCTGGGCTTATGAAGGGACGAATGCGGATCAGAAACAAACAAGGGTTTGCGACAGCTTACGCCCGCAAACCCTTGATTTAAGATGGTGCCCGAAGCCGGAATCGAACCGGCACGCCCTTACGAGCGGGGGATTTTAAGTCCCGAGGGAAAATCAATCAGGCTGCGGCTTCCAATAGGTTTTCCGGTCCGCAATTGTCCTCAGGAAGAGCCAATGTGAGCCAATGTTTTCGTATGGCTATAATTCATTGCGGACCGGAAAACGCCCGCCTTCTCGCTAAAAAAGATCAGCCGTCGGAGCGTTCAAACGAATTGGATTATGCCGATCACGCATACTACCCGCTTCACTGCAGCCCCTGGTGCCGGACATTCCACACAGGGAATTGCAGCCTCCTAAGCAATCATTCTCAGTCTAAATCCCATCTCCGGCGTCCTGCCGATTGAGAAAATAATTCCCACGCCACATCCAGAAACCAACGTTTTTTGAAGCCCAAATCAATCGAAGGTAACGTCCTCACCATCACATCGCGATCAAGGACGAATCATGAATCAATTCATCATTACCTACACGATCAAGCGCGACTACAGCTTCGGCAGCCGGAACGACGCATTCATCAGAAGCCTCAAAACGCTTGCTCCAAATTCGTTCTGGAGTGAAACGGCATCGTTTTGCGCCTTGCAATCAGGAGCCAGCGCTAGAGAAATTTGCTATTTGCTTTGCAAAGACACGGGATTCGACTGTACGAAGGATTCAGTTGTCGTCATCGACACGACCAATTATGAATTGGTAACCCGCGGGGACATTCAAGATCTGACTCTGCTGGAAGCTTGTGTTGGGTTCACAAATCGACGCACTTCGTCGGACGCCCCTCCCATGGCGTATGACAGCGCCAAACTTTTGGGCGTAATCACTTAACAACGCAGATGAGACCGGGCGCTTCGTGGCTTTCGGAATGCCCGGCTAACACTTCCGTCCTATCGCTTCAATGCCAGATCCGAATCGCGTTTTTTCGCAGGCTTTTTGCCAAACGAACACAGACCAGATAGCAGCTCGTCGAGTCTCCCTCGCTATAGATGCCCTGCCTCGAGCACTGTACATCCAAACAGTACTTGAAAGGTGTGATCGTGGAACCGCATGAAATCGAAGACACCAGCGATTGGCTTGGCTGTCCGACCAGGCTCGAAACCCTGAAGCATTACGCGAGCATGCTCGAGGAAGATATTCAGGCTCTGAAGCTGGAAATTCGCGGAGCAAAGGAAAATATCACTGGTCTCATCACAATGAACGATGAGCTGTCCGCCGATCTCCAAAGGAAGCGAGCGTGGATCGCGAACCTCGAATCGGAGACCACCGAGCAGTTGACCGATATTCAGCGTCTGAACCGGATTCTTGACCAGAAAGAAGCCGTCATTCGGGAGCTGCAGGCGCTCAAGCTGAATCACAGGAGATGACCATGTGCGGACGACTATCCCAATACCACGGTATCCACGAATTCGTAGCAGCGCTGAGCATGCCTAACCCGCTGGTCAACAACGCAGGCGATCAGCCGTTCGAGCGATACAACGCCGCCCCTACTACTCAACTCGCGATCTTCCACCAAGAGGGTGATTACCTGCACGCGGATATGGTTCGGTGGGGATGGAGACCGCACTGGGCAAAGGACCGCGCTGCGCCGATCAATGCCCGAGTGGAGAAAGTCGCTCACGGCCCCTTCTTTCGGGCGATCTGGCCGCACCGAGCAATAATCGCGATCAACAACTGGTTCGAGTGGGTCGATGAGGGTGGTCCGAAGAAACAGCCCTACCTCATACGACACAGGGATCAGACACCGATTCTGTGCGCCGCTATCGGACAGTACCCTAACGCTGATCATGAACCAGGCGTGCATGACGGCTTTGTCATCATCACTGCTGACAGTGCGGGCGGTATGGTGGACATCCACGACCGTCGGCCGGTGGCATTGAGACCTGAACTTGCTCGAGAGTGGCTGGACCCGGCTACGCCAAACGAGCGCGCCGAACAGATGGTGCTCCTCCAAGGGGAGCCGACCGAGACGTTCGAGTGGTTCAAAGTAGGCCGCACAGTGGGAAATGTGAGAAATCATGGCCACGAGCTTATTCGCCCTTTAGACTAAAGTGAAAAATACGCGACTTTCCCAGAACAGGATGTGAATGGTGCCGCTATCAGACAGTTTAAAATTACTCAACATACCCTCAATTGTTGCGACAACCATTGTCTTATTTTCGGTATTCGCACCAGGCTGCCTTATAATCTTTTTCTTCAACAGAGATTTATTTACCAACCTGGACATTATAAAGCTACTTTTACTTTTACTTTCGCTATCGTTAACATTACCCTGCTTGCTTGTACCTTATTTAGTATCTATAGCTTCTGAATTAGGCAGTTTTCCAGTGCCAGATGGCATTAGACAAATGGACCACTTCTCCCTCCTCATCAGACATGGAGCAAACAGTGGGATTAACCTATATTTTGCTTTAGCAATATGCTTCTTCGGAAAGTTTACATTTGACTACTTCCTCACCCTGTATATTTTCGGAATAGTGATAATGGTACTGTTCGAATTATGGTACTCGTCTAAAAAAAAGGCGAAAGATAACGACAATCTTCGCATTCCAGATTGACATTAGCATATTCATTGACGCAGCCAGCGATCAAACCGCTGGCTGTTATCAAGCTTAGAAATCGAAGACTACTTCAGATCGCGCGCATCTGCAGACGGTTGTAACAATACAACCTCACGAAATGGATCATCAATCAACAAAGCTCCATATTTGCTAGTACATGCATTTTCGCATTTTGTGTAGTCGAAACCACACTTGGGATTAGTATTCGCACCTGGACATTTATCCAGAGCATCCACACACACTTGAACGCAGTCTTCCTTTTCTCCACAATAGGCACTAACAGAGAAAAGCATTGCAAAGAACACCACTAGAGCTTTCATACGGACCACCTCCAGACATTACCCCCCCTCCGGATAATAGACCGCATTTACACGCACGAAATATTAAATAGAAACTAGAATTATTCCACCCAGCAATAAACGAAAGCATATTTCTCATTTATTTTACAGATTTTGTGCACAAGTTCTAATTTAGCATTGCCCCCTTAAGATTTGAACGCATCAATATACACTTATCAAAAGCTGAAGATTTACTCCAACAAGATTTATGGCACATTATTAAAAAAGATGTGGCTACCAAGTTTTAGTGTCTGATTTGCATTTTTGGCCCAAGCTGGTGGATTTGACATCGTCGTCGCGTAGTAGTGGGTTGCACCGCCTGTTGGATCCGGCGCTTTCCCCGCCATCACCAAGTCAGCAGCGATCTGCGCTTGGGCAAATTCGCGGAACGGAATCGTCTTCGCGCCGCTGAGGTAGACGTAGTTCCGATCGTTACGATTCCAGCAACTGAACTGCCACGGCTTTTGACACACTCCTGCATAACCCTCCCCCCACCACGATGTAGTTTTCCCGTCGTTCACGCGGTTGCGAATGGTCCAGGCTACCGCGATCAAACCAACAAGGCTTTCGCCGCGAGCTTCGCCCCACAGCGTGCGCGCGAGGATGTCGCGATCATGTTCGGTAATGGTCATTACTTTTCTCCAGACAAAAATAAACCCGCTCAAGGCGGGTGGCGGACACGGAACGGTAGTTACTGCGTTTCGATCAACAACTCAGGGTCGGCGGCAATGTCTGGTACGGGAGGTTCGATCGGCCAAACGGGCGCGCTCGGCCATGTTGCTTGTGAGGTGACTTTGCCCAGATCGAATTTGTATCCCTTCCAAGCACTCAGACTGAGCAGTAACGCCGCCTGTTCGGCTTCATCCACTTCTGTCGCTTTTCCAGCTTCGATGCCGTAGCCCAGAGTTTTAATGCGGTCTTCAATGCGCGTTATGCGTAACGCAGCGCTCGCATTGCGTTGAGCCAAGGCGCTTTTGGTCGCAAGCAATTCTGCTTCACGCTCGGCAGCTTCTTTCATAGCCTTGGTCACCAGCTGGGGCCAGTCAATCACACCAGACGTAACTGGGATATTGCTGTCATATTCAGGTGTTGGATCGTACTCACCATTTTCATTCGGGAGCGCTTTAGGGAATACAAGCTGCCCATCAGCGGGATCATTCAGCGGCGCGGGGAACGCCTGAGCTTGGCTGTAATTTACAGGGTTGGGTAAAAAAAGTGCCAGGCGCAGTACACCATCCTTTCTTTGAACATCTTCTGCAAATCGATTACATGAAATAGCTCGGACTGGTAGCGTTTCTCCATCGGCAATTCTAGAGAAATCAAATTCCTCATTATCGATGATCAACTTTTCGCCAAACCTCGCAGCAACATAAGCAGTATCGTCTCTTTTTGGTTGCATCTTGATATGCATTTATAGTTCCTTTTTAAACTGCCTCCCAGAAGCCAATACAAGTCACTCGCGTAACCATTGTCTGTGCATTTGGTCCATTCAAATGGACAATAGATGCTTGATAAGGTGTATTCACATAGCCACTAGGATAACCGTATTGGGTGTTACTAACAGTTGGGATACCTGTAGCAATCACCTGATAATCCCCAACAAAATCAATTGGGAGGTTAACGTTGCTTACTGTAATCGCATTTTCTGCCGCCAGCAGATTGAAAGGAGCACACTTCACGATGGCTAACCCACCAAAAAACTTGATGTATTGTCCAGTCGCGTTAGTGCCTACTTCCATGATAGCACCAGCAGCCATCGTACCAACAATGTCAGCAAGCGCAGCATTTTTCAAACCAAAGGCAACACGCGCATCTTCCTTATTTTTTGCACCTGTACCGCCCTGATCCACCGAGAGCGCTGTAGTCAGTGCGCTCAGTGCAGTAATGTCTTTGTTTGCACCCGATTTCGCAGCAGACAATGTTTCGCGCGCCTCGGTAGCATCTTTATCATCTAGCAGATCGAGAATGACTAACGAGAGTTCTTTGAGCCCAGTACCTCCCTTGGAAGCTGGCAAGATGTCATAGTTACCCGTCGTTTTCAGTGCCGCCAGCTGTTCGCCGTAGGTGTTTACGATGTCGCGCACTTTGTCGGCCAGGGCTTTCGAATAGCCTTGCACGGGCATGATTGCATAAGCCGCACCGGCTACCGTCGTCCCCTTATAGGCCGGAACAATTGAAATGACCGTCGCACTCGCAACGTTCCCGATCTCGTAAGTTATGCCGTCGGGTCCGCCCAAACGCATCACCGATTCTACAGTTAGCAGCAAAGTCCGCTTTTATGCCGGTGACTGTCGTCGATCCTTTGGTAACCGTAACTGTCCCACCTCTTAGCCAAGGCATCGAACACTCCAAAATTTGGTCAATAAAAAACCCGCGCTTGGCGGGCCTACTCGGAACTAATCAGTTATAAGGAAATGGAAGGCCGCCTGTTGTAATAATCAACGCTACCGGAAAGCGATCAGTCGGCAAGTTAAAAAACGAATAGTACAGCGCATATCCGGATGTCTGCGGGTAAGACTGCGTAGTCCCACCTGTAGCGCCAAACATGAACGATATACCGCCTACGCGGCCGTAGGCGCCTTCCGAACCGCTGTACATCGTATGTGGGAACGCGTTGCCACCATACAAGTCGCTTATCCCGCACGTGCGCGACCAAGGAAGATAGGCCGCATATTCAATTCCCGGGGCAAGCCCAATGTCGACCACTGAATCCACCTTTGTGACTTCCCCCCCTGCTGCCGCTTGTCGATGTCGGTTATAGCCACCGCCGTAGGTGGTGATGTAACGGCCGAAACGATCCAGGCCGCCAGGCCCGGGGGCCTGAACAGCGCCGATGACATTGACTGGAGGCTGGAGTGAATTGAATGTGATCACCCCGTCAGGAGTCCGCGTCTTCAAATACGGCCCACCGGGAATGTTGTCTTGCATCAAATCAAAGCAGTAAAACCTGGTGCTGCTGTCGGCGTTTGAATAAAAGAATGTTAGCGCCGCCCCTGCTCTGGCCGAACCCACCATACAGCCGGGACCGGTGATAAACACGATCGGTGATAGGGAGTTGTATACCGTGAACCCGTAGAGACTATCCGCGCCGGCTGTTCCCGAGGTCACCACCGATGCCGTCCAGTTAGCGCCGTTATTTGGGTCCAACTGAGCTGAGCGCAAATATCTGCGCGTCCATGATTGCTGATACGCCATTGATCCACTTTTTATGAGGCCGTAACAGATTAAGTCGGTGTCAAACAGCAGCTGGCCGCTGTCCTTAGAAAATTTCGCCATCAGTAATATCCATAATAGATCCTGCAGTTCGCCGAGAAGTATCCCCAACCGTTGGTGGCATAGGAGTATGCCCAAGACAGGACGCCGCCAGCCAAGGTGACGCCCGGCTTTTTTCCGGTTTCTCGCTGCAAGTCCACCAACGGCACGACAATAAAAAACTGTGTCTTTCCCCATACCGGCCGCGATGTACTGACCATGTGCGTTGACCTGCATCTTCACAGACCACATCGTGGTTAGTTTGCCGCGGCGCTGTGCCTCGGATGCACGCGTGCAACCGATTGCACTTAATTCGGTTGGCCGGTCGCCATAACGACGCTGAAGGTCAAGGTCGGCGAACGGGATGACATCGGTGTCATAGTTGTTCGCCGGGTTGTCGTAGCTCACCAGGGCACGGGTGTATCGGGTCTTCGCCGAAGCGCTGCCGTAGGAGAATTTCCCGTCGATGACATTGGCGCGAGTGAAAACGTAGTCGAAGTCTTGTGCGCGCGGCATGTCGGCCTGCATCACCAGCTGCCCCTGGGCCCAGTAAGTCATGCCACGGTAAATGCCGGAAATATCGCGCAGCAGTGACCAGGCATTGGCCTTGCCCTGCAGGTTCATGTCGCAGAGAAAACGGGGCTCTGTACCACCGAGACCGTTCGGCACCAGTTGGTCGCAGTACTGGGAAATCCGGTAGAGCTCCCATTTATCGACCATAAACGGCTTGATGCGCTTGCCGAGGCCGAAGCGATCCTCGGTGCATACGCCAAACGTGACCCACGCAGGGTTGTTCGTCCAAGCCTGCTTCATGGTGCCGTCCCAAGTGCCGGTGTACGTCCGAGCGATCGGGTCATAGTTGCTCGGCACCTGCCATTTGCGAGCACGACATTTCACGGTGACGACCGGAATGTTGGTGAACTGCTCAGCGTCGAATTCGATGTAGAGCAACGCGGTGTTCGGGTACCGCAGCTTCGTGTCGATCACTTCGGTGTAACCGGCGATCAACATGGTGTCAGCGATCTTGTTGCTGTTCTGGTTCGCCGTGAGGCGGCGAACGCGGATCTGCCAGCCGGTGGTAGCGGTAGGCAAGTCGATGCGGCGCGAGCGCTCGTAACGAGTGCTGCTTTTGCCGTCTACAGCATCAAGAGCGACCTGTTGATAGGCGCCGCCATCGGTGGCTACGTCGATTGCGTACTCGATGCGGTAACCTACGATGTTGCCGTTATCGTCCTGGCGTTGCAGAGCGGGCCAAGCAAAACGCAAGCGGACGGCAGACAGTTGAATGTTCGTGATCGAACGGACCCACGCGTTACCACTTCGCAATTCAACGTTGAGCGACGTTTCGCTCTCAACCGCTGGGATGCCGGGGATGTAGGTCTGATCGACGGATCCGGGGCGCCAGTCCCATTTCACGTTCGGGAAGTTGTAGTTTCCGCTCGCATCCCGAATCGGGGTGTTGTCCAGATAGACGCTGTAGTCGGTCGGGACTTCATCGAACTCGCCCTCTCCCACAGCAATGAGCATCTTGGCGAGGTTAGTCGAGCGCAGACTGTCGCTGGCTTCAGTTGGCGACTTTGGCTTGCTGCTGCCGCCCTTCTCGCCGTGGATATCAATCTTTTGTGCTGCGCCCATGCTTTCCTCCAGGCGAAAAAAAGCCCGCTCAGTTGGCGGGCTTAATATAAAATTTAAGATCAGGACGACACAGGATCACCGTAACTTACTTTAAATTCGATCTGCTTTTTCTGGCGATAAAGTTCTTTCATTAAGTCATTTTGATCTGGTGACAGACTTAAATTCATATTAGCAGTTTTATTTACACCTTTTTTCGCACTTGGGCTGACCAGTGGAACACCGAGGAGAATCCCGCTGCAGGAATATGTTAAAAGCCTCAAGCCCAGATCGAGCTTGGATTCAAAATCAGACCATTGCTCCATCTCTCGGAGATCATCAGTTTTCGGGGCGTGAAGATAGTTACCCAGCTGCTCTCCAATAGCACGCAACTGTGGCGTGACGGGAGTGTACTTGCATCGAATCATTGGAAAACCGTCGGACCATATTTCAACACGAACCTCTTTTGTGCATCCATAAAAAGCCTGTTCTACATCTCTCCCAAGCGCCGCAATTTGCCATCCATTTTTCTTCTTCTGAGCGACGTGCGATTGATACTGCAAATACTCCCGCAGCCTTGACTCTATACCGAAACGAAGCTCTAAAGCACAATAAAAATAACAATCAGTATTTGATTGAGCTCTTGCAAAGAGATCTGTCGCCCTCGAAAGATGGTTGACCGCTCCTCTAAAGAATTTTTTTGCTTCCATGACCGTTTTCAACTGTAAAAAAAATAATCATATCTTATCTTCGGCGTGGATCGATGCAGAAATGATCATGCCGCCCCATCGGCGGTCGCCGATGCAGATTGGGACCGGGTTGCCACTGGCTGTGGTGTTCTTAGCGCTGCCGAAGGCGTAGGACGGGGCGTTCTCAGGGGATGAAGTTTGCGAAAGACCGCCCTGCTGCGGGCTCAGCATCTGGATCACTCCGCCTGCGACCAAGCCAATTCCTGCACCAATAAGTGGTGCACCAAACGGCGTTGCTGAAAGAAAGGTCCCCGCAACAATCATTACTGCCCCAAGAATCGTTTGGATCAGTCCGCCTCTTTTACTGCCTCCGATGATTGGAACAATTCGAATTTCACTGGCACCACCCAAGCTGAATTCGCTCTCCCCAACATTTTTTCAGTTACGGAAAATTGCGAAGCGCATTCCAAGCCTGTCCAGTCGTTGAATTTCCTCATTAAACCCTTCAAGAGTCGCTTTTAACGCCTTGAACGCTTCCCACGTTTGACCGGAATCTAGTAAACGCCGGTGCATGCGGCCAAATTTCGTGGCCAGGGATCCGGACAACTTGATCGTTGTCATAGGGTGATGATGTGTAGCCGTCGCCGACATGACTTTCTCCGAATAACAAAAAACCGCCCGAGGGCCGCTGATTGGATGATGCTCATTGGTAATCGACGTAAGGCCCTATATAAAATCCAGCCATGTCGCCGCTGATTCGGTAGAGGTTTTCTTTGCCGACCTGGACGCTTGCTGAAATGGTCCGGATAGCGGCTCCCCCGCACAGGCCCGAGCCTGCAAGTCCGGCACCCAAGTTGGGAGTTCCTGGGGGAAGATAAAAGCTTGCCCTTTGTCCCGTTCCGATTTTTGCCGCTTTACGGCCATCTACGTAAACAACGATGTCACATCCAGACCCAACCGCACCCGAGTCTCTGACTACCGTTAGTTTTCCGCTTTCGCCGGCTGGCTTGCTTTGAAAGGCATAGAGCTCATCGCTCGGAACCGGCTCGGCCTGATTGACGGGTATCGCGGACGAAGCGCACCCAGTCAGCAACGCAAAAACCACCGCCCCTATCAAAATCCGCATGATTCTTCCTTGTCCTGAAAAGGCGTGACTGTAGCGCGGTACTATTCGGGCATCCAGCGGGGACGAAAGAGCAGTGACCGGATTGGACCTAGCCATAGTAGCATTACGCCACAATCTTTTTAATAATTGCAGTTTTCAAGGCGTCTACAAACATGGATAGTTTTTCTATACCACCAACTATTTTCGTCGCATTCGGCGTGATCACAGCGGCCTTGCTGGCCGGCTTCTTCTCCTACCTGAATCTCGTTAGCGCGAAGGAAAATAAGGTTTCAGAATTCCGTCTCGCATGGATTGATGGGCTGCGTGAGGAGATCGCAACCTACACAGCTGCGGTCCGCGAGCTTGTGAGGGTTGATGGAAACAAGCTCTATGAACATAACGATAAGGAGGAAAAAACTCTAGTAGAACTCAGACGTGAACGCCACCTTGAAACTCGCGATGCTTATGGAAAAGTGGTAGAGAGCCTTTCAAAAATCCAGATGAGGCTGAACCCGACGCACATCAAAGAGTTCCCGGATGGCGCGGAGGCCACGCTAATGGCTAACATCCTAAAAACACGGCAGCTTTTTAACGATCGCCGATACAATGAGGCCGCAAAGTTCAGTGATGACATTCGGGACAGTGCCACCCCGCTGCTTAAGGTAACTTGGGACTTAGTGAAGAATGGTGAGCCTGGTTATCAAAAAATCAGAAAAATCGCTGCTCGGACCATTATTGTTGGGATGATCCTGGTTAGCGCCATATTTATTGGGTTGTGCACCGCCGCATTCGTACAAGTAAAATCTAAGAATCAAAATCCACAAAGCGAGAGCAATAATCCCGCTCAAGCGCGTGTGAGCATCCCGCAGCCAGAGACTCTTCAGCACGGAAGCCTAAATCCGACTGCGTCGGAGGCTCTACCTCCAAGCGAAAACGGCAACGGCAACGGCAACGGCAACGCACTGCATGACGAAGGCTCGAAAAACGACACAAGTACAGCGCGCCAAGGCCGCTCGCCGACCGAGGAACGCTTGGACACTCTCAAAAAATAGTCCCGATCGACCTAGACCTTTAATTAGCTACCAAATGCAAAAGCCCAGCGCGGGGCTGGGCTCTTGCGGTCCGCGTTAGTAATCCCATTCTCCAATCCTAAAAAGGTTACCGTCTTCCCTATACTTCATTCCCGACAACGCTTTCCTCCAGAAATGGGAAGCCTTAGAATTGAGCGATTGCAGCGTGTAATTTTTATAGCTGCGGTGACTCATCAGCGAGAAGACTGCTCTCGCAGCAGCCAGTGAAATACCATCTTTTCCACGATGAGGCGGAAGAACGAGGAACTTCGACACTTCAACAGTCTTTTCCTCGTCATCGTTCCAATATCCCAGAAGAACGAATCCAGTCTTTTTCCCATTGAACTCAATCATCAGGAGTTCGAACTCTTCAGCATTACATTTAGCGTCTGCGAATGATCTATCTGGATCGCCAAGTACCATCTGTTCAGCGCATGCCCAGTCTGAGCTACGCATCAGCTTGATGCTTTCCTGCATCTCAAATACCCCAATACCAAACCCTCAATCCTAGATGGTTCTTCAACATGGGGACAGCTGGATGGAATGCCAGTAACGCCCCGCCAGCCACCGTAGTAGCCTACTGCCGCCACACAACGGATTTCCCAGTCCTTTGCCTGCAAGCCCAAGGACTGGGATTGCGCCAATTTCGGCGCGGATAACGCAAGGAAAGTAATATGAGCGACGGGTACATAATCGAGCCAGACAAGGCAATTTTGCAGCTGACAAACGCTGTCATGGCTCTGTCCAGAGTTTTGGCGCAATTGGCACCAGAACTGACACAAGGCAACCTTGCTATAGCAGTTGAGGGGTCTCGCGCAAAGGGACATGGTGTGGAGTTGGTTGAGGAAATCTACAAATCAACCTTTCCGAACGCCAAGCCTTCCGTTGCACTGAGTGAGGCAGATTTTGCGAAGAAACATCAGGAAATCAACTCTTGATGTAAGCCTTACTGATGGCCGCTTTTTTTACCGCGTCAGCGGAAAGAAACAAGCGGCCATCTTTGCACAGCACCCACAATGGCGTGCCATTCTTATCCTTTTTGTCATTCGCGATATTTTTGATCATGGATCTCTCCGCGGCGCCGCCGCATCATGTGGTTAATTGTGCATCTTTGTGCCTAAGGATCAGGCGAGCTCGTTGAAGCCACGGCCCGCCGTAGACGATGATTTCGCTAGGGCGCCCGTATTGGTGGTGGAGCAAAAAAGGACCGGGTCCGAAGGTGGCTGAATCTTCACCGGATAGCGCTGGATCAGGACCGAGAAAGATGCCCGCGTGATTCGGGTAAACTGTCCTCCCGACTTCCATCACGATCATGTCGCCGCGCTGCGGTTTGTCGACCCGGTAGAATCCGGCGTCTTCGTAGTTCGCTTCGTACAGGCTTGTGTTTTCAGTGCTTTCCCACCAACCATCAGTGCGCTTGAAAGCCTCAAATTCCAGCCCCCACTCGCGCCTATACCAATCCGCGCAGACCTGCCAGCAATCCCAGGCACCGTGAACGAATGGGCGCTTGAGCAGCGTTACATCTCCTGTCGGCACCACCGTGCGCAGATCACCCTCTGGCCAACTCAGGATGTGCCATGGCATCGCGGTCGCTTCGCACATAGCTAAGTCACGCGGTGACGGCCGGCTGGTAGTGTCCGGGTGTGAATGAACGATGCCGATCACCTCCCCTATATCTTCTGCTGCGGCATACTCCTCAGGATCGATACGAAATTCTTCGTTCGGTTCGGTCGAGACGTTCCGGCACGGGAAGTACTGTTGCTTGCGGCCAATCCTCAGCAGAAGACCGCAACACTCTTTCGGGTATTCGGCTGCCGCATGCTCCTGAATCGAATTCAAAATATGTTTGCGCATGATCAGCTCCGTGCAATCAGGGAGACGGCGGGGAATCCACCAAACGGCAACGGATTTCGAGAGGGACTTTTCCAGCGCCTCCATCTCTTTCATCAGGCCGACGGCGGATTGCTCCGCGCGATCACCTGCCTTTGTCAGTTTGTCGAGATCGGTCGCAGCGTGGGCGGCATCAGCCGAGTCGACCTTGATGCCGAGTTCTGCAATGTTCATAAGTGCTCCAAGCTACGCTCCAAATTCAACCGCAAACCTGAAAACAATCGGCGGCAGATGGCACAACGCTTTTTGTATTGACCAGTCGTAAATCGCCAAGTAAAAAGTAAGCTTACCCAACTGATTTTTATGGTTTTTATGACTAACGAAGAACGCGCGGAAAGAATTCTTTCAAGCCTCTATGGGCCTGCCTCAAAGAACATGCACGATTTGTTTTTCGGCTTGAAAGGAACGGCCGTGGACAGCCAATTAATCTCCGAGCAGCTTCATCAGCCAAACGGAGAATTGAGGCCTGAGCTCGATCCTGCTGTTTCTCAAAAGGAGCGTTGCTTGGCGATCGCAGAAGAGCTTTCGAAAGAACCAGAGTTGAAAGAAATGATTTACCTCCAAATAAACGGTCGCATCCTCACTGAAGGCTTGGGGCTTTAGGTTCCTATCCGCTGTCTCGATTCGGCCATCGATGCGATGGCCTCAGACTCCATGATGCGGATGTCCTGAAACATGCCCGGGCGATCTTTCACCGGGACCCCGACGAGCTTCATCACATCGGGCAGGACACCGTAATCGAGTCCAGTTGCGCCGCATGCGCCAGTGCGCCACTGCGTCCCCATCGAATCCATGACGAGGAACGCCTTCCAGTTGTCCGGCCAGACTTCGAAGGTTTCGTCATAGTCCTCTGGCGAGAATCCGAACAAGGCCATCTGTTCGGCGTCGCCGTCAGACTCGTAAAGCGCGCGGGCAGCGGCGGTCAGTTTCCCAAGCGAGCTTTGCCGAAGGCCTCGCTGTACGCTTTTACGACTGCAGGCCATGCGCGGCCGCAGTGAGCACCGCCGGTTTGGCGTTGCTGATGGCAGTGAAGAGTTTCGCAAGGCTCAACGTGGCCGCGATCTCGAACGTGGTGCCGTTGGGAATCTTGACGCTCATAGGTTTTCCTCTTTGCAGAAATGACAAAACCCGCTCAATGGCGGGTTCTGAGTTTGCCCAACGGGCGGGTTAGTTCGAGTCGGCGCGGTACAGAAACGACACAGGCACGATGAAGGTGGTGTCGTCCGCAATGCCGGGGCCAGGATCGACTGGTGTCATCGTTACCACGGTCAGTGCGCCCTTCGTGTTGCGCTCGTACAGCGGGAACAAGGCGGCGATCTGATCAGCCAATGCGCCAGCCGCGCCGCGGTACTTGCCCGAAGGCGTCACGATGCTGACCTGAAACACGCCGGTGTATAGTTTGTGATCACCGCCGAGCGTGTTGCTTGCTGTGCCTGCTGGCAGCGTGAAAGCCTTCAGATATGTCTCGCCGTCAGATGGCTTATAGGCTTCGTTCTCGACGACGACCTTGAGCGGTACCGGCAGAGCTTTTGCCCAGTTGATCAACCTGGCTTCGTAGATCGAAGCGATGATGTTGTGGCTCATACCTGGTTGTTCCTGATGGCTTCATCGACTATCTGCTGGAAGCGCGCGACGGTGATGCGGACCATGCCACCCGGTGCCTGGGTCGAATGACCGAACTCAAGTGGAATGGCGTAAGGCAGGTTGTTGATGAGGTAGGCAGTCTGGCCGGCAGTGAAGTCGCTTACGGCCGAAACCAGTGCTGCAATTGTCTCGTTCCCACTCGGGTCTACCTCATCGAAAGTAACGTTTTCGACGATATCGATTGATAGATGCCAATTCGCCCTGAACCGGCCACCCACGTAACCTTCAGGGGCGACGATGTCCATACCATCTTTCAACTTGCGTCCCGGCTTTAGCCGCCCAGCCTTCGTCAGGTTCGCCGGATCGTTACGCAAATCGCTGTTGTGGTCGTCCACAGCTTTGTTGTACTGGTTGGCTACCGCGTTCTGCGCCCAAATCTCGGGGTTGCCCACTGGTGACATGCGAATGACGCTACTGCCGACTTCGATAATGATCTCGCGCAGACTGACGTCGATGGCTTCCGTGGTCTGGGCCGCGAATTCGGCAAGGCTTAGTGCAAAGCTGCCGGACTGGCGTGAGTGTTTGGAAAACACGATGAACTCCACAGACAGGAATCTGATAGGAAAAACCCGCTCAATGGCGGGCTATCGACGGCGAGTTTGATTTCCCAATACTATTAGTCGTCTATTCAAGGAATCACACATTTTCTCGCTCAGTATTCGTTGAGGGCTTTCTCCGCCTCAATATCTTGATCGGCACAAGCTTTCACCATGGAGAAACCGTATTGACGCATTTGCTTCATGCAACGCGCTATTGTCGGCTTGTACTGTTCGGGGATTTGCTTGATGCCGGCTACGGCTTCAATATCTTGATCAACGCAAGCCTTCACCATTGCAGATCCATAAGTCCCCATCTGTGCCTTGCACCGGTCAATGATCTCTTTTTTTACATCGGTGTCTGCATACGCAGCAGCTGAAAAGAAAGCCACCATGCCAACCGACGTAACAATGCCGCGCATATCCATATACTTCGCTCACAGCTGAAAAGTTAAGGCACAACGCTATTACGTCGAGTTTACTTTGTCTAGCCGGTTAGCAGGCAATCGGTGTGCTCGCGATCGAGCAGGTACTGCATCTGTTCCCTGTTGCGGCCATCGATGTAGATGTCCTCAAAACTGAGTACATCTACTTTCAGGTCTTTGAGCATTGAAACGATATCGCGCTTCGCGTTGTAGTGGCGTTTACCGCTGACGTTGGCGATCTCGCGGGAGCACATCGTGGTCCGCGACACGTTTTCAGAATTAACAAATTGTGTCGCGACCTGATTCAGGGTATTGCTTGAAGTTGGTTGGCTCTGCATAGTCGATCTCACAAAGTTTCAATGAATTAGCCGACCTCGACCGTCGGCTTTTTTGTGCCCGGGGTTTCTGTTAGCTATTCCTAATAGTGGATAGGCAGTGCTCCACATCTCAAAGAACGGCTGAAATCCTTCTCGGCTCACGCAAGCCAAAACATTTCGCATGCGAAATCTTCAGGCGACCTTCACCGACTCATCCATCACGTCCAGGCTTTCCCGGATGTGGCTGATCTCACGGCGAATCGTTGATTTGTCGAACTGACACACCCTGCCGTCTTGCAGCGCTTCGTGCACTGCGATGGTCAGGTCGGCGAATTCTTTGCCGACACCAATCATGGATTTGGTGAGCTCCTGCGGTTTTGGAGCATTTCTCGCGACCAAATCGAAGCCGAAAGCGTCTGCAAGCGCTGCAAGAGGCCGCATGTCTTCGGTGTGAAGCAAGATCCCGAACAGATGCTCAATGGTCAGGTGATGAGCTTCGTTGTCAGGGTTGGCGCGCTGGAGCAAGCCGACGTGAGGGACACCCATCTTCGACGCCAAGACCTTTGCCTCGTTATCAAGAACAGTGCTCTGACAGGTCCTCAGAAAATCTTCCATTCGTAAAACCTCAATTTTGTTTCCGTGGAGCCCAGGCAGAGGGTGGGCAAGAATTGGTTCATGAATAGAAGGCAGCAGGTGGGTCCCTTACCGGGCGCGGATCGACCAGATTTACGCCTCTTACAACAATTCAAACAAACAGGGAGCCGCAGCATGACGACGCCACCAGTTAAATCTCTGATCGAAGATCAGCTTGATGAGATCGAATCGAAGCTGGTCATGCTTGGCTTCGGTCTTCCGTTTAACGAAGTGATTGGTCAGCCGCGCGGACGTGCAGTTGCGAGCCTCCCGAAGCGCTTGGCGGCCACCATGAAGGGCGGCCGGATCGCAGTCAGGATTCGGCCATGAAGCCAGTATTTTGGCTACTCGCCGCTGGCCTGCTCCTTTTGATGCTGGCTTACAACATCAAGCGTGAAGCATCTGGCGTCTGTCAGCTCCCGCAAGTCGCTCAGAGGTTTCTCCAATGAACAGCCGGCAGCGCGCCCGGCGCCTGCTGATCTGGCGTGGGTCCCTTCCTGTGCTCGCCCTCGTCGCCTTCCTGATGTTGCTCAGCGCCCTCGCTGACCGCGTAACTCAATAACCCACACCTACAAACGCTGCGCACCGCGCGGCGAGGAATTGTCATGCCCGCAAATACTAAGAAAACACACGCCCAAGAAACGCTCGAAGCAAGTGAAAGCGTCAATGCGCAAAAATCTGTATCCCCAACAGTAGCCGTCACCGACATCGCAGAATATCGGCCACACGAAGAACAAATCGTGCGTCTGGAAACCACTTACGCGAAGTTGGTTGTTGACTGCTCGACCAGCGAAGGTCTGGCGAATGCGAAGGAAGTCCGCACCGATATCCGCGACGTGCGCTATGCCCTGGCACAAACCACCAAGACGGCGCTCGTTCCTTATCAACAAAAAGTCAAAGATGCCCAGGCTCGCGTCAACCAGGTTAAGGAGTTCGGCGAGGCGCTGAAGGATCGAGTGCTGGCGATCGAAACGCCTGTCGACGAAGCCATTAAGGCCGAGGAAAAGCGCGTAGCTGACGCAAAAGCCGAACGCGAGCGTATCGAGGCTGAGCGTATTGAGACCATTCGAGCAAAGATCAACCGATTCATCTCTGTCGCGGCTGCATATGCCAGCCGGAGCGCTGCCGATATCGCCAATGTCCTGCAAGGCGTCAAGGTGTCGGTAATCCTGCCCGAAGAGTATGCCGAGTTTGAAGCTGAAGGCACCATCGCTCGCGACAGCGCTATTGAGCAGCTTGAAACGCTGCACAAGTCTGCCGTTGAACGAGAAGAGGCTGCCGCCAAGCTACTGGCCCAGCAGAAAGAACTCGACGAACTACGCGAGAAACAACGCATTGCAGACGCTGAAGCCGAGGAACTGCGCAAGCAGCGCGCCGAAGAAGATCGCAAGCGCTTGAAGCAACAGCAAGACGAGCTGGACCAGCAGCGCCGCGACATGGAAGCACAGCAACGCAATCAGCGTGAGCAGCAGGAAGAGCAACAGCGCCAGCAGCGCGAACGCGACGCGCAATATCAGCGTGACCAAGAAGAGTTAGCGCGTCTGCGAGCCCAAGCTACCGTACCAGCTCCAGCCACCCCCGCGGCTGCATCTATGGCGGTAGAGACAGTCGAATGCACTCCTATCAGCGAAAAAGCAGTCTCTGCCGAATCAGACGATGTAACTTCAACCGCGCCGCCGGTTGAAGACATCGTCGAGATTGTCGCCCTGGGCTTCGACGTGGATCTCGACACTGCTCGCGCTTGGCTTCGCGCCAGGCATCCGGGCAAAGTAGCGACATGAGGCAGTTCCGCGTTGCAGCCCAAACGACAGACCTGGCGCGAAATCTCGGCCAGCGGAATCGAAGAGGTAAACCATGGCAGCCGCACAGAAAGAACGATCGGCAAAGACTGCGGCGAGGCGAAAGACTCGCGGCGAGGAAGAAATCAGGCTGCATTGTATGGCCGGAACACGCCAAGCACTCGCTGAGTTGATGGCCTGGAGCGGCATCGAGGAACAGGGCGAGGCTATCACGCTGATGATTTACCGGATACATGAGTTGGGGCCTCAAAAGTGCCTGCCGATGCTTGATCCGCCGCGACACGAATAAGTGATACCCGAAAACGTGTCGCGGAAACTAAAGATCGCCTTCAACCGTGAGGCAACAAGGCTAAGTCATGAAGAGTGACCAGCCCGAACCGAGAATTCCAATACTTGCTTTAAAACTCCCATAAAGATTTTGACGCTCATGTAGTCGTCGTGGCTCCCACCATTTTGAGCGTCACCATCTGCTAGTGCGCCGTCGCGGTTGATCCGAAATCGACCAATTTCGGTTTTACCTCCGCCAAGGTGCGGTACGGTCACAATCGCTTCAACGCGGCCTTCCGCCTCTACGGCAATTGGAGTGATTTCGATGGCAAACGGTTTCCCGAGGATCGTTCCGCTGTAACCACGCTCATCTGGTAGGTGCTCAATTATCACAAGATGGCCGTAGTTACGCTCCGCCAGGAGCTTCCAGTGATCGATGTAACCGAGAAAGTTGGACTTTGCGTGATTGTAATCACGCCCAATTTTCGACAAGTAATTTACAAACACATCTGGTTCTTGAGCGAAATCCATTCATCAACACCTATTTTTAGTTTGTCGTAGCTCGACAGTGCTAGACCTTCTTAGACCATATAACCCCAAATTGCCACTGTGTCGCATCCGGTCACGGAGGGCGGCGCCTACCTGAGGTAACTGCAATGCCCGTACTCCACAGCGTAATTCACAAAATCGACAAGAAGCCAGACGGCAGCCCGGCTGCTCTGTTTCTCGGCGGCACCGAGCAGGTCGAGAGCCAAGCTCGTGACGACTTGATGAGCCAGTTCAACGAAAGCTACAACGCCACCGCAGGCAAGGGCTGGGGTTTCTTTCACGCGGAGTCGGGTGCGTACCCATTCAGTGGTTGGCTTGGCAAGTACCTGGCTGGTGTTTCCGACTTCCTTAAATTCAGTGTCATCGCCGTCGAACACCTGACCAAACTGATGGAAGAGTCAAACCTGACTACCGGCGGGCACGCCCTCATCTGTCACTACCGGCAAGGTCTGACCGATTACCTTGTCATCGCGCTGATGCAGGGTAACCGTCCGGGCAACACACCTTCCTGACACCGTCGCTTGAGGCGATGGTGTCCACCTAAATTTAAGTGGACACCATTTTTAGCCTTTTTAAGCGGACGCCTATGCCACAAGAACGCCGTTCCTATTCAAAGTCCTTCAAGGCCCAGGTCATCGCCGAATGCGCGCAGCCTGACACCTCGATTGCCAATGTCGCGTTGACCCACAACCTCAACGCCAACCTCGTCCATAAATGGATACGCGTGCATGCGCAGAAAAGCCTGACACTTCAAACCGCCTTCATCCCGGTTAAGACATCGCCGCCGTTGCCGATGCATCAGGCCCTTCCTGCCACGATCCGAATCGAAGTGCCGCATTCAAAAGGCGTAGTCGTGGTGAGTTGGCCGGCAGAAAATGCAGCGGCGTGCTCTGCTTTCCTGCGAGACCTGCTGCGATGATCCGCATCGACTCCATCTGGCTCGCCACCGAGCCCATGGACATGCGCGCCGGCACTGAAACTGAGCTGGCGCGGGTCGTGGCGGTGTTCGGTGCGGCGAAGCCGCACTGTGCTTATCTGTTTGCCAACCGTCGTGCCAATCGCATGAAAGTGCTGGTGCATGATGGCTTGGGGATTTGGCTTGCTGCCCGGCGCTTAAATCAAGGACGTTTCTTTTGGCCTGGCGTGCGGCACGGCTCTGAAGTCGAGCTGGATGCAGAGCAACTTCAAGCCTTGGTGCTCGGCTTACCTTGGCAACGCGTCGGTTCCGGAGGAGCCATCACGGTGCTCTAACTCGCCTGCCATGGCCTGCTTGCCAGCGCAATTGGCGCATCAGTCTATCGCCGCCCATAGCCCACTCTGGCAAAATCGGCGGCATGACTTCGCATCCGAATCTCGATCAATTAAACCCTGAAGAACTGCGTGCTTTGGCGGCGCAGTTGATCCAGCGCGTCGAGACGATGGACAAGCAGATCAATCATCAAAAGTCGGTCAACGAGAAGCTGGCCCACGAGATCGCGCTGCTCAAGCGCTTCAAGTTTGCCAAACGCAGCGAGCAACTAAGTCCAGATCAGGCCAGCTTGCTCGACGATTTGATCGATACTGATATTGCCGCTATCGAAGCCGAGCTTGAGGCGCTGCAACCGACACCCGTCGAAGCCAAAGTGCGCCAGCAACCTAAGCGCGCAGCGCTGCCGCCGCAATTTCCTCGCACGCTGATCCATCACGAGCCGGACAACAGCCATTGCCAGTGCGGCTGTGCTCTCAAGCGCATCGGCGAAGATGCCAGTGAAAAACTCGACTACACGCCCGGCGTGTTCACCGTCGAGCGTCACATCCGTGGGAAATGGGCCTGCGAGCAGTGCGAAACGCTAATCCAGGCGCCGGTACCTGCGCACGTCATCGACAAAGGCATACCGACCGCAGGCCTGCTGGCCCATGTCATGGTGGCCAAGTTCGCTGATCATTTGCCGCTGTATCGTCAGGAAAAAATCTTCGGTCGCGCCGGGCTGCCCATCGCCCGTTCGACCTTGGCGCAGTGGGTGGGCAACTGCGGCGTGCAACTCCAACCACTAGTCGATGCGCTGCGCGAAGCCGTGCTGACGCACGGCATCGTTCACGCCGACGAGACGCCGGTACAAATGCTGACGCCTGGCGCTAAAAAAACTCATCGCGCTTATGTCTGGGCCTATGCCACCAGTCAGTTCTCTGACCTGGCGGCGGTCGTTTACGACTTCAGCCCAAGCCGCGCTGGCGAACATGCCCGAGCCTTCCTGGGCAGTTGGAACGGCAAGCTGGTCTGCGATGACTTTGCCGGCTACAAGGCAGGCTTTGAACTGGGCGTTACGGAGATCGGCTGCATGGCCCATGCCCGCCGAAAGTTCTTCGACTTGCATGCGACCAACAAGAGCCAGATCGCCGAAAAAGCGCTGCACTACATCGCGGCCTTGTACGAAGTTGAACGAGACGTCCGCGACCTGGAACCGGGTGATCGACAGCGAATACGGCAGGAAAAAGCACCTCCAATCGCCGACGCACTTCATACCTGGATGACCGCCCAAAGACAGCTTGTGCCTGAGGGTTCGGCCATCGCCAAGGCCCTGGATTACAGCCTCAAACGCTGGATAGCGCTGACGCGCTATCTCGATGACGGTGCTGTGCCCATCGATAATAACTGGTGCGAGAATCAAATCCGGCCGTGGGCTCTTGGGCGCTCGAACTGGCTGTTCGCGGGCTCGTTACGCAGCGGTAAACGTGCAGCGGCGATCATGAGTTTGATCCAGTCGGCGCGGCTCAACGGACATGATCCGTATGCTTACTTGAAGGATGTTCTTACACGCCTGCCGACGCAGCGTGCGAGTGAGATAACCGAGCTGTTGCCGCACAGGTGGGCGCCCGTTTAATCACACAAGGTGTGTTTGGCGGACGCTTACGATGCAGGAAACGGAGGCGGTCACCATGACCGAAGGGCTGCACTTGATGACGGTCAAGCGTCTCGACTTAGACCATATCCGCTTGGCGGCTCGAATTAATCTGAGCGAGTGGCAGAACAACCCACAATCGCGCCAGTACATCTCGTATCTGAAGGGTAAGCAGGGACGCAAGGTCGGCGAGTACTTCCGCGACTTCATCGGCGCGCTGGAAGGCGTCGACGGCCCGGGCGAAACCCGCACCCTACTCAAGGCGTTCAGCGACTTCGTTGAAAGCGAAGACCTCGGCGAGGAATCTGCCCGAGAGAAGACCAACACCTTGGTCAGCTACGCGATGGCCCAAGCCAAGCTCAGCGAACCGCTTACCCTCGACGAGTTGTCCGAGGTGCTCGACGATGAGCAGCCAAAGGCATTTGCCGAATTCATCCGCGACAATGACTACGGGCTGTCAGCTTCCCTGCCGCCGGACAAGAAGACCCTGAACAAATTTCGGCGCTTCACCGGCCGGTGCGAGGGCATGTCGATCAGCTTCGAACACGGCCTACTGGGCTCAAAGGTTGAGTTCGACGAAGCTGGCGGCACGCTGACATTGCGCGGCCTGCCATCTCAGCTTACCGAGCAAATCAAACGTGCTACTTCCTAGTTATTTTTAGGGCCACTGCAAATACGAAGTGAAGCGTATCGCAACAGCGACTAACGCCAAAACGACCAAAATTGAAGAACCCCATTTCAACAACCTAAAAGATAATTCGCCGCGCTTAACTCTCTCCCATTCACTTTTTAAAACCTTCTGTGATTTTTTAACGAACTCACTCACCAGCTCTTCAGATATATCATCTTTATCTAACTGTGACTGAATCCGATCTAGTACAGCAACAAGCTCTACACACTCCACAGGATTAATACGCAGACGAATACTCATCATGCATTTTTCCATTTTTACAAAGTCATCATGCCGCTCAATAAGATAATCGAGTTTTTTTTGCTTATCTGATTGATCAAACAACTCCATAATATCTTTCATGGCAATCAAATTTGCCCCAAGCTCGCAAATTTCTGAACGCAGAGAGTCGATCCACGATTGCCTAAACTCTGAGGTTTTCTGGTCTTTGGCAAGAACCGTAACAACAAACGATATGGATCCCGCGATTAAAGCGGCCATCACAGGACCGGCCATAGGAATTAGATCTTTCAACTCTGTCACAAACGACCTCCATAAACTATAGCAATGCAAAGAGTTGCGAGCGGGCAGCGTGAGCATTCCACCAGTTCCGCACTGAACACTCAAGATGAGCTGACTCTAAGAAGGCTACTCATTATTTTTAATGATTCGTATGCAGCGGTAATTTGATTCAATGCGATTTCGGCTTGTTCTACCAACCTCTTCTCGAGGTCCATTTTCTTTTCTATCATCTGCATAACCTGAGCAACTTCCTCAACCGCGGTTCTGGCCAAAAAAATCAGAGTATATATTTCCGAATCAACTCCAGGACTCGACATAGCTTCTTTTAAGTGCTGCTGAGTTTGGTTCAAGTCAGCGGATATCGATCCCATCAGATCAGGAGTGACAATAAATTTCTTCACCGTTTCGATCGCTGAGTAGACGCGGCGGCCTGCATCGCCCACAACAGTTTTCGCCCGAACAATGGAATGTGATTTGACCTCAATCTCTGCTCTTCTTCTCAGTCTTGAATCGCGGCTTGCTATCCAGATAGCCGCCAATATTGCGGCGATTGACCCGACAGCCTGAACCCACGACGCAAGTCCTGGGTGATGCTCGATCCAGCAAGAAACGACTTCCCAGCTCATAACCCACTCCCCTGTAGATTCCGGAACTATACCGGCGAGGATCCCCTATGTCCGCACACCAGAAGAAACACCCCTTCGATTTCAAAACCCAATACGGACTTGGCTTCACCTCTCAGGACGATGAGATCGTTGTCGATTTCTTCTGCGGTGGCGGCGGCGCCGGTACCGGGCTGGAAATTGGTCTTGGTCGCGCTGTAAACGTAGCCAAGAACCACAGCCCCCAAGCAATCAGCATGCACACCGTCAACCACCCAGGCGCACTGCATTACACCACCGACGTGTTCGAGGGTGATCCGGACACTGAGTGCGGCGGCAAGGCAGTCGGTTGGTTTCATATGTCGCCCGACTGCACGCATCACAGCCAGGCAGCAGGCGGTCAGCCACGTAAGCGGGAGATTCGGAACCTGTCATGGATCGGCCTGAAGTGGGCTGGCAAGAAGAAGCCCCGCGTCATCAGCCTTGAGAACGTGAAGCAGATCCTCCAGTGGGGGCCGCTGATTGCCAAGCGCTGCAAGGTGACCGGGCGGGTCGTTACTTTGGACCTGATTCCGCACCCGACCAAACCTAAAAGCATGATTAACCGCGTTGCAGATCTGGGCGAAGTCGTCCCGGTTCACCAGCAGTTCCTGGTACCTGACCCAAAACGCCGTGGGCAGACCTGGGCAACCTTTGTCGCCGAGCTGCAGCACTTGGGCTACGTCGTCGAGTGGCGCGTGATCAAAGCCTGTGACTTCGGCGCGCCGACCAGCCGCGAACGCCTGTTCATGATCGCCCGTTGCGACGGCGAGCCGATTGTCTGGCCAGCACCGACGCACGCCAAGTACCCCGTGAAGGGCCAGAAGAAGTGGCGCACCGCCGCAGAATGCATCGACTGGAGCATCCCGAGCAAAAGCATCTTCGACCGGCCGAAGCCTCTGGCGCCGGCCACACTGCGGCGGATCGCCAAGGGCATGAAGAAGTTCGTCATCGATGCCGCTGACCCGTTCATCGTGCCGATCGCGAACTGGTCCGGCGAAAGCGTGCAGTCAGCACACGACCCGCTGCGCACCGTCACCTCTTGGCCGCGCGGCGGATCGTTCGCCATGGCCAGCCCCATCATCGCGCCAGCCACGCACCAGGGCAGTGATCGGATCAACGACCCGCTCGCACCATTGCCGACGGTGACCTGCGCCAACCGCGGTGAACTGACACTTTCAGCTGCAACACTTGTTCAGCTGGGCAATGGTGACAAGCCAGGCTCCGCGCCCCGAACTGCCGACCAGCATGAGCCGCTCGGCACCATCATGGCTTCCGGCGGAAAGTACGCCGTTGCCGCTGCGCACTTGGTGAAGTTCCGGTTTGCTGATGAAGGCAAGGCGCTCGATGAGCCGCTGCCAACCATCACCAGCGGTGGCAACTATCAGCGCCCGGCCGGTGCTGCCCATGCAATGGGCATCTCGACGGTGTTCATGGCCCAGATGAATGGGGGTTTCAATACCACCGACGCCAAGAGCATTGAAGACCCGATGACCACGGTGACCAACTCCGGCAGTCAGCAGCAGCTGGTGACCGCTAACCTGGTGCACCTGCGTGGCAATTGCGATGCCCGGGACGTAGCGGATCCGTTGCACACCATCAGCGCCGGCGGCACTCACCACGGACTGGTCACTGCATTCATGGAGCGTCAGTTCGGCGCCAGCGTCGGCCAGCCGGTTGATGAGCCAGCACCAACCATCACTGCAGGCGGCGGCGGCAAGAGCTCGCTAGTTGAGTTCCAGCTTTCGCCAGAGGTTGAAGCCGGTGCTCTGCGGGTCGCGGCATTCCTGATCAGCTACTACGGCACCGAGAACGTCAGCGGCGCCGGTGAGCCTGCACCAACGATCACCACCAAGGATCGGCTGGGCCTGGTGACCGTCACGATCAAGGGCACGCCCTACGTGATCGTCGACATCTGTCTGCGCATGCTGCAACCGGCCGAGCTGTACAAAGCTCAAGGCTTCCCCGCCGATTACATCATCAGCCACGGCGCCGACGGCAAGCCATTCACCAAGACTCAGCAAGTTCACATGTGCGGCAACAGCGTAAGCCCTCCACCGATGGCTGCACTGGCCCGAGCTAATGACCCATGGCGAGTTGCTGAGCGCCGAGCTGAGGCGGCCTGAGTTCAAATCAAAGTTGCGGCCCTGTCCGAACTTATTAATGGAATCGTGCCGTCGCCTTGCTGTGATGTAAGCCAACTCCTAGCCTTTTCAATATTGAATTTCCAATTGTTCTCCTTAAACACCTTAATCGCCGTCCGTGAGAGCCGGTATTCACCACACACAGGGCATGCGAGCTGCTCGTAGTCGCCTGCCGACGGCACCTCGCTTGATTCGGCTGAACAGATGAAGCATTTCATAATCCACCTCCGTTTGCTTGTCGCTCAACTGTAGCTGATCCCCACCACACTCCGACGCCCGGGCATGCCCCGGCATAGGATGCCCCATGCCCACAGAAAACATTCCAACCATTGTTACCGAGTTTTTGATGGGGATGATCGCAGCCGTCACGCGAATAACTCTGCCGGCGAACCGCCCCCCCCCGCACCAAACGCGTGTATGTCGCCGTGCCAATGACTGGCTTGAAGGACTATAACTACCCCGCTTTCAAAGCCGCAGTCAGGGCTATCAGGTAGAGAATCCCGCCGACTATGGGACCGTACCCGGCGCGGAATGGGCTGACTACATGGCCTACGACCTGACACGCCTTGGCCTTTGCGGCGTGATCGCCATTCTACCCGGATGGGAAAGATCGGAGGGCGAGAAGCTCGAAGTTCAAACCGCCCACCGCCTCGGCATGACAGTTATGAACGCAAACGATCTTGTCATGAGCAGCAGAGTTATTTAATAACATAGTTTGTCTCTTCCTTCAGGACGAGGCGCCAATCTTTGTCATTCGAGCAATCATGCAACATCAAATATAGAAGCATCGATGAAAACATGAAGCGTTTTCTCGGGTCGCTTATCACGAAGTCGTCAAAGGAATCACACAACTTCAGGAAATTACATAGATGAACCACATCATCATGCAAAAAGCTCAGACCGAGAAAAGCGCCATGTGCGAACTTATTTCTAACTTTAACCAACAATAAAAAATCCGCTCGCTCTCTTTCAGATAGGACCCCAAGCACAAAAGCATTAGAAATCGTTAATGAAAGGCGACCAAGAGGGGCTAGATTTCTAAATTCCTCATTTGAGCATTCAGGCAGGCGGCATCTTATAGCTTGGAGAAGAAGATCTTCTAAAGCACACAACATAAGTACGGCGCAGCCTCTATCTGACTCACTCTCAAACTCGCGCAAATAAAGATTTAGTTTTTCGCGATCACTTCCAAATACCATGGTAGCTCCAAAATTTTAAGTTACTTCTCGCTTCAGTGTACGCCTACTCACGAACGACAATCAGCCGCTATGGCGGCAAAGGAACAGTCATGCCCGAAGAAATGAGGAAGGCTTGACCAGAACACTATCGCTACATTGACACCATCGGACCGGAAGGTCTTGAGGTGCATTGCCTCACCTACCAGGTGATCGGCGAAACCGCCCAATGCTTTTACATCGGTTACAAGCATACCTGCGAGCTGGTCAGCGGACCGCAGTACAGATGGATCGCCGAGGCTGTAAAGAAACGCCGTAAGCGCGTGCCGAAGGAAGATGGCACCTCGGGCCGTCGCTATGCCTACACCGACAAGACACTGGCGCTGCGCTCGTACAAGGAGCGTAGCGCCGAGCGTTGGTCGGTGCCAATTGTCTGGCTTGAGTTTCGGGACAACGAGGCCGGTTTTGAGGTTGTCGACTTCGCCAGCGCCAGCCGGGAGGGCGAGCCGTTCGAGGCGCTAATCAGAAAGAGCATGTATCTGCCGAACCCGGTTACCCGATCCTGCACCATCAACCCCAAGATCAGGATCATTCACAAGTATCTGCGCACCCTGGACCATTCGACCGAAGACAATTCGGTGGACATGATGACCGGCATCCGTGCCGACGAGCCCCGCCGGGTCGCGAAAATGCGAAACCGGAAAAGCACCAGTGAAAGCAAGTGGGCCACGATGGTCATGCCACTGGCCGATGCTAGTGTAGGCGTGAAGGACGTGACTGACTTCTGGGCTGGCTAGTCATTCGACTTGATGCTGCCAACGATCAACGGCCGCACGCTGGGAGGGAACAGCGACCTCTGTTTCCTAAAGGGAGCGAAGCAGGTCTACTCGATCATCGCGAGTGACAGGCCAAAAGCTGAATGGTGGGGTAGCATGGAAAACTCGGTGGTGTCCGGAGGCAAGTTCACCGGTGACGGCGCCCGGTTCCGCAGTGACCAGCCCAGCTACCAGCAGATGCTCGACTACTCCGACACCCAATTCGATATGTTCGCCGATCACGACGAAGCGTTCGACTGCTTCTGTTGCGATTAGCCTAGGAAGGCTAACGCTTTAAAAGGACTTACAAGGCCGAAAGACACCCAGTATAGAGCAAACATCAAAAAACAAATAATTAGCGGGTAATTTACGAAATTTAATACATACAGAACACGCCACTTTCCATTCTCATAAAATCTTTTGTACCCTGACATATCATAATCTTCGGGCATATCCAGTTTAGCCCTATAGTAGTCTCCACGAAAATCGTTGTTAGAGTGCGTTTCGTAAAGCTTTAGAACATCATGATATTCTTTCTGACACCTATCATAGTTTTCCTGTGCAAACTCATCTGCGTGGACGTGAGGGTGAGACTTCTGTTTCAGCTCTCCAAGCTTAGAAGCGCAAGAATACATTTTCTCTGATTGACTAGAGTAATCATTTTTATCCATCAACAAAGAATAAACCAACACCGCAACCGAAGAGAAAACTTGTAAAAGCCCTACACCCTTACTCTGTATATTCGCCCCCAAGCCATACGTTTGCATAAGTGATATGAAAATCAATACCAGCGAAAGAAACACTACCGTATAGGTAGAAAGAGCAGCGTGTAACTTTAATCTACGAGAAGCATGAAATCTAGTTTTGGACGTCGCATCCATTTTTTTATATAGATTTTTAAAACTCTTTGATCCTGTCACTCGCTTTTCTCTCTTAAGCTCATCAGATGTGCTGATCATATAGCACATTGCCATGCTCATTTCCTCCCCCATCCCTCCACTCCGGGCATGACCCGGCATAGGACGTCCCATGCCCACAGAAAACCGAATTACCGAACAGCCTGACGAAGTGAAGCGCTATCGGTTCAAAGGTGCGGCCGGCGAATACGTGTACGCCGCCGATTTCGACGCCGCCAAGCGTGACTGTGATGGCCGTAACCGCCGTCGGCATGATCGAACCAGAAAAACCCGCATGGAAATCACGTAAGGCAAGCTGAAATGGGAAGACGACCAAGTAAACCAGGCTCGATAGCCCGGCTGCGAGAACGCAAGAAAGCCAGCGGCCGGGTTTTCTTCTACTACGACACCGGCGGAAAGGACCGCAGAGAGATTCCACTAGGCAGCGACTATGGCCTGGCGATCATGGAGTACGCAAAGTTTGAGCGTGATCGGACCGCGACCGATCTGGTCTCCAAGGTGATCACCTTCCGCTACGTCGCGGAGAAGTACATGGTCGACATCGTCCCAACCAAAGGCAAAGCCACCCAACTGGACAACAAGCGGGAAATGAAGAACCTGATTGCGTTCTTCGACGATCCGCCCGCGCCCCTGGAAACGATCGAACCGCTGCATGTTCGCCAGTACCTTACCTGGCGGAAGGCGGCACCGGTCAGGGCGAATCGTGAAAAGGCATTGCTCAGCGCAATTTGGAACTACGCCAGGGACAAGGGCTACACGTCTCTAGCCAACCCCTGCGCCGGTATCAAGGGCAACAAAGAGACCGGGCGGGACACATACGTCGAGGATGAGCTCTTTAAGCGCGTGCACGACAAGGCCGATGTCGGACTGCAAGACGCCATGGACTTGGCTTATTTGACCGGTCAACGGGTGACTGACACGCGACTGATGGACGAAAGGGATGTCCGCGACGGCCAAATCTGGGTGCTTCAGGGAAAAACGAAGGCCAAGCGGCGAATAGAGGTAACTGGTGAGCTGAAGGTTTTGATTGATCGAATAATGTCCCGTAAATCAGAACACAAGGTCCGCTCGACGCGGCTGATCGTTACAGAGGATGGCACACCAATGACGGTGGCGATGTTGCGAAGAAGGTTTGATTTGGCCAGGGAAGCGGCCGGTGTTGCGAAGTCTGCATTTCAGATGCGGGATTTACGCGCCAAGGCAGGTACGGATAAAGCCGAATCGAGTGGTGACATCATGCAGGCGAGAGATCAACTTGGGCATACGACCGTGGTTATGACGGAGCAATACATCCGGAATCGCCTGGGCAAGAAAGTCACTCCAACCAAGTGAATTGCGGACCAACTCCAAAATAGCGGACCGGAAACAATCAAGGGTTTGCATAAGCTTTCGCCCGCAAACCCTTGTTTTAAGATGGTGCCCGAAGCCGGAATCGAACCGGCACGCCCTTACGAGCGGGGGATTTTAAGTCCCATGCGTCTACCAGTTTCGCCATTCGGGCGGTAGCGCGGTGAAGCTGTCTGGAGGCGGGTCAACGACCCTTACACCACTCAGACGCTTGTGCAGCAGAGGTGGAAATATATACATCCCGCCCCGGTGAAGCAAGTTCGCATCTGGCATTTTCAAGACTAAATCTTGCCAGGCAGTGCAAATAAAAAAGCTCCGTAAATCATCGATCTACGGAGCTTGTTTAAAGTGGAGGCCGAGGTCGGAATCGAACCGGCGTAGGTGGATTTGCAATCCACTGCATAACCATTTTGCTACTCGGCCTCAAACGTTTGATGTCATGTAGCACAACACCCTACGCATACAAACTTGGATTTAGATACAAGATCTAAGCCCTTGAAAACATTGAGCTTTTTAAGCGGTCAGTGCTTTCGATGGCGTGAATTATGGACTGATTTACGGAGGCTGGCAACCCCTTGATTTCAAAAAAAATTATCCAGCCCGGCATTTATTCTGCCGGGCCTTTTTTGCCTTATTAACCACGACCCCGGCAGCCGATTTCCACATCTCCCCTGCTCAACCGCACCGGCCAGACACGCAGGCGCTGTTGCGGATACTCCAGGCAGGTGCCGTCCTCAAGACGGAAGTGCTGCTTGTAAATAGGCGACGCCACCACCAGTTCACCCTTGATATCGGCGATCAAACCGCGACCAATGACATTGGCCCCGGATTTCGGGTCGTGGTTGTCGATAGCGTAGAGGATCTTGCCTTGCGCGTCTGGCAGGTAAAACAGCGCGACTTGTGCGCCGTCGAGCCACACCACGACCCCGGAGTTGATGACCAGATCCTGCTCGCTGCACACCGATTGCCAGACCGCGTCCGGTTCAGACGCCAGGTTGTCATGGGTGCGCAGGGTATTTAATGGGTTCATCAGACAATCTCCTCGCGGACTGGAATAAGGTTGAGTTCGCTGGCCGTGATTGGCCGCCGCTGCCCTCGTTCCTCGACAAAGTGGATGTCCGGGTCCGGACGCTTATCGTTAACGAAGGTGCGGAAGCGCTTGAGTTTTTCCGGGCTTTTCAGCGCGTTGGCCCATTCGCATTCATAGCGACTGACCACCAGTTGCATTTGCGATTCGAGTTCATCGCCGAGCCCCAGGCTGTCGTTGATGATCACTTCCTTCAAGTAATCCAGGCCGCCCTCCAGGCTTTCACGCCAGACCGATGTGCGCTGCAGTTTGTCGGCCGTGCGGATGTAGAACATCAGGAAGCGGTCGACGTAGCGGATCAGGGTCGCATCGTCGAGGTCGGTGGCAAACAGCTCGGCGTGGCGCGGGCGCATGCCGCCGTTGCCGCATACGTAGAGGTTCCAGCCCTTCTCGGTAGCGATCACGCCAACGTCTTTACTCTGCGCCTCGGCACATTCGCGGGTGCAGCCGGACACGGCGAACTTGAGCTTGTGCGGCGAGCGCAATCCCTTGTAACGATCCTCAATCAACAGCGCCATTTTCACACTGTCCTGAACGCCGTAACGGCACCAGGTGCTGCCAACGCATGATTTGACCGTCCGCGTCGATTTACCGTACGCGTGACCGGTTTCGAAGCCCGCCTCAATCAACTCCGCCCAGATGTCTGGCAGTTGATGCAGTTGCGCGCCGAACAGGTCAATTCGCTGGCCACCGGTGATTTTGGTGTAGAGCTCGTATTTTTTCGCGACCACCCCAATCGCGATCAGCTTGTCGGCTGTGATTTCACCCCCGGCAATTCGCGGCACGACTGAATAGGTGCCATTTTTCTGCATGTTGGCCATGAAGGTGTCGTTGGTATCCTGAAGTGGCACCAGCGATGGGTCCATGATGGGCTGGTTCCAGCACGAGGCGAGAATCGAGCCCACCGCCGGTTTGCAGACATCACAGCCGGTGTGACCGCTGCCGTGTCTGGCCAGCAGTTCTTCGAAGGTGATCACCCCTTCCACCCGCACCAGCGCATAGAGTTCCTGGCGGGTGTAGGCAAAATGTTCGCACAGACTTTTGTCGACACTGACGCCACGCGCGGTCAACTCGTGCTCGAAGACTTGCTTGAGCAACCCGGCACAGCCCCCGCAGCCCGTACAGGCCTTGGTTTGCGACTTGAGTTGAGCCAGATCGGTGCAGCCGCTATCGATGGCTGAGCAGATCGAGCCTTTGGTGACGTTGTGACACGAACACACCGTGGCCGATTGGGGCAATGCGCCCGGTCCAAGCGTTGGCGCGCCTGCGGACGATGGCAGAATCAGGCTGGCCGGCTCCTTTGGCAGTGCAATCGCGTTCTGCATGTATTGCAGCAGCGTGTCGTAATAGCTGTTATCACCGACCAATACGGCGCCAAGTACCTGTTTACCCGTGACATCCACCACCAGGCGTCGATAGCTGGCGGTGCTCTCGTCGATAAATTGAAAGCTGCGCGCGCCCGGAGTAATGCCGTGAGCATCGCCAATGGAGCCCACGTCGACGCCCAATAGCTTGAGCTTGGTCGACATGTCGGCGCCCATAAACGGCTCGGCGACCTGCTTGCAAAGCCTGGCCGCCACACTGCGCGCCATTTGATACCCCGGCGCCACCAGGCCGAACAGGCTGCCGTTCCATGAGGCACATTCGCCAATGGCGTAAATGTCTGGATCGCTGCTGAGGCACGCGTCGTCGATGACCACCCCGCCGCGTGGCCCGATAGCCAGCGCGCATTGACGAGCCAGTGCGTCTTGCGCACGAATGCCGGCGGAGAACACGATCAGGTCGGTTTCGAGGAATTCATCATTGGCGAAATTCATCCGGTACCGGTAATGCTCGCCGGCGCTGATCGATTGTGTCGCGCGCGACAGGTGCACACCGACGCCCAGCTTTTCGATTTGCGCCTTGAGCGCCAGGCCGCCGTGTTCGTCCAGTTGCACAGGCATCAAGCGCGGAGCGAATTCGACGACATGGGCTTCCAGGCCCAGACTCTTCAGTGCATTGGCTGCCTCAAGCCCGAGAAGTCCTCCTCCCACGACCACACCACGTCGCGCGTTGGCAGCGGCGGCTCGAATAGCGTCCAGGTCTTCAAGCGTGCGGTACACCAAGCGCGAGTCGTCCTGCGCGCCTTCGATAGATGGCACAAACGGGTACGAACCCGTTGCCAGGATCAGTTTGTCGTAAGTAACCGAGCCTTGGGCGGTAATCACCTCGTGGCGGGCGCGGTCTATCTCAAGAACCGGCACGCCCAGATGCAACGTAATACCCGGAGTCTGGTATAGCGCGGCATCGCTGAGGGCCAGCGACTCAGCGTCCCGCCCGGTGAAATACTCGGAAAGATGCACGCGATCATAGGCGCGCACGGGCTCCTCGCTGAAGACATGCACCCGGTAGTGATTAAGGGCACCGCGCTCAATCAACTGTTCGACACAGTGATGTCCGACCATGCCATTACCGATCACGATCAGCGTCTGCAACTTGTTCAGCGTGGCAACAATGGAGTTCATAAATAGCACCCGGCCAAAGCCCGTCACGGAAAAAAAGCAAAAAAAAACGCCTGAAACCTTTCGGTTCCAGGCGTCTTTGCCTGTTCGATTGCGGCGTTAAAACCGGACGTCTCTGCCCGATCCACCGCTGCTGCCCACGACCTGTGCGGCCAATCGGTCGTCGTTGACCGTGAGGGCTGCCCATTCGAATGTTCTCGCGATGGGCCTGTTCAACGTAATGCAGCGTTTGTGCCAGATCGTTACTACGCCCCTATGCGCGGGCCTAAGCTCGGACAGATGCACTCAGGAAGCCCCGTCCACTGCCATGCCATAGTGCAGCGAACGCCCCGCGGCCTTATAAAAGTGCACGTCCTTACAGGTATTTGAGCCAGGCGATATCCCGTCGTCGTGCTTTCAGTTCAGCGAACCAATTGACCGGCCGATACAGCGCAATGGCCATGACAGCGGCGGCCAGCCAGACAGACGCTACCGAGTCAAAACCGAACCATGCCCCCTGGTTCAATCCAAACAACGCGACCGCCATGATGTACAGCACCTTCAGGGCGTATAGATGCAATAAGTAAAAGAACATCGGAGCCGATCCAAATACCGTCAGAGGACGCAGCCAGCGGCTTTTCTGCACGCGCTCGAAACCCAGCAACAACAGCAATCCCACACTCAAGGTGAGCGTCACAAACAGCAAAGACGGCGGATACTTGGTGATATTGAAAAAGCTCATCAGTGTCTGCACGCCCGTCTCTCCCGCAGACCAGGGCTTCTCGCCGTAGCCATTGAGCTGGCGCAACGCGATAAAAACGCAAAGCCCGATGACGCCGCATAGCATTAATTGCCGTTGTCGCTTGCTAGCATCCATTGCTCGGCTGAACCACGGCCCGATGGCGTAGCCAAGACCGATGACACCTATCCACGGCAGCACCGGGTACGAAGTCCGCAGACGCAAACCTTCACTCAGCTCGATCCAGCCCCGGTCATGAAGAATGGCCCACGGGATGTGCATCACCGAATCCACCGGAAAATGAAGCGCGTCCAATGCGTTGTGACCGGCGATGATCGCCAGGCTCAGCAACAGCAATAACGCTCGAGGCAGCCAGACCATCACCGAGAGCGCAATCATGCTTAAACCGATGGCCCAGATCACCTGCAGGTAAATCACCGTGGGTGGAAACTGAAAGGTCCAGGCAAAGTTAACCAAGGTGAACTCAAGCACCACCAGAAACAGCCCGCGCTTGAACAGGAAGCTGCACACATCAGCCTTGCCCGCGTATTTCTCGCCGTACAACCAGGCTGATAAACCGGTGAGCAGTACAAATACGGGTGCGCACAGATGTGCGAGTGTGCGGCTGAGGAACAGTGCAGGCTCGGTCGTCGTAATGTCCATGGGGTCGGACACCTGCCGATGCAGGAAAAAGGTTTCGCGGACATGGTCAAGCAGCATGAGCACAATCACCATGCCTCTTAACGCATCGATGGACATAAGCCGGCTGTTCGCCTGGCCGGTGGGAAGAGTCGCCGTATTCGTCATGGAGATTTCGCGATACCAAGGGTTGATAAATGTGTGCCTCAGGTAAATCGCCGCAAAGCTTACATTGTTACCCTATAACATCACTAGCTGAAATTGAGCGCATGCCCTTTGAATGAAATCCAGGCGCAAAGCGCACAAGCAAAAACGCCACTCTAAACAAGTGGCGTATTTGCTGATTGGGAGCATGAGACTCACATCTGGCTGCGGTCCCGGGGGTCTCATCCGAACAGTATTTGAGGTAAAGAACTCAAGAGGAAAAAGCCTCTGAACGCGCCGGCTGCTTGTACCGTTGTGGTTGCTGCCAGGCGAGTTGCGCCTGGACGTGTGCGACAGCATCCAGGACTTTTTGTGCCCAGTTCTCATCCTGAGGATCCACCACAACCACGCGAAAGCCATGGTCATGCCCCTCACTGCGCACGCCCTCGGAGTCATCAACATGCAGGTCGATATCGAATGCGGGAGGATATTTCGAGGGAGTGTTCGCTAGCCCATGTGCTGTCAGGGCACGATTATGCAGCACGCTGTTGACCACACCGTCGACACGGATGCCATACAGCATGAGCCAACGCTGAATGTAGGAAGGCGTTCGACCGGACGAGGTGTAGACCCAGATACTGCAACCCTGACGGCGCAGCTCACGCGTAAGGGAGCGTGTTCCCATGCGCAACGGCTCGCCCAGCCAACGGTGAATGCAGGCCGGCAGCCGGCTGTGCTCGACGGCGCTGTGGTCGAGCTGACAAGCCAATGTGTCATCGATATCGAACGAAATACGGATACGCGGACGCTGGACCGAGATCAATGGGATGGCTTGCCACACTCGGCCGATAGCGTTCCGGCATTTTGACAGCGCTGGAGACTCGCTCATCAACGGCCTCCCTGAACAATGGCTAGCGGCGTTTCGTCCAGGAAAAACTTCTTCGGATCAGGCGCCTGTTCTTCCAGGAAGGCTGCATATTTTTTCTTGATCTTGGGTAATTCGTACAGTGCCTTGACGCCGTGCTTGGCGGAGTTGCGTATCACCGATGACGGGTTGAAGTAGCCCTCGGCGTTCTCCAGCGTCAGCACGAACGGCGGCAAGCCTGCACGCATGAGCAAATAACTGACGATAAGCGACCCGGTGCGGTTGTTACCTTCAATGAACAACTGCGGCTTGCTGAGGATGCGCACATACACGCCCGCCGCGCGCTTCCACACGGACTCGCTGTGATAGGCGCAATACCAGTTGTACAGATCCTTTATTCCCCCCTCCACATTGTTGAAGAAGTGCTCTTCCGTAGCCGCGAGGTGTTGGGCGTACTCAAGCCGGCGCGCCGGGTCTCGGCCGCACAGCACGGTGGCATTGATCTCCAGCATCAGGTTCAGTTGCTGGAGATCAAACAGGTCGACGCCACGTGCGACATAGTCATCAATCAGCGCATAGCCTTCGACAACGTTCTGCAACACTTCGTCGGTCAAGGGATCACGCGGCTCGGTAAAGTGCCGGCTGAGCTCGGCAAAACGGCCCTGCACTTTGCGCAGTGCTCGTTCTATCGCGGGTAAATCAAGACGACGCGTTGCAGACATTGGCGATCCTGCGAATCCGTAAAATAAGAAACTAAAACGAGACGTGTGCCGCTTAGCTGAATTTGCCGCTGATGTAATCCTCGGTCATTTGCTCACGCGGGCTGCCGAAGATCTGGGCGGTCGGGCCCATCTCTACCAGGTAGCCGGTGCGCGTGCCCTGGGAAATATCCACCGAGAAAAAGGCTGTCGTATCGGCCACGCGGATGGCCTGCTGCATGTTGTGAGTCACCAGAGCGATGGTGTAGTCCTTCTTCAACTCGACCATCAGCTCTTCAACCCGGCGAGTGGCGATCGGGTCAAGCGCTGAACACGGCTCATCCAGCAACAGCACTTCCGGTTCAGTGGCAATGGCGCGGGCGATGCACAGCCGTTGCTGCTGACCGCCGGAGAGCGACAGCCCGCTGACCTTGAGCTTGTCCTTGACCTCATCCCATAACGCGGCGCCCTGCAAGGCGTGCTTGACGCGGTCGCCCAGGTCTCCTTTATAGCGATTGAGGCGCAGGCCGAAGGCAACGTTGTCGAAGATGCTCATCGAGAACGGATTCGGCTGCTGGAACACCATGCCGATGTAGCGGCGTACCACCACGGGATCAACGCCCTTGCCGTACACGTCCTGCCCCAGAAAATGTACATGGCCTTCGAAACGGAACCCTTTGACCAGGTCATTCATTCGGTTAAGGCTGCGCAGCACGGTACTTTTACCGCAGCCCGACGGACCGATGAACCCGGTGATCTTGTTTTTTTCAATCGGCACATGGCTGTCGCGTACCGCCATGAAGTTGCCGTAGAAAATCTTGTCGAGCTTGCAGTCCATGACCACAGGTGTCTTGGTAACAAACGGAGCGGCTATTTGCGCAGTTGATACGTTCAAAATTCAGGTGCTCCCGTTCTCAATACTTGGGCTTGCCGAAAATACGGCTCAATATATTCACGACCAGCACGATCATCACCAGCACCAGCGAGGCCGCCCATGCGAGCTCCAGCTGGTTGTCGAAGGGCATGCCGGAGAAGTTGTAAATCAGCACGGCAAGCGATGCCGTCGGGTTCATCACCGCGAGGCTGCCGTCGTGGTAGATCCAGTAGTTGCTGAACAGCGCGGTAAACAACAGCGGCGCGGTTTCGCCTGCTGCGCGTGCCACGGCCAGCATCACGCCTGTGAGGATCGCCGGCATGCCGGTCGGCAAGATGATTTTCCAGATCACCTGCGAGCGCGTGCAGCCCATGCCGTAGGCGGCATCCTTCATGATCTTGGGCACCATCCTCATCGACTCTTCAGCCGTCAGCACCACGATGGGCAGCATCAGTACCGCCAGTGCCACACCGCCTGCCGGCGCCGAGTAAGTACCGGTGGTCATCACTACCAGGGCGTAGGCAAACACCCCGGCCAGAATTGAAGGCAGCCCCGTAAGCATCTTGGCGGCAAAGCGGGCAGTGTTTGCCAGCTTGCTGTCGGGCCCGAGTTCGGCCAGGAAGATGGCGGCCATTATGCCGACCGGAACCGCGATGGCGGCGGCGATACCGACCATTACGAAGGTGCCTGCCATCGCGTTACCAAAGCCTCCACCCGTCTCGAAACCGGTGGGCGGCAATTCGGTGAATACCTCCAGGCTCAAGCGTGCCCCGCCCCGCATGATCAGCATATACAGCACGGAAATCAGCGGGACGCTGGCCAGTACCGCGCCGGTCCACACCAGCGTGGTCAACACCAGGCTGCGCAGGGCGCGGCCTTCGAACTTGCGCTGCAGGCTCGGCACGGCGGTAATAGGGGACGTGAGGTCAGTCATTATTTGTTACCCCGCTGGGCGTAGAGCATGATCATGGAACCGAGAACGTTCACCAGCAGGGTGATGAACATCAGCACCAGTGCGGCATACATCAACACCTCGATCTCGTTGGGCCCGGCTTCGGGGAAGTTCAGCGCCAACAAGGCAGCCAATGTGTTGGCCGGCGCAAACAGAGAAAGCGAAATGTTGTTGGCGTTGCCCACCAGCATGGCCAGCGCCATGGTTTCACCCAGAGCACGACCCAGGCCGAGAACCAGGGAGCCGAAAATGCCGGTGGCGGCGGATGGCACCATCACCTTGAGAATCGCTTCCCAATGGGTGGTCCCCATGCCGTAGGCCGCCTGTTTGGTTTTCATCGGTACGCCGGTCAGGGCGTCCTGAGAAACGGCAGCGATGGTTGGCAGAATCATGATGGCCAGTACCAGCGCCGCAGGCAGCAGTCCCGGACCGCTCAAGGACGTGCTGAAAAAAGGAATCCAACCCAGTTCACTGTTCAACCACGCCGTAAGGGGGCGGATCGCCGGGATCACCACGTAAATCCCCCACAGGCCATAAACGACGCTGGGGATGGCCGCGAGTAATTCGACGATAGTGCGAAACACCGCTGCCAGTTTCGCCGGCAGGAAATCCTGGGTGAGGAAGATCGCCATGCTGACGCCGAAAACGCCTGCGATCAGCAACGCGATCAGGGCGCTGTAGAGCGTGCCCCAAATCGCTGGCAGAATGCCGTACTTGCCTTGGTTAACGTCCCAGACGCTGCCAAAGATCACGTCAAAACCGTGTTTTTCCATGCCAGGAAGGGCCTTGCGTCCCACCTCGAAGACCAAGGCGAAGACCAACGCCAGAATCAGAACCACCCCTATTCGCGCAAGCGCACGGAAGGTGCGATCAACCAGGAAGTCCTTCGTGGAAGGCGGCTGGCAGGCCGAACCCGGGTTAACCGGTACGACAAAAGGTGTGTTCATTGGCTAATTCCGGTACAGGGGGAAAACTCCCCCGGCATGCTGAACGCGCACGCCGAGAGAGGCCTCACGAGCGTTACTGAATGTTGGCGGACGCTTTGCGAACCTGATCAACAACCGATTGCGGCAACGGGATGTAACCCATCGAATCGGCGATTTTCTGCCCCTCGGTCAGGCTGTATTCGACCATTTCGCGCATGGCCTTGGCCTTGGCCGGGTTACCGTTGTCCTTGCGGAAGATCATCCAGGTGTAGGAAGTGATCGGGTAGGACTTGGCACCGTCCGGATCCGGCAGCCAGGCCACCAGGCTTTCCGGCATTTTCACTGCGGCCAGGGCCTCGGCACCGCTTTCGGCGTTCGGTACGACGTAATGACCGGCCTTGTTCTGCAACTGGGCGAAGTCGACCTTGGCCAGCTTGGCGAAGCCGTATTCGATATAGCCAATGGCGCCCGGGGTCTGGCGTACGGTGGCTGTCACGCCATCGTTTTTCGGCGATTTGATGAATTTGTCACTGGCTGGCCAGTTGACCGTGTTGCCTTCACCCAGCGCCTCTTGAAACTCCGGGTTGATCGTTGACAGGTGCTTGGTGAACACCGCAGTCGTACCGCTGGAGTCTGCACGTACGACGACGGTGATCGGCGTATCAGTGAGCTTCAGGTCCGGGTTGGCGGCAGCGATCTGCGGATCGTTCCACTTGGTGATCTTGCCCAGGAAGATATTGGAGTAAACATCCCGTGGCAGCTTCAGGCCCTTGGGGTTGCCTGGCAGGTTATAGGCCAGCACGATTTCGCCCGCCGTCATCGGCAGCAACTGTGCGCCTTCGGCAACCTTGGCAATGTCTTCGTCTTTCATCGCCGAATCACTGGCGGCGAAATCGACGGTTTTATTCAGGAAGTCCTGCACACCCGCGCCGCTGCCCTTGGATTGATAATCCACAGTGACACCTTCGGTTTTCTTGCTGAAATCCTTGAACCAGGTGAGGTAGATCGGGGCCGGGAAACTGGCGCCGGAACCGGTCAGACGAACGCTTTCCGCAGCAAAAGTCATCGAGCTGGCACAAAGAGAAACCGCAACGGCGAGTGCAGCAGACTTCATCAAGCTTTTCATTCAGGGAACTCCTTGTGATTTCGGGCTCCCGTACTCTGCAATAGGATTGTTACGCTTTTATGAAAATTGAATGGCAATGTGCGTTTAGCCCGCTTTTTGCCACAAAACGAAAAAAGACGCCGAAGCGTCTTCTAAAATCCCAGGCAAAAAAAAAGCCACTCTATTGAGTGGCTTTTTCTTTGTATTTGGAGCGGGAAACGAGACTCGAACTCGCGACCCCGACCTTGGCAAGGTCGTGCTCTACCAACTGAGCTATTCCCGCGTCTTGGTGTGGCGCATTCTATAGAATCCAGAAGCCCCGTCAACCCTTTGATTCAAAAAAGTTTTATTTCTTTTCAACGTCGGTCTTCAGATGCGGCCATGCAGCCCGCAGGTACTGGACCATCGACCACAACGTCAGTCCGGCTGAGACCAACAGCAAGCCATAACCCACCAATACCCAGAAGGTGAAGTCTGACGGATTGGCCAGCAGGATCACCAGTGCCAACATCTGCGCAGCGGTTTTCCATTTACCCAGGTTCGACACCGCCACATGAGCGCGGGCACCGAGTTCGGCCATCCACTCACGCAGTGCCGACACGACAATTTCACGACCGATGATGACGGCGGCCGGCAGCGTAAGCCACAAGTTACCGTGTTCTTGCACCAGCAACACCAGCGCAACGGCAACCATCAGCTTGTCGGCAACCGGGTCGAGAAAAGCCCCGAACGGCGTGCTTTGCTCCAGACGGCGGGCCAGATAACCATCCAGCCAGTCCGTAGCGGCGGCAAATGCAAACACCGAAGCGGACGCCATGTAGCTCCAATGGTACGGCAGGTAAAACAACAGTATGAAGATCGGGATGAGCAGGACGCGTAGAACGGTAATCAGATTAGGGATATTCATCGGCACAACTGGCTACGAGGTGAGGTGGCATTCTACTCGCTGTGCAGATTTGCATAAATCAACTCTGCGAGTTTTTTACTGATCCCGGGCGCTTTGGCGATCTCTTCGATGCTGGCACGAGACAGCTCTTGCAATCCACCAAAATGTTTAAGCAAATCGCGCCGACGTGTCGGCCCGACCCCGGCTACGCCTTCAAGCGTAGACGTACGGCGGGTTTTGCCGCGACGGGCGCGGTGCCCGGTAATGGCGAATCGGTGAGCTTCATCACGAATTTGCTGGATTAGATGCAGTGCCGGCGAATCCCCACGCAACGTGAACTCATGCGCTGCATCATTCAGGTACAAAGTTTCGAAGCCGGCCTTTCGGGTTGCCCCTTTGGCCACACCCAGCAGAATCAGGTCGGGTACCGCCAATTCGTTCAGTACATCACGCGCCATCGACAGCTGACCTTTACCACCGTCCACCAGCAGAATGTCCGGTAATTTGCCCTCCCCGTCCTTCAGCTTGCTGAAACGACGGGTCAACGCCTGGTGCATGGCGGCGTAATCATCGCCTGGGGTAACGCCTTCAATGTTGTAACGACGGTAATCCGATTTGATCGGACCTTCCGGGCCGAACACCACGCACGACGCCACCGTCGCCTCGCCGCTCGAGTGACTGATGTCATAGCACTCGAGGCGCTGTGGAGGCTCATCCAGGTTCAGTACTTCTGCCAGCGCATCGAAACGCGCGGCGACATGCTGCCGGTTGGCCAAGCGCGCACCCAGTGCCTGTTCTGCATTGGTCACCGCCAGTTGTTGCCAGCGAGCCCGCGTACCCCGCACCCGATGACTGATCGACAGTTCTCGGCCGCGCAATTCCTCAATGGCTGCGATCAGCGTAGGAAAGTCTTCATGCACCACGTTGACGATCAACTCGCTCGGCAAGTCGCGTTCCGGGCTGCTGATGAAGTAATGCCCAAGAAAAGCCGCCATGACTTCGGAAACGTCTTCATCAATACCAACTTGAGGGAAGTAGTTCTTGCTGCCCAGAACCCGGCCGCCCCGCACGCTGATCAAATGAACGCAGGCGCCGCCCGGATTGACGAACGCGGCGATCACGTCGACATCACCAGTCCCGCCTTCCATGCTTTGCTGATCCTGAACCCGGCGCAGCAGCGATATCTGGTCCCGCAACTCGGCCGCCCGCTCGAACTCGAGGTTGATCGCCGCCTCTTCCATGGCGGCGGACAATTCGTCGGTCAGCGCATTGCTGCGCCCTTCCAGGAACATCACCGAGTGCCGGACGTCCTCGGCGTAGACCTCGGGCTCGACCAGTCCGACGCAGGGTGCCTTGCAACGTTTGATCTGGTATTGCAGGCAAGGGCGCGTGCGGTTCTTGTAGTAGCTGTCTTCGCACTGACGAACAAAAAACGTCTTCTGCAGCAAGCTGAGGCTTTCGCGAATCGCACCAGCGCTGGGGTAAGGACCGAAATATTTGCCCTTGGCCTTCTTCGCACCGCGATGGATGCTCAGACGAGGAAATTGACCATCTGAAAGGAAGACATAAGGATAGGATTTGTCGTCCCGCATCAGGATGTTGTACGGCGGACGCCACTCCTTGATCAGCGTCTGCTCGAGCAACAAAGCTTCGGTTTCGTTAGACGTGATCGTCGTCTCGACCTGCGCGATACGCGCGACCAGTGCAGCAGTCTTGGGGGCGAGACCGGATTTGCGGAAGTAACTGGACAGGCGACTCTTGAGATTCTTGGCCTTGCCGACGTAGAGCAGGCGCGCATCGCTGTCGAACATGCGATACACACCGGGACGCCCACTGACCGTCGACAGAAAAGCGCTTGGATCGAAAATTTCAGTCATTTCAGAGGCTGGCATCAACCATGCCGTGACGAACCGCCAACAGCGTCAACTCGACGTCGCTGCTGATCGAAAGCTTTTCGAAAATGCGGTATCGGTAGGTGTTTACGGTTTTTGGCGACAGGCACAATTTATCGGAGATTATCTGGACTTTCTGGCAGCCGACGATCATCAGCGCGATCTGGATTTCCCGCTCGGACAAGGCGTCGAACGGCGAATCGCTCGTGGGCTGGAAAGACTTGATGGCAAGTTGCTGGGCGATCTGCGGACTGATGTAGCGCTGGCCGGCAAATACCAGGCGAATGGCCTGGACCATTTCGGGCAAACCGGCTCCTTTGGTCAGGTAACCCGCGGCCCCCGCCTGCAACAGTCGTGTAGGAAACGGATCTTCCTCGCACACGGTGACCGCAACGACTTTGATGTCGGGATGACTGCGCAGCAACTTGCGCGTGGCTTCAAGACCGCCGATACCGGGCATCTTCACATCCATCAGGACCACGTCCGGCTTCAATTCTCGCGCCTTGAGCAGGGACTCTTCCCCTGACTCGGCCTGGCCGACCACTTGCAGGCCATCGATGTCAGCCAGCATTCGTGTAATGCCTGTACGAACGAGATCATGGTCATCGACTACTAGCACCCTAATCAAGCAGACACCTCGCGCAATGGGCTTGTTGGTTGCCGGACACCTTAGCAAAAAGCAACTGGCAGACCTAGCGGCAAGCGCTATATAAAAAGTTTCAATACGTCTTGTAAGGCTTGTCGCATGCGTGCTTCAGAGGTCAACCAGCGGTATGGCGAGCAATGACCAGCAAATCTCGTGACTAATCAACAGGCACCGCTCGTGCTATACCTTTTTGCAGCGCTCAAGCGATAGGAAAGGCCAACGGCAGCCGATAGCAATTTCTGATTGAATCCACGTACCCGCCTCTAGTAAGCTCGGCGCATCCATCGGAGACAGACCATGTTCAACACCCTTTCAAAGCTTCGTACCGCCAGCGCCTTGCGCTCGGTTGCGGCTGTCCGGGTGAAAGACGTTTGTGCTCCGGTCAGCTTTTATTTTGGGTATTGGTTTAGCCACTGGCGCGCCTGATACCCACACGGCGCCCACTTTAAACGGGTCGCCACCAGAGAATTCTCAACCCCCGGTCGGCCTCCCGACCGGGGGTTTTGTTTTTTCAGCCCCACACATTTTTAGCGACACACCAGACATCTCGAGGATTTAGAAAATGAACTACGCCACTTATTACCGTTACGACTTTTTTACCGCCTGGCGATTTACCAGCCTCCGCTCGGGACAGCCTGCCGCCTCCGATCGGTCACCCACAGGTGGCAAGCACACACACGCAGCCAATCCGGCTAATTGTCGAACACCCCACTAGGGCCGAGCGCGCGGGAACGAACCCGCCGCCAGCCCAGGAAGCCCGAACATGAACTCGTCCGTCTCTGCTCTGCCACTGTCCAACTTGAGCCCGGCCAATGAAGCGCTGACCCTGCGTCTGCCCAGCTCGTTGCAGCTCAAACAGCAATTACCCCTCAGCAACACCCTGACCCAGCAAGTCGCCGCCCATCGCCAGGCGATCCGCGCGATTCTCAACGGTGAAGACTCCCGTTTGCTGGTCATCGTCGGCCCTTGCTCGATTCACGACCCTCAGTCAGCCCTGGAATACGCCGCCCACCTCGCGCGCCTGGCATCCGACGTCAGTGATCAGATGTTGCTCGTCATGCGCGCCTACGTCGAAAAACCCCGCACCACTGTCGGCTGGAAAGGCCTGGCCTACGATCCGCACCTGGACGGCAGCGACGACATGGCCGGCGGCCTGACCCTGTCGCGCGAACTGATGCGCGAAATGATCCAGCTCGGATTGCCGATTGCCACTGAACTGCTGCAGCCCATGGCGGCAGGCTACTTCGACGACCTGCTCAGTTGGGTTGCCATTGGTGCGCGCACCACCGAATCGCAAATTCACCGGGAAATGGCCAGCGGCCTGAACATGCCGGTAGGCTTCAAGAACGGCACCGATGGTGGAGTCGGTGTCGCCAGCGACGCCATGCGCTCGGCCGCCCATCCGCATCGTCATTTTGGCGTCGACAGCCAAGGGCACCCCGCAATCATCCAGACACCCGGAAACCCGGACACCCATCTGGTATTGCGCGGCGGTCATCGCGGGCCAAACTATGATCGCGACAGCGTTGCTCAAATACACAGCGACCTGACCCGACTCAAGATCCCGGCGCGAATCATGGTCGACTGCAGCCACGCTAACAGCGGCAAAGACCCGCTGCGCCAACCGGCAGTGTTCAACGACGTCCTGGAACAACGCCTGCAAGGCAATCGCTCGCTGATCGGCATGATGATCGAGAGTCATCTGTTCGAAGGTTGCCAGCCGCTGAGCGCTTCGCTGCGTTACGGCGTTTCCGTGACTGACGGCTGCCTGGGCTGGAGCGGGACGGAGCAATTGTTGCGAGAGGCAGCGCAGCAGTTGCGCGAACAACACAGCGCTCGACAGCCCGCGTAATCAGCGATTTCCTTCCAGTCTTCAAACGAGGGCTGGAAGGTTGCTTCCCGCTATGAAATAGCGATCTTGAAATAACGACACCTGCGAAACACCCCGCACCCACCCGCGACTTTTCTCACTCCCCTACTCCGTTTTCACCACAGGACAGCGGCTTTTTCAGACATCCCGCGGCATGACAGTGCATTAGAGTGAGGCGCAGTACACGACCCTAACTCTCGAAAAAAGGGATGAACATGCAACGGAATGCACAGACTCAGTACCCGATCCTGCTGGTCCACGGGCTATTCGGCTTTGATCGGATCGGCACGCTGGAACACTTCCATGACATCAGGCCGGCCCTGCGATTCGCCGGTGCCAGGGTCTTCGTACCTCAGCTGTCGGCGACCCATAGCAACGAGGCGCGGGGCGAGCAGCTCTTGGCGCAGATCGAACGGGTGCTGGAAGGCACCGGGCACGATAAAGTCAACCTGATCGGGCATAGCCAAGGCGCGCTGGCGTCACGCTATGCCGCGGCGATTGCGCCACACATCGTCGCCTCGGTCACCTTGGTCAGCGGCCCTAATCACGGTTCGGAACTGGCCGACTTCCTGCGCAAGGCACTTACGCCTGGCAGCCTGCCAGAACAAACCGCCGAGACCGTTGCCACCTTGTTCGCCGACTTCCTGTCGTTGCTCAGTGGCCAACCGCAAATGCCCCAGAACGCCATTGCAGCCCTGAATGCCCTGACCACCGAAGGCGTCGGTGCATTCAATCTGAAATATCCGCAGGGGTTGCCAACACAGTGGGGTGGCATGGGGCAGCAGAAGGTTGGCGGGGTTCACTACTATTCCTGGAGCGGCACCTTGCAGGGCAGCATTCTCGACGACGGGCTGAATGCGCTCGATCCCCTGCACTTCCTGTCCCGCGCCTTCTCTCACTACTTCATTAACGAGGCCGATCAGAATGATGGCCTGGTCGGGCGCTTCAGCTCCCACCTGGGTAAAGTGATCCGCTCCGACTATCCGCTGGATCACCTGGGCAGCATTAACCAGACTGCCGGTCGCGCCTGGAAAAGCGTCAACCCGGTGGAGCTGTATGTGGAGCATGCGGATCGCTTGCGAAAGGCCGGTCTGTGATACCGCAAGGAACTTTGAGAAGAATTAGGCCACTGAATCCGGTACGCTCAGCACTTTACTGAACATTAAATGGAGAGTTTTCCCATGCCTAAAGCTACTGCCCGTCACATCCTGGTTGCCAGCGAAGACAAGTGCAACGAACTGAAGTCCCAAATCGAAGGCGGCGCTGATTTCGCCGAAGTCGCCAAAGCCAACTCCACTTGCCCTTCGAGCCGCCAGGGCGGTGATCTGGGCTCGTTCGGTCCAGGCCAGATGGTCAAGGAATTCGACACCGTGGTCTTCAGCGCACCGATCAACGTCGTGCAAGGCCCGGTCAAGACCCAGTTTGGCTACCACCTGCTGGAAGTGACCAGTCGCCAGGACTGATCAATCCGCGAAGTCTTTCGCACAACGGCCCGCCTTTTGGTGGGCCGTTGTGTTTGGGACGTGTAATACGGCTGGCGAGGGATGCGCCGCTAGCGTACAAATTGCGGATATCGACCACCCGGCTTTAAGGCTGACAATGCGACTGGCTTTCCCTACTTTGTTGTTCACTGCCGTAGCCCTGCTGTTGGGCGCTGCCGGTGTGAATGCAGCACCGCAACATGCGCTGACCGTCTACGGCGAACCGGCAAAGTATCCGGCCGGATTCAGTCATTTTGCCTACACCAATGCGCAAGCCCCCAAGGGCGGCACGATGCGCCGTTCGGCGGTGGAAATCGGTCACTTCGACCACATTCTCCCGTACATCGACAAAGGCATCGGCGTCACGCAGATCGACGGCATGCTCTACTCCCCGCTCGCCCAGCGTTCGATGGACGAGCCCTACACCGTGTACGGCCTGGTGGCAGAGAAAATGGAGCGCGCCGAAGACGGTTTGTCCTTGCGCTTCTACCTCAATCCAAAAGCCCGTTTTGCCGATGGCAAGCCCATCACCGCTGAAGACGTGCGCTACACCTTCGATTTGTTGATGACCCAGGGCAGCCTGCGTTATCGCACCCAGTTCGCCGACGTGAAAGGCGTCGAGATCGAATCGCCGCTGACCGTCCGGTTCGATTTCAAAAGCAATGAAAACCGCACCCTGCCGCTGGACATCGCGACCCTGCCAGTGTTTCCCGAGCACTGGTGGAAGACCCGTGATTTTGCCGGCGGCGGTGGATACGAAGCGCCACTGGGCAGCGGTCCCTACAGGGTCGGCAAAGTCGACTCCGGGCGTAGCATCACCTTCGAGCGCAATGCCGACTGGTGGGGCAAGGACCTGCCGGTCAGCCGTGGGCTCTACAATTTCGATCATTTCAGCATTGAGTATTTCGGCGACACCGACGTAGCGCGTCAGGTGCTGCGCGGCGGCGCTTATGATTACAACCGCGAATTCTCCGCCACGGGTTACTCCATCGGCTACGACAGCCCTGCCCTGAGCGATGGACGACTGCAGAAAGCGCATTTGGCGACCCAGGCCCCACAACCCAGCCAGGGCTTCGTTTTCAATCTGCAAAACCCGATGTTCCAGGATCGCCGCACGCGCCAGGCGCTGGCCATGCTCTGGGATTTCGAATGGAGCAACCGGCAGATGATGCGCAACCTGTACATCCGCCAGCAGAGCTATTTTTCCAACACTGACCTGGCCGCCCGCCATCTACCGGACGCTGGCGAGCTGGCGATTCTTGAGCCATTGCGCGGGCAAGTGCCGGACGAAGTGTTCACCAAGGTCTTCGAAGCACCGAAAACCGATGGCAGCGGCGTGATACGCGACAAGCAGTTGCAAGCTCTGGAGCTGCTCGAACAGGCCGGATGGAAACCGGACGGCGATCAACTGGTCAACGCCGATGGCAAATCGCTGAACTTCACCTTTTTGGTCAGCCAAAACGGCATGGACCGTCTGCTCTTGCCCTACAAGCGCACGCTCAAGCAGATCGGCATCGACATGAACATCCGCCGTATCGACGCATCCCAGTACGTGAATCGCCTGATGAGCCGCGACTACGACATGATCGTCACGGGCTACCCGGTGACCACGTCGCCCGGTGGCGAACTGCTCAATTATTTCGGCTCGGTCTCGGCCAACGACCCCGGCGCCAATAACTACATGGTGCTGAAAAACCCTGCGGTCGACACCCTGATCAACGGCCTGATCCGCGCTACCACCCAGGTCGACATGCTGCGCTACGCCCACGCACTGGACCGGGTGTTGCAGTGGAATTACTACTGGATCCCCAACTATTACCCGCCCGGATCTTCCACCGTGTGGTGGAACCGTTTCGGCATGCCCAACGAACAGGCGAGCAATGACGAGGCCATCGAAAGCTGGTGGGAAGTGAGCACCACGCCGCTGACCAATCAGCAAATGACCGCCGAACGCATTACCCGTGGCAAACCCGGAGGGCCGCATTGATGTGGGCTTATATAGCGCGTCGCCTGCTATTGATCATCCCGACGCTGGTGATCATTCTTCTGGTCAACTTCGTCATCGTCCAGGCGGCGCCGGGCGGCCCGGTGGAACAAGCCATCGCGCACCTGCAGGGCATCGGCGGCGCAAGTGTCAGCGGTGGCTCCGGCGAAACACTGTCCGGCACCTCACGGGCCAGTCGTGGGCTCGACCCTCAATTGATCAAGGAGATTGAAAAGCAGTACGGCTTCGACAAGCCCGCCCACGAACGCCTGTGGCTGATGCTCACCAGCTACGCCCGCCTGGACTTCGGCAAAAGCTTCTTCCGCGGCGCCACCGTCACCGACCTGATCCTGGAAAAAATGCCGGTGACGATTTCCCTCGGTCTCTGGGCAACGCTGATCACCTACCTGGTGTCGATCCCGCTAGGCATCCGCAAGGCCGTGCGCCACGGCAGCCACTTCGACATCTGGAGCAGCACCGCGATCATCATCGGCTATGCCATGCCGGCGTTCCTGTTCGCGATGTTCCTGATCGTGGTGTTCGCCGGCGGCACTTCGCTGAACTGGTTTCCGGTGCGCGGGCTGGTCTCGGACAACTTCGAGTCACTGTCCACCGTGGGCAAGATCGCCGACTACTTCTGGCACCTGGTGCTGCCCGTCACGGCGCTGGTCATCGGCGGCTTCGCCACCCTGACCATCCTGACCAAGAACTCTTTCCTCAATGAAATCACCCGCCAATACGTGGTCACTGCCCGCGCCAAGGGCATGAGCGAACGTCGCGTTCTCTACGGTCATGTATTTCGCAATGCCATGCTGCTGGTCGTTTCGGGCATTCCCCAGGCGTTCATCAGTGTGTTCTTCGCCGGCTCGCTGCTGATCGAGGTCATTTTCTCCCTCGATGGCCTGGGCCGCATGAGTTACGAAGCAGCCGTCTCACGGGATTACCCGGTGGTGTTCGGCTCGCTGTTCATCTTCACGCTGTTTGGCCTGCTGATAAAACTGGTCGGCGACCTCTGCTACACCCTGGTCGACCCGCGTATCGATTTCGCCGCGAGGAACGCCTGATGCTCAAGCTCTCGCCGCTGGGTCGCCGGCGCTTCGAACGCTTCAAGAAAAACCGTCGTGGGTGGTGGTCGCTGTGGCTGTTCATCGGCCTGTTCCTGCTCACCCTCGGCGGTGAACTGATCGCCAACGACAAACCGCTGGTCGTGAGCTATCAGGGCGAGCTGTACTTCCCGGCATTCAAACGACACACCGAACAGGAGTTCGGCGGGCAACTTCCGTTCCAGGCCGATTACCGTAGCGATTACGTGAAAAAACTGATCGAGAAGGACGGCGGCTGGATGCTGTTCCCGCCGATTCCGTTCAGCGATGACACGCCCAACTACGACCTGAGCAAACCGGCGCCCAGCCCACCTTCCAGCGTCAACTGGCTGGGCACTGACGACCAGGCGCGCGACGTCTTGGCCCGTGTGATTTTCGGCGCTCGGGTGTCGATTCTGTTTGCGCTGATGCTGACCGTTGTCAGCGCCCTCATCGGCATCGCCGCCGGTGCACTGCAAGGGTATTACGGCGGATGGGTGGACCTTCTTGGCCAGCGCTTGCTGGAAGTCTGGTCCGGTCTGCCCGTGCTTTATTTGCTGATTATTCTCTCTGGATTTGTCGAGCCGAATTTCTGGTGGCTACTGGGGATCATGGCGCTGTTTTCCTGGCTGGCCCTGGTCGATGTGGTGCGCGCCGAGTTCTTGCGCGGACGCAACCTGGAATACGTCAAGGCCGCTCGGGCACTGGGCCTGACTGATCGTAAAGTCATCGTGCGGCACATTCTGCCCAACGCGATGAACGCGACCCTGAGCTATCTGCCCTTCATCCTGACCGGAGCGATTTCGACGCTTACGGCGCTGGATTTCCTCGGTTTCGGCATGCCGGCGGGGAGCGCGTCCCTGGGCGAACTGATTGGTCAGGGCAAGCAAAACCTGCAAGCGCCGTGGCTGGGATTGACCGCGTTCTTTACCCTCGCACTGATTTTGTCCTTGCTGGTGTTTATCGGCGAGGCGCTGCGTGATGCCTTTGATCCGCGATCTTGATCCGCGATCTTGAGCTGCGATCTTTAGAGACGAACTGTTGATATGAGTAACCTGATCGAAATCCGTGACCTCAGCGTGGCCTTCAGCGGGCAGACCGTGGTGCGCAATCTGAGCCTGGACATCCTCCCCGGCGAATGCCTGGCGTTGGTGGGTGAGTCGGGCTCCGGCAAATCGGTGACCGCGCATTCGATCCTGCAGCTGCTGCCCGAAACCGGCACTCAGTCCACCGGCAGCATCCGTTATCGCGGCAAGGAACTGCTCGGTGCCTCGTCTAAAGTGCTGCGTGAGCTGCGCGGAAACCGGATCGCGATGATTTTCCAAGAGCCGATGACCTCGCTGAACCCGCTGCACACCATCGAAAAACAGATCGGCGAAACCTTGCTGCTGCACAAAGGCCTCACCGGTAAACCGGCACAGGCGCGAACCCTTGAATTGCTGCACCTGGTGGGTATTCAAAAACCCAAGGAGCGCCTCAAAGCCTACCCGCATCAATTGTCCGGCGGCCAACGCCAGCGGGTGATGATCGCCATGGCCCTTGCCTGTGAACCGGAGCTGTTGATCGCCGATGAGCCGACCACGGCGCTGGACGTCACCGTGCAGCGCAAGATCCTGTTGCTGCTCAAATCGCTACAGCAACGCCTCGGCATGTCGCTGTTGCTGATCAGCCATGACCTTAATCTGGTGCGCAGCATCGCCCAGCGCGTGTGTGTGATGAAGGCCGGCGAAATCGTCGAGCAAGCGCCCTGCGAAACACTGTTTACCGAGCCGAAGCATCCTTACAGCTGCGTGCTGCTGAACGCCGAGCCGGAGGGCGAAGCACTAACTCGGGACGAGCGCGAGAATGTGCTGGAAGTGGACAACCTCAGCGTGAAGTTTGCTCTCGCTGGCGGGCTGTTCCAGCGAAAGACCTGGCTGCACGCGGTGGATGGCATCAGCCTGAATATTCAGCGCGGCAAGACCCTGGGTATTGTCGGCGAGTCCGGTTCCGGCAAGTCGACATTGGGCCAGGCGATCCTGCGCCTGCTCGATTCCGAAGGCAGCATTCGCTTTCAGGGCGAAGCGCTGGATGGCCTGACGCAAAAGCAGCTGCGGCCATGGCGCAAGAAAATGCAGGTGGTGTTCCAGGACCCCTATGGCAGCCTGAGCCCGCGCATGTCGGTGGCGCAGATCATCAGCGAAGGCCTCGAAGTGCATAGCCAATTGACGGCTGAGGAGTGCAAGGCCGAGGTGATACGGGCCCTTGAGGAAGTCGGTCTCGATCCGCAAAGTCGCGATCGCTATCCCCACGAGTTCTCGGGCGGTCAACGCCAACGCATCGCCATCGCCCGCGCACTGGTGCTGAAACCGGCGCTGATCCTGCTCGATGAGCCAACCTCGGCACTGGACCGCACGGTGCAAAAACAAGTGGTCGCCCTGCTCCGCCAGCTCCAGGAAAAACACGGGCTGACGTACCTGTTCATCAGCCATGACCTGGCGGTGGTGCGAGCGCTGGCCCATGACATGATCGTGATCAAGGATGGCAAGGTCGTTGAGCGTGGAGCGAGTCATGAGGTGTTTGAATCGCCGCAACATCCCTATACCAAGGAGCTGCTGGCGGCGGCGCATGTCGGGGCGACATGATTCGATGCAGGCTTGAAACCGCGTCGCGCCCATCGCGGGCAAGCTGTCTCCCACAGGGATTTTGCTGGCAACTCAAATCCCCTGTAGGAATGAGCCTGCTCGCGATGAGGCCCTAACTGGCGAAAATATTCAGGATCAATACCCCATGACCCCCACCGAAAGCCTCAAGGACTACCAACGCGTGCGCCTGCTGGCGATCCGTTCGTTGTTCGAGATCATCGAGCAATCCAGCGAAGGCACGGTCATTGTCGATCGCGACGCCAACATCGTCTGGATGAACGAACGTTATGCCCGGCGGTTTGGCCTGGAATCGGCGCAGGTGGCAATCGGCAAACCGTGCGAAAGCGTGATCCCCGGCAGCCTGTTGCGCGAGGTGGTGCGCACCGGCCGGCCAATACTGCTCGACATGCAGGACACCCCGAAAGAACCGCTGGTGGTCATGCGCCTACCGATTCATGACGACACCGGCGAGGTGATCGGCGCCATCGGTTTTGCGCTGTTCGACGAATTGCGCAGTCTGTCGCCGATGCTCAAGCGCTACATGAGCATGCAGGAAGAACTCGCGTCCACGCGTTCGCTATTGCGGGCCCGGCAAAGCAAGTACAACTTTGCCCATTTCATCGGCACCAGCGCCGCCAGTCTGGAAGTCAAACGCCGCGCCCGACGCAGTGCCAGCGCAGAGTCGCCGGTGTTGCTGCTCGGTGAAACCGGCACCGGCAAAGAGTTGCTCGCGCAGGCCATCCACGGCGCCTCCCCACGGGCGCACAGAGCGTTCGTCAGCATCAACAGCGCGGCGATCCCCGAGGCATTGCTGGAGGCCGAGTTTTTCGGCACAGCGCCCGGCGCATTTACCGGCGCCGACCGCAAAGGCCGTGTCGGCAAGTTGCAGCTCGCCCAGGGCGGTACGTTGTTTCTCGATGAAATCGGCGACATGCCGCTGCCCCTGCAAAGCAAACTCCTGCGCGTACTGCAGGAAAAGGAATTCGAGCCGGTGGGCTCAAACGAGATGATCCAGAGCGATGTACGCGTGATCGCTGCCACGTCCACGGACCTGGAAGCGGCGATCAAACGCGGTGAATTTCGCGCGGACTTGTATTACCGCCTCAACGTACTGCCCATTCAGGTCCCACCGCTGCGTAATCGCCTCGACGACCTGCCGGCGCTCAGCGAAGCGATCCTCGAAGAACTGCGCAGCCAGCACGAACTTAATGGCGAAGCGCTGGAGCTGTTGGGGCAACACGCCTGGCCGGGGAACATTCGTGAACTGCGCAACGTGTTGGAGCGCGCGGCGTTGCTCAGCGATGACCTGATCCTCGACGCGACAGAAATACGGGCGGCGATTGGCACGTTTACGCCGGTGGAGCGCGCGGCGGCGCTTAACCGGGAACTGACTCCCCGGGAGACGTTCAGCGAAGCTCGGGAGCGATCTGATCGGCAAGTGATTGAAGCCGCCCTCGCGCAATGTGGCGGAAAAGTTGTTGAAGCAGCCGCGCAATTGGGGCTGGGGCGGTCGACGCTGTACAAAAAGATGGTGGCGCTGGGGATTGCATAATCTCTATAACGAGACACCAATCTCCATTGGTAGATCAGGCCTCATCGCGGGCGAGCCCGCTCCCACAGGGAACGGCGTTAGCCCAGACAACTGGACCACTGTGGGAGCGGGCTTGCCCGCGATGAGGCCCATGATGGCAACGCATATCTCAAGAAAGAGACAAATAAACAAAAAACCCCACAATAAAAAAGAAATATCATTATTTATCAACACGTTACAACGATGGCACGAAACTCGCTAACACTCTCCGACCAAGCCTCACCCAAAAAAATAACAATCCAGGAGACACACCATGAGTGTGATCATCGCCTTGGCAGCCCTGGCGCTGCTGATGCTGGCTGCTTACCGTGGCTACAGCGTTATCCTCTTTGCCCCCATTGCCGCCCTCGGCGCCGTGCTGCTCACCGACCCGTCCGCCGTCGCGCCTGCCTTTACCGGCGTGTTCATGGAGAAAATGGTCGGATTCATCAAACTCTATTTCCCGGTGTTCCTGCTCGGCGCCGTCTTCGGCAAGCTGATCGAGTTGTCAGGCTTCTCGCGCTCCATTGTTGCAGCGGCGATCAGCCTGCTGGGGACGCGCCAGGCGATGCTGGTGATCGTGCTGGTCTGCGCGTTGCTGACCTACGGCGGCGTGTCATTGTTTGTGGTGGTGTTTGCCGTCTACCCGTTCGCGGCGGAGATGTTCCGCCAGAGCAATATTCCCAAACGCCTGATCCCGGCCACCATTGCCCTCGGCGCCTTCTCGTTCACCATGGACGCCCTGCCCGGCACACCGCAAATCCAGAACATCATCCCCAGCACCTTCTTCAACACCACTGCGTGGGCGGCCCCGTGGCTGGGTGTGATCGGCACGATCTTCGTGTTCTGCACCGGCATGCTGTTTCTGCAGCGCCAGCGCAACAAGGCCCAGCGTGCGGGCGAAGGCTATGGCACGGAACTGCGCAACGAACCGGAAACCGCTGAAGACATCAAGCTGCCCAATCCCTGGATCGCCCTGTCGCCGCTGCTGGCCGTGGGCATCATGAACCTGCTATTCACCCAGTGGATTCCGCAGTGGTACGGCAAGACCCACAGCCTCGCGCTGCCGGGAATGACCACGCCGGTGACGACCGAAATTGCCAAGCTCACCGCGATCTGGGCGGTTCAGGCCGCGCTGCTGATCGGCATCCTGATGGTGTTGGCGTTCGGCTTTACGGCCATTCGCAGCAAACTGGCCGAAGGCAGCAAGAGCGCGGTCAGTGGTGCATTGCTGGCGGCCATGAACACCGCATCGGAATACGGTTTCGGCGCGGTGATCGCGTCCCTGCCGGGCTTTCTGGTGTTGGCCGACTGGCTCAAGAACATCCCCAATCCATTGGTCAACGAAGCGATTACCGTTACGTTGCTGGCCGGCATCACCGGCTCCGCGTCCGGTGGCATGAGCATCGCCCTGGCGGCGATGTCCGAGCAGTTCATCAGTGCCGCCCACGCCGCCAACATCCCTCTGGAAGTGCTGCACCGGGTGGCCGCCATGGCCAGTGGCGGCATGGACACCCTGCCGCACAACGGCGCGGTGATCACCCTGCTGGCCGTCACCGGCCTGACGCACCGTGAAGCTTACAAAGACATTTTCTGTATTACGCTGATCAAGACCCTGGCGGTTTTTGTGGTGATCGGTACTTTCTACGCCACTGGCATTGTGTGAGGTATTCATGACGACTCTTTCGGGCAAGACCGCACTGGTCACCGGTTCCACCAGCGGCATTGGCCTGGGCATCGCCCTGAGCCTGGCCAAGGCGGGTGCCAACGTGGTTCTCAACGGGTTTGGTGATGCGTCCAAGGTCATCGCAGAGGTACAGCAGTTCGGCAGCAAAGTCGGTCATCACCCTGCCGACGTCAGCGACCCGGCACAGATTGCCGAGATGTTCGCCTACGCCGAGCGTGAATTCGGCGGCGTCGACATTCTGGTGAATAACGCCGGCATTCAGCACGTGGCGGCGGTGGAAGATTTCCCGGTGGAACGCTGGGACGCGATCATCGCGATCAACCTGTCATCGGTATTCCACAGCACCCGCCTGGGCCTGCCGCACATGCGCGCGCAGAACTGGGGCCGAATCATCAACATCGCCTCGGTGCACGGCCAGGTCGGTTCAACCGGCAAGGCCGCGTACGTTGCCGCCAAGCATGGGGTGATCGGCCTGACCAAAGTCGTCGGCCTGGAAACCGCCACGACCCACGTTACCTGTAACGCCATCTGCCCGGGCTGGGTCCTGACGCCGCTGGTACAGAAGCAGATCGATGATCGCGCGGCCAAAGGGATCGACCCGCAGCAGGCGCAGCATGATTTGCTGGCCGAAAAGCAGCCTTCGCTGGAGTTCGTTACGCCTTCGCAACTGGGTGAACTGGTGCTGTTCCTGTGCAGCGAAGCGGGCAGCCAGGTGCGTGGCGCGGCCTGGAACATTGATGGCGGCTGGTTGGCGCAGTAACCCCGCCCAGTTCAGTGGCAAAGGCGCTTTTGTGGCGAGGGAGTTTACTCCCGCTGGGTGGCGCAGCCGCCCAAAAAAATGGTCGCGACACCTGTTTTTACGACTGCTGCGCAGCCGAGCGGGAGTAAACTCCCTCGCCACAAAAGCGTCCTCGCCACACGAAGCGTCTTTAGTTGCGCAGTAACGTCATCCACTGCCTGAACAGACATAAGAACAAGAGGCCCAGCCATGTCCGACATCCTCTGGCAACCCGACGCCAAGCGCATCGCCAAGACTCGCATGGAGGCCTTTCGGCGCTTCATCGCGCAACGACACCACCTGCACATCGACGACTACCCCGCCCTGCATCAATGGTCCATCGATCAGCGCGAAGACTTCTGGCAAGCCATCGTCGACTTTTTCGACATCCGCTTTCACGACCAGCCCGACGCGGTACTGCAGGAAGGCCCACAGATGCCCAGCGCTCAGTGGTTTCCGGGCGCCACCTTGAATTTTGCAGATCACCTGCTGCGCCGCCGCGACGATGCGGTGGCGGTGATCGCCATTGCTGAAAACGGCCAGCGCGAACAGCTGACCTGGGCCGAACTGGCCGAACACGTCGCAGGTTTTCAGAACAGCCTGAAGGCTGCCGGTGTCGGCGTCGGTGACCGGGTAGCCGCGTGCATGCCGAATACCTGGCAAACCCTGGTGGCGATGCTCGGTACGACCAGCCTGGGCGCCATCTGGTCCTGCTCATCGCCGGATTTCGGCACCCAAGGGGTGATCGACCGTTTTGGTCAGATCGAACCGAAAGTCCTGGTGACCTGCGCCGGTTACCGCTATGCCGGCAAAGAAATCGACCAGACCGCCAAGATCAACGAAGTCATCGAACGACTGCCGTCCCTGCAGGAATTGATCGTTGTGCCTTATGCGCGATCACAGGCCCATGCCAGGGATTTCCACACCCCCGCCAATGTCACCCTGTGGGACGATTTTTATGAAGCCGGCGGCGAGCCGGATTTCGTCCCAGTGCCCTTCGCGCACCCGCTGTACATCCTCTACTCCAGTGGCACCACCGGCGTGCCCAAATGCATCATCCACAGCACCGGTGGCGTGCTGCTGCAACACGTCAAGGAACACGGGTTGCACGCCGATCTCGGCGCCGGTGACCGACTGTTCTACTACACCACCTGCGGCTGGATGATGTGGAACTGGCTGGTCTCGGCCCTGGCGGTCGGCAGCGCAGTGGTGCTGTATGACGGCTCGCCGTTTCACCCGGAGCCCGAGCGTTTGATCGACATGATCGATGACGAGCGCATCAGCGTGTTCGGCACCAGCCCGAAGTTTCTCGCGACCCTGGAAAACAGTGGCATCAAACCCCGGCAAACCCATGACCTGAACAGCCTGAAAACCCTGCTCTGCACGGGCTCCGCGCTGTCGCCCCAGAGCTACGACTTCGTCTACCGCGACATCAAGCCAGACCTGTGCCTGGCCTCGATGTCAGGCGGCACCGACATCGTTTCGTGCTTCGTCATCGGCAATCCGCTGCTGCCGGTTCGCCGTGGCGAAATGCAGGGCAAGAGCTTGGGCATGGCCATCGAAGTCTGGAACGACGACGGCCAACCGGTCATTGGCGAAAAAGGCGAACTGGTCTGCACGCGACACTTCCCGGCGATGCCCATCGGGTTGTGGAATGATCATGACGGCGAAAAACTCCGGGCGTCGTACTTCACCCAGTTCCCCGGCGTCTGGGCCCAGGGTGATTACGCCGAAGAACTGCACCACGGCGGGATGATGATTCACGGACGCTCGGACGCCGTGCTCAACCCCGGCGGCGTGCGCATCGGTACGGCGGAGATCTATCGTCAGGTGGAGAAAGTCACGCAGGTCATCGACAGCGTGGCCATTGGTCAGCAATGGCAGGACGATGTGCGTGTGGTGCTGTTCGTGAAACTGTGTGACGGCGTCGAACTGGACGAAGGGCTTGAGCAGCAGATTCGCCAGGTCATTCGCGCCAACACCACACCCCGGCATGTGCCGGCAAAGATTCTCGCGGTTACGGACATCCCCCGAACCATCAGCGGCAAAGTGGTCGAGCTGGCCGTGAGGAATGTGGTGCATGGGCAGAAGGTGAAAAACACCGACGCACTGGCCAATCCCGAGGCACTGGAACAATTTCGCAACCGCGCTGAACTCCTGAACTCCTGAACTGAAACACATTGGCCCCTGTAGGAGCTTCCGCAGGCTCGGGCCGCGTTCGGACGATCTTCTGATCTGTTTTTAAAGAACAAGATCAAAAGATCGTCCGAACGCGGCCCGAGCCTGCGGCAGCTCCTACAGGGGGATATGTATCAGTCCATCAGTCCCCATTCGCCTGTGACTGGCGGTGAGCCGGGCGACGCCTCACTGTGCAACTTCAAGCGTAAGCGCAAATTATTCACCGAATCCGCATGTTTCAACGCTTGCGCTTCATCAATCGCTCCCTCGGCGACCAACTTGAACAGCGCGCCATCAAAGGTCTGCATGCCCACATTCGCTGACTTCTCCATGATCCCCTTGAGCTCATCAAACTCATGGCGCCGTATCAAATCCGCAATCGTCGGCGTGCCCAGCATCACCTCCACCGCCGCCCGGCGCTGACCATCGCGGGTGCGTACCAGACGCTGCGAAACGAACGCCTTGAGGTTATTGCCCAGGTCGTGCAGCAGTTGGGTTCGGCGTTCGTCGGGGAAGAAGTTGATGATGCGATCCAGCGCCTGATTGGCGTTGTGCGCGTGCAACGTGGAAATCACCAGATGGCCGGTATCAGCAAACGCCAGCGCATGCTCCATGGTCTCGCGGTCGCGAATTTCGCCGATCAACACCACATCAGGTGCCTGGCGCAGAGTGTTTTTCAACGCGGCATGAAAACTGCGCGTATCGACGCCCACCTCACGCTGATTGATGATCGACCGCTTGTGCCGATGGATGTATTCGACCGGGTCTTCAATGGTGATGATATGGCCACTGCTGTGGCGGTTGCGGTAGTCGATCAACGCCGCGAGCGAGGTCGACTTGCCACAGTCGGTCGCACCGACGAACAGCATCAGGCCTTGTTTCAGCATCACCGTTTCGAGCAGCACCGGCGGCAGCTTAAGGTCTTCGAAACGTGGAATGTCGAGCTTGATGTTGCGCGCCACAATGGACACATCGTTGCGCTGCTTGAAAATGTTGACCCGAAAGCGCCCGATACCCGGCAAGGAAATCGCCAGGTTCATCTCCAATTCCCGATCGAACTCCAGGCGCTGCTCGGCGTCCATGATGGAGGCGGCAATGGCCGCGACTTCCCCCGGTTTGAATGGCTGGTCGGTCAGGACTTTGAGCGTCCCATCAAACCGGGCGCTCGGTGGCGCGCCAGTAGACAGATAAAGGTCGGAACCATTCTGTTGAGCCAATAGCGTTAACAGTGCATCGATTTCCATGGCACATTGCACCCGCGAAGCAATCGAGTAAAAAAAATGACCTCAATCGGGTCATCCAGCGTCTACCGCCTAGGATAGTAGACGCCGCCTCAGCGATTTTAGTGCAGGATTTTTTGATGAACGCATCACCCATCGGCAGCGATGCCCAGGCTTTGATTGCCCGATTGGACTGGACCCGCAGCCCGCTGGGCCCCGCCAGCACCTGGCCGCAGAGCCTGAGAACCGCCGTGGACATCGTGATTCACTCGCCGATGCCCATGCTGCTGCTGTGGGGATCGCAGTTGACGCAGATCTACAATGACGGCTTTGCCCTGTTGGCCGGTAGCAAACACCCGCAGGGTTTCGGACAGCCTACCCACCAGATATGGCCAGAACTTAGAGATTTTACCGACCCGATTTACAGCGCCGTCCTACAAGGACAAGTGCGCACCTACAGCGAGCAGCGCTTCACGTTGCAGCGTGGCGACGGTGAATCCGAATTCTGGCTGGATCTGACCTACAGCCCCATTCGCGATGAAAACGCCCAGGTCGCAGGCATTCTGATCACCGCCATTGAAACCAACGAACGCCGGCGCATCGCCCTGGAACTCGAACAACGTTCCGCCGCCAGCCTCAAAGCCCAGCGCGAAACCGAGGAACGCCTGCAGCTTGCCCTCGCGGCGACCGATGCGGTAGGTACCTGGGACTGGAACATCAATGACGACCAATTCATCGCCGACACCCACTTTGCCCAACTGCACGGGGTCGACCCGCTACTCGCCAGCCAGTTGCCGATCAGCGCGTACCTTCAGGGCGTGCATCCCGAAGACCGCGCCATGGTCACTCGCAGCATCAAGCACGCCATCACCCACGGCACTGAATACGCCGAGGAATATCGCCTGCTGCAGCCTGACGGCCAGGTGCGCTGGGTGTTCGCCCGCGGGCGTTGCTACAAGGACCATCATGGCCGACCGATCCGCTTCCTGGGTGCCGCACTCGACCTGACCGAACGCAAACACACCGAACAGGCGCTGCGCCAGAGCCAGACCGAACTGCAGCTGATCATCAACGCGATGCCGATCCTGATCAGTTACGTTGACAGCGAAGAGCGCTTCCGCCTCAATAACGCCGCCTACCTCGACTGGTACGGTCGCACGCCTCAGGAACTGTACGGCCGCACCATCCGCGAAGTGATAGGGGACGAAGCCTACGCCCTGCGCGCCAAGCACATCGCCAAGGCATTGAACGGCAAGACCTGTCGCTTCAGCATCAAGACCCGACACCGCGACGGCAGCAGCCGCCACGCGTTGATGAACTACCTGCCGCGTCACGGGCCGGACGGCGCCGTGAATGGCTTCTATATTTTCGTGATCGATGAAACCGAGCGTAAAAAGACCGAAGACGCGCTGCTCAACCTCAACGAAACCCTGGAAGAACGTGTCGCCGCGCGAACCCAGCAGCTTGCGGAAGCCAACGAGCGGCTGCAAAACGAGATGATCGAGCGTGAACGCGCCGAGGACGCCTTACGCCATGCGCAGAAGATGGAAGCGGTTGGCCAGCTCACCGGTGGCATTGCCCATGACTTCAACAACATGCTCACCGGCATCATCGGCAGCCTCGACCTGATGCAGCGCTACATCGCAGATGGACGCGCCGCCGAGATCGGCCGTTTTACCGAAGCTGCCGTGTCCTCCGCCAACCGCGCCGCCGCCCTGACCCATCGTCTGCTGGCGTTTTCCCGACGGCAGTCGCTGGACCGCAAGCCGTTGAACGCCAACGACCTGATCCACTCCCTGGAAGACCTGCTCAGCCGTACCAAGGGCGACCATATCGAGCTCAGACTGCGACTGGTCGACAACGTGTGGCCCGTCAGCACCGACGTCAGCCAGCTGGAAAATGCCCTGCTCAACCTGGTGATCAACGCACGGGACGCGATGCCCGACGGCGGTGAGCTGCTGATTGAAACCGCTAACGTTTACCTCGACGACAGCGACATCATCACCCTGGAACCGGTCAAGGCCGGTGACTACTTGATGATTGCCGTCAGTGATAACGGCACTGGCATGACGCCGTCCATTCTGGCGAAAGCGTTCGATCCGTTCTTCACCACCAAACCCATCGGTCAGGGCACGGGACTCGGGTTGTCGATGATTTATGGTTTTGCCCAGCAGTCCGGCGGCCATGTCCACCTCAACAGCGTGCCCGATCAGGGCACCTGTGTACGCCTGTACTTGCCGCGTTTGCGAGTCACCGCGCCGGAAAACACGTTGCTACCCTTCACAGGCGAGGCCCCGGCGGCCATTGCTGGCGAAACCGTGGTGCTGGTCGAAGACGACCCGGCGGTGCGCATGCTGGTGCTCGACCTGCTCCGGGAGCTGGGTTATCACATCCATGAAGCGGAAAATGCGCAAGCTGCCCTGCCGCTGCTGGAGTCCGATCTACGCGTGGATCTGCTGGTGACCGACGTGGGGTTGCCGGGCATGAATGGTCGGCAACTGGCGGAAATCGCGCGCCAGCACCGGCCCGATCTTAAAGTGCTGTTCATGACCGGTTATGCGGAGAAAGCCGCCGAGCGCCAAGGCTTCCTTGAGCAAGGGATGGACATGGTGGCCAAGCCTTTTTCCATTGACCTGCTGGCCAGCAAGATTCGCACGATGATCGGCCAACACGAGTGAGTTAAGGCATAATCGCCGCCCCGCTGTCAGCACCGTTGCAAGGTACCTGCCCCATGAAAGCTCAAGCCCGCCATATTCTGGTGAAAACCTCGGAGGAAGCCGAGCAGCTCAAACAACGCATCGCCAAGGGTGAAGCGTTTGATGTGCTGGCCAAGAAGTACTCCACCTGCCCGTCTGGCAAGCGCGGCGGCGACCTGGGTGAAGTGCGGCCCGGGCAGATGGTCGGGGTGATCGATGCGGTGATCTTCAAAAAGCCGCTGCGGGTGGTGCATGGGCCGATCAAGAGCAAATTCGGGTATCACCTGGTGCAGGTGTTTTACCGGGATTGACGGGTTGGCTTAAGGGCCCCATCGCCAGCAGGCTGGCTCCCACAATGGATTTTCAGCGCCCACAAACCCTGGGGAAGCCAGCTCACAATGGATCTTCAGTGCCCGCACACCAATGTGGGAGTCAGCTCCTACAATGCATCTTCAGTGCCCACACCCCCTTGTGGGAGCCAGCTCCTACAATGCATCTTCAGTACCCACAAACCCTTGTGGGAGCCAGCCTGCTGGCGATCCGTTGGCGCAGCCAGCGGCCATCCTCCACTTACCTGGGAATCAACGCCCCCGGCACCTGAATCACCCGACTCGCCAAATGATGCCCGGCCTCGGCGGCTTCCTCCGGGCTGCCGCCCTTGAGCCGGCTCGCCAGATACGCAGCACTGAATGAATCCCCCGCTGCCGTGGTGTCCACCACCCGTTCGACCCTCTGCGCCGGCACTTCAAACGACTCCCCACCACAGCGAATCAAACACGCCTCGGCGCCACGCTTGAGCACGATCTCTGGTGTTCCGATCTGCTCATAGGCAGCAAACACCGCCTCGCAATCAGAAAAATGAAACAGCGCCTGCTCGTCATCGACGGTCAGCAGCGCCATGTCCACGTGCGGCAACACGCTGCGATAGGCCGCCCGCGCCTCCTCCACCGAGGCCCACAATCGCGGTCGATAGTTGTTGTCGAAGACAATCCGAGCGCCCCGCTGTCGGGCTTCGATCAGCGTTTCCAGCAACTTTTCCCGGCCATGCGCGCCAAGCACCGCCAAGGTGATACCGCTGAAATACAGCACGTCATAACCCGGCAACGCCGCGAGGATCGGTGCGGCTGCCGGGGTGGTGAAGCAATCGCGGACGGCGGCTTCGTTGCGCCAGTAGAGAAAGCGCCGCTCGCCTGCGGCATCCGTCTGGATGCAGTAAAGGCCGGGCAAGCGGCCGGGCAAGCGCTGGACCATGCCCAGCCCGATGTTTTCGTCGGCCCAGGTGCGGCACATGGCGTCGCTGAAACTGTCATCGCCCAGTGCGGTGACGTAATCCACCGAACCGCCTGCACCAAGTGCCCGGGACAGGTAAACCGCCGTGTTCAAGGTGTCGCCGCCGAAGCTTTGTTGCAGGCTGCCGTCGGCGCGTTGTTGCAGTTCGATCATGCATTCGCCGATCAGGGCGATGCGTGGGGTGTTGGGGGTGGTCATTGTTGTTCTCTGATGATTCGAGGGTGTCCGGCTGGACGCCATCGCGAGCAGGCTCCCTCCCACAGGGATTCGTGTCGTACACAAATGTTGTGGTCACTGAAGATCACTGTGGGAGTGAGCCTGCTCGCGATGGCCGCACCTCGGTTTCAAACCTTAAAAACAGGTTTCCATGGTCTCGATGACATTCAACTGCTCATCCACCAGACACCCCACACGCCACTTGTCGAACGTCAGGCAAGGATGCGAAGTACCGAAGGAAATGATGTCACCCACCCGCAAATCGACCCCCGGCGCCACGGTCATGAACGCATGCTGGTCCATCACGGCCGTCACCTTGCAGGCACCCACATCGTCGCCTACTGCTGGCACGACACCGGCCTTGTAACGCAGCAATGGCACCGGCAAACCGGCGTCATAAGCCACGTCGCGTTTGCCCAGGGCAATTACCGCAAACCCTGGCTCAGGCAACGATTGAACATGCGCCCAGATTTCCAGCGCCGGACGCAATCCTTCATGCAGATCACTGCGCCGGTCGAGCACGCAGCATTGCGCTTCTTTGTAGATGCCATGGTCATGCGCCACGTAGCTTCCGGGGCGCAGAACGCTGAGGAAGCGTCCGCCGGCATTCTGTGCTTCGAAGGATTCGGCGATCAGGTCATACCAGGCCGAACCTGATGCGGTAATGATCGGTTTGGCAATGGCGAAGGCCCCGCTGTTCTGCAACTGCACCGCCAGCCGCACGAGTGAAGCGGCAAACTCGCGGATACCCGTCACCGCGTGATCGCCATGAATCACACCTTCGTAACCCTCGATGCCGGTCAGCGCCAGGGACGGTTGCGCCGCGATGGCTTTGGCCAGTGAGACCACTTCCTCTTCCGTACGGCAACCGCACCGCCCGCCGACCACGCCGTACTCGATCATCACGTTCAACCGCACTCCGCGCGAAGCGAAGTACGCCCCCAGGTCGGCGACGTTATCCGGGTGATCGACCATGCAATGGAATTCAAAACCGGAGTCCGCCAGCAGGTCGGCAATCAGCGCCATGTTCGGCGTTCCGACCAGTTGGTTCGCCATCAACACCCGACGCACGCCATGGGCATACGCCGCACGGGTTTGCGTGGCGCTGGCCAGGGTGATGCCCCAGGCGCCGGCGTCCAGTTGGCGACGAAACAGTGCCGGCGTCATGCTGGTTTTCCCATGAGGCGCGAGCTCGGCGCCGCTGTCGCTGACGAAGGCCTGCATCCAGCGGATGTTGTGCTCCAGCGCTTCACGGTGCAGTACCAGGGCCGGCAGGCTGACGTCGCGCACCAGGTTGGCGCCCGTATGGGCGAAGCCCTTTTCCACGGCGGCAGTACGTTGGGCAATAGACATGGTCGAACTCCTTACTTTTCGCGGCTGCAGGCAGCCGCTGTTATTCGTTGATGCGACGGGCCAGGCTGTTGGCGCTGTCGATCAGCACCTGACGATAGTCGTTGTAATTGTTTTTGGCATCGGCTCGGGGAGCGACGATGCACAGGGTCGCAATTGCCACGCCACTGGGGTCTTTGACCGGGGCGGCGAAGCAATGGGTAAAGGTGTCGGCAACGCTGTCGAAAGAGAAGAAACCGTCGATGTCGGCCTGACGAATTTCCTTGAGAAACTGCTCCAGTGGCAGGCGTTCGCCGTCGGGCAGAATGAAGTCGTCATGGTCGATCAGGTCGACGATTTCCTGATCGCTCAGGTGCGCCAACAACAGGCGCCCGGAGGCGGTCCACGGGATCGGCGCGTTTTCTCCGATATCGGAGGAAATACGGAAATGCCGCTCGCCCTCCTTCATCAAGGCAACCGTGTACTTACGCCCGTTAAGCAGGCACATCTGCGCAGTTTCACGGGTCTGGGTGACGATTTCCTGCAAGGCGTGATCGGCTTCGCGGGTCAGGTCGAAATGGCGCAGGTGCGCCTGCCCGAGGAAGTACAGCTGTCGGCCCAGGTACACGTGACCGTCCTTGCCAACGAGCTCGAGAATCCGCCGTTCGAGCAAGGATGCGACCAGTTCGTAGACCGTGGATTTAGGGCTGCCGATACCGCTGGCGATCTCGTTCGGACGCAGGGGTTTGCCGACTTCCTTGAGGAAATCGAGGATATCGAACGCCCGATCCAGACCGCGAGCCCGGCGTTTGATGGTGTCTTCGGTCATGTCAGTGATTCCCATAAAAGTGCCGGGAGTTTAACCAAACTGTTGTGGTGACTGTCAGGCCGCCATCGCTGGCAAGCCAGCTCCCACAGGTATGTGTCGAACACAGAGTGTACGTCCGACCTAAACCCTGGGGGAGCTGGCTTGCCAGCGATGGGGACTTCAGGACCACCAACAATCTCAGGCCTTTTTCTTGTACGCGATGCAGTCGATCTCGACCTTGCAATCGACCATCATGTTCGCCTGCACGCAGGCCCGGGCCGGGGCATGCTCGGGCTTGAAGTACTCGGAGAAGACCTTGTTGAAACTCGTGAAATCCCGAGGGTCCTCCAGCCATACGCCGGCACGCACCACGTCCTCCAGGCCATAACCGGCCTCTTCGAGAATTGCGATCAGGTTCTTCATCGTCTGGTGGGTCTGCTCGACAATGCCGCCCGACATGATCTCACCGTCCACCGCCGGCACCTGCCCCGAAACGTGCAGCCAGCCATCGGCTTCAACGGCGCGGGCGAAAGGGCGAGGCTGACCGCCAGCGGCGGTGCTACCGGTGCCGTAACGAGTAATGCTCATGAGTGTTTCTCCTGATTTGAAAGTGAAGATGTTTGGGTAAACATCAAAAACGCGTGTTCTTGAGAAATTCCGCCAGTCGCGGCGATTGCGGGCGTTCGAACAATTCCTTGGGCGGCCCCTGCTCTTCGATTCGCCCCTGATTCATGAAAACGATCTTGTCCGACACCTCGAACGCAAAGCGCATTTCGTGGGTCACCAGCAGCATGGTCATGCCTTCATCGGCCAGCCCCTTGATCACGTTCAACACTTCGCCCACCAGCTCCGGGTCGAGGGCCGAGGTGACTTCGTCGAACAGCATCAGGCTCGGGTTCATCGCAATCGCCCGGGCAATCGCGACGCGCTGCTGCTGGCCGCCGGACAGTTGACCGGGAAAGTGGTCGCGACGCTCCAGCAGGCCGACCCGCTCCAGCCATTTCTCCGCCAGGGCCACCGCTTCATCCTTGTGCAGCTTCTTGACCTTGAGCAAACCGAGGGTGACGTTCTGCAGCGCGGTGAGGTGCGGAAAAAGGTTGAACTGCTGGAATGCCATCCCGGTCATCGCCCGATGCCGCGCGATGGTTTTTTCCGGGTGCCGCACGCGCTTGCCGTTGACCTCGTCATAACCGATGGACTCACCGTCGAGCACGATCTGCCCACCCTGGAATTCTTCGAGCATGTTCACGCAGCGCAGCAGTGTGGTCTTGCCCGAGCCACTGGAGCCGATCAGCGTCACGACGTTGCCACGCTGCATGCTAAGGTCGACGCCCTTGAGCACTTCGAGCTTGCCGTATTGCTTATGCAGCCCACGAATATCCAGCAGTGGCTGACCGCTCTGAGGATTGACGTTGTTTGCGTTTGAGATCTGAGTCATGGCAAGGCCACCCGCTTTTCAATGTGCCGGCCGAGTAACTCGATGCCGTAGTTGATGACGAAAAACAGAAATCCGGCGAACAGATAAAACTCCAGGGTCATGAACGTGCGGGCGATGATCTGCTGCGTACTGAGCAGCAATTCCGCCACGCCGATCACCGATAACAGGGTCGAGGCCTTGACGATTTCGGTGGACGAATTGACCCAGGTCGGCAGGATCTGCCGCAACGCCTGGGGCAGCAGCACATAGCCGAGGGATTGGTAAAACGTCAGGCCAATGGCCTTGCTCGCTTCCATCTGCCCGCTCGGCAATGCTTGCAGCGCACCGCGCACGATCTCGGCGACATGGGAGCCACAAAACAGCGTCAGCCCCAGGGCTCCGGCCTGAAACGCACTGATTTGCCAGCCCAGCACCGGCGCCATGTAGAAGCAGGCCAGGACCAGCACAAACACCGGTGTACCGCGAATGATGTCGACGTAAAAACGGAACGGTGCACGCATCCAGAACTTGCCGTAGGTCAGCACCAACCCGGTGACGATGCCGACCAGCGTGCCCAACAAAATGGCCAGCGCCGAAACCTGCACACTGGTCAGAAAGCCCTGCCACAGGGCTTCCCGCGCCACCCATAACTCATGCAACCAACTGGGAGATTCGTACATGAGGCCTCCTATCGGCGAATCGCCAGACGCTGCTCGAGGTAACGCAGCATCATGGCAATGAGATAACAGGCCGCTACATAGAGCGCAGTGGTGACCATCCAGGTTTCAATCACCCGGTAGCTCTCGACATTGATCTTGCGCGCGTAATAGGTCAGCTCCGGCACCGCAATCGCGGCCGCCAGCGAGGTGTCCTTGAACAGCGAAATGAAGTTGTTCGACAGGGCTGGCAGCACATTGCGCAGCATCACCGGCACGGTGACGTAGGCCTTGACCTGCCACTCGCCCAAACCGATCGCCAACCCCGCTTCGCGCTGGCCCTTGGGAATGCTCAACAGTCCGCCACGGAACACTTCGGTCAGGTAGGCCCCGGCATACAACGACAGGGTGATGATGAACGACGGAATCTTGTCCAGACGAATGCCCAGGCTTGGCAACGCGAAATAGATCAACAGAATCAACACCAGAATCGGCGTATTGCGGATCACCGTCACATACACCGACGCCATCACCCGCAGCGCCCGGTGCCTGGACAGCAAGGCAAACGCCATCATCAGACCGATCACACAACCGATGGCGATCGACACCAGCGCCAGCTCAAGCCCCAGACCGAGCCCTGCCAGCAAGGTGTCGAAATCGCGCCACACGGCGGCAAAGTTCAACTGATAGTTCATGGTCGGCAGTACCTTGAGCGGGGCGCTGTTGGGCGCCCCACTCTCACGAGGTCATTTGAATTCGACGGGGAAACCGATGGCTGGGGTAGGCAGATCCACACCGAACCACTGCTTGAACGACGCCGCGTAAGCCGGGAACTCAACGCCAGTCATGGCTTCATGCAAGGTGGTGTTAACGAAGTTCAGCCAGTCCTGATCGCCGCGTTTGACCGCACAGGCGTAGGTTTGCGGGCTCCAGGCGTAGGCCGGGCTGCGATAGCGACCCTGGTTTTGCACCATCAGGTATTTAACCGACGATTGATCGGTCGCCGCCGCGTCGGCACGGCCGGAGTTCACCGCCTGGTACATCAGGTCCACGCTGTCGTACTGGTCGACCTTGGCCTTGGGTAACGCCTGATGCACCAACTCTTCGGCGTACACGTTCTGCAGCACCGCCACAGTCACACTGTCGCCCGCGGCGTTCAGGTCTTCGATTTCCTTGTACTTGCTGTTGGCCGGCAGCAGCAGCCCCACACCTTCGCGGTAGTACGGCAGGGTGAACGCCACCTGCTGGGCACGGCTGGCGGTGACGGTAATGAACTGGCAACTGATGTCGACCTTGTCGGTCAGCAGATTGGGAATCCGCGCATCGGACGATTGCACTACGTACTCAACCTTGCTCGGGTCGTTAAACAGACCCTTGGCGATCATGTGCCCGATGTCGATATCGAAACCCTGCAATTTGCCATCCGCTCCCTGGAAGTGCCACGGCGCATTGGTACTGCCCGTACCCACAATGAGCTTTCCGCGGGCCAGCACGCTATCGAGCTTACCGTCCGCCGCCTGGGCCACACCCACGGCAGCAGCCGAAGCTACAAACAGAAAAACACACGCTTTAAACAAGGAAGGTCGGCGATGCATGGCAAGCACTCCAGGGTGTTGTTTATTCCGCTATAGCGGATAGTGGTTTGTAACAGCGGAATAGACAGCAGAAAGTGTGCCACAGGTTGTGACGGGAATGTTGAGGAGAATCGAAAGTGTTTTGAATCAGAGGGATGCAAGAAAACGCGAAAACCGGTGTTACGAAAGGCACAGGGCACAAGCGCTACCGTTAGCTACGGCAGGCGGGTATGAGGTTCACAATCGGTGCGCCGATGCCCATGTGTGCGACATGGGCTGAGTTTTCAGCTCTCGGGGAGATTGCCATCGCGAGCAGGCTCACTCCTACAAGAGACCGAGCCGCATTGGCGAGCGCAGTCCAGGGTGGGAGTGAGCCTGCTCGCGATGAGGCCCTGAGAATCGGCGAATGACTACGAGCCGACAGGCACCAGCAACACTCGCGTCACCCGTCGCTCTTCGACCGCCATGACGGTCATCCGCCAGCCTTCCCACTCATGGCTGTCCCCGATCATCGGCAGCCGGTCGAGCACGCTCACCACCAAACCGGCCAGGGTCTGATAATCCTCGGTCGGTTCCGCGGCGAAACCGGTTCGTTGCCGTACGCGCATCAGGTTCAGCGCGCCGCTGACCATGAACCCGCCCTGTTCCTCAACCACATCCGGGCCTTCGATTTCGCTGGCATCGGGCAACTCGCCGGCAATGGACTCAAGAATGTCGGTCATGGTCAGCACACCCACGAAGTCGCCGAATTCATTGACCACAAACGCGATGTGCGTCGAGGCTTTGCGCATCTGTTCCAGGGCATTGAGGATCGAATAACTTTCCAGCAAGTTGATGGCCTTGCGCGCCAGATGCTCAAGGTCGGGCTCGTTGCCGGCCAGGTACTCTTTCAACAGCTCCTTCTTGTGCACGAAGCCCAGCGGCTCATCGACCGCACCATCGCGGATCAGCGGCAAACGCGAGTAGGACGAATGCATCAGCCGCGTGCGAATTGCGCTGGCGTCTTCAGACAAGTCGATATGATCAACGTCGGCGCGCACGGTCATCAGGCTGCGAATCGGGCGTTCGGCCAGTTGCAATACGCCACTGATCATCACCCGCTCACGTCGGTCGAACAGCACTTCACTCGGCGCCTCGCCGTTGTCCAGGAGGTCGGCAATCTCGTCATCGACCTCTTCAGCCGCCAGCCTGCGGCCACCGAGCAAACGCATCACCGCATGTGCCGTGCGTTCGCGCATTGGACGTACGCCCTGCATCGAGCGTTTACGACGCGCCCGGGCGATCTGGTTGAACACCTCGATCAGGATCGAGAAACCGATTGCCGCATACAGGTAACCCTTGGGTATGTGGAAACCCAGGCCTTCAGCGGTCAGCGCGAAGCCGATCATCATCAAGAAGCCCAGGCACAGCATGATCACTGTCGGGTGCGCGTTGACGAAACGGGTCAGCGGTTTACTGGCGACAATCATCAGGCCGATGGAAATGATCACGGCGATCATCATCACTGCCAGCTCATCGACCATGCCCACGGCGGTGATCACTGCGTCCAGGGAAAACACCGCATCGAGCACCACAATCTGCGCCACGATCGGCCAGAACAGCGCATAAGCTGCGTTGGTCGAGCGTTCGCCGACATGGCCTTCGAGTCGCTCGTGCAATTCCATGGTGGCCTTGAACAGCAGGAACACACCACCGAACAGCATGATCAGGTCACGTCCGGAGAAGCTCTTATCGAACACTTCGAACAACGGCTGCGTGAGGGTGACGAGCCAGGAAATACTCGCCAGCAGGCCCAGGCGCATCAACAACGCCAGCGACAAGCCAATGAGACGTGCCCGATCCCGCTGCTCCGGCGGCAGTTTGTCCGCCAGAATGGCGATAAACACCAGGTTGTCGATGCCGAGCACCAGCTCCAGCACGATCAACGTCAATAAGCCCAGCCACGCGGTAGGGTCAGCAATCCATTCCATAAAAACGTCTCGATCTCTTCAGTGAATTCAGAATGCCGGACACGGCAAGGCACGGCGCAGGGGCCGTGGAGTGGCAATGAAAAAGGCGTTCTGAAGTCGGAAGACCGGATGTTTCGCGTGCATCAGGACCGCGCGGTTGCGCGTGGGGAAAGGGTAACTGGGAGGCTCCGAAACGGTGTTCATGCAAATCCTGAAAGGAAAAAGGTCTTGAAGCGTACAGGCGAAAGTCTCTTTTCCTACAGCCTGGAATTATTACAAAATCTGTAGAACCTCGGGATAGTTGCTGTTCGGGTGGCCGCCATCGCGGGCAAGCCCGCTCCCACACTGGATGTGTGCCGTTTCGCAATCCGCCTGTTGGAGAGAGCCTGCTCCCGAAGCTTTTAGCGTTGTTTAACCAGTTCGATATACCTGACCACCGCCGCCGACTTCTCGAACCGCCGATACACCAGCGACAACCACGAACTCGCCTCACAGCCCTTGATCGACCGATACACCACACCCGGCAACCCGACATGCCCGACCACCGACTCCGGCACCACTGCCACGCCCTGTCCCAAGGACACCAGGGCCAGCACCGCCACCAGCCCGCCCGGTTGAGCCCCCAATCTGGGCGCAAACCCGCCAGCGGCGGCAACTTGCAAGGTGCCGCTGATCTGTTCCGGAAGAATGAACGTCTCGCCCTGCAGGTGTTCCGGGCCGATCTCCGTCAGTCGCGATAGCCATGATTCGCTCGGCAGTGCCAATACGAATCCCTCAGCGTCAAGACGGATCGCTTCCAGGCCTTCAGGCAATGTCATGGGTGAACGCACGTAACCGATATCGAATCGACCCTCGTCCACCATCGCCGGCAATGATGCCATCGCGTGTTCACGCACGTTCACGCTGACGTCGGGGCATGCACGGCTGAAGGCCTGCACTTGTTTCTGCAGCAGGCCCGAGTACACCGCCGAAGCCACGTAGGCGAGTTCGATATGACCAATTTCCCCTCGTCCCGCGCGCTGGGCATTTTGCTGGGCGAATTCAAACTGCCGCACCGTCGCTTCGGCTTCGATCACCAGAGCCGCGCCAGCCTCGGTCAGGCTGATTTCACGGGTTTGCCGCACGAACAAACGTGTACCGAGTTCGTTCTCCATGTCCTGGATCTGTCGCGTCAGGGTCGGCGGCGCGATACCCAGTTGCTCGGCGGCGCGAGTGAAGTTGCCTTGCCGGGCAACGGCCAGAAAATAGCGGAAGTGCCGTATGTCCATGAATGCATTAGCTCAAAGGTAATGAAGTCCAGGGGCCTGGCTAACAAAGTCCTTGGTGGGTCACGATAAGCTCATCGGGCAATCACAGTAAAGAGCCCGAATCATGCCCACTAAGCTTCGTAATTATTCCGAAACCTGCGACCTTGCCCAAAAGGCAATCCCGTCATGAGCCGCGTGAGTCCGCGCCTGACGTTATTGACGGCCTCAGGCGTTTGTTCGCTGATTGTCCTCGACACCAACATTGTCGCCGTGACGCTGCCCACTATCGCCAGAGACCTGGGCGCGAATTTCGCGGACATCGAATGGGTCGTCAGCGCCTACATGTTGGCCTTTGCCGCGCTGTTATTGCCGGCGGGCAGTATTGCCGACCGCTTCGGGCGCAAGAAAACCCTGCTCTGGGGCCTGAGCATTTTCATCCTGGCGTCGATCGGCTGCGGGGCGGCGCCGAACGCGTTATTCCTGGACATCGCACGGGCCATCAAAGGTGTCGGCGCGGCGCTGCTGTTGACCTCGGCCCTGGCCTCCATCGGCCACGCTTTCCACGATGAGGTGGAGCGAGCCAAGGCGTGGGCGTTCTGGGGTGCGTGCATGGGCGTGGCGATGACGGCCGCCCCCACCCTGGGTGGCGTGATCACCGAATACATCGGCTGGCGGTGGATTTTCTACCTGAACCTGCCCGTGGGTCTGTTACTGATGGTGATGGTCTGGCGCGCGATTCCCGAGTCTCGGGACACCCAGTCGGCGCGCCTCGATCCTTGGGGCAGCCTGGCGTTCAGTGCCAGTCTGGCGTGCCTGATCTGGGGCCTGATCGAGGCCAACCGGATCGGCTGGAGCAACCCGCTGACTTACGCAAGACTCGTCGGGGGCGCGCTACTGTTAGGTGCGTTCATCGTGATCGAACGGATGCAGCAGCGCCCCATGGTCGACCTGCAATTGTTCAGGCATCCACGCTTCATCGGCGCGTTGCTGGGCATGTTTGCCTACGCCGGATGTGCCCAGGTGATGATGACCTTGCTGCCGTTCTACCTGCAAAACGGCCTCGGCTTTTCCGCGATTGCCTCGGGATTGGGGATGTTGCCGTTTGCCGTGACCATGCTGATCTGCCCGAAGATTGGCGCCCGACTGGCGACGCGGTTTGCGCCGGCAACCTTGATGGCGACAGGACTGGCACTGGTCGGCAGCGGCAACCTGCTCAGTGCCTGGGCCGTCTCCAGCGGGGGCTACCTGCCCTTTGCCCTGGCGATCGCCGTCACGGGGGCCGGCGCGGGTTTGCTCAATGGCGACACGCAGAAAAACATCATGGCCTGCGTGCCTCGGGAACGCACCGGCATGGCGTCGGGCATGAGCACCACCATGCGTTTCAGCGCCATCGTGCTGGCCATCGGTGTGTACGGCGCCTTGCTGTCGAGCCATACCGAAGCCTTGCTGCGCGGCCAACTGGCGACACAGGGTGGGCAATGGCTCGATCAGACGCAGGGCATTGCATCTCGCGTGGTGGCCGGTGACATGACGGCGGCCATGAGCTTGTTGCCTGATGTTGCCCGCGCGGCAGTCGAGCCTATGGCGCGGCAGGCGTTCGTCGGTGGCTTCAGTTTGTTGCTGCTGGTCGCCGGTTTGCTGGCACTGCTGGGAGCCCTGGTGGTGGGCACGTTGATGCGCAATCCAATTCCGGTGCCGACTCGCGTGTCCATGAGCCTGGAATAAACAAGGGAGTCATGGCCTGCGTTGAGTTGTCCTCTCTAAACCCTGAAGACAACTCATTGATCACTGGAGCCCTTCCCATGGCGAAAATCACCATTGCCCAGCAACTGGCCACCACCCTTGAACAGGCCGGCGTCAAACGCATCTGGGGCCTGACGGGCGACAGCCTCAACGGCCTGACCGACGCCCTGCGCACCATGGACAGCATCGAGTGGATGCATGTGCGCCATGAAGAAGTCGCCGCGTTTGCTGCCGGCGCGGAAGCAGCGGTGACCGGGGAACTGGCGGTGTGCGCGGGCAGTTGCGGACCGGGCAATTTGCATTTGATCAACGGGCTGTTCGATTGCCACAGGAACCATGTGCCGGTGCTGGCGATTGCTGCGCAGATTCCGTCTTCGGAAGTCGGCCTGAATTACTTTCAGGAAACCCATCCTCAGGAATTGTTCAAGGAATGCAGCCATTTCGTCGAGTTGGTGAGCAGCCCGGCCCAGATGCCGCATGTGCTGCACCGGGCCATGCGCAGTGCAATTCTCAATCGTGGTGTGGCGGTAGTGGTGATTCCCGGTGACGTCGCCCTGCAGGAAGTCGAAGACAACCTCAAGCCCTGGCCAGCCCTCGCCAAACCGCGCACCTTGCCAGCGCCTCACGACCTCGATCGACTGGTCGAGTTGTTGAGCCAGGGCAAAGCCGTGACACTGATGTGCGGTGCCGGTTGCGCAGGCGCACATGATCAGGTGGTGGCACTGGCCGACGCCCTTGGCGCGCCGGTGGTTCACGCATTGCGCGGCAAGGAACATGTCGAGTGGGACAACCCGTTCGATGTCGGCATGACCGGTTTGATCGGCTTCAGCTCCGGATATCACGCGATGCTCAACTGCGACACGCTGGTGATGCTCGGTACCGACTTCCCCTATCGCCAGTTTTACCCGACCGACGCCACCATCATTCAGATCGATCATGACCCGCAAGCCCTTGGTCGCCGCACCGCGCTGGATCTCGGAATCGCCGCAGACGTTGGCGAAACCCTGGCGGCGCTGCTTCCGCGCTTGCCGTATCGAGCGGACCGGAGCTTTCTGGAGTCCTCGCTCAAGCATTACGAAAAAGCGCGCCAGGGCCTTGATGACCTGGCGCAACCTTCAGCACCAGGTCGCCCGATTCATCCGCAATACCTCACGCGCCTGCTCAGCGAGCTGGCCGAAGACGATGCGATCTTCACGGCCGACGTCGGCACCCCGACGGTGTGGGCCGCCCGTTATCTGAAAATGAACGGCAAGCGGCGCCTGCTCGGTTCGTTCAATCACGGATCGATGGCCAACGCCATGCCTCAAGCCATCGGCGCGCAGGCAGCGTTCCCTGATCGCCAGGTGATTTCCCTGTCGGGCGACGGTGGTTTCAGCATGTTGATGGGGGATTTCATTTCCCTGGCGCAGTTGAAGCTGCCGGTGAAAATCATCGTCTACGACAACGCGTCACTGGGCTTCGTCGCCATGGAAATGAAGTCCAGCGGGCTATTGGATACCGGCACTGATCTGCACAACCCGGACTTTGCGGCGATGGCCAATGCGATGGGCATTCTGGGGATTCGTGTCGAGGAGTCAGAGGATCTGGAACAGGCGTTGCGCCGGGCGCTGGCGCATGACGGGCCGGTATTGGTGGATGTGGTGACCGCCACCCAGGAATTGGCGATGCCCCCCACCATCAAGCTGGAACAGGCCAAGGGGTTCAGTTTGTACATGCTCAAAGCGGTGATGAGCGGGCGTGGGGATGAGGTGATCGAGTTGGCGCGGACCAACCTGTTTCGCTGATAACCAAGCCTCGCCATGTCGCGGGCAAGGCTTGTTGTTACATCGGTCCTTTGAAAACACACATCCTGTAGGAGCTGCCGAAGGCTGCGATCTTTTGACCTTCATCTTTTTTCACACAGAAGAAGATCAAGATCAAAAAATCGCAGCCTTCGGCAGTTCCTACGATAGATTGCTCGCGAAAAAAAGAGCTAACTCAACCCGAAATCAGTTCATCGATATGCCGGTATTGCGCTTGCAGCTCCGCCGCCAGCAACTTCGCCCGTCCCAACCGAATCGGCCCTCGCTCGATATCGATCAGCACCCCCGGGCATGCCAGCGTCGGCAACATCGACCACGCCTTCAAGCGTCCATCGGTCAGCACCAATACCCGTTGTTGCTCAGCCGGAAAACGCTTTTGCCGAGCGATCAGCCAACGCCCCGCTTCACCCAGTGCCGCCAGCAATGGCGTTCCTCCTCCGGCACCTAACCCATCCAGCCAGGTACGCAGACCGCTCGACGCTTTCAACCCTTGCACCTGCCAATTCGGCACCGCACCACTGGCGGTCAGCAACGCCAACCGCGCACGCTGGCGATAGGCGTCATCAAACAGCTGGGCCAGCAGACCTTTGGCATCGCTTAAGGCCTGATGGCGACGCGTCGAAGCCGAGGCATCGACGATCACCAGCCACAGCTCATGGGGCGACCGGGTGCGCAGGTGGAACAGGACGTCCTCACGATGACGCGGACGGCCATTGAGTAACGTGCCGGGCCAATTGATCGAACCACTGCGTGCCGCATGACGTTTGCCCTGCTTGCCGTTATCGAGCCGTCCGGCACGGGGTCTGGCATTCGCCCCCACGTCCGATCGAGGGCGAATGCCTAAGGCTTTTTTGGCCAGCTCGGCACTTCACGTCGGGCGCCGACCGGCAGCGCCTGAGCAGGCATTTCACCCCATTGACCCTGGCCTTCGCTCGGCTGCGTGTTCTCGCCGGAGGGTGGCTGGCTGTGTTGCGGGGCCGGTGGGGTGTGCTCACGACGGCGATGGCGCAAGGCGAATTCGGCAACGGCGTCGATATCCTCCTCG